>JAATGP010000038.1 GCA_015654635.1 Alphaproteobacteria bacterium | reverse complement strand
TGACCAATGGTCATGACGGCTTTCTCCTGAAAGCATTAGTAAATCCTGCCCCGAACACCATGTTCGTTGCAGCCGTCAAAGTCGCACCAGGATTTTCAGGGAAAGCGTCGTAGTCGTCACTCCAGGCCGATTCCTCCCGAAGGAGCATCGCATGGGCGCGCTGGAAACTTGTCTCTGCTTTGGCTGCGCGGCCTCGACGGCGGATCATTAGCCGAGGCCCGCCCTCTAGGCAAGAAGGAGGCCTACCAGCGCGTGTCGAGATCGATGTGGTTCGGCTCGGCCGCAACACGTGTAAGCCATGCAGAAACGGCAGGATACCGGCTCAATTCAAAGCCACCCTCCGCCGCGCTATGCGTATAGCCATAGAGGGCTATGTCGGCGATGGAATAGCGGCTGCCTGCAAACCAGTCATGCCCAAGCAAGTGGCTCTCCATGACGGCGAGGGCGGCATTGCCCTTAGCATGCCAGTCCGCAACAAGGTGGCGTTTGGTTTCCAATGCCTCGGGTTTGGCAAAGTGCAACCAGAAGCGCGCTACGGCGATATAGGGCTCGTGGCTATATTGTTCAAAGAACATCCATTGCAGCATTTGCGCCTGTTCCCAGCCGCTATCAGGCTGCAACGTGGTGCCCTGGCTCAAATAGAACAAGATGGCGCCGGATTCCGGCAAAAGCCGCCCGTCCTCGAGCTGCAGCAGCGGCACGCGCCCGTTGGCATTGAACGTCAGAAACGCCGGCGTGCGGGTGGAACCGTCATGCAGCCCATAGTTTTTGAGGGTCAGATCCACACCCGTTTGCCGGGCGCAAAGGCGCACCTTGTAGCAATTTCCAGACATCTGCATCTGATGCAGGATCGGCATGGCAGCCCCTCTTCGCGCGGCACCGTCAGTGTACGAAGTGAGCCGCTGCGCGCAACTATTGTTTCGGGCAAGCGCTGGCGATGGCCTTGCCGATTTTGGCGCTAAGCGCCTCCAGCGAGCAGGAGCCGCCGGCGCAGACCGGCAACACCACGTTATGGGGTGCCTTGAGGGGTGTGAGCCTGCGTAACTCCTCCAGCGTCTGATAGAAGACCCGCACCGTGACAAATTTCGACCCGTCGGCGCGGCGCCATAGCTCGAACGCCATGGCGGTGCCGGGCGCCGTGTTGTCGGGCTGGCCGGGCAAACTCCAAGCTGTATCCAGAAGGCCCGACAGGTTGGAAAGGTTGGTGTCATGGCCCAGGAAGATGATGAGCTTGGCTCCGGCGGGGACGGGGACGGCACCTGGAAAACTGCTTTCGCGATCCTGCAAAAGGTCAACCACTTGCTGCGCCAGGAGCGCGCTGTGGCGCGCCGCCAAGACCGGTGTGCGCCGCATAACATCCGTATACAGATTATGAAGGGACAAGACGGTGGAAAGCTTAGCCGCAGCGCCGCCCCAGCCGACCTGCGATAAAGGTTTGCCTTCGGCGTATTCGAGCAGCAAGTTTTCCGTTAGCCCCGAGGCATTCGCCAGCGGCCCCTCGAGCCGCGCTTCGCCGTTTTTGACGACAACCGTGTCGGTGCCTTCCGCGATGACGCATAGAGGCTGGCCATCCTTGCCGCAGCCCCCAGGTGTCAGAATGTTTTGCATTGTTTGGCGTGCGGCATCATAGCTCTGGCGATTGGCTGCAAGCACGCGGGCGAGTTTTTCTTCCACCGCCGCTTTTGTTGTATCGCCATCGCTAGGGCAAATTTTCGCCTCCCCGCTAAACAGCATGTCCTGCTGCCCGGCTGCCAAATGCGACGATTCCGCGTTGCACCCCATGGCTTGCAGCAAGGCGTCACCGCTAGCGCGGGTGCGCTGGTCGCCGCTGTCGGCCCAGACGAAGACCGGGCAACCCCGTGCGCTTATGAGACGGTTTGTTACATATTCGTGCTTCAGAGCGGCGCCCATCAGGGCGATGGCTTTGGCGCCATGCACGGTCAATTCGCCAGGTTTTACGCTCCATTGCGGCCATGGCCGCTCAGCAAATTTGGCAAGGTCTTCCGGCGCTTTGGTCGGTGGCCGCAGGCCATGGCGCTCTACGATCACAACCCGTTCCAGGCGTGCAGGATTTGTTTGTGCCGCAGCGTATTGAAACGGCAAGGTGATCGCGAAAAGCGCGACGGCTGCACGCAAAGATTTCATTTGTCCACCTCAGTACATTTTCGGAAGTGTTGCACGGCAGTATCGCGCAGCGATTCTCCGACTATCCGGCCTCTTAGTGTCACTGACATTTCACGAAGGTGAATTACCCCCAACGGCGCTCTCGTTGCGATGAAGGCGAGGGTCACGATCCATTGCAGAGGGGTTCAAGGTGAAAATAACGAAGCAGGATGGCACGGGCAACGCCCGCGCCGCGCGGAGTCGGTTATTCTATTCGGTGGCAGTCAGCGGTTTGCTTGCGTTCGGAGCCGCCCCCGCAGCCGACCTTTCATCGCCCGATACGGTCGAAACCGTGACCGTCATGGGCAAGGCGATTTTTGTCGCGCCATCGAGCGTGCCTACCGAGATTACGCAGCCGACTTCGGTCGTGCAGGAGGGCTTCATCAAGGACAATATCATTCCGCTGGCCAGCTTCGACGATATCGTGAAGTTCGAGCCCAGCGTTTATGACCAGAGCCCCAACGGCCCGGGGCTCGGCAAGTCCGAAGTGCTCAGCATTCGCGGCTTCCAGGACGGCCAGTATAACGTCACCTTTGACGGCATTCCCTTCGGCGACGCTACCGATCTGCATCATACCAGTTCGGCGCTGTTCATCGCCCACGATCTGGCCGATGCCGAAGTCGATCGCGGGCCGGGCGGCGGCTCGACGATTGGTAAAGCGACCTTCGGCGGCACCATCGGCTTTCGTTCGAAGACGGTCGATGACCGTTTCTCGCTCAACCCTTATGGCACCTATGGCAGTTTCAACACGCTCGCCGGCGGGCTGGAACTGAACACGGGCGATACCGGCTATGGCCGCGCCTTTGTCGATTACCAGCATGAGACGACGGATGGTTATCTCAGCAATGCTGCCGAGCGGCGGACCAACGCGCTCGGAAAATACACACTCGATCTCGGCGACACCACGACGATCACGGTGATGGGAACGGAAAACCACGAGTTCCAGTACACCACCCAGGGCGCCACCCTCGCCAATATGGAAAAATACGGCAAGAACTTCGCCCTCAGCGACGATCCCACCACCCAGTCCTATTACAAGTATAATCCCAGCAATTATTATTCCGATTTCTATTATGTCGACCTCAAGACCACGCTGTTCGGTAAGCTGGCCATCGATGATAAGGTGTACACGGACTATTTTGCCCATGTCTATGTCGAGGGCAAGGACGCGACCGACACCAATCCCGCCGACAACAAGGTGACGTATTACACGGCCGGCAGCTATCCCACCGGCAACAGCCCCAAGGACAAGACCAAAGCGGCGCTGGCGAACGACATTCCCGGCAAGGCCGCCAACGCCCGCTTCCGCAGCTGGGGCAATATTCTGCACGCCGATTACGATCTGGGCTTCGGCACGCTGCAAGCCGGTCTGTGGTTCGACGAACAGCATGACCACCGCTATTCGGGCACGGTCGATATCAGCCAGGGTAACGCCTGGGTGCCGGGCAAATACGGCACGCCCTACAGCTATTTTTACAATAGCGTCAGCCGCACGGCGCAGCCCTTCGCCGAGTTCGACTGGAATGTCACGCCGGAGTTGACGGTGACACCCGGGGTCAAATACACCTATTTCGCCCGCCACGCCGAAGGTCCCGTCAACAAAGGCTCGAACGCCCCGCTCGATTTCCAGGACAAATACACCTCTTTGCAGCCCTCCATCTCGGCGCGTTATGCCATCGACGAAAGTTGGAATGTCTACGCTCAGGCGGCGAAGGGCTTCCTGGCGCCCCCGGTCGATGTGTTCCAGGTCTCCAAGCCCGGCACGCTCAAGCCGGAAGAGACTTGGAACTACCAGGCGGGAACCACGCTGCATCATGATGCCTTCACCTTCGGCCTCGATGCCTATTACATCGACTTCAGCAATTATTTCGCCTCCATCCAGATTCCCGGCAGCTTGGATTCGACCTTCGTCAATGCGGGCGGCGCGGTCTACAAGGGCATCGAGGCGGAAGGCCAATATGCGCTTGGTGGCGGCTTCTCAGCCTATGGCAACTGGAGCATCAACAGCGCGACCTACAAGGGCACGTCGGTTTCGGTTGCCGAAAGCCCGGCCTACACCGGTTCGCTCGGCCTTCTCTACGACGACCTGCAAGGGCCCTATGCCTCGCTGATCGGAAAGCTGATCGGGCCGCGCTATGGCGATGACGGCAATGCCATCGATCCGGCCACCGCGAAGCTGATTGCTGCCAATGATTATCGCTTCGGCTCGTCCTTCACGCTCGATTTGGCGGCGGGTTACCGCTTCGGCGCGCTGGTGAATCAGGTGAACGATTTCACCCTCAGCGTCAAAGTCGGCAATTTGCTCAACAATCGCCAGCTCGTCGATTTCGGCGGCACCCAGTCTGCCACCGATGTGCCGATCTATTGGCGCTCGGCTGGCCGCAGCGTGTTCGTGAACCTCTCGGTCTCGCTGTTCTGAGTGTCGGACATTGGTATTATGCGGCCTGCGCTTCGGCGCAGGCCCTTTTTTAGCGCCGCGTCTTCTGCTTTGGACCTGCGCTGCGGATGATGCTGCCGCAGGCGAGGCGCTCGCCGGCGTGACCATCGGGCTGAGAGAGGTAATCATCGCTCTCGGCATGGATGATGAGCGAAGCGCCGTCGCGGTCGAAGAGGGATTTGGCGCCGTCGCCCAACGAGAAGGCAGTGGTAAAGAGGGTGGCATGCAGCGTGCCGTCGGCAGCGGCAAATTGCACCGGCAAGTCGCCCGATTTGGGGCCGCCTTTGGCGAAAAAGCCGTGGCTGCGGGCGGGGTCCAGGCTGAACACCGGTCCGGCCGTGGTAAAGCCCGTCTTGGGATCGCAGGCGGCTGTCATATGGATTAAGACGGCATGCGGGCCGGGGGCGAGATTCTTAGCGGAAATCTCGACCAGCACCCCATGCGGGGTAGAGCGGAAATTGGCGCTGCCTGCCGTACTGCCGTCCAATCCGATCAGCTTGGCCGAGGCCGATGCTCCGGCGCAGGCCGGTGCTGCGAGCCCCCCAAAAGCAACCAATCCGGCTGCCAGTGCCCATCCCCGCATGCGAGCCTCCGTCTCCGCACCCATTGTGGCGAAGTCGCATGATTTTGCCCAGGGGCGAGCAGCTCTTGAGAGCTGTTCAAAAGTGAGGCGGTGGGATAATGCGCCCGCGCCTGCGAGGCCAAGCTGTGATACAGTCGGGTAGACGTTTCGGGGGCGTTTGCTTCCATTGCACGAGCGGCCGCCGTGCCGCCCACTTGGTTAGGGGGGTCACTCTATGAAGAAGATGGTGTTGGGCTGTGCCGCCGCCGCGGCTCTTATGCTGGTCGCGGCGCCCGCTCAGGATGTTCCGAAGCTATCGGAATTTTTGCTGAGCTGCGGCCGCGATAACGCGGCGTGCAAGCTGAAGCTGAAGGATTACGTCACCGCGGCGACGTCGCAGAAGAGCATCTGTCTGCCCAAGGATGTCTCGATCAATGACGGGGTCAGCGCGATTCTGCGCTGGCTGAGATCGGACGATACCCATCCGGCCGCGCTGCGGGACGAGCCCTATGACGATGCGCTCTATGAGGCATCGACCAAGCTTTATCCTTGCGCCCCGCCGCCGGAGCCGCCCGCCGCGCCGCCGCCGCCTGCCGATCAGCCTGCACCGCCGCCGCAGTAGAACCCGCGCCGCCGGGGCTTTTGTCCACAAGAGCGGCCTCGTTTCGAATCATGCTGTATTGCCCGCAGCATTTTTTCGCGTTACGGGGTCCTATGACGGCACGTTTGGAAGTCATTGTCGGGCCGATGTTCTCGGGCAAGACCGAGCGTTTGATCGCGCGGCTGCATCGCGCTCAATACGCCAAGAAGCGCGTGCGGATCATCAAGCCGGCACATGATACGCGCACGCAGGGCTATATCGCCTCGCGCGCGGTCAATCCCGACGGTTCCACGGAGGTCACCGACCAGCTCTCCGCCGTGATGGTGCAGGGGGAGGCCGAGTTCTGGCGCATCGTGGGCGCGAATAAATTCGATGTTCTGGCGGTAGACGAGGCACAGTTCTTCCCCCTCGACACACCCATGCGGGACAGCCTGGGCTGGTTCGGCAGAGCCATTCGCGAATTGCTCCGCCAGCGCTGCGACACCCAGTTGCGCATCATCGTCGCGGGACTCGACATGGATTTTGCCGAAGAGCCCTTCGGGCCCATTCCGGGGCTGCTGGCGATTGCCGATTCCGTCGAAAAGCTGACGGGCGTCTGCATGATCTGCGGTTCGGATGCGGGTTATATCTCGTACCGGATGATTTCCGACGATCGCCAGCTCGTGGTCGGCGATGCGGGGGAATACCAAGTGCGCTGCCGCTCCTGTTACGAACCGCCCCGCAAGCCTCAGTAACGCTCTACAGCACGTAGCCCGCGACGAGACCGGCAAAGAACTGATTGCTCGAGACGGTCACCGGGCTCGACGCCGCATCGCCCAGCATCCGGCCGTAATAGGCGCGCGCGCCGATGCTGAAATGGCGCGAGAGAAACTGGTCGACCGACAGTGCTGCCCCAACCCGGTTGAAGCCATCGCCAGGCGTGTAGGGGGCAAGGCCGCTGGCGGCGGAATCGGCGGGCGTAACGCCATAATATTTGCGCGCAAAAGGCCGCGACACCCAGCTCACATCGCCGGTGAGCGAAACGATAAAGCCCGGATTGATGACTTCGATCGGGCGCCGCGCCGTGCCGCGCAAGGTCAGCTGCCAGCCGCCCTTCTCGCCATAGACCGCATTGTCGGCGGCGAGATAGACCGTTTCACCGGAGCGCGGATCATCCGCCACGTGCTCCCATTCGACAAAACCGCCGGCCGTCTCTGTGTCGTCCAGATGTTTGAAGGCGCGCACCGCGTTGTAGACGTTGCCGCGGCCACGGCGAAAGCCGATCAGCGGACCGGCATGGAAGGCCTCGTCATCGATCACATTGAAGCGCAGCGCTCCGCCTTCAAAACGCGCGTAGTAGTTTTTGTAGTTCAGCCGCCCTTCGACATAGGGCATCAGCACATAGGCGCTGGCGCCCTCATATTCGGGGATCAGGCTGGCGCCGAGCGAGGCATAGCCCGCCCAGTTGGAATTGCCTTCCGGGGTTTCGCTGGCCGGAATATCGCTGGCGGGTGTCGAAGCGGTTTGCGCCACAGCACCAGACACGAAAGCGGCGAGGGCAAGCGCCCGCCAAGCTATTTGCACAACCAAACTCCTCCGCTGAAACCCTATTGGGAGTCACAACGGCGGAGGCCGGTGCAAAGTTCCGTCGCGCGGAACCCTCGCTTAAGAGGCTTTGGCGACCTTCTTGATCTTGGGCTTGGTCTTGGTCTTGCGCACCTTCGGTGCGGGCGGCGGCGCGCTCTCGGCGGCGATGCGGTCAGCCTCTTCTTTGGCGAGGCGCAGGGCACGCAATTTGGCAATCTGGGCCGAGGCGGCGTTCTGCTGGCGCTCTAATTCTTTGCGCACTTCGGTATCGCGCCGCTCTGAGGCGGCGAAATGGTCTTGGGCGTTCTTGCGGGCCGCTTCGCGCTTGGCGATCGGCGGGGAGGCGGCATTGCTGCGGTCGTCGGACATGGTGTGCCTTTCGAAGCCCCCAAAACAGGAATCGCGGAGAGTACGGGTATCTCGCAAAGAGAGCAGTGAAGCGGCGGCGCCGAAGCGCAGCGCCGTGAAGCGTAAAGCTGAGTGAGAGCGGCGGAGTTTCCCCCGCCGCTGCAACTAGATCTTCAGACGGCCTTGAGATTGGCAGCCTTAGCACCGCGCGCGTCGGGAACGACGTCGAACGACACCTTCTGGCCTTCGTTCAGCGAACGCATGCCCGAAGCTTCCAGAGCCGAGGCGTGGACGAACACGTCCTTGCCGCCGCCTTCCGGAGAAATGAAGCCGAAGCCCTTGGCGGTATTGAAGAATTTCACGGTTCCGATGGTCATAAGTTTTCCTTGGCACAGTCAAAGTTTCCGTCGCGCGCAACATGCCCGTGGCGGACGTGGAAAACGAGAGCATCAGTTGATCGAAAGGTCCGTCTTGTCCGGCGCGCTTTTGGCGGTCGTAACCAGATTGGAGCGCTTCGTCTGACGAGACGTAACAACCACGTGCGGCAGAGTGTACAGGGATTTGCGTCAAGATACAAATGGGGTGGCGCCCCCGGCCTTGGTTGCAGCGGGCGGCCCCGCAACGGCCCGCTTGTTGCGGGCGCCCTTGCAGCGCCCCCTACAAACTGTTGCGGCGGGCGCACGCGAAACCACCGCCGCTTGATCATTGATTGTCCCTTTCGCGACCCAGGAGGCGGGGGAGACCACCTGCCACGGGCCCCAAAGCGCCGTACGGGAGGCGTCAGGGGCAAACGCCCTTTTCAAAAATGGGCCTGGTGCGGCGCCGATTCAAGGGTGCGCGGGCGCCGCGCTCAGGCGGCTTCTTCGATCAAGCCGGTGGTGTTGAGAACCGTGACCAGGCGGCCATCGACCACGGCGATGCCGTAAATGCAGGTGTCATTGCTGCCTTCGGCCAGATCGGGGGTGGGCTGGGTGTCGGTGGGGCTGAGGGTGATGATGTCGGAGACCGCATCGACCAGAATGCCGATGGTGCGCGCCTCGTTATGGGCGACGATGATGACATGCTTGGGCGTCGCTTCGGTGAGCCCCAGGCCGAGGCGCGCCTTCAAATCGATCACCGGCAGGATGCTGCCACGCAGATTGATCAGCCCACGGACGTAATCGGGAGCATGCGGCAGCGGCGTGATGTCGGTCCAGCCGCGGATCTCGCGGATCAGCAGAATGTCGGAGGCGAACTCCTGACCATTGGCCATGAAGGTGATGTATTTGCGTTCTTCGGTACGCGCGACGTCCGGCATGGTTTGCTCTCCAAGGTACGGTGGGCCCCGCATTTTGCCCACGAAGGTCGCCTTTCGAGCGATTCCGGTTGCGCGAACCTAACGGTATGAACGCAAACCCTCTCGAATTGGTGACGATTTTGGTCAACGCGGCGGGGAAAGTACGGATGGGGGTGGGGAAGTAGCAGAATTGCAGCCTTTTTCTGCCCCGGGACCGGGGCGCGAGTCCGCGAGGCGAAGACGGCTGTGGCGGCCCGATTGCCAATGGCGCTTTGAGAACCCGCATCCCTCCAGGGGAATTGTGCATTTTGTTCGCGTATCAATCCAGGTTGACTATATAGTCCAAATTGGTCTATTTGCGCAAAATGACCAATATCGATAAATCTGCCCGCTCCGCCGCCGCTATTGGGGCAGATCCCAAGCGCGACATGATCTTAGATGCGGTGTTGCCGGTGTTCGGGCGTTTCGGCTTTCGCAAGACGACCATGGAAGACCTCGCCGAAGTGGCCAAACTCTCTAAGCAGGGCCTGTATTTGCACTTCTCCGGCAAAGAAGAGATTTTTGCAGCGGCCATCGAAAAATATCTGAACGATGGTCTGGTGGCGGTGGATGCGGCGCTGGCTCGACCGGCACCACTCTATGAGCGTCTGGCCGAAGCTATGGACGTCTGGTTTGGCCGTCATCTTGAGACCTTTCATCCCCAGGCTTTCGATGTGATCGAGACCGGCACACTGATGGCGCCCGAGCGCATTCAGTATTGGAAGAACAGCTTCCGCCAGCGTCTGGCGCGCGCCATCACGGCCGCGCCAGAGGTTAAACCATCGCCCGCTTGCTCATCGAAGGATATCGCCGAGGTGCTGTTTCAGTGCGGACTCGCCTGGAAAGAATCGCCGGTGCCACGGGCCGAGTTCCGCCGCGATGTGGCGCGGGCGATCCGCGTCTGCTGCCGGCTTGAACCTTAAGGATGATTCCATGAGCACCGTTTTGGTCACTGGCGGTTCGGGTTATGTCGCTGGTTTCTGTATTATAGCCCTTCTCGAGGCCGGGCACACGGTGCGCGCCTCTCTGCGTTCGTTAGAGCGTGACGCCCGCGTGCGCGCCACTCTGCAGCGCCAAGACGATTCGCGTCTATCCTTCGTGGCTGCGGATCTCAATGCCGATATGGGTTGGAATGCGGCCGTGGAAGGCTGCGATTATGTTTTGCATGTCGCTTCGCCTTTTCCGGGCGGCGCGGTTGAGAACGAGGATGTCCTGGTGGAAACGGCGCGCAACGGAGCGCTGCGCGTTCTGAAAGCCGCCAAAGAGGCAGGCGTGCGCCGCGTGGTGTTGACGTCGTCGTTCGGCGCCATCGGGTATGGTCATAAAGAACAGACCGCGCCCTTCGATGAAAGCGCCTGGACCGACCTTAACGGCAGCGATGTCAGCCCCTATATCAAATCCAAGACGGTGGCCGAACGCGCCGCCTGGGATTTCGCACATGGAAATGGACTCGAACTCAGCGTGATCAATCCGGTTGGGATTTTCGGGCCGGTGCTGGCTCCGGACTTTTCCGCCTCCATCGGCATCGTTGCAAAGATGCTGAAAGGTGGGATGCCGCGCGTGCCGCGCATTCATTTCGGTGTGGTCGATGTGCGCGATGTCGCGGCGTTGCATTTGACGGCAATGAGCCATCCGGCAGCCGCGGGCGAACGCTTTCTGGCGGTATCGGGCCCTGCTCTATCGTTGCTCGATGTCGCCGAGATCTTGCGGGCGAATCTCGGCGATGGTGCGGCACGCGTGCCGCGCAGAGAAATTCCCGATTGGCTGCTGCGCTTGCTGGCAGTGGCTAAGGCAGACCTGCGTGAAGTCACGCCGCAATTGGGAAAGCGCCGCCCATCGACCAGTGCTAAGGCACAGAGCCTGCTCGGCTGGCAGCCGCGCTCCGCCGAAGAGGCGATCGTGGCGACCGGCGAAAGCTTGCTGCGGCTGGGCTTGGTATAAGCCCCTACCTATTCACCAGCTTCGCCGGCGCGGAGAGGGTGAGGAGGGCGGGGCTGGCGAAGCCCGCGATCTGGCCGATGTTATTGATCAAGGCGAGGCCGCCCGCAGTAGAAACAGCTATGGCCAAGGCGTGAAAACGGTCTGGTGATTGGAAAAACGCGCGGGCAGGCTACGCCCTTCGGTGCGCCATGCAAGCCTAGGTGCTGCGGCTCCCAAACGTCTTCGGCACGCCGGGCCTCGATTGCCGTTTCATGCGCGAGCGGGTGGCTTTGGTGCCTTTACCCGGCTTGGCGGTGTGCTTGTCGTTGGTGTCGCCATCACGCACGGCGTTGAGGAAGGCTTGATCGACGGCTTGCTCCACTGCGCTTTGGCGGGCGAAGGGATCGTCGGAGACGGCCAGCTCCACCACCGTCAGGCGTTTGATTTCGTCGCGCAGGCGGCCCGCTTCCTCAAACTCGAGATCGGCGGCGGCTTCTTTCATACGCTTTTCAAGATCGGCGATATGGGCCTTGATGTTGTGGCCGATAAATTCCTTGCCGTCTTCGCCGAAACCAAGCTCGCCCTGACCGACGACGACATGATCGCGCTCATACATGCTGCCCATAATGTCGCCGATATTCTTCTTGACCGACATCGGGGTGATGCCATGGGCGGCGTTGTAGGCGGCTTGCTTTTCGCGGCGGCGTTTGGTTTCGGCCATCGCCCGCTCCATCGAGCCGGTGATACGATCGGCATAGAGAATAACATTGGCATCGACGTTGCGCGCGGCGCGGCCGATGGTCTGGATCAGGCTGGTCTCGCTGCGCAAAAAGCCTTCCTTGTCGGCGTCGAGAATGCAGACCAAGGCGCATTCGGGAATGTCGAGACCTTCGCGCAAAAGGTTGATGCCGATCAGGACATCGAAAGCGCCCAGGCGCAGATCGCGGATGATCTCGATGCGCTCCAGCGTGTCCACGTCCGAATGCATGTAGCGCACGCGGATGCCCTGCTCATGCATATATTCGGTGAGGTCTTCGGCCATTTTTTTGGTCAGTGTGGTGACCAGCGCGCGATAACCCTTCTTGGCCACGAGGCGGCATTCGGCGATGAGGTCGTCCACCTGGCTTTCGACGGGGCGGATTTCCACCGGCGGATCGATCAGCCCGGTGGGGCGGATCACCTGCTCGACGAAGACGCCGCCGGTCTTCTCCAGCTCCCAGGCCGCGGGCGTGGCCGAGACGAACACGCTGTCCGGCCGCATCGCCTCCCACTCCTCGAACTTGAGCG
>JAATGP010000078.1 GCA_015654635.1 Alphaproteobacteria bacterium | reverse complement strand
GCTTGTGGCCGACCATATCTTCGGTCACCAGCACGGGGATGTGCTTCTTGCCGTTGTAAACGCCGAAGGTAAGACCGACGAATTGCGGCAGGATCGTGGAGCGGCGCGACCAAGTCTTGATCACGTCCTTGCGTGCCGACGCACGACCAGCTTCCGCCTTCTTCAGCAGATAACCGTCGACAAACGGACCTTTCCAAACAGAACGTGTCATATCACTATCCCTGCGTCGTCTTACCGTGGCGCGAACGCACGATATATTTCGAGGTGCGCTTGTTCTTGCGCGTCTTGGCGCCCTTGGTCGGCTTGCCCCACGGGGTCACCGGATTGCGGCCACCCTTGGTTCTGCCTTCACCGCCACCATGCGGATGGTCGATCGGGTTCATCGCGGTACCGCGAACGCTGGGGCGCTTGCCTTTCCAGACGTTTCGGCCGGCTTTACCGATGACTTCGTTCATGTGATCCGGGTTCGACACCGCACCGACCGTCGCCATGCATTCCAGGCGCACCTTGCGCACTTCGCCCGAATTCAGGCGCAGGATGGCATAACCTGCATCGCGGCCCAGATACTGGGCGTAGGTGCCGGCGGAACGGGCAATCTGCCCACCCTTGCCCGGCTTCATTTCGATGTTGTGAATGATGGTGCCGACCGGCAAAGCGGCCAGCTTCATCGCGTTGCCAACCTTGACGTCGACCTTATCACCGGAGACCACCACATCGCCAACCGCCAAACGCTGGGGGGCCAGGATGTAAGCCAGCTCACCGTCCTTGTACTTCAGAAGCGCGATGAACGAGGTGCGGTTCGGATCGTATTCCAAACGCTCGACCGTCGCCGGCTGATTGAACTTCAGACGCTTGAAATCGACGATGCGATAGCGCTGCTTGTGACCGCCGCCCTGCCAGCGGACCGTGACACGGCCCGTGTTGTTGCGACCGCCGAAGCGGTGTTGACCTTCGGTGAGCGCCTTGATGGGCGAACCCTTGTGAAGACCCGAACGGTCGATGAGCACCAGCTGGCGCTGACCGGGAGTCGTGGGTCGGTATTGTTTGAGCGCCATGACTACAGCCCCGTCGTAATATCGATTTGGTGGCCCTCTTCAAGGGTCACGATCGCTTTCTTGAAATCGCTGCGCTTGAATTTCGTGCCGCGGAAAGCCTTGGTTTTGCCCTTCACGCGGATGGTGTTCACGGCCTTCACTTTGACCTTGAACACCGCTTCCACTGCCTTGGAGATGGCGGGCTTGGTCGCGTCGAGCGGCACGCGGAACACAACTTGGTTGTGATCCGTGAGCTTGGTCGCCTTTTCGGTGATCACCGGCGACAAGATGATGTCGTGATTGGTGGTGCTCATGAAAGGCGCTCCTCAATCGCTTTGACGGCCGAGCGCGTCAGGACGAGCTTTTCGCTGCGGATGATGTCGTAGACATTCAAACCGGCCATCGGCAGCAGCGAAAGATTGGAGATGTTACGGGCCGACAGCGCGAAATTCGCGTCGAAGATCCCATCCACCACCAAAGTCTTCTTCAAACCCAGACCCGAAAGCTGCTTGGCGAGCGTTCCCGTCTTGACGGCGGCCGACTTGGCTTCGTCCAGAACGATGATCGCACCAGCCTTGGCTTTCGCCGACAGAGCGTGCTTCAGACCCAGCGAGCGCACCTTCTTGGGAAGGTCGAACTCGTGGCTATGAGTCACAGGCCCCATCGCCTTGGCGCCACCGACGAACAGCGGAGCGGAACGCGCACCGTGACGGGCGGTACCGCCGCCCTTCTGCTTGCCAACGCGCTTCTTGGTACGGTTGACTTCGGCGCGGGTCAGAATCTGGTGATTACCAGAGCGGCGCTTGGCAAGCTGCCAAGTGACGACGCGTTGGATGATATCCGCACGCGGCTCCAAACCGTAGATCGCATCGGCGAGATCGATCTCGCCATTGGCCTGGTTATCCAGGTTGAGGACTTGCGTTTTCATCTATCAGCCCTCCGCCTTCGCGGCCTTCTTAACCGATGCGGGCATCGGGGCCTCCTTCGGCAGATCCACTTTCACGGCATCGCGAATGAAGACCCAGCCGCCCTTGGAGCCCGGCACTGCGCCGCGCACCATGATCAGACCGCGCTCCACATCGACCTTCGCCACTTCCAGATTCTGGGTGGTGACGCGATCGACGCCGTAATGACCGTGCATCTTCTTGTTCTTGAACGTCTTGCCCGGATCCTGACGGCCGCCTGTACCACCGAGTGAACGGTGAGAGATCGACACGCCATGGGACGCTTCGAGACCGCGGAAGTTCCAACGCTTCATGGCGCCGGTAAAGCCGCGACCAATCGTGACGCCGGTGACATCGACCTTCTGACCGACCAAGAAATGGTCTGCCTGGATGACGTCGCCCACTTCAAGCTGGCTCTCAGCATCGATACGGAATTCCGCAAGCTTGCGCTTGGGTTCGACTTCGGCCTTGGCGAACTGACCTCTGTCCGCCTTGGTCAAACGCTTGGGCTTGGCAAAACCCGAACCGAGCTGAACGGCAACATAGCCGTCCTTCTCTTCGGTGCGTGTGGAAACGACCTGACAGCCATCGAGCTTCAGAACCGTAACCGGCACGTGCTGACCGTTCTCTAAGAAGAGACGGGTCATGCCAACCTTCTGCGTGATGACGCCTGTGCGCATCGCGCTACTCCTTAAAGCTTGATCTCGACATCAACGCCCGCCGCAAGGTCGAGCTTCATCAAAGCATCAACCGTCTGCGGTGTGGGATCGATAATGTCGAGGAGGCGCTTGTGTGTCCGGATTTCGAACTGCTCGCGGCTCTTTTTGTCGATATGCGGGGAGCGGTTGACGGTGAAACGCTCGATGCCCGTGGGCAGCGGGATGGGCCCGCGTACCTGCGCGCCCGTGCGCTTCGCCGTATTCACGATTTCCCGCGTCGAATTGTCGAGGATACGGTGATCGAAGGCTTTGAGCCTGATCCGAATGTTTTGACCTTGCATTGTAGAAACCCTCAAAAACCGTTCTTCGTACGCGTCTTATTTAATGATCTTTGCGACGACGCCCGAACCGACGGTTCGGCCACCTTCGCGGATGGCGAAGCGCAGCTTTTCTTCCATCGCGATCGGCACGATCAGATCGACTTCGATCGTCACATTGTCGCCCGGCATCACCATCTCGGTGCCTTCTGGAAGCTTGACGATGCCCGTCACATCGGTGGTGCGGAAATAGAATTGCGGACGATAGTTGGCAAAGAACGGCGTATGACGGCCGCCCTCTTCCTTCGTCAGCACGTAGACACCGGCCGAGAAATTCGTGTGCGGCGTGATCGAACCGGGCTTGGCCAGAACCTGACCGCGCTCGATACCGGTACGCTCAATGCCGCGCAGCAAGGCGCCGATGTTGTCGCCAGCCTGGCCCTGATCGAGCAGCTTGCGGAACATTTCAACGCCCGTCACCGTCGTCGTAGAGGTCGGACGAATGCCAACGATCTCAACCGTCTCGCCGACCTTCACAATGCCACGCTCGACACGGCCCGTCACCACGGTGCCACGGCCAGAGATCGAGAACACGTCCTCGATCGGCATCAAGAAGGGCTGGTCCAACGGACGCGCCGGCTGCGGAATGAACTCGTCAACCGCCTTCATCAGTTCCAGCACGGCATCATGGCCAAGCTTGGGATCGCCATTCTCCAGCGCCACCAGCGCCGAGCCGCGAATGATCGGAATGTCGTCGCCGGGAAAATCATAGGACGAAAGCAGCTCGCGCACTTCCATCTCAACCAAGTCCAGAAGCTCCGGATCATCCACCATGTCGCATTTGTTCATGAACACCACCAGCGCCGGAACACCGACCTGACGGGCCAGAAGAATGTGCTCGCGGGTCTGCGGCATCGGGCCGTCAGCCGCGGAGACCACCAGAATGCCGCCATCCATCTGCGCCGCGCCCGTGATCATGTTCTTCACATAGTCCGCATGGCCGGGGCAGTCGACGTGGGCGTAGTGACGGTTCACCGTCTCATACTCCACATGCGCCGTGTTGATCGTGATGCCGCGGGCTTTTTCTTCCGGGGCCGCGTCGATGTCGGCGTAGCTCATCGCTTTCGCGCCGCCCTTCTTCGACAGCACCATCGTGCTCGCCGCCGTCAGCGTCGTCTTGCCGTGATCGACGTGCCCGATCGTGCCAATGTTGCAATTCGGCTTGTTACTCTCGAATTT
>JAATGP010000043.1 GCA_015654635.1 Alphaproteobacteria bacterium | reverse complement strand
TCGGCTTCCTGATCGGCCAGAAGCGCCAAGCGGTCGGCCACCGGAATTTGATAATAGTCGGGGTGGATTTCCGAAAAGGCCAAAAAACCCTGGCGGTTGCCGCCATATTCCACGAAAGCGGCCTGCAGCGAGGGCTCTACGCGGGTGACTTTGGCGAGATAGATATTGCCCTTGAGGGGGCGTTTCGATGCGGCTTCGAAATCGAATTCTTCAACCCGCTGACCGTCAAGGACGACGACGCGTGTTTCTTCCGGGTGGCTTGCATCGATTAACATACGTTTGGGCATTGAAATCTCCGGGCGGCGCGCAAGTACGGGCCGGACGCGATGCGTCCAGCGCCAGCAAGGGCCACCATGTTTGGGATAGAAGTGTAGGGGACAGGCACGAACCCCGCTGCGGCTGTGCCGCAGTCTCGAGTGTAAGGGTACGTACCAGGTCGTTCATCTGTTCACATGTACTCGCGAGACGGCATGCGCCGCTCAGCTCACCGCTGCCTGGTAGCCTTTGAAAGGCATCACCGCGGATTCCCCCATGGGAACCCCCGCACTCACTAAGAGCGCGGCTCCGACGCAGCATAGGGCAGTTGTAGGTAACCTGCCGCACCACGGCAAGAGCAACCAGCCACCCATTCATCAAATTCCTCAAGTGCTAACGACCCGTAAATGGTTTATCTCCCATTTGGCGGCCCGGAGAGGACAAGCAGGTCACCATGCGGTTGTGGAGGGTTATAATCCTAACTGCTACAGCCGCACTGGCTTTGGCTGCCAGTCTGCTGGTGGCGGCCGGCGGCCAAGATCAGCCCCAATCCGTCGACGATGTTATTAACAAGGTGTTGGGCGAGCGGGCCAAACCCGAAGCGCGTCCTGTGGCAGCGCCTTTTGCAGCGCCTGTTCCTGGGCATGAAGCGGTCGTTATGGGGGTGCGCATCGGCGAACATCAGGATCGCACCCGCTTTGTGGTGGAATTGTCCGAGCCGGTCGAAATGCGCCCCTTTACGCTCAACAACCCCAACCGGGTGGTGATCGATATGCCGTCGGTGCGCTGGCACCTGGATGGGCCGCCGCTGCCGACCGGCAATGGTGTGGTGCGCTCCTATCGCTACGGAGCGTTCCGCCCCGGCAATTCGCGTTTCGTCATCGATCTCAACCAGCCCGTACAGGTGGGCGAGGCGATGATTCTGCCGCCGGAAAAGGGCAGCGGCTATCGCGTCGTGTTCGATCTTTTCCCGTCCACGCAAGCCAAATTCGACCGTCTGGCGGGCTGGCCTGCAGATTTGAAAGCGCGCGACGAAGCCGCTCAGCTTGCCGCTTTGCCCAAAACGCCGCCACCGCCGCAATCGCGCATCAAAAAGGTGATCGTCATCGATCCCGGCCATGGCGGGCCGGATTCCGGCACCATTGGCGCGGATGGCGTCTATGAGAAAGATATCGTGCTGGCGGCGGCCTTACGCTTGCGCAGCACATTGCTGACGCGCGGCTACACCGTGCATATGACGCGCGAAACCGATGTTGCCGTCGCGCTGGGCCAGCGCGCACGCATCGGGCGTGCCTTCAAGGCGGATCTGTTCATTTCCATCCATGCCGACAGCAATCCCGATACGGCTGTGTCGGGATTGTCCATCTATACGCTGTCGGAAAAGAGTTCGGACAAGGAAGCGGCGGCGCTGGCCAAAAAGGAAAACGCCGCTGACGCCCTGAGTGGTGTTGATCTGTCGGGTGGTAATTCCGCGGTGGCGCCGATCCTGATCGATCTGGCGCAGCGCGATACCATGAACAAATCGTCACGTTTTGCAGAGACGGCATTGGGCGATTTGCGCGATGTGACCGACATTTTGCCACGCCAGCCGCATCGCTCCGCAGGCTTCGTTGTCCTCAAAGCGCCCGACATGCCATCGGTCCTGGTGGAACTTGGCTATTTATCCAATGCGCATGATGCGCCCCAGATGCAATTGGACTCTTGGCGCGCTAGAGTCGCCCGCGCCATCGCAGCGGCTGTGGATTATCAATTCATGACCGCGGCAGGCGAGCCGACCGCCGCCAGCACGTCACCTTAACGCAGCAGTTTCACACGTCCCGATGACCGATCACCCAGACGAATTCCGCCGGCCCCGCCAAGCACAGCCGGGCGACGTGCCCAGTTGGCCGCCGCCTGAGCAGATTCTTGCGAGTCGCGTGGGTACGGAAGAGGCGGCACCCTGGGAACTGCCTGCGCCAGATGGCTTTGCCAGACGCCAGCTTGATCGGGAAGAACCAGTCTACGATGGCGGCTATGATGAGCCGCCGCCGGCCTCGGGTGGCGGGGGCGGTGGTGGCAGGCGATGGGGACGCCGCCTCTTGCTTTATGCCGGCCTTTTTCTGGCGGTTGTCATCGGCGCGGCGGGCCTCGGTGTCACCGGCTGGGTATGGTGGATCACCCGCGATCTGCCCAGCGTCAAGGATTTGCAGAATTACGCGCCGCCGGTGACGACGCGCGTCTACGCCGGTGACGGCACGCTGCTTGGCGAATATGCCCGCGAGCGGCGCGTCTTCGTGCCGATTTCCTATGTCCCCAAGCTGGTGATCAACGCTTTCACCTCGGCGGAAGATCGCAACTTCTACAACCATCCCGGCATTGATCTCGGCGGCATCCTGCGCGCCTCGATCAAGGATATCGGCAAGGTGATGGAGGGGCGCAGGCCGGAAGGGGCTTCCACCATCACCCAGCAGGTGGCAAAAAACTTCAAGCTCAACGCCGACGTCAAGATCAAGCGCAAAATCCAGGAAGCGTTTCTCGCCCTGCGCCTGGATCAGACCTATTCGAAGGATAAAATCCTCGAGCTTTATCTCAACGAAATCAATCTCGGCCAAAACTCTTATGGCGTGGCCGCAGCGGCGCTGAATTATTTCGGCAAACCGCTTGATGAGCTGACGATCCCGGAAGTCGCCTTCCTCGCCGCGCTGCCCAAAGCGCCCAGCCATTACGATCCGCGCTACCACTACAAAGCGGCCTTTGACCGTCGCAATTGGGTGATCGGCCAGATGGAAGAAAACGGCTACATCACCAAGGACCAAGCCGCCGCAGCCAAAGCCGAACCGCTTAACGCCCGCAGCCGTCCGCTCGGCAGTCAGACGCAGGACGCCAATTATTTCGTCGAAGAAGTCCGCCGCCAGCTTTATTCCAAATATGGCGCCGCTCAGCTTTACGATGGCGGCTTGCAGGTGCGCTCCTCGCTCGACACGCGGCTGCAGAACTATGCCGTGAACGGCCTGCGCATGGGGCTGGTGCGCTATGACCGCCGCCATGGCTGGCGCGGCGCCACCAAAACGCTGGATGTCAGCGGCGATTGGAAAACCGCACTGACGGGGCTTGGCAATCATTCCGGTATCGATAGCTGGGACGTCGCCATCGTGCTCGGTTATGGCAGCGATAAAAGCGTCCGCATCGGTCTTGCCAGCGGACAAGAGGCCAGCATTCCGTTCAAGGAACTGGCCTGGGCGCGGCCGGAACTGAAGAACGCCGATGTCGGCGCTTCGCCCGCCAAGCCGCAAGATGCGCTGAAGGTTGGCGATGTGATCTATGTCGAGCGGGCCGGCAACGCCTATGGTTTGCGGCAGGTGCCGGAGGTCAATGGCGGCATTGTCGCGCTCGATCCCCATACCGGCCGTATCTTGGCGCTCTCCGGCGGCTTCTCCTATGAGTCCAGCCAATATGACCGCGCCATGCAGGCGTTGCGTCAGCCGGGTTCGACCTTCAAACCCTTTGTCTACGCCGCCGCGCTCGACAACGGTTTCACACCTGTCGCCAAAGTGCTGGATGCGCCCTTCTGCATGCAACAGGGACCGGGCATGCCGCTGTGGTGTCCGGAAAACTTCGAGAAGCATTTCATCGGCCTTGCCACCTTGCGGCGCGGTATCGTGCTGTCGAAGAATTTGATGACCGTGCGTCTGGCGCAAGCCGTGGGCATGGACAAGATTTCGCCGATTGCCGAGCGCTTCGGGGTTTACAATCATCTCGACCGCTTGCTCGCCAATGCGTTGGGTTCGACCGGCACCACGCTGCTGCGCATGACCACCGGCTATGCCGAGTTCGTCAATGGCGGCAAGAAAATCACGCCCTCGTTGGTCGATCAGATTCAGGACCGCAACGGCAAATCAATCTGGAAGCATGATGAGCGGCCTTGCGATGGCTGCAACAATCTGGAATGGAAGGGCCAAGCCGAACCGCTTCTGGAAGACAAGCGCGAACAGATCCTGGATCCGCGCACGGCGTATCAGATCGTTTCGATGCTGCAGGGCGTGGTGCAATACGGCACCGGCGTTTCGGTCTCGGTGGTGGGCAAGCCGATTGCGGGCAAGACCGGCACCTCCAACGAAAGCCGCGATGTCTGGTTCGTCGGCTTCTCGCCGGACCTCGCCGCGGGCGTCTATGTCGGCTTCGACAATCCGCGCACCTTGGGCAAGCTGGAGCAGGGCGCCACGGTGGCCGCCCCGATCTTCCGCGATTTCATGAAGGGTGCGCTGGAAGGCAAACCCGCCACGCCCTTCCGCGTGCCGCCGGGCATCGAATTCGTCCCGGTCGATCGGCTGACGGGCAGTACGGTTGCGGCGGGCGCGCCGGGCTCTATTCTGGAAGCCTTCAAGCAAGGCAGCGCCCCCGGCGAACCCGGCGCCCCCGCCACGATGGTCATCGGCGGCGACGTCCCCGCGAACAGCCCCGGCGCCGCCGTCACCACCGGCGTGGAAGAGGGATCGGGCGGGCTGTATTAGGGGCGTTCCGTTCCTCTAACCTCCCCGCAGGGGGAGATTAGACAAGAAGGGACATCGAACGCTCGCGTGGGGCAGAAACGGACCGTATCGCGTGCATCCCGTCCCTTGCATTCTCCCCCTTCGCTTCCCACATCCTCATCGCTCTTTGACCTCGTGAAGGATGTTGCGACGCGGGCCGATGGCGGCATGGGGGCTCTCCAGGCTCGCTTAGGCGCCTTCGTGTCAGGCCTGTAGCAAGGCGAAAAATTTGGCGTCACAGGCGCTTACGGACCAAAAACCGAATTGTTTTGGGCGCACATAGGGGGTACCCCCTGCCACCTCGGCATTTCTCCTAAAACAGGTAAAATCCCGTCACCGCCAAGCCCGGTTCTATTTGCAAGCCGCTTGCCAAACCCCTATATCCCGCTTCCCACGAAACACACGGCTTCCCGATGCGCCCCGAGATTGAACGCTCCATTGAAGAAATCCAGCAGGCGATTGGCTTGCTGAGGAGGCATCTTTGACTGGGACAAATCCGTCCGCCGTCTCGATGAACTGAACGCCAAGGCCGAAGACCCCGCCATCTGGAACGATCCCACGGCCGCCCAGCGCATGATGCGCGAGCGCCAGAAGCTGGAATCGTCGATGGCTTCCGTCAAAGCCCTGGAAGCCGAGCTTGCCGATGCCATCGGCCTGATCGAAATGGCCGAAGCCGAAGGCGACGCCGACATGGTGGCCGATGGTGAAGGCGCCGTTGCGGCTCTGGTCAAGCGGGCGGAGAACCAGCGGCTTGAATCGATGCTGTCGGGTGAAGCCGATGGCAACGACACCTATCTCGAAATCCACGCCGGGGCAGGCGGCACCGAAAGCCAGGATTGGGCCGAGATGCTGCTGCGCATGTATACGCGCTGGGCCGAGAAAAAGGGCTACAAACTCGAATGGCTGGAAGAGAGCGAAGGCGAGGGCGCCGGAATCAAATCGGCCACGCTTCTGGTCAAAGGCCCCAATGCGTATGGCTGGCTGAAATCGGAGCAGGGCGTGCATCGTCTGGTGCGCATCTCACCTTTTGACTCCAACGCGCGGCGGCACACCAGCTTTTCCTCGGTGACCATCTATCCGGTGATCGATCAGACCATCGAACTCGATATCCCCGATAAGGACGTGCGCATCGACGTCTACCGCTCCTCCGGCGCCGGCGGCCAGCACGTCAACAAAACCGAAAGTGCGGTGCGCATCACCCATCTGCCCACCGGCATCGCGGTGGCTTGCCAGACCGAACGCAGTCAGCATCAGAACCGTGCCAATTGCTGGGAAATGTTGCGTTCGCGGCTCTACGAAATCGAACTGAAGAAGAAGCAGGCCGAGACCGGCGCCTTTGTCGGCGAGAAATCCGAGATCGGCTGGGGCCACCAGATCCGCTCTTATGTGCTGCAGCCCTACCAACTGGTGAAGGATTTGCGCACCGGCGTCGAGAGCCGCAGCCCAGACGACGTGCTGGATGGCGATCTCGATCCCTTCATGGCAGCAGCCTTGGCGCAAGCCATCGGCGGCAAGAAGCCCGATAAGATCGAAGATATCGATTAGAAATGCCCCGCCGCTGTTTCACAGCGGGGCATGGCGGATCAGTTCGACTTCAGCGGCGTGAAGGTTGCCGACGGTGTGGCGCTGGCCATCGGGCGCGCGGTCAACGCGGCTGTGGCCGAGAGCGGGGCCGCAGCGACCGGGGCCAAGTTCGCGGCTTGCGGCACCTTGCCGAAATCGTCGCCCAGCGGATTTTCCGCATGACGGCAATTGCCTTCGAAGAAGGCGCCGGTTTCGACCGCAAAAGCCTCGTGCAGGATGTTGCCTTGGACGCGGCAGGTTGACGCCAGCACCACCTTGCGGGCGCGGATGGAGCCTTCGATGGTGCCGCGCACAACCACTTCTTCGGCCATCACATCGCCTTTGATCACGGCCTTTTCACCGATCATCAGCGAGGAGCTTTGCACATCGCCCTCGACCCTGCCGTCGATCTGCACGTCGCCCGATGAGCGCAAGGTGCCGGTGACGACAAGATCGGAACTGATGATGGACGGGGCCGACGCACTGCGCGGTTTACGCATGCCGGCCTGGTTTTGCACCGGCGGCGGAGGAGCCGAAGCCATAGTCTTGTCTTCCTTCTTACTAGAGAACATGTCGCCCTGCCTCGATGAAATTTCTCGGGTTCCTCACCACATCATCATACCATATCTCATAATGCACATGAGGACCGGTACTGCGCCCCGTCGATCCGAGTTTCCCGACGGCGGAGCCTTCGCCCACTCTGGCACCGACCTGTACCAAGATCGATGACAGATGGGCGTAACGCGTGTGAATGCCGTAACCGTGATTAATTTCGACCATTTTGCCGTAGCCGCCGCGCACATCCGCCCACACCACCGTGCCGGGTGCGGTGGCCCTGACCAACGCCCCGGTGGGGCCGGAGAAATCGAGCCCGGGATGAAAAGCATAGTGGCCGGTGAAGGGATCGATCCGGGCGCCAAAGCCGCTGGTCCGTTCGAAGGAGGGGCCCGAAACCGGTGTTGACAGCGGCACATGGCGCATGCCGCCCAAAAGCTGGTCCATCTCTTCCAGCACTGCTGAGGTCTTCAGATAGGCGTCCTGAAAAGCCGGATCGGCAATGCCTTCCAGGCGCACCGAGGAGAGTGGAATTTCCGGGCCGCCGACGCCGCCCTCGGCGCCTTGCAACTTTTGGGCGAAGGCGTCTGGATTGATCCCGGTGCGCTTTAGCACGGTGCGGATTTCCTGCACACCGGTTTCGACTTCGCCTTGCGTGCGCGCCATCAATGCCGTCTGCGTGGTGCTGAGGCGCCGGATGCGCTCGGTCTGGAAGGCGAGATGGCGCAACACCGGATGGCGAGCAATCACTTCCGGCGAAATCTCAGGCGTGGCCTTGTGACCGAACAAGGCGCCCGCGATGCGCCCTACAGCGCCGAAATCGAGCAGGCTGGCATGCACCGGCTTGGCACCGCGCGGCTGTGGCTTTATCGGCTTGGGATCAACCGTGATATCCGAGCTGCCCGTGCTCTCGTGAAGGGTTGCGGCAGGCGGGGCGATATCCACGCTGTCGCCGGGGCCAGGCTTGTCGGCATTGGCGGATTCGGCGACGTCGTTTTGTTTGTTGACCGCCGCATCAACCTGCTGTTTGCGATTGAGGACAGCGATGATGGTGTTCTGCTTGGCCTGCAGTTCGTCCGCCGCGGCCTTGAACTTGTCATCAGCGGAGATGAGGGCGGTGTTGACCTCATCATAAGAGATCTGCATATCCGCAATCCGGCTTTCGTATGTGGACTGCATTTGCTGCTTGTTGTGTTCCTTGGCGGCGATGATGCGATCTTTGAAGACCACATTGACCGTGGCAAAAGCCACCCAGCCCAGGAAGATCAGCGTGAGGCCCGCAAGCGTCGCTTGAAAGATTGAACTCAGCGTGAAGAACTGCACGCGCCCATCACTGCGGATATAAAGCTGGCGCTCTGGAAATGTTTCGTGCAGCCACGCCCAGATGCGCTCCGCGAGCGTCTCCGCCATACCCGAACTTCCCTTTTGCGCGACTTTTGTTGCGCCAGCCCCAACTTTCGGCATTTCACCGATTTGAGAGCGCTTAATCAAGCGATTAGCCCAAAAAAACGAGCGTGAGGTTAACCGCGGGCGGAAACGATTGTGCGAGGGCCTCTCAATCAAAGCTGTTTTGCCGCAGTAAGCACGGCCTCCGCATGGCCGTCGACTTTGACTTTCCGCCAAATGCCCCGGATTTTTCCGGCACCATCGATCAAAAAGGTCGCCCGTTCCATCCCCATCGATTTCTTGCCGTACAGCGTTTTTTCTACCCAGACGCCATAGTCTTGGGCGCACTTGGTCTGCTGATCGGAGGCGAGCGTCAGTTTTAGCGCATGTTTGGCTTTGAAGCGGTCATGGGATTCCGGGCTATCCTTGGACAGGCCGATCACAGTGACCCCGATATCCCGGAATTTTTTGGCCAGGGCCGAAAAATCCATCGCCTCTTTGGTGCAGCCGGGCGTGTTGTCTCGGGGGTAGAAATAGAGGACGAAAGGACCGCCTTTCAGCGCCGAAAGGGTCATTTCGCCGCCACTATCGGTGGCTAGCTTAAAGGCTGGCGCGTTGTCGCCGGGCTTGAGGTCCATTCCTAATCCAGAAGTTAGGTTGTTTGAAGGGCCTAAGGCTATATAGCCGATACTGTGATGTGCCGTTCGGCGCAATACCCCAGACGGTAGACGCGGCGGGGCGTTTGGCCAAACGGGGCAGACGATGAAACGACGGAAGTTGGTGTGAGCCTGCCAGAAGCCCCATTCTCCCCGCCTGGCCCACTGCGTGGGATCAAAGCGCATCATATCGGACGCGCGGCGCTGGTGCTTGGCGCCATTGCAGCGGCCATTGTTCTTTTTATCATCGGTGCCGCCATCCGTCTCTTGATCGGACCCGTTTCGCTGGGGCCTTTTGCCGGATCGCTGTCGGCTGCGATCGATCGTGCCGCACCGGGTATAACCGTAAAATACGATCAGGCTGCGGTCGAATGGGAGCGGGACGAGGGCCGCATAACCCTGGCCATTCTAGGTACGCGCGTGCTGGACCGCGATGGGCGCATTATTGCCCAAGCGCCGAAAGCCTATATCGGCATCGCTGCCGGGCCCTTCCTGCGCGGGCACATCGAGGTCAAGCGCATCGTTTTGGTGGGGGTCCAACTCACCCTGGTGCACAGTGCCGATGGCGCCCTGCGGCTTGGTATCGGCAAGGATCGCCAGGACGAGGATATCCTCAAGCGCATTTCCGATGTTCTGAAACGCAACCAGGGCCCGTCAACGCTGGAGAGCTTTGCCATCAAACGGGCGCGGCTGGCCTTTTTTGATGAGGCAAGCAAACTTTTCGTGGTGGCGCCCAGAGCCGATTTCCGTCTTGATCATGTCCGCGATCACCCGACGGGCGACCACCTTGCGGCGCGCCTGGATGCCGATGTCGAAATCTCGGGTTTTCCGGCCCATATCCGCGGCGAAGTTGCTTTGCCGGCCACTCAAGGACCGGTGACAGGCCATATCGCCCTGACGGGGCTTGCCATCCATGCTCTGGCCGCCAATAGCGCCGCCTTTGCCGCCGTCAGGGACACCACGCTCAAAGTCGATATCGACGCCAATTTCGTGAAAGACGGAGCGCGTTTGACGACGGCCGATTTTACGGTTTCCGGCAAAGGCGCGGTCACGATCCCGCAGCTCAAGAATGGCCGTGTTGCGATCGCGCATCTGGGCGCCAAAGGCCATTTCGATGGCAAGACCAAAAGCTTTGTGCTCGACCGTGCCTCTCTGGTTGCCGATAAGATCAAGGCCGATCTCAAGGGCCGGCTGTCCTTCGGCTTGGCCGAAACGGGCGAACTCTCCGGCTTGGCAGGCGAGCTTAAAATCAGCCATCTTGGTTTTTCCTGGCCCGGCGTTTTCGCTGCCCCGGTGTCGTTCGATGCGATTGATTTGAAAGCGGTGTGGCAGAGCGCCGAAAAAAGCCTCGTCATCGAACGACTATCCGTCGCGGGCGTGCCCTTTGGAATGCAGGCGGCGGGGCGGCTGCAATTCGCCGAGGGGAAGTCACCTTCGGTCGAGATAAAGGGCAGTATCGCTGCCCTCAGCACGCGCGATCTTGTGCGCTATTGGCCGCTCGATGCGGCAGGCGGGGGGCGGGCCTGGACCGAGGCCAACATGCCGTCCGGTCGTATCGGGCCCATCGACTTTGCGCTGCATTTCGCGCCCGGCGCGCTCGATCAGGCTGGCATGCCGCCAGAGGCGGTATCGGCGAAGGCAGCCGTCAGCGACGCCGATGTCAATGCTATCGCCGGGCTGACGCATCTGACCGGCGTTAATGGGACGCTGACAGTCACGGGTTCCTCGCTGACGGCCGATCTCACCTCGGGTCATATCGGGACGCTGGTGGCGGGGCCGACGCGCTTTACCATCCCCGATTTCAATGCGGCGCAAGAGGTCGGCATTGTCGAGGCGCATTTGCGCGGAGCGATGAGCGATGTGCTGGCCTTGGCCGATATGGGCAAGCTGCGCTATCCCACCCGCTTTGGCATCAACGCCGCGAGTACCAAAGGTGATGCGGCGCTCGATCTTGATTTTCGCATTCCGCTGCTGCGCTCGGTCTCCGTCGATCAAATCGCGATTGGGATAAAGGCCAACATTACCGGCTTTGCGCTGGCGCTGGGACCGCGCGTCCAGGTCACCGACGGTGCGATCTTGTTCCAGATCGACAACGCGCGCCTGCATGCGACAGGCACGGCAGGGATCGGCGGCTCGGCCTCGCGGCTGGCGCTGGACTGGACGGAGGAATTTAAGACCGACAAACCAGTGACGACGCGGGTAACGCTTAAGGGCGCGGTTGACGACACGGCCCGTGCCGCCCTCGGTATCAACGCCAAGGATTATTTGAAAGGTCCGATCGGTGTCAGCGGCACGCTTTTGGGCCATCGCGGGGCGCTTTCCCAAGCTAGCCTTGCTCTCGATCTGACGACCACTCAGGTGACGCTGGATCTGATCGCGGTCAACAAACCCGCCGGCTTTCCGATGACCGCGCGCCTCGGGATCGGCTTTGGTCCCGGCAGCACGCCGGAAACGCAGACGATCCGCATCACCGGACCGGGAACCAACGTCGCCGCGACGGCGCGTTTGGAGCCGAGTGGAAAACTGATCAATCTCCAGGCTGCGAACATCCACATCGGCGCGCAAAACGATTTCGCGCTGACGGTGACGCGCGGTGTCTATGGCATCGACGTGTCTTTGCGGGGCCATTCGTTGGATGGATCGCGTCTGGGCAGCGAAAGTGGCAGCGCCGACGATGCGCACTTTGACGAGCCTTTCCATATCAACGCCAAGCTCGACCGCCTGGTGCTGCGGGACGGCGTGGCGCTGTCGAATACCAATTTCGATATCAGCGGGGTCGCGGACCGGCCCGCCACGATGAATCTGTCGGCGACACTTTCAAAGACGGCAGATATCAACATGACCATCGGTCCTGCGGAGGGCGGGCGCCGGCTCGCGCTTTCAACGGGCGATGTGGGGTTGCTGCTGAAGGGCTTGTTCGGCTTTACCTCGATGCAAGGCGGCAAGCTGGAGGTCCAAGCCCAATTCAATGGCCGGGCCGAGCAGGCGGCACAAGCCAATGCCGATACACCGGATTTCCAGGGCAAGGCCGTGCTGAAGGACTTCCGTGTCTTGAACCAGCCCTTGCTGACGCGGCTGTTTTCCGCCGGATCCTTGCTCGGTCTTGCCAATCTGATGCAAGGCCAAGGGATCGCGGTGGATTCGTTCGAGGTGCCGTTCTCTTCGCGTAATGGCGTGATTTCCGTGCGCGATGTGCGGGCCACGGGGCCTGCGATCGGCGGTACAGCCGAGGGCTATATCGACCGGCCCAAGAACGCCATTGCGCTGAAGGGCTCGCTGGTACCGTTGTTCGGCCTCAACAGCGTTCTTGGCAACATTCCAATTCTGGGCACGGTCATTACGTCGAAGCAAGGGGAGGGCATCATCGGTATGACCTACAGCGTTACCGGGAGTGCCGATGAGCCGAGTGTGAGCGTTAACCCGCTCTCGGCTCTCGCTCCCGGGATTCTGCGGCGCGTCTTCGAAGGCCGTGTGCCCACTGCGGCGCAGGCACCCTCCAATGTGGGGGAAACGGTACCCACGCCGACCGCAAAGCCGAAGACGAACAACTAAACTGGTTTCACCAGAATGTGCTTCTTCTTGCCGACGGAGAGTTTCAGCACGCCCTGCGCGGTGACATCCGACAGGCTGACGGTGGCGCGGACATCTTTCACCGGCACATCGTTCAGCTTGAGGCCGCCGCCTTCGATATGACGGCGCGCTTCGCCGCCCGAGTTGGTCAGACCCGCTTGGTGCGCCAGTGTCGTCAGAGCGATGCCGTCAAGCGTGGCAAGGGCAATCTCAAACGTCGGCAAACCTTCGGCCATCGCCCCTTCTTCAAAGGTGCGCCGCGCCGTTTCGGCGGCTTGCACAGCGGCCTCGCGGCCATGGGCCATGGCGGTGGCTTCGGTGGCGAGCACCTTTTTGGCGTCGTTCAGTTCGGCGCCTTGCAGCGCTTCCAGCCGTACGATCTCGTCCAGCGGCAGATCGGTGAAGAGGCGCAGGAAGCGGCCGACATCGGCATCTTCGGTATTGCGCCAGTACTGCCAGTAATCGTAAGCGCTCAGCATATCGGCATTGAGCCACACCGCACCCGCCGCGGTCTTGCCCATCTTGGCGCCCGACGACGTGGTGAGCAGCGGCGAGGTAAGCCCATACAATTGCGCATCGGCCATGCGGCGGCCAAGATCGGTGCCGCTGACGATATTGCCCCATTGATCCGAACCGCCGCATTGCAAGCGGC
>JAATGP010000016.1 GCA_015654635.1 Alphaproteobacteria bacterium | reverse complement strand
CCACCCCCGCCGAATAGACGATGCCGCCAGCCATCAAAAGCCAGAAATTGGCATGGGCGAGAGTCATGGAAAGCGGCTGGATCACGGTGACGATTACCCAGCCCATGGCAAGATAAAGCCCCAGCGACAACCATTCAAAACGGCGCGGCCAGACCATCTTCATGACCACGCCGAAGGTGGCGCAGGCCCAGACGATGGAGAGGATGATGGTGCCCGAGGTGACGCCCAGCCGGTTGACCGCAAACGGGGTGTAGGTGGCGGCGATCATGATGAAAATGGCAGCGTGGTCGAGGCGGCGCAGCACCATTTTGGAGGGGCGGTGGCCGGGCATCAGATTATAGGCGGCCGAACAGCAGAGCATCGCCAAGAGGCCGACGCAATAAATCGAGACGCTGACCAGAACCGAGACGCCGGTGACATGGAAGATCAGCCACAGGCTGGCATTGATGGCGAAGAGCACACCCACGACATGGATGATTCCGTCAGCCAGATCCTCATGCCGTGTATAGAGGCGTTGGACGCGCCCCACCGTCTCCTCGACTGCCTTGTTCATACGCATACCCGTTACAAACTCACGGGCCCACTATCCCACGCCTTGGCGGCATTACCTAGGCAACAATGCCAAAGGGATCATCGCGCCCGTAAGGTCAGCCCGAGGTTTTCTCGGGATTGCGGGTCAAATGGCGCTTCACGAAGGCATCGAGCTTGCGCGCGATCTGGGGAATGTGGAATTCGCGGTCCCATACCGTCGAGGCTTCCGCCAGGATCTTGACGCGGACCTCTTCCGGAATTTCGCCCCAATGCAGCAGCAGGGCCGAGCCGAGACGGCGGATATAGGGCTCGTCCTCGCTCGGGTATTTGAGCGTGAATTGGTCTTGCTGGGGAAGTGGCGCTTTCACGGAAATTATCAACCTTTGTAGACCCTTGGCGACCCCTTGGGAGAAGGCTGCCGTGGACCGCTCGCGGGAATAACTATCAAAGCCTTCAGAAGCACTTCGTCAATGGGCTTGGGACAGAATTTCGCGACCCCAAGCCCGGTCCCGCCATGCTAGAAAATAGGGACTCATCGAGGTTTTTGCTATGCGCCCTGCTCGCTGGCTTGCTTTTACCGCCACACTCAGTCTTTCGCTCGGCTTCGGTGCCGCAGAGGCCCAGCCCGAAGCGCGCTTTGAGACCAATATGGGGACTTTCACCATCCTGCTCGACACCGAAAAAGCACCCGTGACGGTGGCCAATTTCATCCGTTATACCAAGGAAGGCCATTTCAACGGCACCGTGTTTTATCGCGTGGTACCCGATTTCGTGATTCAGGCCGGTTCCCTCGGCGCCGACGGCAAATGGCGCGCCCTGCACAAACCTATTGCGCTGGAAACCAGCCTCTCCAACACCCGCGGCACCATTGCCATGGCGCGCGAAGAAAAACCTGCAAGCGCGCTGGCCGAGTTTTTCATCAACCTGTCGGACAGCAATGCCAAGGGGCTGGATGCCAAGCCCGAAGCGGCGCCCAACACCACCGGCTATGCCGTGTTCGGCCATGTGACGAGCGGTATGGAGGTGGTGGACGCCATTGCCGCCGCCCCGATCGGTGGCGGCATCGGGCCCTTCCCCGACAACTATCCGCAAAAGCCCATCATCATCCGCAAGGTGACAATCGGCGTGGCGCCGGTGCCCGGCCCCGTGACGCCGCAGCCCGACGCCCCCGCAACCGTCACCCCGCCCACCGCGCCCCCTACCCAAACCGGCCAACCGCCGCAGCAAGCCCAACCCTGAGACATTGGTTGCGGCTCGTCTTTCTTCCTCCGCGGTGCACCGAACAGCGCGCCGCACTTTGTCGAAAAAGCGGGGAGGAAAGGTGTGCGCTAGGACCGGATTCGCCGCGCCGCCGCGCGCTGCCACATCACTGTTGCAGGGACGGCTGTAAGCTAGCGGGGTTTTGGCAGGTCTTGGGGGGTTGGTATGCGGTCTGGTTTTGTCGCGCTCGCCGTTGTCGCGCTGGTGCTGGGAGGCTGCGATTTTCCGCTGCCCAAGGACACCGTGAAGAACAACGCCTATATGGCGGCGCATGCCATCATCCTGCCCAGCCATCCGGCCAGTACCGGCCATTATGCGGCGGGCACAACCGTCACCGCGGACGATCTGACCGCGCCCTTCGGCCGTCTGCATCTGGTGCGGATTGCGCGCGACGCCCAAAAGCCGCTGATCGTCTTCTGCGGCGGGCGCAGTTTCCGTGAGGAAGCTGATGGCGCCGAGATCGCCCCGCCGCTTTCGGCGTTTGGCGATATCGTGCTGTTTGATTATCCCGGTTTTGGCAGCTCCGGCGGCAGCGGCACCCGTGCCGAATTCGCGGCGGCCGAAAAGGTGCTCTCGGATAAGGTGCAGGAACTGGCCGCGGGCCGCCGGGTGATCTTTTGGGGCCATTCTCTGGGTGGGGGCGTGTGTGCCAGCCTGGCTGCCCATACGCCGGTCCCCTCCACGCTGGTGCTGGCCACCACCTTTGCCGACTATGACGACTTCAAGCGCAACCTGCTTGGCCCCTTTGCGGGCCTTCTCCGGCTGAAAGTGCCGGACGATGTTATCGCCTTCAACACACCGCTTCTGCTGAAAGCCTATGGCGGGGAGATTTTCGTGATCACCCTGACAGAAGACGAAACTGTGCCCTATGCGGTCGAACAACGGCTGGCCGAAAGGCTGCGGGCGGAGGGGCGCAAGGTTTCGGTGGTGACGCTGCAAGGTAACGGACACAGCAGCGTGCATTCCCGCCCCGATTTTCGCAGCGCGATGAAGGCGGCGTTCCGGGCCAAGGCCATCGACACCGGCCCCTGACACGGCCGCTGGCGAGGCTTTCAACTGTGTCTCCACGGCCTTGATCATGGCCTTGGCTTTGCGCTGAAAGGCAGCGATGCGGCGGCGCAGAGCGATGGCGGCAGCGGCGCGCCGGCCGGTCTTGACGGCATTGCGATTGCCGAAGGGCGCCCCATGCTTAGGGTGCCATACCGCATCGGGCCGCAAGCGCTTGATCATTGTTTGTCGCTTTCCACGGGCAAGGCGGGGGGAGGGAGGGTCCGCCCCGTCTGCAGCGACGAGGCCTGAACATGGGTGTAGACTAGCTCGTGGCGGCGGGTTTCCACCGCCACGCCCGTGCGCAGCTTCGCCACCGTCTCCCCCACCTTGGCCCCGGTCAGCGCCAGATTCTGCGCTGCGGTGAGATAGCTGATGCGATCCACGGGATCGTATGTGAGGCAGGCGGCGTGGTAGGCGATCTCGTGCATCAAGAAGTGGCATTCAGCGATCAGGCCGTTGAGGGCGCTTTCGGTATCGCGGGGCTGCGGCGGCGCTTTGGCGGGGACGAGACGCACCGCGCCATGGCGGCCCTCGCCCGAGACTTTCGGCGGCACCATGCCGCCATTGGCCGCCGCATCGGTGCGCACATCCGCCTCCCAGCGCGCCTGTTTGGCTTCATTGGCGGCATCGTCGGCCGTGCCGCGAATCTGGATGCGGGTGCAGGCGGCAGGATCGATGGGCTGGGCCGCACGTGCCGCTTCGTTTTCGGTGCGGGCGGTATCGGCTTCGGCTTTGGTCTTGGCTTCCGCGGCGGCCTGCATGGCGCGGTGCTGGCGCATCTCCTCGGCACGCCATTTCATATCGGCTTCTTGCTGGGAGAAAGGAACGTGACGGCCTTGCATGGGGTTCTCCGATGGCTTGGGGGACCGCAAGGATGTGGGCGCGTTAAGGAATATTTTCCATAGCACCGCGAGGCTGGGCGAGCGATTTCATCGCGCGGATGGGATTTGTTTGTGATGCTGACAGAGCGGAGAAATGCCGGAGAAATTATTGCGAGCGGGAGGCGGGTGCAATCAATAAAGGGGCGTGCGGGCCGGATGTTGAATGGTCACCACCGCAATTTCACCGGCAGCCTGATCCACCTGATAGTAAACAATGTAGCGATACTTGCGGGTGATATGCTTGCGAATGCCGCGGACGTCCTGGCTCCTTCCCAACGTGGGAAAGGCGGCGAGCAATTTCAATGAGTCGAGAATGGAATCGCGGACCCGCAGCGCAGCTGGCGGATTTCTGAACGGATATAACGGGCTATATCGACGAGGTCTTGCTTGGCGCGCGCTGTGAAGCGAAGCTTCATGACTCAAAACAGCGAAACGCAGCTTCAACCTCCTCATCGGTCGCGAACTGTTTGGCATTGGCCTGCGCCAAGCTTTCCAAAACCGCCGGCAGATGCGCCGGATCAATCGCTTCGGGTTCGCCATCACCTTCGGCCAGCTGCAACATCGCGCGCGCGATCTCGTCCTGACTATCGGGAGACAGGCGGCTGACAGCTTCCAAGGCTTCGGCGAGAAGTTTGGTCATGGCCAGAGGTTATAATATGATGGCCCTCGGGAAAAGGGGTTGGTTATGGGCAAGGAAGCAATCGCCTATACACAAGGCGAAATCGGCAAAGTGACGGTGGTGAAAGACTTTCTGCCGCCGACGACAGAGATTGTGATGCGCCAAAGTGAAATCGCTCAAGAAATCCTTCCCCTAATTTTCAACGCGGTTCTCTCTGGCAACACGCTCAGTTATGCCGATGTTGCAGAAAAACTCGGAAGACCTCGCAATAACGGCAGAATGGTCGCACAGGTTTGCGATCTTCTTGATGCGGCGGCTGCGCTGGCAGGTACACCCTTGCTCGCGTTAATCACCGTTACCGAGGCGTCAGGCAAGATCAACAAACGTGCCTGGGCTACAGGTGATGGTAGTTTTCATAGAGACGCAATTATCGCTCGCTCTGAGCATCACAACTTCGGTAAGAGCGATTTTCAACGAATACAGACCGCCCTTCGTGATCTTGATGGTAGAAGTAATCTGGCCGCATGGGATTTCGTGAGAAAGTCCTTGGGTACAGAGGAAGTCTGGCGACGGATCGCGGGGGTTGGCGATGAACAGAGTGACATTCAAAATTCGGGCGATCTCGATGCACTAAACGACCTGGGGTCGGACGAGCCAAAGATCATAGTCCATGTCGCGCAAGCATATGTTAGGGACCCAAATATCAGGAAAGCTGTGATCTCACGGGCAGCAGGGCAATGCGAATTGTGCGGAGAACTTGGCTTCGAATTATCAGACGGCTCTCATTATCTCGAAGCACATCACATAATTGCCTTGGCAGATGATGGCGCTGATCGGATGACAAATGTGATTGCCCTGTGTCCCAACCACCATCGCGAAGCACACTATGGAATGCAGCGGGACGGGCTCGAAGAGGAGATGGTCCTAAAGCTTAAGCAACTCCGAAGCCGGGAGCCCCATTCCCGCCCTTTGGGCGAACTTTCTCGGCATAGCGGGGGCAGAAAAGGATAGTGCGAATGGCGAGAGTCGCCCCCCACCCGAAATTTGCGTTGCAAATTTCGACCTCCCCGCAAGGGGGAGGTTGAAGCGCGGTGCATGCGGTGCCACGCGATGGTTTCGCATCGCGACCCCTCCCCAAAATTCGCAATGCGAATTTTGACCCTCCCTCAAGGGGAGGGTGGAAATCCCTTCACGCGCCTTGCATCAGCCGCGAGGGCCAGCCGATGCGGACGAGCAGGCCGTCGGGGCCGGCGATGCCGACTTCGTAGAGGCCCCATTCGCGGTGGCGCAGGATGCCGCCGGGGCGGATGATAAGATCATCGACACGCGCGGCGATGGCATCGACATCCGGTGTGCGGATGAAAACGCCGAAGGGGTTGTGCTCTTCCGGTACGCGCCAGGGGCCTGTGCCCGCTTGGGTCAAGTGAACCTCGCAGCCCCATCCCGTCATGATGATGTACTGGCTGTCGCCGCCGGTGCGGGCAAAGCCCAGGCGCTCCCAGAACGGAATCGCCACGGGCAGATCGTTGCTGGGGATGATGGCGAAAGCGCCGACGGTTGCGGGTATGGGCATGGGCCTCTCCTGCCAGAAGGCACTGCCGAAACGGCGACTGCCTCTCATTGCGATTTTGGCAGGATAAGAGAAGAGGCGGAGTGATTCCAGCGCGGTGCGGTAGCACGCGATGCTTGCGCATCGCGCGCCCTCCCCAAAATTCGCAATGCGAATTTTGACCCTCCCGCAAGGGGAGGGTTGAAAATCAGGCCCGGCGGCTGGCTTTGCGGGCAGTGTTGTAGCCGCCGAGAATTTCGGCATAGCGGCGGATTTCTTCGGCCTTGGCGCCGACGGCCTTGGCGCGGGCGTCGTCGTATTCGCGCTTGCGGGTCTCTTCGGCAATGCGCAGCGCTTCTTCTTCGGCGATGCGGGCCTCTTCGGCGGCCTTGATCTCGGCGGCGATGCGCTCTTCCTCGGCCTTTTTGGTGGCCTCTTTGAGAGCGACGCGCTCGTCGCGCTCCTTGGCAATACGGGCGCGTTCGGCGGCCCGTGCCGCGGAGGTCTCTTTCATGGCTTCGGCGCGCTTCTTGGCGCGTTCGAATTCGGCGGCCTTGGCCTTGCTACGGTCTTGGATGCGGTCGTTGAAATTATCAGGCTTAAATGCGGACATGCGACTTACGGTACCCTTTGGTTGTGTTCCAGGAGCGCCGCCGGGCAGCACCCCTACCCCAGCGCGTTTGGCGCGCTGGACCTCTCCCACCAGGGAGAGGGTAGCTTCTGATTGCGTCAGTTATCCAGGAAGGAGCGCAGTTTCCT
>JAATGP010000037.1 GCA_015654635.1 Alphaproteobacteria bacterium | reverse complement strand
CGTCGAGCGCGATCATGGCGCGGTCGAGACGAACCTGGTCTTCGGCTTCCATGCCGCAAAGGGCATCGAACAACTCGCCGTTGACGGCCGCCACGGCCTTCTCAACGCCTTTGCCGAGATAGCGCTTCTTGTCGCCATCGCGCAGTTCCACGGCCTCATGGGCGCCCGTGGAGGCTCCCGAGGGAACCGCTGCACGGCCGAAGGATCCATCTTCGAGGTGGACGTCAACTTCCACCGTCGGGTTACCGCGGCTGTCGAGAATTTCGCGGCCAAGAATGTCGATGATCGCCGTCATGCGTCGGTATCCTCCAAAAGGGGTGTGGGCAAAGGCTGGCAAGGTAAATCGCGCCCCGTTTAAGCCGGTTAGACAGCGCTAGCAAGCGTGGAAAGCTGGGGCAAATTCGACCGCGGCTGCAGGCTCTGCTATACGCGAAGAACGCGGTCTTAAGCAGCGCGATTCCTTATACAAAACGCGGGTGCCACAAGACCGTAACAAAGCTATGGGAGGGCCGTCATGCTTGCTTCGCCGGTGGTGCTATCGACTGCGCTGATCACGATTTTGATTCTCATCGTCTATCTGACGACCACCATTCTCGTCTCGCGCCTGCGCTATCGGCACCATATTGCGGCTCCGGCCACTACGGGCCATGCGGACTTCGAGCGCGCCTTCCGGGTGCAAATGAACACCTTGGAACACCTTCCGGTTGTGTTGCCGGTGATGTGGCTGACCGCGATCTTCTTTAGCCCCTTCCCGCTGGCCGCCCCGCTCCTCGGCGTCGTCTGGATCATCGGCCGGGCGCTGTACATCAACGGTTATATGAAGGCGGCGGAAAAGCGCGGCCCCGGCTTCGGCCTTTGCGGCGTGGCCGAGATCCTGCTGCTACTTCTGGCGCTGATCGGCGTGGTGATGACCTGGGCGGCGGTGGCTTAAGCTCTTTTCACAATCGCATCAATCGCGACGAGATCGGCCAGCAGCGCGGGGAAATCCTTCAGCTTGACCATGTTGGGGCCATCCGAAGGAGCGTTGTCGGGGTCCTGATGGACTTCCAGGAACACCATCGCGACCCCCACCGCCACCGCGGCGCGGGCGAGATACGGCACCATGGTGCGGTCGCCGCCTGTGGACGTTCCCTGCCCGCCGGGCTGCTGCACCGAATGGGTGGCATCGAACACCACCGGCGAGCCAAAGCTCGCCATGATCGGCAGCGAACGCATGTCGGAAACCAGGGTGTTGTAGCCGAAACTGGCGCCACGCTCGCAGGCCATGACATTGGGATTACCCGCGCCGGTTACCTTGGCGAGGACATTTTTCATATCCCAAGGGGCGAGGAATTGGCCCTTCTTGATGTTGATCACCCGCCCGGTTTCGGCGGCGGCGATGAGAAGGTCGGTCTGGCGGCAAAGGAAAGCCGGAATCTGCAGCACGTCCACCGCTTCGGCGACGATGGCGCATTGCTCGCGCTCGTGGATATCGGTGAGGACCGGCAGACCCAGCTCCTCGCGAATGGCGGCAAAGATGGGCAGCGATTCCTTTAAGCCCAAGCCGCGCTTGGCGTTGGCCGAGGTGCGGTTGGCCTTGTCGAAGCTTGATTTGTAGATCAGGCCGACACCAGCCTCAGTGCAAATCTCTTTGAGGGCTGACGCCATCTCAAAGGCATGCGCCCGGCTTTCGAGCTGACAGGGACCGGCAATGATCGAAAGCTTTTTCGCATTGCCGATTTCGACGGAACCAACCTTGATGGTGGCATTGGGAGCTACAGCGTTCATCCCTCTATTGTAGAGGGGCCGATGGGGAGAGGAAACGTGCAAATTGGCAAATTGTAGTCGGATGGATTTTCGCGGGATCAGGGGTAGCGCGAGGGCGCCTGCCTGCCCCACCACGCCGTGCGGTCATTTCAGCAGGTAGGCGACCGTGGCGAAGGGCGAGATGATGGGCGACAGCCAGGTCATCACCGACCAATAGGTGCTGCGGCGCACCCGCACCATGTCGCCGGGATAGATGCGGGCGGATTCATCGAGGGAGATTTCGTGCTCGGTGGTCTCGCCTTGGTGGCGGACATAAATAATCGATTGCGTGGCGCGATCGGTGAACCCCCCGGCCAGCGCGATGGCGTTGGGCGCCGTCATCGAATTCACGTAAGGATATTCGCCGGGCTTGGCGACCTCGCCCAAAATATAGAAGGGGCGATAACCGGTGATCTCCACCGCCACGCGCGGGCTGACGAGATACCCGCCGCCGGTAAAGGCCTCGGCAATGCGGCTTTCCAGCGCGAAACTGGTGAGGCCCGCCGCCTGAATCTGGCCCAGCAGCGGCAAGCGAACAAAGCCCTGCCCGTCGATGGCAAAATCACCGGACAGATCGGTCTCGTTGAAAACCGTGATGCGCAGCTTGTCGCCGGGACCGAGGCGGTAAAGGCTATCGTCGGATTGGCGCAAGGCGCTGACCGTGATGCGCTCGATATCTGTGTTGGTGACGGGCGCGGGATTGGCCGATGGCGCGGGCGCGCGGGCATAGCGGGGCGTATCCGACTGCGGCGCGGGCTGTTGCGGCACGGCGGTCGACGGCGGCGCGGCTTCCTGGGCGCTATAGCGTGTATTGTAGGGCGGCTGGGCCGGAGAAACCGAAACCCGCGTGGTCGGCGCCGCTATGGGGCCGCCGTCATCCTGATCCGGGGCAATTTGGGCGGCATAGCGCGGCTGGCCATCGGTGCTGCGCAGCGGCGTGGGGGCGTTCGCGCTGCGGGCCGGGAGCTGGACGGCGGTCACCGTGCGCGTGTCGGGGGAATTTTGAGCCGAAGCGGACGCATCGGTCTGCGCCCAGGCCCCAATGACACAGGCAACCAAGGTCGCAAAGCCAAAAAGGAAAGACCGCCAGCCCATAAGCGATGGTAGTCAGGCAGGTGTTTACGAAGTGCTAAGGATACTGGAACGGCGGAGATTTGGCTGGCAGCGGAACCACCAAAACGATGCAAAAAGCGCTACGGCGGGGTAACCCCACTTGTCATTCCCGGCCAAGTGGCGTGAGCGCAAATGAACGGCGCGAGGGGTAGGGAACTCAGGCCCTCATGCAAGAAAGTTTAGCACGCGGAGACGCGGAGAAGAAATACGGCACGCAGGGATGGCTTATCGTATCGCTACAAAGCGGCGCAAAAACTCCGCGGCTCCGCGTCTCTGCGTGAAGATATTCTGTACACGTCTGAAAAGGCGGTGCCGGTACAACCACCGAGCCCGGCCATGACGAATAATGGGAGCGTTGAAACAAAAAAACAAATGGCTGGGTTTCCCCGGCCATTCGTCACACGCAAATTGTGAAGCGGTTCTACACCAATCGGCTCTGCTGCACGGCTGCCGCGATGAAGCTTTTGAAGAGCGGGTGCGGGGCGAAGGGTCTTGATTTCAGTTCGGGGTGGAACTGGACGCCGATGAACCAGGGGTGGTTGGGGATTTCCATGATTTCGGGCAGGCGGCCATCGGGCGACCAGCCGGAGACCACCAGGCCGCATTCCGACAATTGCTGCACGTAATTGACGTTGACCTCATAGCGGTGGCGGTGGCGTTCCGAGATTGTGTTGGAACCGTACACCTCTTCGACATGGCTGCCCGCCGTCAGCACGGCGGGATACGCGCCGACGCGCATGGTGCCGCCGAGGTCGGTGGTTTCGGTACGGGTCTCGACACGATTGCCTTTGATCCATTCGGTCATCAGCGCGATCACCGGATGCTTGGGATGGCTGTTCTCGGAGGTGTTGGCATCTTCGAGATGAACCAGATCGCGCGCGGCTTCGATTACCGCCATATGCAAGCCATAACAGATGCCGAAGAACGGCACTTTGCGCTCGCGGGCAAAGCGCACCGCTTCGATCTTGCCTTCGACGCCGCGCTCGCCAAAGCCGCCCGGCACCAGAACGCCATGGAAGCCTTCCAGAAACGGGGCCGCATCGGCGTGCTCAAAAATGGTGGAATCGATCATCTCGATCCGCACACGGACGTTATTGACGATGCCGCCATGGGTGAGCGCTTCGTTCAGGGATTTGTAGGAATCCTTGACCTGCATGTATTTGCCGACGACGGCGATGCGCACTTCGCCTTCGGGATTGGTGACGCGACCCACCACCCAATCCCATTTGGTGAGATCGGGCTGCGGCGCATCGTGAATGCCGAACACTTTGAGCAGCTCGGTGTCGAAGCCAACCTCATGATAAGCGATCGGGGCGCGATAGATGCTGGGCAGATCGAGCGCAGGAATGACACGCTCCTTAGGCACATTGCAGAAAAGGCCGATCTTGCGGCGGTCGTCTTCCGGCAAGGGCTTTTCCGAGCGGCAAAGCAGGATGTCTGGCTGAATGCCGATGGCGCGCAGCTCTTTGACCGAATGCTGGGTCGGCTTGGTCTTCAGTTCGCCCGCCGCTTCCAGATAAGGCACCAAGGTCAGATGCACAAAGGCATGGTTCTCGCGCCCCAGCTCGTTGCCGAGCTGGCGAATGGCTTCAAAGAACGGCAAGCCTTCGATGTCACCCACCGTGCCGCCGATTTCGCAGAGCAGAAAATCGACCTCATCGGCCCCGGCCAGCATGAATTCTTTGATCATGTCGGTAACGTGCGGGATCACCTGCACCGTGCGGCCGAGATATTCGCCGCGGCGCTCCTTCTCGATCACCTGCTGATAAATGCGGCCCGAGGTGATGTTGTCGGCTTTCGACGAGGCCACGCCCGTGAAGCGCTCATAGTGGCCGAGGTCGAGATCGGTCTCGGCACCGTCATCGGTGACATAGACCTCGCCATGCTGATGCGGGCTCATGGTGCCCGGATCGACGTTTAGGTAAGGGTCAAGTTTGCGCAAGCGGACGGTATAGCCGCGCGCCTGCAGAAGGGCTCCAAGAGCCGCCGAGGCAAGACCTTTTCCTAAAGAAGAGACCACGCCGCCTGTGATGAAGATCAATCGCGCCATGGAAGGCCACCATGTCGAAAGAGGTCACCATTCTCAAGGGCTAAAACGTCACCCGCACCGGGCTTCGGAAGATTTGCTATCACGCTCTGAACCATCTGACTTACAACACAAATTTCAAGGGATGCCGGGCGCGATGACGGCCAGGGCCGCTCAACGCTCCACAGTCTTGTCAAAACCCGGCACGGCGGCGTTTGTTGGCCTTACGAATCACCAGAGGGCAAGCCGCTTGCAAGCGAATCGCCATCAAGCGAAGGCTCACGCCAATTTCGGCACTCAAAGCGAGGCAAAAACAGGCAAAACCGGTTATTGATCAGTGCGGCGTCGGGATCGACGGAGCGCCAGGGGCCCGCTGCAACGGGGCCTTTTGGACGGGGGCCGAGCGGGTCGGCGTGTCCAAAATCGAGGCCGGACGGTGCGTCCGCGACACCAGAATATTGAGGGCCAGGCAAACGACAAAGAAGCCGACCGCCAAATAGGCCGTGGTGCGCGTCAGCGTATCCGCGGCTCCGCGCGGGCTGAAAAGGCCGCCCAAACCGCCACCACCGCCGCCACCGCCGCCGATGCCGAGCGCGCCGCCCTCGGAGCGCTGCAGCAAGATAAACACGATCAGAAGGATCGCGATGACGAGTTCGAGGGTCAAAAGCAGGGTTTGCATGGATAGGCCTTTCCGGAAGCCGGGCTTTTAAAGGATCAAACCCGGCTTGGGAAGCGGGTCATCCCGCCGCCGCCTTATCAAGCAGCATTTCCTCGCCAACGGGGGCCGCGGCATCCCGGGCCTTGATCATGGTCATGGCCTCTTCGATAGCCTTCAGATGGTCGGATTTGGACAAATCGGGGTGGACAATCTGATTGAGATTGATGGCACCCTGCCCCAAAATATGCATAGAGGCGTTGCGGTCGACCCCGAAATGGAGGCCCTCCGCGGCGGCGATGATCGAATCACACCATTGCAATGCCATCTCAAGCTCAATCTCGCGACAACGCTTGGCAATCGAGCGGGCCAGACAGGCCAATTTGCTGAGATTGGCCTCGGTGCCGGTATCTTCCGGTTCCTGCAGCAAACGCCAGAGGATGCAGACCTGGAAGGTGTCGCGGCGGAGTTTTTCAATGGTGAGGGTATCTTTGGCGACCCGCAACTCCTGTTGCAGGCGGGTGGCGACTTCGGTCAGGTTGAGGCCGTCCTTGGCCTTCATCTTGAGGGAATTGGGGGGCTGAAAAAGCTGGGCATCGGCGGCGCGATTGGGATCGTGGCGCCGGTCCGGCCCGACGTAATCATGGGTAATGACAAATTGCTTGCGGCGCTCAGCATGGCTGTCGATGCGTGATTTCAACAGATTGGTGGAAAACGGGCGCAAGATAAGATCATCGGCCCCCGAATTCAGCACCTTTGTCACCAGCGGCCGGCTCTTTTCCCAAGCCGTGACGATGATCACGAGAAAAGGGTTGGCATGGCCGCTCGAGCCCTGGCGCATGGTCTGAATCATGTTGCACAGCTCGGCATCGGCGCCTTGCGCCTCGCACAACGCCAGATCCGGCGGCACCCGTTTGATGATGCGGCTTAAATCGTCGAGCGTGCCGCACATTTCGATGTTGCGAAAGCCAAGCGTGTAGAGCACCGCGCGGGTCGCATTCCGGTGCGCCCCGACGGGATCGTAAATCAGGGTGTCGGCTGTTTCGTAGTTGAGCCTTGCCATCTCGCCCTACTAGTCTCTGCCGCCACAATCCCAGAGTGGCGGTTAAAGAATGGTGGGCCGAAATGGTTAAAGCCTTGGTATGACGGGAAACTCACCCCGCAGCGGCGACTTCGCCTGGCGAAACATGGTTGCCAGCGGCCCTTGCCCGGATACTCACCGCGGTCTCTTCGATGGACTGCAGCAGCGTGCTACGGGGAAGATCCGGACAGACAATCTCATTCAGTGCCAGGGCGGCCTGCCCCAGCAGGTGCAGCGAGGCACTGCGATCCACGCCAAAGTGCAGTCCCTCCACGGCGGCAACCACAGAATCACACCACTGCAAGGCACTTTCGAGTTCCGTTGCCCGGCAACGCTTCGCAACCGCAAGCGTCAGCCTGCCCAAACTGTCCCGATAGGCGTCGAAATCCGGAGCGTCATTGGCATTGTCCTGCAACAAGCGCCATAAAACGCAGATCTGGAACACTTCACGCGCCAACCGCTCGCTCGCGAGCGTGCTTTTGGCCCGGCGCAGCTCCTGCTGGAGGCGGAAGTTGGCCTCCGGCATAGTGAGGCCGTCCATAGTCTTCATCTTGAGGGAATTGGGCGGCTGAAACAGCGCGATATTCGACGGACGGCTCGAATCCTTGCGCCGATCCGGCCCAACGTAGTCATGGGTGATCACGAAACCCTTGCGCCGCTCAATATGGGTGTCGATGCGCGCTTTCAGGGTGGTTGTGGAATAAGGCCGCAAAATGAGATCGTCGGCCCCGGAATTGACCACCATCTGAGCCAGCTCACGACTCTTTTCCCAAGCGGTGACGATAACGATCAAGAAGGGATTCACATGACCGTTCGCGCCCAACCTGAGTGTCTGGATCAGCTCGCAAATTTCGGCCCCACCGCTGCTGGCTTCGCACAGCATCAAATCCGGGGGCACGTGTTTGACGGCCCGATCGAGGGACTCAAGGGTATCGCTGGAGGAAACTTTGCCAAAACCCAGACTGTATAACGCCATCCGGGTTGCATTGCGGTGCTGTGCCACCGGATCGTGGACCACAATGCTAGCGCGCTCGTATCGGAATTTTGGCATTGCACCCCACCATTCTCTTGCTCCCAGAATGCCTAAGCAGGAGTTAAAAAATGGTGGAGGACAATGGTTAAGCTGCTGCGTGGATTAGATAAACTTTGAATTTAATGATGCCGCCGCACGCCCATCAGCGCGGGCCCTAAGAGGCCACGGCAACAATCGTGAGGAAATCGGCGGCCTTCAAACTGGCCCCGCCGACGAGCGCGCCACCCACTTCCGGCTGCGCCAGAATCTCTTTGGCGTTCTTGGGATTGACCGAGCCGCCATAGAGAATCTCGATTTTGGCGCCCGCCTCGCCGAAACGCGCCACCAGCTCGCCGCGGATATGCGCGTGCATCTTGACGATATCCTCAGCTGTCGCGGTACGACCGGTGCCGATGGCCCAAACCGGCTCATAGGCAATCGCGACAATATGAGCAGCCGCGTCATCCGGCACACTCTCGGCCAGCTGACGGCTGACCACGGCATATTCCTGGCCCGCGACACGTTCCGCTTCGGTCTCGCCGATGCAGATCATGACGCCCAGACCGGCACGCCAGCCGGCCGCAGCCTTCGCCGCGACCACGGTGTCGCTCTCGGCATGATACTGACGGCGCTCGGAATGGCCGACAATCACCCAGCTCGCGCCGGCATCTTTCAGCATTTCCGCCGAAATATCGCCCGTAAAGGCGCCTGAGACCTTGGCATGGCAGTCCTGACCGCCGACGCCGATGGCCGAACCTGCTTCTTTGACGACTCGCGTCAAAAGCGTAGCCGGTGGACAAATCACCACTTTTACCCCCGGTCGCGCCACTAAGCCGCCAACCAAGGCCCGAACCTCCTGTAGGGAGGCATCCAGGCCATTCATCTTCCAGTTTCCTGCGATCAACAAGCGCATCTCCTTGCCGTTAAGAGATGCCCTCCCTATCATCCGCCGCCTTTTACCGCCATGCGATTTCATAGCCCTCTCAAAGCCCAAATCAGATCGGTCCAGCCATGCTTCAGGAAATGCGCAAATACGCGAAGTCCAAACTCGCCAATGTCCTTTTGGGACTCTTGGCCGTCAGCTTCGTGTCCTGGGGTGTGGGCGACTTCGTCCGGGCCAGCAATGACACCTCCGTCGCCAAGGTCGGCGGCGTTGCCATCGATCAGCAGGATTTCCGCCGCGATTATACCAATGCGGTGCGCACCGAAGCCAACCGGCGCGGCGAAGCAACGCTGACGCCAGAACAAGCGCGCCAGCTCAAAATTGCCGATACCGTGCTGGAGCAAAAGATCGCCAGCCAGACGCTCGACAATGTGGTCAATAAGCTGGGGCTCACCGCCAGCGACGCGATGGTGACGAACATTATCCACCGCTATTCGGCCTTTTCGGGCGTGACCGGCCAATTCGACCGCGCCACCTTCCAGCGCACCATCGATCGCATCGGCTATAGCGAGCAGGGCTTTATCGAGCTGGTGCGGGCCGATACCGCCCGTATGCAGTTGGTGCAAGCGGTCGAAGGCGGCTTCAAGGTGCCGCCCGGCTACGCCAAGCTGCTGTTCAACTATTTCACCGAGATGCGCGCTGCCGATTATATTGTGGTCGATAGCAAGTCGCTGGGGGCCATCCCGGCGCCGAGCGATGCCGAACTGACAGCGTTCATCAAAGCCCATCCCGGCCAGTTCTCCACGCCGGAATATCGCGATGTCACCTATGCGGCGATTACGCCCGACGATCTGATCCCCAGTATCAAGGTCACCGACGAGCAGATTCAGCAGGCCTATGACGACCACAAGGACGAGTTCGTCGTGCCCGAAAAGCGCGATCTGGATCAGTTGTCGTTCCAGAATGAAGCTGCAGCCAAAGCCGCTTATGACAAGGCGCAAAAGGGCGGCTTCGACCAGATAACGAACGAGAAGGGCGAAAAACCGACGCCGCAGTTGGCAATCACCGCCGCCGATCTTGACCCCGTGCGTGCCAAAATCGTTTTTGCCCTGCCGAAGGACGGCATTAGCCCGCCGATGAAAACGCCTGCGGGCAGCTTTGCCATCGTCCGCGTCAAGACCATTACGCCGGGTGTGACGCGCACCCTCGACACCGTGAAAGAGGATTTGCGCGGCAGGATCGCGCGCGATCTGGCGACCTCCAAACTCTCCGACATGTCCAACGCCTACACCGATGCCTCCAGCGGCGGCTTGGCGCTGGCCGATGCCGCCAAAAAAGTCGGCATGAAAACCGGCCGCATTGCCGCCATCGATCTGAACGGCCTTGGCCCGGATGGCCAGAAAGCGGCGGGGCCGGACGATCAGGAATTCCGCAATATCGCTTTCCACACCGAGCCCGGCGATGAAGGCGATCCGCAACTTGCCAAATCCGGGGCGCTTTATGTGGTCTCGGTCAACAGCATCGCGGCGCCGAAGCTAAAGCCTCTCGAGCAGGTTCGCCCGCAAGCGCTCGCCGCCTGGACCGAACAGCAGCGCATCGCGCTTCTGCGCAAGAAGGCGCAGGACCTGGCGGCTGCGGCCAATCGCGAAGGGTCCCTCGATGGCGCCGCCAAGGCCGTCGGCGCCGCGGTGCAGAAGAGCCCCGCCCTCGATCACCGCACCAGTGACGACACCTTCTCACCGGCGCTGATAAGCCAGATCTTCACCGCCAAGCCCGGCCAGACCGTGCTCGGCCCCAAAGGCACGAGCGGCGATTACATCCTGGCCCGCGTCACCGGTATCGCCCATCCGCCGATGCCGGAAAAGGGCCCCAGCAACGTCGCCGTGATACGCGAATTGTCGAGCGGCATCGGCGCCACGGTGACCGAATCCTATGTCGCCCAGCAGAAGGCGGAACAGGTCGTCACCTATAACCGCCCGAACGTCGATAAAGCGGCAGGCAGCGAGTAACGATGGCGATCCTTCCCGATTATGCAGGCTTTGCGGCAGCCTATGACAAAGGCGAGCCGCAAGTCCTCTATACTAGGCTGGTGGCCGATCTCGAAACGCCGGTCTCGGCCTATCTGAAGCTGGCGGAGGGCCGTCAGAACGCATTCCTGCTCGAAAGCGTCCAAGGCGGCGAAACGCGCGGGCGCTATTCGATTGTGGGACTGAAGCCGGACCTCATCTGGCGCTTCCAAAATGGCAAGGCCGAGATCAACCGCAGCGCCCGCGCCAATCCGGATGCGTTCGAGCCGGATGGCGAAACCAATCCGCTGAACTCGCTGCGGCGGCTCCTAAAAGCCACCGAGATGAAACTGCCCGCGGACCTGCCGCCGATGGCGGTGGGGCTGTATGGCTATCTCGGCTACGACATGGTGCGGCTGATCGAGAAGCTGCCGAATGTGCCGCCCGACACGCTGGGGCTGCCCGACGCGATCTTGATGCGGCCCTCCATCGTGGCGATTTTCGATTCCGTGCGCGACGAGATCGTGATCGTCTCGCCGGTGTGGCCGGAAGACGGGATCGATGCCCGCTCCGCTTACGCCCGCACGGCCGAACGCATCAACGATGCCATCGCCGATCTGGAACGGCCGTTGCCGATGAGCCCGGCGCTCTCCGAAACGGCGCTGGAGAATGGGCCAGTGCAATCCAATATGAGCCATGACGAATATATCGCCATGGTGGACAAGGCCAAAGAGTACATTTTGGCAGGCGACATTTTCCAAGTGGTGCCGAGCCAGCGCTTCCGCCGCCCCTTCAAGCTGCCCTCCTTTTCGCTATATCGCGCGCTGCGGCGGCTGAACCCTTCGCCATTTCTCTATCACCTCGCCTTGCCCGGCTTTGCTATTGTCGGCTCCAGCCCCGAAATCCTGGTGCGGCTGCGCGATGGCAAAGTGACGATCCGGCCGATCGCAGGCACGCGACCGCGTGGCGCCACACCGCAAGACGATCAGCGTTTGGCCGAAGAGCTGATGGCCGATCCCAAGGAACGCGCCGAGCATCTGATGCTGATCGATCTGGGCCGCAACGATGTCGGACGGATCGCCAATATCGGTGACGTCAACGTCACCGCCAGCTTCTTCATCGAACGCTACAGCCATGTGATGCATCTGGTGTCGAATGTGGAGGGTACCCTTCGCCCTGGCCTCGACGCCGTGGATGCGCTGGCGGCGGGAATGCCGGCCGGTACACTGAGCGGCGCGCCGAAAATCCGCGCCATGGAAATCATCGACGAATTCGAGAAGGAAAAGCGCGGCGCCGCCTATGCGGGCGCGGTCGGCTATTTCGCCGCCGATGGCTCGATGGATACCTGCATCATGCTGCGCACGGCACTGGTGAAAGACGGCACCATGTATGTGCAAGCCGGTGGCGGCATCGTCGCCGACAGCGTGCCGGAAGCCGAATTCCAAGAAACGGTCAACAAAGCCAAGGCCCTGATGAGCGCCGCCGATGAAGCGGTGCGCTTTGCGAGTGCGGGGAAACGGGGACAGTAGCCCCCCCTTCCCGCGCCGCGCATGGACTTCCCCCCGATAGGGGGCAGAGGCAATCTCACCGCTCGGGCGCCGTCTACTGGCTTGCCATTTCCACGCCGACATCGAGTTCCGTCTTGAGGCGGATGGCGTCGGAGGCTTTGATGAGGCGGTAGCCTTTGAGGTCCGCACACCAGCGGGTCACCAGATCGAGCGTGGCGGCGTGGGGATGGCCGATGGCGATGGCGATGCCTTGCTCGCGCGCCACGCGCTCCAATTCCTTGAGCTGATGCGCCACCGCAGGGGACGCCTGATCATCGTCGAGGAAAATATCACGGTCGGCGCTGGGCACCCCAAAGGCGCGCGACACCGCCACCACCTGGCTGAGCGGGGTGGTGCGGGAATCGAGGAAGAAAACGCCGCGGCCATACAACGCTTCGGCCACCGGCACCAGGGCCCCGCGGTCGGCGGTGAAGACACTGCCTTCGTGATTGTTGATACCGGCATAACCCTCGACGCGGCTGAGCGCCCAATCGAGGCGGCGCAAGTTTTCCGCCACCGGCAGATCGCGGCGCAACGCATCCTTGAGCGAGCCATCGCGGTCGCGCGGTGCCTCCATCGGCACATGCACCAGAATCTGATGCCCGGCCTCGCGCGCCGCCCGCGCCAGACGCGGCGTCTCCTCCGGATAAGGCAGGAAAGACAGCGACACTTCTTTAGGAAGGGCAATGGCGCGGCGGTTCTGCACGCCATCACCGCCCATATCGTCAATCACCAGCGCGATCAGCGGCAGCTTGGCCTTCGGAGCGACAGCAGCCGGATCGGCGTGGTGGACCGGCGGCGTCGCCAACGGCCCGGCACTGGCGATTTTCACCGCTGGCGCCGGATGGGCCAATGGCTGAAAGACAACCTGCGCCGGCGCCTGTCCGCCGGTGCTGGCCTGGGCTTCCAGGACGCCCGACGGCGTTACCAAATCGGCAAGCTTGGGCAGACCCTCGACCGCGCCCGGACCGCCGATACCAGCCGCCAAAAACAGCAGCACCCAGAACACCGCTTCCAAGGCGCGGCGTGCATGCCGGTCAAAAGCGGCGCGCGGTGGCGCGGTTCTAGGGGCTTGGCGATTCGGGCTCCAGCGGGACATGACAAAGTACCGCCCAGCCGCGCCGCAGAGTCAACGCAGGGGTTAGTTCGCCAGCGCCTCGGCGGGATCGGCTTTGCCGGCTTCGATCTCCGATACCTTGACCTCCGGATAGCCCACGCCCAGATCGGCGGCATGATGGTAGGCGTCGACAATCATGTCGCGTAGCTCAGCCGCACCACGGGCGATTTGCGCGGTGATAAAGGCATCCGCCTCGGGGCTGCGCTTGGTGTAACCAACCTGCTTTTCCAGGCGATAGGTGGGCACCACTTGCGCTTGCGTGCCGGTCAGATAATCGGCGGTGCGCACCCAGATGGCACATTTGCAATCGCGATAAGCGGGCAGCACCGCAACGATGTCCTTCTCCGTGATATTGGCGTGGACATATTTGCTCTCAAACGGCGAATGGATTTTGGCATCGGTAAAGCCTTCGGGGTTCGGACCTTTGCCCCAGCCATTGTAATGGATGCTGGCATGCATCGGCATGGAGCCGTCGCCAACAAAATGCGACCAGATGCCGAGATCATGCAGCGCGATCTTCTCGCGCATGACGCGATCTTTGGCATAGGCGGCGCGCTGCTCCGCCGTCTTGGCATTTTTCTCGCCCCAGGCATCGACGCGCCAATAGGCGAAATCCTTGGAGAGCAGCTCGAAGCCCTGTTGGATGCTGTAGGGCAGATAGCCCATCTTGTATTGATCGGTGCCGGTGGCGCGCAGCGCGTCATCATATTTCTCGCGGCTGATAGGCAATGCGCCAAGCTTCGGCCCGCCATTGATGGTGAGGTCGTCATTCACATCGACGAAATGGGCCGGGCTGTGCTCGTCGTCGAAAGAATGGCCGGCACCGCGCTCGCGATCGGCCTCCGGCCCCAGATAGCCTGCCTCCGCAGCCGCTTCGGGAGTGCGCAGAAAGGCTGGCAGCTCATCGGGCAAGGATTGCACGGCGATGATGGAGATCATGCGATGGCCATCAGCGCCCCAGCCAAAGGCGCTGGAGGAGAGTACCACAATCGCCGCCGTCGAATACAGGATCGCACGCATAAGTCACCTCGAAATCAGGACGGCAGGGTTATCGCAGGTTGGCGCGACAGTGCAAAGAACGGCCATCTCCAAAAGGGCAGTTGCCCCCAAAAGAAACCCGGCCGGGATTGCTCCCGGCCGGGTCAACAGTAAAGCGTTGGTATCTTAGTAGACGGCCGTCAAGGTCAGCTGAAGAGTACGCGGCGAACCAAGATAGGCCGTCGGGAAGCTTGTGCAGCCGCTGGTCTGGGTACCAGGCGTCCAGCAGGTCTGCGTGCCAAGGCTGCCGAAGTAATGCTTGTCGAAGAGGTTATCGACGTTGAGGCGCAGCGATGAACCCACCAAGCCGAGCTTGTCCAGATCGTAGGCGACATCCGCATTGACGGTGTAGTAATCCGGCACGAAGGCATTGTTGTCCTCGGTCTGATTGCGGCGGCTAGTATATTCGGATTCGATGGCAAAGCGCAGCTCAGGAATAACCGCGTACTGCACCCGGCCTCTGAGGGTCCATTTCGGCGTTTCTGACAGCTGCTTGTTAGTGGTCGGTGCAAAGCCACCACCGACCGGGATGTCGGAGGTTATGCGGGCATGATCGTAGCCGGCATTGGCGTATAAGTTGAGTTCGTCGGTCGCCTTGTAGTTGAACTCGAAATCAACGCCGGAGAAGTTGATGCCTTTGACATTGTGATCGAAGTAGGTGTTGGTATCGAGGTCAAACGAACTGACGATGCGGTTCTTGACCTGCGAGTTCCAGAGAATGAGCGCCGCCTGGAGATTCTCGCCCAGGTAACGATAGCCCAACTGATAGCTGGTCGAGGTTTCCGGCTTGGTGCTGGTGAAGGTCGTATAGCTGGTGCAGGGGTTCGAGTTCGAGGTGCAGACACTCTGATACAGATTGTCGGTACGCGGCGCCGCGATTTCCTGGGTGTAGGACCCGAAGAACTGGTTTTCCTTGTCGAAGGGCAAATAGGTCAAGCCCAAATGCGGCAAGAAGCGGTTGTAGCGACGCACCGCGGTGCCCGGCCGCGTATACTTGGTCTGTGTTGGGCCGCCAGGGACGGTCGCCGCGAATTGCACGGTGTTGTCCGTGTTGGTTTGGACCGGCGCTTGGGTGGTGCAATACGCAGTGCTGCTGCCAGCCTGCTCATAGCAATATTGGTTGAGGTCACGCTCCAGGAACGGCAGGCGGAAACCCACTGTGGACTGCAGGCTGTCGTCGAAATACTTACCTTCATAATCGAAGGCCGCTTGGTTCATGATCGCCTTGGATTTGCGATCGCGATAGCGCAGCGGCAGCCCGTCGGCGCCGATCACTTCATGCGCCTTGTCATTCAGGCCAGCAAAGGGATCAGCCGGTCCGTTGACTGGGTCGAAACGTGTCGTGGTGCCGGTCTGGCGATGCAGACCGTAATCCAACGTATAGGCCGCCTGAACCGTGTTGTTCTCGTCGAACTGATAAATCAGCGAGGAGTTGAAGCCCCAGCGGCGGGTCTGGGTGGTGCTGGGCTGATAGAGTTCGACGTTGTCCTTGACGTCGCCGTCACCGTTGAGGTCGCAACCGACGCCCGGAATACAGCCATAAGGCGTGGTGGTCGTACCCGTACCGGTCGTTTTACCGATCAACTGGCGCGCAGTGTTCTGTGTGCTTACGGTCGATCCGGCCGCAGCAACGGATTCAGGGAACGAGAACGCGCCGCCACCGTTAGCCAGCACATATTGCACGTTAGCGTCGGCGGTGAGTGTCAGCGAATCCGACAGATGCCACAGCGACTGGGCGCGGATATTGCCCGTGTCGGAAGGATTAATCTTGTTCTTATAGAAGTTACCGCAGCTGGTCATCGTGCTATCGGCGACGCCCGCGGTCGGGGCGGTATAGGCGCAGGTCGGCAGGTAATCGCGATTCCAGCCAGTGCCAGAATAGCTCGCGTTGGCGAGGCTAGCCGGTATCGGATTGGCAATATAGCCGCCACCGTTCGGATTCTTGATCAAATCTGGCGTCGTCGTGGAGACCGTGAAGCCGGTGGTGCTGGGGAAGTAGACTTCCGGATAATAGGAATTGTTGCGGTTCGAGTTCCAATGGCCGGCAAGCGTGAGCCAGCCGAGCGAGCCGAAATCCTGCAGGAATTTGACGTTGGCCTGCATCTTCTTCTCTTGGCCAGGACCTTTAAACTTGTTGTAGTCCTGATAGGACAACTCGGCGAAAGCCTTGGTGCCAAAGGGTCCGAAGGCGCCGCTATCGACGCGCCCCACATAACGCTCATCGCTGAAGCTACCGCCCGTCAGCACGGCTTCGGCCGTGAAATCGTCGCGCGGGCGATCCGACTTGATGGCGATGACGCCACCGGTGGCGGCCGCGGTCGGGCTGTCAACGTCGGTCGAGCCCTGATTGACGCTCACGCTGTCGAGAATTTCGGCATCGGGCATCTGGTTGGTGTAGCAGGCGTAATTGCCGGTGTCGTTCAGCGGCATGCCGTCCAAGGTCAGCGAAAGATGGTTACAATCCTGGCCATGCACGCGGATGTTGCCGCCGCTCGAGCCGTAGGGATCGTTGTTGGTGAAGTTCACGCCGGGCATGAAATTCAGCGAGGCAAAAACCGACTGGCCCGCGGTTTGGGTTTTCAAAAATTCGGCGGTGACCGTCGAACGCTCCTTCGAGATCGGTGCCGCATTCATCAGACCCATAAGATTGGTCTTCGTGCCCGTCACCGTGACGGTTTCCATGTTCTGCGTGCCCGTCGACTGTGCGTAGGCTGGTGTCAGCGAGAGTGCGAGCGGCAGCAGCAGGGCGGCCGGACACACGCTCGTGAACAGTCTTGTTGTTACTTTCATTTGGTCTTCCCCTCGTAAGGTCCATCTGTTTGGCATCGCTCTCTGCGATGCTTACTCGTCGCCGCTTTGGGTCGCCGAACGCAGTGCGTTGTGGCCTTGCCGGACGAACAAATTTCCGACATTCACGTTGAACGCACCCTGCTCCCCCACCTTTTTTCCGCCCCCAACGCATCGGACGGTAATTCGCAATTGCAGCAAACTGCTGCGGCGGCAGTTCTCTCTAAGGGACTTAACACACTAGTTTTGTGACAATGAAGTCGCCGCCAAAGCACACCACAGGAAAAAAATGTGGGTGAGAAAAGCAGTTCCAGCGTGGAGTTTAGTGCAAACAATGAGCATAAATGGCGCGCCGAAAGGCACTGCCATATTTTGTTACAACCGCAGCAGCGCTGACGACCAATTCGCAAAGCCCCGCATGCCGCAACGCAGCATTCGCTTATATTTTCTGCAAGAACTCTCGCAGCAGTTGCTCAAGATTCTGCCCTGCCCGTTCGGCGGTAGCGAGCGTTTCTTCATGCGTGAGAGGCACTATAGAGATGCCAGTTGCATGATTTGTGACAATGGAGACACAGGCCACCGTCATTCCGCAGTGACGCGCCACCAGACATTCGGGCACCGTCGACATGCCGACCACATCGGCACCGAATTTCGCATACATGCGAATCTCGGCAGCGGTCTCGAAATTGGGGCCGAGGACGAAAATATAGACGCCCTTCTTAAGTTCGATTCCGGCCTCATCCGCTGCCGCCCGTAGCTTGGCCCTGAGAGCCGCATCGTAGGGATCGGACATCTCGGGAAAGCGCGGACCGATGCTGTCGTCATTGGGTCCGATCAAGGGATTGAAGCTGGTGAAATTGATGTGGTCCTCAATCAGAACCAACGAGCCCGGCGACATGTCCTGTTTCAGCCCGCCACAGGCATTGGTGAGGATCAATTGCTCGGCACCGAGCTTGCGCAAGATGCGGATGGGGGCGGCAATGGCCGAACCCGGATGACCTTCATAAGCATGGATGCGGCCCTGCATGACTGCGATGCGCTGGCCACTCATGCTGCCGATCACCAGATTGCCCGAGTGGCCCACCACGGTGGAGCGCGAGAAACCCGGGATCTCCCCATAGGGAATGGTGGTCGTTCCCTCCAGCGCGGCTGCGAAGCGGCCAAGGCCGCTGCCGAGCACGATCACGGTTTTGGGAAAATGGGAGACGCGCGCCTGGACGGCTTTCACGCCTTGGGTGAGAAGATTTTGGGTCGCTTCTGGGGTCATGCCCACGGTGTTAGCAGCGCAGCGCGCACGTGGACAAGGGATATGGTTTGCTGAAACAATGCGGCAGTGACTTTCGCTCCCCCTTCAATGGGGAAGGAAAGAATGATTAGGAACAGCTTATGCGCGCTATCATTGCAGTTCTCGATTCCTTCGGCATCGGCGCTTTGCCGGATGCGGACCGCTTCGGCGACGCCGGTTCCAACACCTTCGGGCGGATCGCCGAGGGCTGCGCCAAGTCTCCGCGCGGGCCCTTGCAGATTCCAAACCTTCTGGCGCTGGGGCTCGGCCGGGCGGCGCATGAGGCCGATCCGAGCTTTGCCGAGCTGACCAACGGCCCCGCCACCGGGCTCTACGGCGCCGGGCGGGAGCTTTCCAAAGGCAAGGACACGCCCAGCGGCCATTGGGAGATGATGGGCCTGCCGGTGGAAGAAGATTGGGGCTACTTCCCCAAGACGGTGCCGACCTTTCCCGCCGCCCTGACCGAGGCCGTGATCCGCGAAGGAAGGCTGCCCGGTATTCTGGGGGACTGTCACGCCTCCGGCACCGAGATCATCGAGGCGCTGGGCGAAGAGCACATCCGGACGGGCAAACCCATCTGCTATACGAGCGCGGATTCGGTCTATCAGATCGCCGCCCACGAAACTCATTTCGGCCTGGAGCGGCTTTACGAGCTTTGCCACATCGTGCGTACATTGGTGGACCCGTACCGTATCGGCCGGGTGATTGCGCGGCCCTTCCTGGGCGAACGTGTCGGCGACTTCAAACGCACCTTCAATCGCCACGATTACGCCACCCCGCCCTATCGTCCGACCGTGCTCGATATGGCCAAAGCGGCGGAGCGCGCGGTGATCGGCATCGGCAAAATTCCCGACATCTTTGCCCATTCCGGTGTGACGCAGGAAATTCGCGCCGACGGCAACGATGCCATCTTCTCCACCACCATCGCGCAAACCAAAGCCGCCCCGGACGGCTCCATCGTCTTCGCCAATTTCGTCGATTTCGATACGCTGTTCGGTCACCGCCGCAACCTCTTCGGCTATGCCGGTGCTCTGGAAGCCTTCGACACACGCATTCCGGAATTAAAGGCCGCGTTGCGCCCTGATGACTTAGTGATCTTCACCGCCGACCATGGCTGCGACCCCACCTGGGCGGGCAGCGATCATACCCGCGAGCACATTCCAATCCTCGCCTTTGGGCCGAAGATTGCCACCGGCTCGATTGGCATTCGTTCCACTTTCGCCGATATCGGCCAATCCGTTGTCAAACATTTGGGGCTTGCCCCTATGCCTGTGGGGACATCTTTCCTGTGACACCACTCCTTTCTGAAGACGTTGCCACCGATCTCGTCGCCTGTGAAACGCCCGAAGATGCCTTTCAGCGGCTGGTCGCGCTCTACGACCGCTCCATCGCGGATATCGAGACCGCTTTCGCCGCCTTTGCCCGCGACGAAGCCGGCCACGGCCCCGACCCGGTTTATCCTTACCTTTGCGTCGATGTGGAATTTGCCGGCAGAGGCAGCTCGACGGGCCTCGCCTTTGGCAAGGTGACAAGCCCGGGGCGCTATGGCACCACCATCACCTCGCCCAAGCTGTTCCACAATTACCTGATCGAACAGCTGAGCTTGCTCAAGAAAAACTACAACACCACGATTTATGTCGGCCTGTCGCGCACACCCATTCCGCTGACCTTTGCGGTAGCGCGCGCCTCTTCCATCGATGCCGTGCGGCGGCGCAAGCTGGTGGAGTATTTCGCCCTGCCGCGGCTCGATGCCGCCCATGACCAGATCGCCGATGGCGGCGAATGGCCGGGCCCGGGCCCGGCGCCGCTGTCGCTGTTCTCCGCCGAGCGGGTGGATTATTCGCTGCATCGCCTGCGCCATTACACCGGCACCGACCCGCGCCATTTTCAGAATTTTGTATTGTTTACAAACTATCAGCGCTATATCGACGAGTTCGCCGAATACTGTCAGCGCGAATTGGAGGCCGGACGGGCCCAGCGCTTTGTCGAACCCGGCAACCGCATCCACGAAAAAGGCAAAGTGCCCGAGCAGCCGCCGCTCGCCAAGCTGCCGCAAATGCCGACCTATCATCTGGTGCAGCCGGGCAATCAAGGCATCACGCTGGTCAATATCGGCGTCGGCCCCTCCAATGCCAAGACGGTGACGGATCACCTGGCGGTGCTGCGCCCGCATGTCTGGCTGATGATCGGCCATTGCGGCGGTTTGCGCGCCAATCAACGGCTGGGCGATTACGTGCTGGCGCATGCTTACCTGCGCGACGATCAGGTGCTGGACGATATGCTGCCGCGCGAAATCCCCGTTCCGCCTATCGCCGAAGTGCAAGTGGCGCTGACCCAAGCGGTGAGCGAGATCACCGGCGGTAAGGGCCAGGAGCTGAAAGAACGCCTGCGCACCGGCACAGTGGTCACCACCTCCGACCGCAATTGGGAGCTGCGCTTTGCCCAGCAGGCGCAACGCTTCAACCAATCGCGCGCCATCGCCATCGATATGGAAAGCGCCACCACCGCAGCCAATGGCTATCGCTTCCGCGTGCCGTATGGGACGCTGCTCTGCGTCTCCGACCGCCCGCTGCATGGCGAGATCAAACTGCCCGGCATGGCCGATGCGTTTTACGAAGAGCGCGTCAGTCAGCACTTGCAAATCGGCATCCGCGCCCTGGAACTGCTGCGCGTCGAAGCCCAAAACGGCACCCTGCATTCGCGCAAGCTAAGAAGCTTCACGGAACCGGCGTTTCGATAAGGGGCTGTCGGCCTCGCGCGACAGATGGCCGGCTTTCAGCAGATGCGCGGCCTCTACAGGCCCATCGAGAACAGGGTCGCGCGCGGGTCGAAACCGGCGTGGCTGCAGAAGCCTGCCGCATCGGCGCTACCCGCGGCGCCCTCGATTTCGATGCGGTTGCAGCCGGTCTTCTCGGCCATATCGATCACGAATTCGATAAGCCCCCCACCAATACCTTGACCGCGTGCATGCTCGGCGACCACAAGCTCGTCTATATGAGCGAGTTGGCCCTCGCTTCGCAGGCTGCTCTTGATGGAGAGCGAGCAAAAACCCACCATCTCGTTGTTATCAATGGCGCAAACAAAGCGCTGGGCAGTAGAGCCCAGGGCGCGATCCCACACGGGGCGCAGGCGCTTGGCGTCAAACGGCCGCGACGGCCAGAGTTCCCGCAAGAGGATGGCAACGCGGTCGAAATCGGCGGCGGTGCATTTTCGTATCTGCCACATAGGACTGTCTTAACACGGCAAATTTCACCGTTTTGTTAAGAAATCAGCGCCACGCAGCGATTCGTCCTTGCGCAGACGAACCGGCGCGCCCGATAAGACAGCCTTCGCGGTCCTGCACCGCTGAGCCGGCGGGGCCACGTGGCGATCAACGCAGCCCGCCACAGCCAAACGCTACACGGACAGCGGCGCCTTGGCGGCGTCTGCCACCGGTGCATCCAGCAAGGTGACCGCGAAAGCCTCTGCATCGACGGGATGCTCCGGCTCGTCACTGCCTTCGACCGGATCGGCCAGCATCATGACATTCTCGGAGCGCTCTTCGAAGGTATATGCTTCCGCCTTGGGCTCTTCCACCTCAACGAGATGCGTTTCGGCGGCAACCTCTTCCACCGGCGCGTGGTCTTGAGAGAGCGGCGCCTCCGGAATCGCCGACGATGCCGTATCCGCCGCAATGATGGCGGCTTGCGGCGCTGCTGCGGCCGCTTCGGCGCCGAGTGCTGGAGACGGCTCGGTGCTTGCCGGGCTCTCACAGATCGTTTGGTCCGTCGCCACGTAGTGCTGGGCCGTGGCCGCATAGACTTCGACGGCACGGACCAGGGAATCGCGGCCGCTGCCGATCAGCTCGTACAGCACTTGTTTGAACAGGATGCTCCAGACGCCGAAATTGAACTTCACATATTCGCGCGTGGCATTGCGCAAGACGAGGTCCATTTGGATGACGAAGGAACCAGCATCCAGCGGAAAGACGCGGACGAAGCGTAGACGCTGATTGCAGAAATTGAAGTAGTCGCGCGGCAGGTGGATATCGAGTTCGGCTGCCGGAACCACCGTGCCGATGGCGATGTTGCTATAGCCTGGCTCATTGCCGCTCTTGAACATCACCACCGAGAACGGAAGGCCGCCCGCAAGCACCTCTCCGGTTTGGGCGTTCACGGCTTTGACCGCCGCTTGAATGACGGGCCTGCCATCAGCGGCTGCGCTTTCGAGCACCGCGATGCCGGCTGTTTCCTGCAACAAGACGACGAGGTCGGCTGGGCTCAAAGAAGAAATGATCCTGTTATCCTGTGCCATGCCCGCCTCACGCTTTGCGTTCGAGCGCGGCATCCGCCGCGGCCCGAAGCGTTGCGATGGCCTCAGCGGAGGTGGGCACCGTGCGGCGGAATACTGCCGCCGCGTTGGCGTTCCACATCAGCCCTGTCCCGCCAAACATCTGCTGCTCGACGAGGACACGTTGCTGCGCCAAGGCGGCACGCTTGCCAGCAGCCTTGTCGATAACCGCGCCGCGCATATCGGGAAACAGATGCAGATACCAGGGCCCCGCACCATTGGCCGCGCGAAGCTCCCGCTCCAGCTGCTTGGCAATCTCGCTGTCGAGACGTGCCAAAGCTTTGTGGTACTCGGCGTACCGCATACCCCACCCCCCTTATTTAAACGCCCCAACTCTTGACGGCACTTTTCGCGCCATCCTGTTCTTACCAAATTCTCAAGCAGATTTGGACGAAATATCCGCGACACGGTGATCTGCCGCAACGCGAATTGCTATTTGCGCGCCACTAGAAGCAGCGCCATTCCCAGAACAGCACTGATGGCGACGGCTGCATAACTGCAGTTCATCGGCACGGAGTGACCGGCGACAACCACCGCAATGCCGGCGTACACCCGCCACACATGCGCGGCTGCAATGGCAAGAAAAACGATAGCGGACAAACTTACGATAAAGGTTTTCATGGCCCCACTCCCTCTTGTTGGAAACAGGATACCGCCAAACCGGATGGCGCGGTGCGAGAGCCAGGCAATCGCAATAAAAATACGCCGGGCCAGAGGCCCTCTGTAAGTTGCATCTGCAAACAACTCTAATTGTCGTTGCGGCATTGCGTGATTGTTGCTACTATCAATTATAAGAATTCGGAAAATTTAATACTGCCCTTGCTCAAGAGGAACTTCTTTCCTCCGGCATCGTTATTCTGTGCGGCCTGGGCATCAATTTTCCGGCTTCACAATGCCCGGCCTCGAAACCCCGGAGAGGCTCAGAATGCGCGTCCTCTATGTGACTGCCGAAGCCTATCCGTTGGCCAAGACCGGTGGCCTCGCCGATGTCTCGCGAGGCCTGACTGCGGCTCTGGTACGGCAGGGTGCCGATGTCCGGGTGGTGATGCCCGGCTATCCTCAAGCGCTCTCACAGCTTCGGGGCGGCAGAGTTGCCGCAAGCCTGCCACCGCTCATGGGGGTTGATGACGGTGTTATCCTCAGCGGCTTGTTTCCCGATTGTGACATCCCAGTTTTTCTCATCTATAGCGCGGCGCTGTTCGGCCGCACCGGGGGGCTTTATCAAGATGACGACGGCCGCGACTGGCCTGACAATGCCAAGCGCTTTGCATTCTTTTCCCGGGTCGCGGCCGATCTGGCATTGGACCGTCATGAGACGCATTGGAAACCCGATGTCGTTCACGCCAATGATTGGCATGCGGGGCTGGTTCCCTATCTCATCGCCCAACACCCTGGACCGCGGCCCCGCACCGTCTTCACCACGCACAATATGGCTTTCCAGGGGGTTTTCCGCTCTGACCAAGTTCCCTTCTTGGCACCGGGCGCTCACGGTGCGCTCGAATTTTTCGGTCGGCTTTCCTATTTGAAAGCTGGACTTGCCTATGCCGACCGGCTGACGACGGTCAGCCCCACTTACGCGCGCGAAATCCTCACCCCCGAGTATGGCTTTGGCTTGGAGGGCGTGCTGCGGAGCCGCAGTGCCGATTTTTGCGGCATTCTCAACGGCATCGACGACACGCTGTGGAATCCGGCCACCGATCCGCTGATCGCCGCCAACTATCATGCTTGCGACATGGCGGGAAAACGGCTGTGCAAACGTACCCTGCAGCAAGAGCTGGGATTTGCGCTGCGGGCCGAAACCCCGCTGATCGGCTTTGTCAGCCGCCTGACCCAGCAGAAGATGGCCGACACTTTGGCAGAGATTATGCCTTGGATTGCAGAGCAAGGTACGCAGCTTGTCGTTGTCGGCGAAGGCGACCGCGCCATCGAAGCCGATTTGCAGAACGCCGCTGCGCCCTTAAAGGGGACGGTATCGCTCACTCTGGGCTACGACGAAAAACTCGCCCACAAGCTGCAGGCCGGGTGCGATATCTTGCTGGCGCCGGCGCGCTTTGAACCTTGCGGGCTGACGCAACTTTATGCCTTGCGCTATGGCACACTACCGGTCGTGCGCCGCACCGGCGGGCTCGCCGACACTGTAATTGATACGAACGATATTACACTTCGTGACCGCACGGCCAATGGATTCGTCTTTGATGAAGCGACCGCAGCGTGTATGATCCAGACGGTGGCACGGGCATTGGCGCTCTACCGCGAACCACTGCAGTGGCGCCTTTTGCAAGTACAGGCTATGTCGGGCGCGTATGGCTGGGATACGAGCGCGACAGCGTATATGGCTCTGTACCAAGACGTGACAGGCCTCGCGCCGGGACAAGGCGCCAAAAATACAGGGGGAGAGACGGAACACCCCGCGCGCCGCGCGGCTGGATAAGGGAGAGCACGATGGGACTGGACCAATTAATATCGATCGAACAGATCAAAGCCCGCAGCTATGCCATTTGGAACGACGAAGGCCGTCTCGACGGCCACGCGGAAGAATACTGGTTCCGCGCCGTGGCCGAACTCGAGGATGAGCTGGAGCATGCTTGGCTCATGGTGCTGGAAGAAAAAGAGAATGCCGAGCTGGCGATGCCGCACCCGGTGATCTCCGAAGCCCCGCACCGCTGCGAAGCCGGAAGAATTGATCCCAATCTGGTCTACAGGGCCGCATGAGACGCCGCGGCATCAACAGCCGCCAGATGCCTCGCCTTTTCGCCCTCGCTAAGGAACGAGCCCGCAAAGCTGTTCTTGGTGAGGGTGATCAGATCGGCCTGTGACAGTGTGAGGGCGTCAGTGATAGCCGCAAAATTGTCGCCGACATAACCGCCGAAAAAGGCTGGGTCGTCGGAATTGATCGTGGCCTTGAGGCCCAGTTCCAGCATCCGCTTCAAAGGGTGTTGTGCGAGATCGTTCACCACACAAAGCTTGAGGTTGGAGAGCGGGCAGACCGTCAGCGTCATGCCCTCTTGCACCAGCCGCGCAATGAGACGCGGGTCTTCCAGCGAGCGGTTGCCGTGATCGATGCGGTCCACTTTCAAAATATCGAGAGCTTCCCAGATATACTCGGGCGGCCCCTCCTCTCCGGCATGGGCAACGAGCTTGAGCCCCGCATCCCGCGCCGCCGCGAAGACGCGCGCGAATTTCGACGGCGGGTGGCCTTTCTCCGAGGAGTCGAGCCCTACGCCTGCGATGCGGTCCAGATAAGGCTCGGCTTGCTTGAAGGTGGCAAAAGCATCCGCTTCCGGCAGATGGCGGAGAAAGCACAGGATCAGTTTGGAGGTGATGCCGAAACCCGCCTCACCGTCCTTCAGCGCCCGGCTGATGCCACCAATGACGGTCGCAAAGGCCACACCGCGTTCGGTATGGGTCTGGGGATCGAAGAAGACCTCGACATGACGAACATTGTCGGCGGCGACGCGCTTTAGATAAGCATAGGTGAGGTCGTAAAAATCCTGCTCGGCGATGAGTACGCGGGCACCGGCGTAATAAATGTCGAGGAAATCCTGCAAATTGGAAAAGCGATAGGCCGCGCGGACGGCTTCTGCAGAGGCGTAAGGGATGGCGATCTTGTTGCGCTGGGCGATGGCAAACATCAACTCGGGCTCGAAGCTGCCCTCGAGGTGAAGATGAAGTTCGGCTTTGGGGAGGCTGATGTGGTCCATGACGGAGGATTGCAGAGTCGGATCGACCGCGCAACCATCCCTGCGGGCTTTAGGCTCGCCGCCCTGTCAGCGTGACTGGCCCTCGAACAATCGAGAGCGGCGAGCCTCGAAGCACGCACGGTGCTATTTATCCCGTTTATGCACCCGCCTGCCCGCCACGTAGGTCTCGGCCACAGCGCGGTCGTCGCCGAGGATGGCCAGCGCGAAGAGCTTTTCCTCGATGGTGGTGGCGCGACTCCAGCGGCGGGCCAAAAGCGGCAAGGCTTTGGCATCCAGCACCAAAAAATCGGCTTCCTTGCCGGGGGTGAAATTGCCGATTTTGTCGTCGAGGCGCAGCGCCCGCGCCGCGCCCAGCGTCGCCATATAAAATAGTTTGAAAGCACTGGTACGGTGGCGGCGCAATTGGCCGACCTTATAAGCCTCGTTCATGGTGGCCAGCAGCGACAGGCTGGTACCAGCGCCGACATCGGAGGCGAGGCCGACGCGGCCCCCGGCTGCTTCTGCAGCAGCGAGGTGGAAGAGACCTGAACCGAGGAAGAGATTTGAGGTTGGACAGAAGGCGATGCCCGATCCCGCCTTTCCCAGCCGCGCCCATTCCGAGGGTGACAAATGCAAACAATGGGCAAAGACCGATTGCGGCGTGGCGAGACCGAATTTCTCATAAACGGCGAAATAATCCGGGCAATCCGGATAGAGCTTATGCACGGCTTCCAGCTCTTCGTGATTTTCGGAGAGATGGGTGTGCAGCTTGATCCCCGGATGCTCGTGCAACAGACGTCCGGCCAATTCGAGTTGGCGCTCGCTGGAGGTCAGCGCAAAGCGCGGCGTCACCGCGTAACCCAGGCGCCCCTTGCCATGCCAATCGCGGATCAGGGCGCGGGATTCCATATAGCCGGTCTCGGCGGTATCGGAGATGCCCGCGGGCGCGTTGACATCCATCAGCACCTTGCCGGTGACGAGGCGCATGTTGCGCTGGAAGGCTTCCGCGAACAGGGCTTCGGCCGAGACCTTATGGGCGGTGGCAAAGACCAGCGCCGTGGTGGTGCCGTTGGCGAACAGCTGGTCGAGGAAGAAGCGCGCCGTCTCTGCCGCCACATCCTCATGGGCAAAACGGCTTTCCGCCGGGAAGGCATAGGCCGAGAGCCAGTGCAGCAAATGGGTGCCCGGCGAGGCCAGCATGTCCACTTGCGGAAAATGGACGTGGCAATCAATGAAGCCCGGCACGATGAAACCGTCCGTCACCCGCTGGAGCGGCGCGCCATTGATCTGGGGTTGGATGTCGATGAAGGAGCCCACCTCGGCGATGTGGCCGTCCTCGACGATCAGCCCGCCATCTTCGTAGACGACAGCCGCCGCCGGCCCCTGGTCGGGGTCACCCAGAAGATGGAAAATCGCACCGCGAAACGCCTGGCGGGTCATCAACGCCTCTTACAATACACGCGCGTGGATCAGCGGACGGGTGGTGGGTGCCGTTTCCGCAATCTCCATCGCTTCGGTAAGCGCAGCAGCGGCGCGGGCGGCGGCGGCTTCATCCCGTGCGTGGATGAGGGCCAGCGTGTCGCCCGCTTCTACCTTGCTGCCCACCGGCAGGAAGCCGGAGAGGCCAACGCCCATATCGACCGTGTCCGTGGTCTTACGCCGGCCGCCGCCGAGATCGACCACGATGAGACCAATGGCGCGGGTCTTCTCTGCCGCGATATAGCCCGAACGGGTTGCCTTGAAAGGCACCGTCACCGGCGCCTTGGCGAGATAGGTTTCGGATTTTCCCAGGAAATCGGAGGGCCCGCCGAGGGCGGCCACCATCTCTTCAAACTTTGCGGCAGCGGCCCCGGAATCCAAAGCGGCCTGGGCCTTTAACGCGCCCTCCTCAAGTGTGGCGGCAAGTTTGCCTAGCACCAGCATCTGGCCGACCAAGGCCTTGGTGACCTCATGTAAGCGGCGCTCACGCGATTTTCCGGTGAGATAATCGACCGCCTCCTGCACTTCGATGGCGTTGCCCGCAGTGGTGCCCAAGACCTCGTTCATATCGGTCAGGATTGCAGCCGTCGGCAGCCCTGCACCACCAGCAATTTCAACAATGGTTTCGGCCAGATCGCGTGCGTCCTTCAGATTTTCCATAAAGGCGCCGTTGCCCAGTTTCACATCCATCACCAAGCCTTGCAGCCCGGCAGCGATCTTCTTGGAGAGGATGGAGGCACAGATCAGCGGAATGGATTCCACCGTCGCCGTCACATCGCGCACGGCATAGATGCGCTGGTCGGCGGGGGCCAGGTCGGCGGTCTGACCGATGATGGCGCAGCCCACGGATTTGACCACATCGCGCAAGGTGGAGAGGTCCGGCTGGACCCGGTAGCCGGGGATGGCCCCCATCTTGTCCAGCGTGCCGCCCGTATGGCCAAGGCCGCGACCGGAAATCATCGGCACGAAGCCGCCGCACGCCGCCACCATCGGCGCCAGCATCAGGCTGATCTTATCGCCCACCCCACCGGTCGAGTGTTTGTCCAAGACGGGGCCGAAATCACCCCAATCGAGCACGGTGCCGGAATGGGTCATGGCCCTTGTCAGCGCCACCCGCTCGTCCATCTCCATACCTTGGAAGAAGACGGCCATGGTGAAGGCGGAGATTTGGGCTTCGGTGACGCTGCCCGCCGTTACACCTTGGATGAATTCGCCGATCTCGGCTGCGGACAGCACAAGGCCGTCGCGCTTTTTGCGAATGATTTCTTGGGGAAGCATGGGATTCCTATTTGCCCAAATGGCCCGGGCCGAAGGAGAGCGGTAGCAGCGCCACCAGGGTGACAGTGCGGTTGACGCCGCTGGGGCCAGCCAGATGGATCGGCAAATCGTCGGAGGCAAACTCCCGCAGGCGCTGGCGGCAGGAGCCGCAAGGCGTGATCAGCTCACCGTCCGGCCCCAGAACAAGCGCTTCGACGATCTTGTGCTCGCCATCGGCCACCATGGCGAAAATGGCAGTCGCTTCGGCGCAATTGCCCAAGGGATAGGCCGCGTTCTCAATATTGCAGCCGCCATAAAGCTTGCCATTGGCTCCCCGCACCACGGCGCCCACCGGAAATTTCGAATAAGGGGCGTAGGCGCGGCCTCGCATAGCCTGGGCCAGCGCCAGCATGTCATCGGTTGCGTTCATTGCTCTTTCTCATAAGCTGCGGCGCCGGGGCGGTTGCCCGACCGCAGCCAATACTAGCACGGTGACGAGGCAGCGCCCCACTTCCTTCTAACCCGGGATGGCGGTGATGAAAGACGGGATGGCGCCCACCAGGGCCGCGCTCAAGCAGGTGGCGAAGAAACCCGCCAGCATCGCCTTGCCCACCATGGTGATGATCTCGTCACGGCGATCGGGCAAGAGCACCGAAAAACCGGCGAGATTGATCCCCACCGAGGCGACGTTGGCAAAACCGCAGAGGGCATAGGTCATGATCGTGCGGGTACGCTCGGTCATTTCCAGGGCGGGAATGGCGCCCATTTTGATGAAGGCGGTGAACTCAGTCAGCATCATCTTGGTGCCGAGGAGCTGGCCGGCGATAGGAATTTCGCTGCCCTGGATGCCGAGGCACCAGGCCACCGGCGAGAAGACATAGCCGAGAATGCGTTCGACGCTGAGAGGGCTGCCGCCAAGCTGCGGCAAAGCGCCAAGCATCATATTAATAATGGCAACCAGGGCCACGAAGACGATCAGGCAGGCCGCCACATTGACCGCGATCTGCATGCCATCATGGATGCCCTTCATGATGGCATCCATCGAACTCTTATAGACACGCTCGTCCGGGGGCATCTTGTCCAAGGCGGCTTCGGCGACCGGATCGCGCGGTATCAAAATGCGCGCCAAAAGAATGCCGGCTGGGGCCGTGATGATCGACGCCGCCAGCACATGGGCCGCCGCGCCCGGCAAAACGCCCTGCAGGATGGTGACATAGGCCACCATGGTGGAGCCCGAGACACAGGCCATGCCCACAGTGATAAGCAGGAACAGCTCCGAGCGCGTCAGCCGCGAGAGATAGGCGCGGATGACGATGGGGCCTTCGACCTGCCCCATGAAAATGGTGGCCGCCGCCGCCAACGCGGTGGGGCCGCGAAGCCCCATGGTGCGCGAAAAGACGAAACCGAAGGCCTTGGTGATCCACTTCAGAATGTGCCAATGCCAGAGCAGCGCCGCCAATGTGCACACCACCATGATCACCGGCAAGACGCGGAAGCCGAAGACGAACAAGGCGCCGGGCGTGGTGACCGGATAAGGCTGCGGGCCGGAACCGCTTAAAAAGCCGAAGACAAAGGCCATGCCGGTTTGGGCAGCCTTCGCCAAGCCATCGAAGACGGCGCCGAAACTGGTCAGGCCAGCACGTATCGCAGGTACGCCGAACAGCGCCAGCACCAGGACCAATTGCAACCCTATCGCCCCGACTGCGAGGAGAAAGGGGAAACGCCGACGGTTTTCCGAGAACAGCCAGCATAAGACGAGGATCAACGCGACCCCGGCCAGACTCTGCAGATTAAGCACACTAATCGTGCCATGAAACATGTCTTGAACGTCCCCCGGTACGCCACCCTCCTCTTGAGGGAGGGTGGAACTTCTACGCTTTTTCCAATTGCGCCACGATATCGGCCAGAAGACTGGAGGCGCCGATGCGGAACAGAGGGGGCTCGAGCCATTCTTCCCCCAGCACGTCCTGCATCATAGCCTGATAGAGAAGTGCGTCCTTCGCCTTGGAAATGCCGCCCGCAGGCTTGAAGCCGACCTTGTACCCTGTCGTCTTCAGCCAGACGCCGATCATTCTGGCCATGACCAGCGCAAAGCGCGGCGTGGCGTTGATAGCCTCCTTGCCGGTGGAGGTCTTGATGAAATCGGCCCCCGCCATCATGCAGACAACCGACGCCTTTGCCACATTGGTAAGGGTGCCGAGATCGCCCGCGCCGATAATGGCCTTCATATGCGCCGCGCCGCAGGCTTGCCGGAAGGCGCGCACCTCGTCATAGACGCCTTGCCAGTTGCCGGCGAGGGCCTTGGAGCGGTCGATCACGATGTCGATCTCGCTGGCGCCCGCGGCGACGGATTCCTCCACCTCCAGGATGCGGGCGCGCAGGGGCGACAGGCCATGGGGAAAGCCCGCCGACACAGCCGCCACTGGAATAGAGGTGCCAGCCAGGGCTTCCAGCGCCGTCCCGATGAAGGCGTGATAGACGCAGACCGCAGCCGTCGTGATGCCTTCGCAGCCGAGTACCGCCTGCACCTCGGGGCGTAAGGGCTGGCGAGCCTTGGCGCAGAGCGCCTTGACCCGCTCCGGCGTGTCGTCGCTCGAAAGCGTGGTGAGGTCGATGGCGGCGAGGGCTTTCACCAGCCGCGGCGCATGAGGAGGCGGGCTTTGTTCCGCCAGAGCGGCAACCGCGCGCGCCACCTCGCCCTCGTCAATCCGGAGGGCGTGAATCGTATCCTCGTCGAAAGCATGAATCGGATTGCGCGCGCTACCGTTCGACCGGCCGGAGTGATTGTTCAACATAATCAGACGGTTTCACCCGGGCAGAGCCAAGTCAAGCGGAGCCCAGCCCGCTTCCTCAGTTCATACCCAGCCGAATTGTCCCTGGTAAGATGTGCTCTAGAATGGAAGCCAGCACGCGACCCGGCCGCAGCATTGTATATCGCAACATAATTACGCAGCCGCCTGCAACTTTGGCAAGATACCATGACATCTGCGTCTGGATGGCCATCGAATGGCTGAAGGCAAGCTGGTGGGTACCGTCACCGGCGCAGCGGCCGGGTTCCGCTGGCCCAGCCGGTTGGGGGCGCAGCTCCTGGTGCCGTTTGAAGCCATGGTCATTGCCGGGGTGTGGTCGCTCGCCGCCAGCTTTGTCATTATAGTATCCGTCAGAAGGCTTACCGGATGGCGGATCGGCCGCGAAGGCGAACTTCAGGGTCTCGATTGTTCGAGCCATAGCGAAGCTGGCTATCACACAACAGGCTAAAGGAGATTTTCATGAAGCTCGTTATCGCGATCATCCAGCCCCATCGCCTCGATGTCGTGCGCGATGCCCTGCTCGCCATCGGCACCGAAGGCATGACGGTGACCGAAGTACGCGGCTATGGCCGCCAGAAAGGCCATAAAGAGGTCTATCGCGGCGCCGAATACACGATTTCCTTCATTCCCAAGCTGAAGCTGGAAGTGGCCGTCTCCGACGAGCGCGCCGAAGCGGTTGTGGCGGCCATTCAGCAAGCGGCCAATACCGGCAAGATCGGCGACGGCAAGATCTTCGTCGTGGACCTGGCGCAGGCAGTCCGTGTGCGGACCGGCGAGCGGGACGGCGACGCGCTTTGACCTGCTCTCTGACGGTCATGATCAAAAGCGGGGCATAGAAGCGGGCTTGGCACCCCAATTATGACACGCGGCGGCGGCTCCATCGCCGCGGCTCCTCTTTTCGTGAAAACTCAGCGCAATCGACCCTTTACAACGCCCTCCCATACTAGGGATGATGGTGACACCGGCGCACGCTCGAACAATACGTGCCCGTGGGAGATGACGGCTTATGGAGCGTAGACACCCGCTGGCGCGCGATACAATGGCCTATGTTTTGGCCGGGGGCCGGGGCTCAAGACTGAACGAATTGACCGACAAGCGCGCCAAGCCCGCGGTCTATTTCGGCGGCAAGGCCCGCATCATCGATTTTGCGCTGTCCAACGCGGTCAATTCCGGCATCCGCCGCATCGCCGTGGCGACGCAATACAAAGCCCATTCGCTGATCCGCCATCTGCAGCAAGGCTGGAACTTCTTCCGCCCGGAGCGCAACGAGAGCTTCGACATTCTGCCCGCTTCGCAGCGCGTCTCCGAAGGCCTGTGGTATCAGGGCACAGCCGACGCCGTGTACCAGAACATCGACATCATCGAGAGTTATCATCCTGAATACATGGTCATTCTGGCGGGCGATCACGTCTACAAGATGGACTATGAGCTGATGCTCATCCGGCACGTCGAATCGGGCGCGGATGTCACCATCGGCTGCCTGGAAGTCACCAAGGAAGAGGCCACCGCTTTCGGCATCATGGGCGTCGACGAAAACGATGTCGTCACCAGCTTTGTCGAGAAACCCGCCGATCCCCCCACCATCCCCGGCAGGCCCGATGCCTGCCTCGCCTCGATGGGCATCTACGTCTTCCGCACCCAGCTTTTGTTCGACGAGCTCAGGCGCGACGCCTCGACGCCCGGTTCGACCCGCGATTTCGGCAAGGACATCATCCCCTACCTCGTCAAGCACGGCAAAGCGGTGGCGCATCGCTTCTCGGATTCCTGCGTGCGGGCGAGCGCCGAGGCCGAACCGTATTGGCGCGATGTCGGCACCATCGACGCCTATTGGGAAGCCAATATCGATTTGACCGATGTGGTACCCAAGCTCGATCTTTATGACACCAAATGGCCGCTTTGGACCTATGCGGAAATCGCTCCGCCGGCCAAATTCGTGCACGATCTGGATGGACGGCGCGGCAGTGCGGTGGCCTCCTTGGTGGCGGGCGACTGCATCATCTCGGGCTCGCATCTGCGCCGCTGTTTGTGCTTTACCGGCGTGCGCTCCAACAGCTTTTCAGTGCTGGAAGACGCCGTTATCCTGCCCCGCTGCTACATCGGCCGCAACGCGCGCCTGCGCCACGTGGTGCTCGACCGCGATGTGGTGATCCCCGAAGGTCTGGTGGTCGGCGAGGATCCCGTCCTCGACGCCCAGCGCTTCCGGCGTACCGAAAAAGGCATTTGTCTCATAACCCAGGCGATGATCGACCGGCTGACATGAGTTCCGTATGACTTTGCGCGCCCTCTCTGTCGTCTCAGAAGCCTATCCCCTCATCAAAACGGGCGGGTTGGGAGACGTCGCTGGCGCCTTGCCGGCAGCGCTCGCTCCTTACGATGTGGCGATGACGACGTTGATCCCCGGCTATGCCCCGGTGATGGCGGCGCTGAAGAACACCACGGTGCTGCATAGCTACACAGACCTCTTCGGCACCGAGGCGCGGCTGGTGGCTGGAACCACCAAAGGTCTCGACGTCATTGTGCTCGATGCGCCAGCCTTCTACACGCGCAGTGGCGGGCCTTATGGCGATGCCGCCGGCGTTGACTGGCCGGACAATTGGCAGCGCTTCGGCGCCTTGTCACGGGCCGCCGCGGATCTCGCCGAAGGCAAAGTGGGCGGGCCTGGATTTGATGTCCTGCATGCCCATGACTGGCAAACGGCACTGGCCGCAGCGTATCTGCATTATGATGGTGCCACGGTGCCGAGTGTGGTGACGGTGCACAACATCGCCTTTGCGGGCTGGTTTCCGGCCCACATCTTTCCCGCGCTCGGATTGCCGGACCACGCCTTCCAAATCGAAGGTGTCGAGTATTACGGCGGCGTCGGCTTTCTGAAAGCAGGTCTGCATACGGCGGATGCCATCACCACGGTGAGCCCGACCTATGCCGAAGAAATCCGCCAGCCGGATTTCGGCATGGGGCTGGAAGGCTTGATCCTGGCCCGGCGCGATCATGTCTTCGGCATCGTCAACGGCATCGACACGGCAGTGTGGAATCCGGCTGAGGATCCCTATCTGGCCGCGCCGTACGAAAGGCGGTCTTTGCATCTGCGCCGCCAAAACCGCGCCGCCATCGAGGAATGCTTCGGCCTCTCCGATGGCATCGGACCGCTGTTCGCCGTCATCAGCCGCCTGACCACACAAAAGGGCATGGACGTGCTGGCCGGTACGACGGACGAAATCGTTGCCATGGGTGGACGCCTGGCGCTGATCGGCACCGGCGATCACAGCATCGAAGCCTCTTTTAACGCTGCCGCCAGACGTCATCCAGGCAAGATCGGCGTCAAGATTGGTTACGATGAATCCCTTTCGCACCTCTTGCAGGGCGGCGCCGACGCGATTTTGATCCCATCGCGTTTCGAGCCATGCGGGCTGACCCAGCTTTATGGGCTACGCTATGGCTGCGTGCCCATCGCCGCCGACACCGGCGGGCTTGCCGATACTATCATCGATGCCAATGCGGCGGCCCTGTCGGCGGGCGTGGCGACAGGCTTTCTCTTCGATGGCGTCAATAAGAATGGGCTGATACGGTCCATCAGCCATGCTACCAACAGCTTCGCCGACCGTAAGACCTGGCGCTCGATTCAGGAGCAAGGCATGCGGGCGGATTACTCATGGAAACGCAGCGGGCGGCAATATGCCGATCTCTACCGCCGCTTCGCCAAAGAACCCGCACACATGGAGATTAAGACGGCGGAGCAGCGGTAGCGCTCGCGCACAATCTCCAGATTGTCATTCCAGACGAGCCTGAGACGATCATTCCCGCGCCGTTGATACGCGAATGCCGCAGGATTGCTCTTGCGGCATTGCGGCGGGCGCCAAATGCGACGCTTAAAACTCGGACCATTCTTCGCTGGGTTCGGATTTGGGCTTTTGCGCCAGAGCGCGATTGCCCGATGCCATACGTTGCGGCTGCGGCCTTACCGAAGCTGGCGTTGACTTGGCCATAGGACGGCTCGCCGGACGCGCCGCGGGGGCAGCAAAACGCTCCTCGCCCACCTTAAAGAAGGACACGATCTCTTTCAGGGTCTGGGTTTCACCCGCAAGACTGCGGGAGGCGGCGGTCGATTCTTCCACCATGGCGGCGTTCTGCTGGGTGACCTGATCCATCTGTGCAACGGCCGAATTGACTTCTTCGATGCCCGTCGCTTGCTGATCGGCGGCCAGTGCCATCTCGCCGACCACGGCATTGATCTGTACCACTTGGTCGACGATGCGCTTTAGGGCCTCACCGGATTCGCCGACATATTTAACACCATCGCCGACATGAGCACTCGAGGTGTTGATGAGGGCCTTGATCTGTTTTGCAGCATCGGAGGAGCGCTGTGCCAGCGCCCGTACTTCGGAGGCCACCACGGCAAAGCCCCTGCCCGCATCGCCTGCGCGCGCGGCTTCGACCCCCGCATTCAGCGCCAGCAGATTGGTCTGGAAGGCGATCTCGTCGATCACGCCGATGATATCGGTGATCTGCTTGGATGATTGGGCAATGGCATCCATCGCAGTGACGGCGGTTCCAACCACACGCCCGCCGAGTTCTGCGGCGCTCTTGGCCGTCGCCACGCTGGTGGTAACCTCTTTGGTGTTGGCGGAGGTCTTTTTGACCGTGGCGGTGATTTCTTCCAGCGCCGCGGCGGTCTCTTCCAGGCTGGCAGCCTGCTGTTCGGTGCGGCGCGAAAGATCATCGGCGGCCGTGGAGATTTCGCCAGCGCCGGTGGCAATCTGATGCGTGCTATCCAGCACCTGCTGTACGGTTTCCTGCAGCCGGCTCATGGCCGTGTTGAAATCGTCTTTCAGTTTGGCGAAGGCACCGGTCAGATTGGCGGTGACACGATGGGTGAGATCGCCGTCGGCGAGCCGCGACAATCCCGCGCCGATGCTGTCGACGATGGTCTTGGTTTGCTCCGCCTTGGCCGCTTCCGCCGCCGCGAGCTGATTTTTGAAGACCGTCATGGTGTCGGCGAGCTGGCCGATTTCGTCTTTCTGGTCGGAATGCGGCACGTGGGCATTGAGATTGCCACGAGCCAATTCCCCCATCGCATCGGTAATTTTGCCAAGTGGCGCCGAGACGCCGCGGATCAGAGCGAGGCCCGCTGCACAACTCAGAATAGCCGCCAATCCCAAAGCTATCAGAATCCATAGCCGCGCTGCGAGGAAGGTATCGTGACCCTGCTGCCCCGAATCCTCGCCACCCTTGCTGTTAAAGGCGACGTCTTCCTCGACGGCCTTATTGAGGACGGAAAACACCTTACGCATGTCGCCGACAAGATATTGGGCTGCAGCTTTGGCGCCCCGAGACTTGAATATCTCGGCTTCCTTCTCCTCCAAGGGGCGGTACTCAGCCCATGCCGTCTTGATGCGATCGGCAATTTCTCGCTCTTTGCCCGGCGTGACCAGAGCATCGTATTCGGCCAGCGCCTTATCCGCGTCATCGGCTAGCTTGGCGCGCGTCTTGTCATCCGTGACCGCCTGTTCGCCATCAATGAGGAGCATGGCAGCTTCGTAGGAGCGATAGCGCGTGATGGCATATTGGAAACGGCCAAGCACCTGGATGGACGGTAGCCAATCCGATCTGAGCTCGTTGGCATCCGTATCCAAGCGTGAAAGACCACTCACAGCGATGGCGCCGAGGCCAATCGTCGTGATGAGGACGAGCGCAAAGGCGCCAATCACTTTTTTGCTGACGGACAGGTCTTTCCAGTTCACCGCTCACTCCCTGCAGAAGAATATTATTCGGGTATGAAGCAGCAAAATTTAGAATTGGTTTATGCGTACGCCGCTGACATCGCTTACGGCTGTCTGAAAAATGGCAACTCCAGCGGGAATGCCTTGGCAGGTGCGGGTTTGGCGCCGCAACAAATACTCCGCGCACGGATAATGCAGTGGAAACTACTTAGAAGGCTTTCGCGTGAGGCGCGACCTCCACGGCTGTGCACGCCGCTCGTCAACGCCGGATAACGCTATCGAACATACATGCATATCAATCGCATAATTTTCGGAGGCGCCTATTTGGTGCCGAACATGCGATCGCCGGCATCGCCCAAACCGGGTATGATATAGCCGTGATCGTTGAGACGGTCGTCTATCGCCGCTGTCCATACCGGCACGTTGGGATGGGCAGCCGTAAACTTCGCCACACCCTCGGGCGCGGCCAGAAGACACATCAGACGCAATTTGCTGACACCCTTATCCTTCAACATATCCACCGCTGCGATGGCCGAATTGCCGGTCGCCAGCATGGGGTCCATCACGATTACCAGCCGGTCGGCAACGTCCTCGGGCGCCTTGAAGTAATACTCGACGCTCTTCAGCGTTGCCGGATCACGGTAGAGGCCGATGAAGGCGACACGGGCCGAGGGCACCAGATTGAGCATGCCATCGAGAAATGCCATGCCGGCCCGGAGGATGGGCGCGAAGACGAGTTTCTTGCCCTCGATCACCGGCGCCTGCATCAGCGCCATCGGTGTTTCGATCTCCACCAGCGTGGTCGGCAGATCGCGCGTCACCTCGTAGCAGATCAGCATGCCGATCTCGCCCAAAAGCTCGCGGAATTGCTTGGTCGAGGTCTCTTTGCGCCGCAACAAGGTCAGCTTGTGCTGAATCAGCGGATGCGCAACGACGGTGACGCCTTGCATGGCCTACCCTTTCCCAATGTCGGGCGGAGTAAGGAGAAAGCCTGCCCCGGGCGCAAGCGCTCTTCGCCTTCCGGCGCCAACAAGATGTGGACGATGTGCCCGCGTAAATGTGATCGCGTGAGTCCTGCGAAGCCCCTCGTTACCTGCTATACTTTGTAATGTTACCGGTACCACACCCAAAAATAGAACCGGAATTCGGGAGAAAACCAATGAGCCAATCCGTTGATCGGCGCGCGCTTTTGATGGCCGCGGGTCTGATGTCCACCATGCCTGCCCTGGCCGATGCGGGAAAACCCGTCGGCGAAGAAACCGCGGCCGAGGGTTTCGACCTCGCGCCGTTCGCCAAGCAGGCCATCGATTTCGCCGTCATTGGAGTCGATCACTACCACATCATGGGCATGACCGCGGCGATCAAGCGCGGCGGCGGGCGTCTCAAGAAATTCTATGCCACCACGCCCAAGCAGATTGCCGATTTCCGGGCCCAGTTCGGCGACATACCGCTGGCCAAGAACGAAGACGAAATCCTGCACGACAAAACCATCAAGCTGGTGTGCGGCGCTCCCATTCCCGATGAGCGCGCCCCGCTCGGCATTCGGGTGATGAAGGCGGGCAAGGATTATCTCTCCGACAAACCGGCGATCACGACGCTGGAGCAGCTCGCCGATGTGCGCCAAGCGGTGAAGGAGACCAAGCGCAAATTCGCCATCATGTATTCCGAGCGTCTGGAGGTGAAAGCCGCCATCCAAGCGGGGTACCTCGTAGACCAAGGCGCTATCGGCAAGGTGGTGCAGACCGTCAATCTGGCGGGGCATAGGATCGGCAATGTCGATGCCGGCGGACGTCCCGCCTGGTTCTGGGAAAAGGAACGCTTCGGCGGCATTCTCACCGACATCGGCTCGCACCAAATCGAGCAGTTCCTTTATTATACGAAATCGACGACTGCTCGCGTCGTCGCTTCGCAGACCGGCAATTTCAACCACCCGCAACATCCGAGCTTTGAAGATTTCGGGGACATGGTTGCGGTGGGCAACGGTGGCACTGGCTATATCCGTGTTGACTGGTTCACGCCCGACGGCCTCCCGACCTGGGGCGATGGCCGCCTGTTCCTGCTCGGCACGGAGGGCTATATCGAGCTGCGCAAATACGTCGATATTGCAGGACGGCCCGGCGGCAACCATCTCTTCATCGTCGACAAAAAGGGTGTCCGCTACATCGACTGCAAGAACGTCGCATTGCCGTTCGGACCGCAATTCGTCTCGGACATCATCCACCGGACCGAGACGGCGCAGAACCAGGACGAGGCGCTGCTGACCGCCGAACTGGTGCTGACCGCGCAGAAGAATGCGACCCGCCCCGTTATCGCCTAGTGCGTTTTCACCGTTTCATAGAAACGACAAAGCGCTCAGGTTTTTGATTGTCGTACTTTCGGACGGAAAACCGCCAAATACGCTGTCGCTATTGGCCCACTTTTCCTGAAAGCGCTCAAAGCAGAGGACCATTCCCATGCGTTCTTCCCGCCGTACCCTTCTGAAATCCGCTCTGGCATTGGCCGCCTTTCCCTCCATCATTCCCGCCCACGCCTTCGGTGCCAACAATCGCGTGAACATCGGCGCCATCGGCGTCGGCCGCATCAGCCGCGTTCACGACTTGAAAGAGGTGTTCAAGATCGACGACGCCCAGGTCATCGGTGTCTGCGATCTCGATTCCAAGCGCTTGGCGCTCGGCAAACAGTTTGTCGATGAGACCTATACCGCCAAATACGGCAAGACCTGGAATGCCACCCAGACCTATTCCGATCACCGTGCGCTTCTGGCCAACAAAGACATCGATGCGGTGATCATTTCGACGCCGGATCATCAGCACGCCCGTCTGGCCTCACACGCCGTGCGCGCCGGCAAAGATGTCTATGTGCAGAAGCCCGCCGCGCTCACCATCGCCGAAGGCCGCTTCATGGCCGACGAAGTGAAAAAGAGCGGGCGGCTGCTCCAGATCGGCTCGCAGCAGCGCTCCGATAAGCCCTGGCCGCAATTCCGCCGCGCCTGCGAGCTGGTACGCAACGGCCGCATCGGTACGCTGAAACATGTCGAAATCGGCCTGCCCGGCGATCCTTCCGGCCCCGAAGCGCCGCAGCAGCCGATCCCGGCGAATTTGAACTACGATGCCTGGCTGGGTTCGACGCCCGAGGTCTATTACACCGAAATTCGCGTTCATCCGCAGGCTGATTTCAGCCGTCCCGGCTGGCTACGCTGCGAACAATTCGGCGCCGGCATGATCACCGGCTGGGGTTCGCATCACGTCGACATCGCCCATTGGGGCATGGATATGGAGCATTCCGGCCCAGTGGAGATCTGGGGCACGGCGGAGTTTCCCACCAGCGGCCTCTGGAACGTGCATGGCAAGTTCCTCACCCATGCGCGCTATGCCAATGGCGTCACCATGGACATTTCCGGCGAGCTGCCCAACGGCATAAAGTTCATCGGCAGCAAGGGCTGGATTTTCGTAACGCGTTCCGACGACCCCGCATCGGGCAAAAATCCGCTGCAGGCTAGCGACCCCAAGATTCTGGAGAGCGTCATCGGGCCGAACGAAATCCACCTTTATTCCAGTGTCGAGCAGCATGCCGATTGGATCCAGGCGGTCCGCTCGCGTGGGCCCATGGCCACCAATGCCGAAATCGCCCATCGCGCCACCTCCACTTGTCTGCTGCACTGGATCGCCATGCACGCCAAGCGGCACCTGAGTTGGGACCCGGCGGCGGAGCACTTCCTCGCCGACGACGCGGCCAACGCCATGCTGAGCCGCAAAATGCGCGCGCCCTATAATTTCTCATAGGGCTCCGCCGCCTAAGCATTTGCCGCGAGGAAACAATTATCTTGCGATTTGGAACGCCGTAAACCAAATCGCAAGGGCGGCGATGCCATAGGTTAACCAATCCAGAATTGCGCTTGGCGCGACCGCGCCCGGCGCCGATTGGAATGGGAAAACATGGCTCGCCGCTCGCACTCTTCCGCCAAAACCGCCCTTACGCTTGGCGCTCTGGCGCTGCCCCTCGCCGCCCTCGTCTATTACCATTTCATCGCCGGTAGCGGCACCACCACCGAGATGATCGTGGCCGGTACGCTGACCGTGATTGGCGTTGCGGTGGCGTTGAAGACTGCCACCGCCGAGCGGGCGCAGATGAACGAACTTGCGTCGAGGCTGGACGGTCTGCACAAGACCCGTCTCGCCCTCGAATACAAGCCCGACGGCACGATCCTCTGGATGAATCAGCAAGCCCTCGACATGCTGGGCTATAGAGCCGAGCAATGCATCGGGCGCCATCACAGCATGTTCGTTGAGCCAGCGGTCGCCGCCAGCGCCGAATATCGTGAATTATGGGCCAAGCTCGGTCGCGGCGAATTCGTCGAGCAACGCTATCAGCGCAAGGCGGCGGGCGGCCGGGACATTTGGATCCTCAGCAACTACACGCCGGTCTGGGATCTGAACGGCAAGCTGATCAAAATCGTGAATTGGATGACCGACCTGACCAGCGTCCATCAGGAGCAGGCGGCCGTGGTCGAAGTCCTGGATGAAGCGCTCAAGAAACTGGCGGCAGGCGATCTGACGAGCCGGATCGATACTACCCTCGGCGGCGACTATGACGAGGTACGGCGAAACTTCAACACGGCCTTGGAACGCTTGCAGGAAACCGTGCAAGCGGTGACTCAGGATGCCGCCTCCATTACCGGCGCTGCGGGCGAAATCTCTCAAGCAACCGACGACCTTTCCCGCCGCACCGAACAGCAAGCCGCCAGTCTGGAAGAGACCGCAGCGGCGCTCGAGGAAATTACGGCGACGGTGAAGACCACGGCTGCCAATGCCCGTCAGGCCCATAGCAACGTCAAAGAGGCCAAAGCCGCGGCCGAAGACAGCGGCCGCGTGGTCGGGACCGCCATCGCCGCGATGGATTCGATCGCGCAATCCTCCAAGAAAATTACCGACATCATCGGCGTAATCGAGGAGATCGCGTTCCAGACCAATCTTTTGGCCCTCAACGCCGGGGTCGAAGCGGCACGTGCGGGCGATGCCGGCAGGGGTTTTGCCGTGGTGGCCAGCGAAGTGCGCGCCCTCGCCCATCGCTCCAGCGACGCTGCCAAACAGATCAAAGTGCTGATCAACACGTCAGGCGATCATGTCGATTCGGGCGTCAAATTGGTCGCGGAGACCGGCGGCGCCCTGGAACGCATCGTCGGCCAAGTGACCCAAATCAACGCGATTGTCGGCGAGATCGCGCTGGCTGCCGAGCAGCAATCGACCGGCATCGGTCAGGTCAACGCCGCGGTGGGCCAAATGGATCAGGTCACCCAACAGAACGCCGCCATGGTCGAAGAAACCACGGCTGCGTCGCGCCAACTGGCGGGTGAAGCGCGCTCACTCTCGCAGGCGGTGTCTTTTTTCAAGATCGGTAACGTCCGGGCACAACCGCCGCGCAGCATTGCCGCGCCGCACAAGCCCGTCGCGCGCGCCGCCAACGTGGTGTCCATTACCCGCGCACAACCCAAAAACGATTGGACAGAGTTCTAATACGGGCACAGGTGTCACCGGATTATGGCTTTGGTAACTGCGCGCGAATTGGTTTAAGTGGCTTATAGACAAATGCGTATGGACGAATTTCCAGCGAAAGCTGTCATCGCTGCGGCCCGAACGGCCAGCTAGGGCGCCGGCGCAAAAATATTGAGCTTTACGAGATCCGCTTCCGCTTCGCATTGGGCTGGCGCGGAGGCCGTTTTGCGCAGCGCCGCAAGCTCGCTGCGCGCGGCTTTCAAATCTTCGCTATAGGCTTTGGTGTTGTGCACGAAGCTCATGGTCACCGTGGCGGATAGGCGTCCTGCCTCCACCGCGCTGTTATTATGCGCGCCACAGACGATGCGGCTTTCGCCATAGGCGCGTCCGCGCGCCAGAATTTGTGAGGCACGATCCGGCGCCACATCGGCCAGCACCAGAGCCCAAGTCCAGCCGCCGGTGGTATGGCCGGACGGATAATCGAAGCTGTCTTTAAGCTCCTCGGGCTTCTGGCAGGTCTTGCCGTCATCGATCAGAAAGGGGCGCAGCCGCTGATAGAATTTCTTCGCAATATTGGTTTCGCGCTGCGTGTCATGCCCGGCCTTGGCGAACATGGCCATGAGATGAGGCGCCTTGTCCGGCGTCAGCGCAACACCAAGCGCACAGCCGAAATCTTTCAGCATCACCGCATCGCCATAGCGCGCGTCGTTCGTCGCCATGTCCCAACGTGGCAAGCCTTCGAACCGGCGCGTGGCGCGGAAAATGGCGCGATCCGCCTCGTAGCGGGGATCGCCAGCGACCGGCGCCGGCGGCAGGACGCCAAGAATGTCGACCGTGCCGGGCTGCAGATAGCTAGCGCCGGGCTGTGACGGCTTATCCTGGGCGAGGCCAATACCGGCCACAAACGTGAGGGCAGCAAGACCCGCCAAAAAACGCGATTTCACCGATGCTACCCCGCTCATGACGTTCCGGCATAGCGCCTTAGTCAAATGTACTCAATCCCCGGCGCGCCGAGCGGCGTCGTGGCGGTACCGGCGAGGCCTAACCGAGCCAATAGCGGCAACCGTCATCGCCCGGCAGACAACGGCGCAACCGGTTTTCACGCGCGGCTGAGGCAAGATCGAAACGCAATTCCTTGCGGCCATAATCGATAGCGACACGGTTGAAACGCCGGAGCCAATTCATGCCGACAAAAAGACAGGCCCGATCCTGCAGGCCCCACAGATGGAAGACCTGCAGATCAGCGATGTTCGAGCCTGGCGCCAATCCCAACACAAGAGTTTGGGTAATCGCCACTTACTCCGTCTACGGATTATATTGACTGCGGGCCGAACGAGGCTATGCCATAAAAAAAGACGAGGCGTTGGAGCGCCTCGTCAAGTATGGCCGGTGTTCCTCAGAAGGAGACGTCCAATCTGCGCTTTGAGTTTATCACCAACCAATTCGATCAGGATAGCATACCGCAATCGCTAGCCATACGCCAAGCCACTGCAATTATATGATAACTAGATGGCTGGAGCGCCGTTTCCGTGGTCAATCCCCGCGGCGCAGCACCCGGCCACGAACCAGCCCAAGGATAAGTGAAATTCGGCGCTAGCAAAGGTTGTGACTCGCGTACCCTCCGCCCTGGCTAGGCGACGCGGCGGCCTCTGCGCTTCTTCAGCCACATCACTGTTCCGGTGACGACGAAAAGGAGCGGCAAGAATCCTGAGACGAAAACCAGAGCGCGCCAAAGGGCACCCCAGCCCTCACCCGCATGCAGCACACGCTGCCACGCCGCGAAGCGCTCGACGGCCGGTGCGTTCGGCGGATTGCGCCAGCCTGTAATGCGCTTTTGATAAGGATCGACATAGGCGACGGAAACCGGCCCGTTTTCCATCGTGCCGAGCATGACGCGGATGGTGTCGTTTTTCTTGGCGGGAAGCGCCACACTGGTAATAGCGGCATCGGCAAGCTGCGACCGCACTAGGGCCACGGCAGCATCGGCGCCTATTGGTTTGACACCCTCCACGGCCTCGACCACAGGGCCGCGGCGGGGATCGAAACTTTGCCCAGCCGGGCCGGTCATCGCTCTGGCTGTATCCGGAAAGGCGATCACCACACCGCTGAAGCTGACGACGATGAAGACGAGCCACAGCCAGATGCCTGCTGCGCCATGCAGATCGCGATAGAATAGAAAACCCTTGGCGTTTTTGCGCACGCCGAAGGCAAACCTCCAGGCGCCGCGCTGCGGCCACCACAAAACAATCCCCGAAAGCCCGAGCAGCAGCATGGCGACGCCGAACCAGCCGATGACCGACCGCCCCTCCCGCCCCATCAGGAAATTACCGTGAAAATCATGCACAAAAGCAAAGACCGGATTGTTGGCCGCCTGACGGATATCGAGCACCTTGCCGCTGACAGGATCGAGATAGATTTCCGTTGTCGGGCCGCGCTCGCCACCTGGGCTGCCAGCCGCAGAAGGACGTTCATGGCGGGAGCCCCGGCCACGTCGGTCAGCAGAGCCAACGGCCCGTGCACCGTCCCGTAACTCGTCCCGACCTGCCTTTTGCAGGCGCGCCAAGGCAGCCTCGCCCGGCTTGTGGGGAAGCATCAGCGTAACGGTGGCCCGTTTTTCTCCAGCCGCCTGCCGTGCTGCAGCGATCAAGGCATCAAGGCTGACGGGCGTTCCCTGGGCCTCAGCCCGGGGCGCGGGCTTTTGCCCAAGCGCCAGAAGCTCATGATCATAAACCAGCAGCGAGCCGGAAATCCCGATCAGCGCCAGCACGATACCCAGCGTCAGCCCGGTCCAAAGATGAACCTGGAAAAGAACCTTGCGCAACATGCCCCCTTAAACCTCCGCCCAGCGGCGCAGCAAATTGTGATAGATGCCCGTCAACCGCACTGCCTCTTCGCTCTCGCCATACTGCGCGCGCAAAGATTGGATCGTCCCATCGAGATCGAATAACAGCGCCCGCGCCGGATCATCGCGCACCATGCTCTGTATCCAGAAGAACGAAGACCAGCGGCTGCCGCGCGTCACGGGCTCGACCCGGTGGCGGCTCGTCGCCGGATACAGCACCATGTCCCCCGCCGCGAACTTGACCCTCTGCTCCCCATAGGTGTCTTCGATGACAAGTTCGCCACCATCATAGTCTTCCGGCGCAGTGAGAAAGAGTGTGGCGGACAAATCGGTGCGCACCCGCACACCGATTCCCGGCACCGGACGGATGGCATTGTCGATATGGGTGCCGAAATCCATGCCTTCATCATAACGGTTGAACAAAGGCGGGTAGACACGCAGCGGCAAGGCCGCGGAGGTGAAGCGCTCATGGCTGCCAAGGCGCGTGAGAATGATCTCGCCCAAGGTGCGTGACGCCTCGCTGGTCTGGGGGATTTGCAAGTTGCGTTTGGCCTGGCGCGACTGCGCCCCCGCCGTCACCTTACCATCCACCCAGGCAGCCCTTTCCAGCACGGCGCGGCAGTGCGCCACCTCCTCTGCCGACAACGCCTCTGGAATGCGAACGAGCATGATGAACCTCAGTAAGCCGCAGCGACCGAGAACAGCACGGTGCGTCCCGGCGCCGGTGTGGCGCGATTGCCGAAGGTTTGGCCGTAATTCAAACGGTCTGTGGCATTGGTGACATTGAGGCCGAGGCGCCAATGCTCGATCTCATAGGCGGCAAACAGATCAAGCTGGATGGTTTCGGGAATTTTCACGATGCGATAGGGCACGATCACGCCGGGCGATGCGGTCGAGGCACTGGCCGGTGTGTAACCGTTGTAAAGCGCGCTTTGATAGAACAGGCCGCCACCCGCTTCGATGCCGAAGGGAAATTCATACGAGGTCCACAACGTCGCTGCGTTCTTCGGTGTGAAGGTGATCTGGCGGCCCACCGCCAAAGTATTGGCCACCGGCAAACCAGTTGCGACACCGGCTGGACAGATGATGCCGGTCGGTACCGTGCCGCTCGCAGGCGCAGCGATACAGTTCACAAAGGATTGGCGAATCTTGGTGTCGAGATAGGTGTAGGAGGCGTTGAACGACCACTTCTCGGTGATCTTGCCCGAGACCCCGGCTTCGACGCCGCGCGCCCTTTGCTTTTCACCCGATTGCGAAAGCACGTCGCCGTTCGTGGGATCGGTCTGCGTGGCGTTCTGTTTGTTGATCACAAAAAGCGATGCCGTCAGGACCAAGGACCCAAGACCATATTTGGCGCCCAGTTCGTAGCTGTCGCTCACCTCGGGCTTCAGATCAGCCGTGGTGGCGGCCAGGCCAGTTCCCGCGCCTACAATAGAAGTGCCCTGCGGCGTCGTTGCTTGGCCATAAGAGAAATAGAAGGTCTCGCTGTCGCTCGGCTCATACACCAAACTGCCGCGCGGGCTGAAAAAATCGGTGTTGGCGGCAAGCGGTGTGATGACAGACGGCACCGTCGGCGAACCAATCGTCTGCGAACTATAGCTGGAATCGTAGCTATCCCAACGCAGATTGCCGATCAGCGACCAATGCGGCGTCAGCCATAGCCGCTCCACCGCAAAGACGCCGACATCGGTGGCGTCACCGCTGGCATTAAGATTGGTGGTCGGCGTAGCAGTGGAGAGCGCCGGCAGCGTGCCGTTCACGGTGGGCAGGAACACGCTGTAACCCGCCGGCGGCGTATGCACGGGATTGAGAAGATTGACGCCGATATTGCTGCGTGAGGGGGCACTGTTGGCGAGAAGGTAGGTAAAGGCACTGGACGGCGGCAGTGTATAGGCAAAGAAGGTGCGCTTGTTGCGCTGGTAGGAAGCATCAAAGCCGACAATCAATTCGTTGCGAAAGCCCCCCACAGCGAAATTGGCCCGCGCGGTGGCGATATCCTGAATGCCCCAAGCTGCTTGGCGGTAGGGGCCGCTGCCGCCAATGCCGCCATAGGCATTCGCAGGATTGGTCAGCACATTGGTGGCGCAGCTTTTGGTGGCCGAGGTCTCGTCGCAGCGATCGACCGTGGTGTATTGGAAATAGCGCGAATAGATACCGACGCGCGTGTCATTGGTCAGCGTCAGCCAATCGGCTGCCTTATCGCTGAAACGGGCGGTGATAAGATCGGCGGTGGAATGATCGCGGTCGGTATTATAGCCGATAAAATTCGAGCGCGGAATCCCCTTCTCGCTCACCGGCACGGCGATGCGCGTCACCGGATCGACCGCCACCGGCAAGCCGTAATCGGGAATGGCGTCGCTTTGCTGATGCAGATAGGACAGCGTGAAGGTGGTGGACGTGCCGAGGCCAAAGCCAGCGGCCGCCGCCAGCCCCCAACGATGCGAATAGACCACATCGCGGTCCTCCACCCCAGTCCAATTGCCCATCAGGTTGAGGCGCACCGCCGTGGTGTCGTCGAGCTTAACGTTGATATCTGCGGTACCGCGCAAATATTTGTCACCGCCGATCACCTGTGCCGCCATGCGATCCTCCAACTGCGGCGTCTTGGAGACGATATTGACCGCCCCGCCGGTGGTGCCACGTCCGAACAAAGCGCCGGACGGGCCTTTCAGCACCTGCACCTCTTCGTCATTGAAGCTGTCGCGGGAATAGGCGCCGAAATCGCGCAAACCATCGAGATAAAGATCGTCTTTGGCATCGAAGCCGCGAATCTTGAACTGATCGCCTGCCAAGGTGCCGCCTTCGCCAATGGCAATCGTGATGCCCGGCACGTTGCGCAACGCCTGCTCCAGCGAGCCCACAGCCTGCTGCTGCAACATCTCCTGCGAGATGACCTGGATGGCTTGCGGCGTGCTTTGAATCGAGTCCGGCAATACCGCCAACCCCGTCGCCGCGGCTTTGCCGTCGACACGCACGGTTTCAACGGAGATACCGAGGTCCTCGGCCGCGGCGGGCGCCACCAGCCCACACAAGGCGAATAAGACACTCCAGGACTTGGTCTGAGACATGCTACCCCATTTCAGCTTGGTTATCCTGGCTGGCTGGGAGCTGTGTCCGTGGCTGGCTTGGAAAGATTTGGCGATTTGTCAGGCTATTTCGTCAGGATCAGCTTTCCGCTGCTGGTGACCTTCAGGCGATATTCTTCTTTGCCGTGAATCAGGATCACTTCGCGTGTGCCTTGAAGGATGGAGCTGGCCGTAAGCCGTGGCACCGCTCGCGCTGGAGCCTGTACCGGCTTTCGCCGTGCCGACTGATCTATTCCTTCCAATAACCCCTCCCGATATATGCAATTCAGTCGCAATATCCAGATGAGGAAACTATAGAATTAGACAAGTGTCAATATGACACTGATTTTCCCCAACGGAAGGCAGCGATACCGGCAGGGCCTGTGCAGCCCAGCTGCCGCCCTTCCATTGCGACGCGGTTCCGCGCAACGAGGGCCACGTGCGAAAAGCAAGCGCACGACAGACACGTCAATTTGACTGACTGCAACGCAAGGGACGAACTGATCGAGATCGCGTATCTGACGGAGATGTTCAGGTTAAGCACCCTCATGCGCTTCTTTCGGACATGGCGTTGAATGCTCCACGGGCACGGACTTGTTCCTCCTGTGCGAACCTGGATCGGGTGTTGGAAAGTCTGTGCAGGTGGCCGGGCTTCGCCGTCTGCTCAAAATTGTAAGCGATTTCACACGCTATCGCCCAAATCCCTCGACACCATCACCCCACAGGAATGTATGAATTTCTTCGCCCATGCCAGCAGTGAGCGAACCTAAATTCCTCTCACTCCAATTGCGGCAGTGCTTGGATGGAATTCGACATTGGACAGGAAATAATAACGGTTTACGATTTCCGCGCCGCCAGTCTGCAAGGAAGACTATGTTCTTCTTACACCGTCCCACGCGCGAAGGGGCGTTGTCTCTATTCGTATCTGTAGGCGATGCAAAGACACGTCCATACCGGGCAGAGATCGACGGCTTACGCGCTGTCGCCGTCACCGCCGTTATACTGTTTCACGCTGGCGTTCCCGGGCTTAAGGGTGGGTTTCTGGGGGTAGACGTCTTCTTCGTCATCTCCGGATATGTCATAACCCAAATTATTCTGCGCGACGTGGCGGCTGGACGCTTTTCGTTTGGATCTTTCTTTGAACGCCGCGTGCGCCGCATCGTGCCAGCCTTGAGCGTGATGCTCGCGGCTTGTGCCTTTATGTCCCTGATCTTGCTGCCAGCGGATATGAGGCGCTTCGACGACAGCTTCCTCGCCACGATCGCGTTCCAAGCAAATATCTATTTTATCAAGACGGCTGGCTATTTCGCAACCAACCAGCAGGCCTCACCGCTGCTCCATATGTGGTCGTTGTCTGTCGAAGAGCAGATTTATCTCGTTTTTCCCATCTGCCTTATCGGCGCGGCAACGCTCGGGCGCCACCGCACTATCGTAGTCGTCTCGTTGCTCATGCTGTGCACCTCGGCGCTCCAATTCGTATTTGTCCGAGTATGGCCGCTCAGCGGCTATTATCTGCCTTTTATGCGCGGAGGTGAGTTCCTGGTGGGCTCTGCTCTCGCCACTGGCTTCGTGCCGCAACTGCGGCAGCGCTATGCTGGCGAGGCCGCGGCCCTGTCGGGGCTTGTCATGCTTGTTTTCGCCTTTCACCGTTTTACCGGATCTGGCCAGGAATACTATTGCGCGGGGCTTGTTGCGTGCGTCGCCACCGCACTGGTGATATATGGGACTGACGCGCAGCACAGCCTTATCCGTCGCGGGTTGAGCGTGAAACCTGCAATTTTCGTGGGGCGTGCATCTTATTCGCTGTATCTGTGGCATTGGCCCTTCATCGTCTTCGGTACCTATTATGTGATCGACAGCAGCCACTTGCCATTCGCGATGCTGGTATGTGCCGCAGCGAGCGTACCCGTCGCCCTCCTCTCGTGGTCCTATATCGAGCGTCCGTTCCGTGGGCCAAATGCCATTCTTTCACGCCGGCAAGCATTTATCGCCGCGGCTGCTGCCGGCTCGATTCTGGTTTGCGCTGGCGGGATCGGCCGCGCGATGCATGGCGCGCCATGGCGCTTCGATAAGGTGGTGCAGCGGATAATTGACCAGCCAGAAGGCATGCTCAGCCCCTGCACCAACCAATCGCTGGCTTCGATTGCACAACACAAATATTGTCGGATCGGCAGCGCATCGGCCACACCAAACTTCGTGCTGTGGGGCGACTCCCATGCGGATATGTACTACAACGGACTCGATGAAATGGCCCGCCGCTACGGCGTTTCGGGCTATATTTTCAGTCAGGTCAACTGCCCATTTTATTACTTCGACTCCTCCATGCCGAGTGCATCGGGCTGCGCCGCTCGAGACGCCCTGATTCGCGGCATCATCGCCTCCATGCATCCCAAGGCCGTCATCTTTGCCGAAAGATGGAACAGCGCGACGGTGGCCCTGTCGTCGAACAGCGCGCTGGCAACCCAATGGCTTACGGCGATGCAAAGCGGGCTTGAGAGGACAGCATTATTCGTCGAGAAGTCTGGCGCACGTGTCTTCATTGTCTCGGACGTACCGGAAGCGCTGGGTGTCGTGCCAGACATACTCGCCAAGGCCCATATAGCTGGATACGACATCAGAAACGGCCCACCAGATGCCCTCCATCTGGAACCTTCGATGGCCCAATATGATGCGATGGAAGTGGGTCCCCAGCACATCTTCAGCGCATTGGCACGCCAGCACAAGATCACGTTCATTGAACCACAAACATTGCTTTGTGACCGCAAAAAATGCCTCGTCGCCGATGGCATCGTGCCACTCTATCGCGATAACCACCATTTAAGCGCAGACGGCGCCAGGTTCGTATCGCCCGCCTTCGACACCCTCATGAAATTGCTCGCCAAAAAATAAAAATCACAGCAAACAAGTTCCATTTTTCCGCTCTCGACGAGCGAAGGCGTGATTTGAATTTCTGGCCGTCACAATCGCTTCAGTAGCGGGGAGTGCGAGATGCCAGGCGATTTACCGAAGCTTTTCAGCCGACGAAACACCCACAGAGGAACTCTGATAACCGGGTACAAGAAATAGAAGCGTCTGGGCAACGGAACCAACTCGACGTCATGGGCAGTGCTTAGGAGCATACGTAGCTGCGCAATCCAGAAACGATAGCCTGTCCCAAGAAGGAATTGTGAAAGAGCCACGCGCGTTGAGCCAAATTTCTGATCCTCCAATTCAACATCCTCGCCCGCACCGGCCATCAAGGCCATAGCGGCCCTCTCAAGCAATCTCAGCTGATACTTGCTGCGGAAGCTCGCGATAAGCTCATCCGGAACGGATGTATCAAAAAGCCGTTTGCAAAGGAGCATGGCCTGGGCAGCGCAATTGCCCGCCCCCTTTGCCTCTGCCAGACGAAATAGGACAAGCATTTCGGAATCGCTTTTGCGGTCCAGGATGCCACCGATATCAGCAAGCCATTTCAGGCGAGACCACGTATGACGTGCGCCATGAGCGCAAAGGTAGATAAATAAATCGTCGTCTCCTAATGTCCGGATCAAATGCCGGTCGGCAACAACGACCGTTTTGGTGGCCGTGGGAAATGTTCCATGAATGGGGCTGGCTTTACCCAATAGTTGCCAATGCAGCTCGACGCATACCCCTTTGTCCATATGAACGTGTTGAAATTCATTCTCCATTGAAAGCCAATACTCGAATAATCTTTCGGAGCATCCCTCTGGAGGACTCATTCGCCGATACTGCAGGTAGGAAAGCACGTCCAAAGCCGCAGAGACGTGTTCTGGCGCCACGAGAAAATCAATGTCTCGACTATGCCGAACATCGAAACTGCCATAAACGATCTGAGCGAGGGTTATACCCTTCACAAATACCGTTGGAATATTGGCTTTGTCGAATGCGTCCTGAAGCCGGATGACCTCCCCAATAAATTGAAGATTTTGCAGCGGAATTGCCGACGCCTGTTTTTTTATCTGTGCATGAACCATAGGGCTTGTTGTGACATCGGCGCGTTTCAAGCCGTCGTAAACAAGGCCTACCACACGCTGTCGCACGGCTATCCGAACAAACCTCTCCCAATCGATTGGGCGGTTAGCGGCTTCGCGAATAGCCCTGTTGCGACGCTCTGAAGGTGGCCAAATACAGCATGCGACCGCTAGGCGGAATTCAGCTGAGAGCGGCACAATTAACCCCCATCAATAGCGGCCACCGCATAGAGCTGCGCGACTCGATCTGTCTGCCAGCCGATAAGCCGCCCGATGCACTTAACGATTGCTCCCGCTGGCTTTGCGCAGGAAGTGTCCGGTCGAGATGCCGCGTAATAGAGCAAGACGATAGGAAGCCGTGATGGCATCCCCACGCCAGTCGCCTTGCGGCCAGTTGTCCGCAAGAGATTTCAAACGTGCGAGATCAAGAGCGTTTGCGGCTGCCGGGCAATCACTCATCCGTTCGATCTCGTCAAATACCTGGCTATGCGCTGCCGCCAAGCCCTCATGCCAATCTGCCCCCTGTTGCCCCCGCCTGCGCTCAGCCAAGATCTTCGCCGGAACGCGATCTGCGAAGGATTGCCGTGCCAGCGCCCGCGTGATGCCGCCGCGCAGAAACTGCTCCTCCGGTACATTGAGACAGAATTCGATCACCCGGCGGTCCGCTGTAGGATCGCGCTGATCGATGCCCCAACCGCCCAAAGTGCCTTTGTTGAAATTGCCCATATCGATACGGCGAAGCGCCCACAATCGCGTCGAAAAACCGTCTTTGCGCGGCCGGTAGGAAAAATCGAGACCTCGCTCCCGCGCACGAGCCCGCAGATCAAGCTCTTCGAGACGCCGGGGATTGATCGCGGTATAGGAGGTGACAGCAAGGTCCCTGCCCCTGAGGGTCCTGTTCAGCCACTTCCATAGCGAGGCGGGTATATAAGGGCCGATGCTGTGAGCGATGGCGCTTCTATAGCGCATTTGCCCGCTTCGTCTCAGGGCCACAACTTCACGCAGCCATGCAACAGGCCGGCCATGTGCGAGATACTGCGGCAACGACTGGATGCCGTCGTAGCTTATGGTCAGATTGCCCATATAGCCTGCAAGCATGACGCTGAGCTTGCGCTTTTGGGCCTCCTCGTTGATAGCATTGCCCCAAACGCCGTTGCAGAGATTTGTGATGGGCTGCTCAAAAAGATAAAAGTAACGGTCGAGTTCCGAGAACGGCGAGGCTGCATCTCTGCGAACGACAACATGTTCGATATTCGCGTGCATAGCCGCTGTAGCTGCCGCGTGGGCGCTTTCATCGTCGATCCGCAGGTTGCCGGGCTCCCCCACATAGCCTTCGCGCGGGGCACCTGTGAAAGTAATCAGCCGGCCGCCCGATGATGCGAGGAGGCGCGCAGCAGTGCCGGCGACAATCGAGCTATCAAGCCCGGCGCTGAGATGGGCTCCGATATCCGCCGATATGCTGCGTAGCCGGGCCTTTGTCGCCACATCCATCAGATGGCGTAAGGCCTCACCATATTCATCGCTGCTTTTGAGAACGATAGGCTGGCGCAAGGGCTCCCAATAACGGCGGGTCGAGATGCCTTTCGTGGTGACGGTGACGATATGGCCAGCTTCGACATGCTCGACACCCTTAAAGAAGGTGCCCGGGCCGGATTCAGGGAGCAAAGTCACGAACGCTGCAATACGTTCCTCGTCTGGGGCACGCTCGATTTCCGGCAGGACGAACAGTCCCTTCGGCATGCTGGCAAAAGCGCACCCACGCGCCGTGTAATGGTAGTGAAGAGGACGTTGCCCAAGGGGATCGCGTGCCAGCAACAACCGCTGGTGAGCGGCATCCCACAGGGCAAAGGCAAAATCGCCCAGTATGCGATCGAGGCAGCCTTCACCCCAACGCTCGAACGCGGCAAGCAGGATGGCGGCATCGGCAAGCTGGCGCGCCCGCTCCGCCGGAATCCCCATCTCGGCAGCAAGTTCATCGCGGTTATCGAGGCGCAGATCGGCAACGAGAACTATCTTCCCGTCCATCCCGAAAAGTGGCTGGTTGTCGTGGATGTCTTCCGGAAGCAGACGAAACAGCGACCGGCCCAGGGCAACGTTGCCGCCGTCCCATTGTGCCGTCCCGTCGGGGCCGTAGATCTGCTGCGCCGCCAGCATACGCGCGCAACAGCGTCCAGCATCCCTACGATCATCAAACCGCCAGAGACCGCTGATGGCACTCATACTTTGTCGGAGACCCCGCCCGGGTTGAGGATATCAATCAAGCCTTCTTTATGCAGAGCTTCCAGCAAAGCAAGAACGGTGCGCTCACAAACGGGTTCTGGAACGTCGTATTCATTCTGAAGGGTTTGACAAATGGCAGAAACCGGTCCCGGTGCTATTGCGAGTTGCCAGATCCGAGACCCTACTTTGTTCAGCCCATAACAATTGCCGTTTTTAACGTCCAAGGCGATGATCTCGCCGTCGATTTCCGTCTCAATAATCTCAGCTCTGCGAACGATAGAGGTGGCTTGCGTGAGAGAACCGCCATCCGGCATGTCTGATCCTTTTCCGGGTGGCTATTTCAGCCCCCTACAGTATTCGTCGAGCCCCCTCTGCGATTGCTTTCGATTTCATACCATTGAACCAGTCCAATGGTCTGTTCCGGCCTTAAGAGCCTAGGAAAGCAGAATGAGGATTTCCGGGCCAGAGAGAATGCCGGTTTCCGCCTCATTGGCGCCGATGCGGCGGAAGGACGGGTCTTCCCAAACAGCGAAGGAGGGATTTTCCCAGGAAGCCTTCTCTCCTTGACCGCCAGAAACCGCATCGGCAGCCGAAACTTCTTGATATTGGTTTGACATCAAAACACATCCTCCACCCTTACGGGCATAAAACGATAATCTCTACTTTTAGTGTACCCGCCTTTTTGTCACCATGTCCATACAGTTAAAATAATTATAAAATGTGGTTTTATACTTATGTTTTTCCTCGGCAATCATCCGATTATTTTATTGGTGTATCCATTTCGATAGAAGACTTAGCGGGCGGAAACTTCGCCAGAAGAGCGACTCCTGAAGCGGCTTCCCCGCCAATCACGGCGACTTCGCCATCGCAAACCCAGACATGGGCGATAAGCCCACGCTGAGCGTGTTGGGCAGCGCCGTAATGCAAAACAGAATGGATGCCGCGCCCACGCAGCATCCATTGTGCAGCAAGCCCCTGGGGAAAACACATGGCGCGCCAAGGAAGATAACGGGCACCGACAAGTATGGCCCAACGCAGTCGGCGGCGCAGTATCAGGCGTGCTTGCTCTGGTACGGACACATTCGCGACCGGGCCCTGCGCCAATCGCACCACGATGCGGAACGGAAGCACCGCGATGGCGAAGGACGCCGCCGTCAGCGCGATCAGCGCCTCGCAGAGCAGGAATTTATCGTCTGCCGGTATGGCAACAAATCTCTGTACCCTCAAGACAAAGCGCTTCAAGCCACGCAAGCCGGGAGGAACCGCGTCACGTGCGGACATGGTCTTCCAACCTTGCTGCGGCATTGGCGAATTCCGCAAAGTCTTTGCGCCAGCCGACACGAAAAACCGGCACGCTCGCGAGAAGTCTGACATTCCTCGCAAAGCCCAGCCCCCCCACGTCCATGAGCGCCAGACATTCGCGGCGATAGGTCTGCTCCATGACGGCTTCGAAGGCTGCCGCACCGCGTAGCCGGACGATCTCGGCGTTCGAATCCGGGGCACTAAGAATATAGATGCGGTTGAGCGGAAGACCATGCAATGGCTGCTATCGTTGCAGCGGCAAATGATATTTCTCGAAGCCATCGGCAAGCTGTTCGAGATCCTCAATATTTCTGCCGAGCGCCTCAGCGCTATCACGCCAGATGCGTAGGCGTGGAATCCCGGGCCAAGCCAGCGGAGGCTTACCCTCTGGAAACGTCACGACACAGATGTCGTCCGATAGTACGTTGTAGTTCTTATCCTGGAAATAGGCGGCAAGCGTCGATTTTCCGGCCCCCGAGACGCCTGCAAACGCAAAGGCTTGGCCACCGATTTCTATGGCGTTGGCATGGAGCGGCAGCATTCCCAATTGGTGACAAAGGGTGCCGAAAGCCGACCCCAGAAGATAGAGTCTCACATTGCGTTCAGAGGCTTCCGGCGCGGGATCGACAATAATGCGCTTGCCCGCGCACACTTGGTAGCGTGCCACTCCAGGGACCGTAACCAAAGCGTCTTCGGCACCAACCTGTAGGGCGCCATACTGGCTGCGTATATCCGGCAGTTCGATTGGCACAGATCCGAGCCTAACATCGACCGTCACCGGGATCTCGCCAGCAACTTCAGCCAATTCCGGGAACGGCAGCTCCGACCGGATGCACAATCCAAAGGCAAAATAAACGCGCGCACCCTCTATATCGTGGCCTCCGCCCAATCGGCTGCTCATTACGGCGCTTTGCCGGTGATGCCTGGAAGAACGCTAGAAAGCAGGCGCTGCACCACACTCCCCAGAGCACAGGCAAACGCCGAAGCGTGTGGTCTCGACTTATGGGCCATCATGATGGCAGCTCCCTTTATGGGTACGTTTTACCCACGATGCCGCGATATGCCGCCACAATATCGGGCGCGAGACAACTACAAAGTGAGAGCTATCAAAAATTGTTCGCCTAACATATAGTAATGCCAATAGCGTGTGCAATATTATTTCTAGAGAGAAGGGATTGGCATGCATGCAGCCGCCGCCCAGAGCGTGAAGAGTACCGATATATGTTTCATTGTACCGCCCTTCGATTCGATCCTGTTTCCGCCGCTAGGTGTATCGGTGCTTGCCTCTTCGCTGCTGGCACGGGGTTTTTCCGTGCGGATCGTTTACGGTAGCCTGTTGCTGGCTGCTCGGATGGGGGCGGAAACCTATCGGACAATTTGCAATAGCTCCATAAAAGAACTGCTAGGGGAAAAATTGTTCCGCTCCGCCGCCTATCCGGCGGAGATGCTGGAACGCTTGGGTTCCCAATTGCCCTTTACGGATGAGTGCCAGGCGCTGTTTGATCAGAATATTGCGCTGATCGGCCCGTTCGTGCGGACGCTGGCGCGGCAGGTGCTTGCGACAAAGCCAAAAATCGTTGGCATCTCTACCAATTTTCAACAGAACATGGCGTCGGTGGCGTTGGCGCGCGAGATCAAGAAACTGGCGCCGGATATTTGCATCATTCTGGGGGGCGCCAATATTTCGTCTCCCATGGGCGACGAACTCGCCAAAGTATTCCCTTGGATAGACCACTTCTTTTCCGGGGAAGCCGACATCGCCTTCCCCGATTTCTGCGAGCAGATGCTACGCAATAAGCTGCACGCAGACGATAAAGTGATTCATTGCCCGCCTATAAACGATATGGGTGGCGTCAGCGCGCCGAATTTTTTCGACTACTTCAAATCGCTGCGCCATTTCCAGAAGCGCCACCGCCTGCCGGAGACGCTGCCGGAATTCATCACCATGGAGAGTTCGCGCGGCTGTTGGTGGGGTGAAAAAAATCATTGCACCTTTTGCGGCCTCAACGCCGACGGCATGGGTTTTCGAAAAAAGCTTCCGAGCGTTGTGGAGAACGAAATCCGCAGCCTCACCGCTCGATGGGGTGTGGGGCGGGTACATTTTTCCGACAACATCATGCCTATGAGTTATTTCAACGATCTGTTGCCGGCCCTGGTGGCGTGGCCGGAACACCCCAGACTGTTTTTTGAGGTGAAAGCCAACCTCAAAGACGAACAGCTCAGGCTTATGGCCCGCGCGGGCGTCGATACAATCCAGCCCGGCATCGAGGCGTTGTCGACCCATGTGCTGAAATTGATGAACAAAGGCGTTTCCGCTTTGCAGAATATCGCCTTGCTGCGGTCGGCGCGCTCCATCGGCGTTTCGGTTGTTTGGAATCTACTCTATGGGCTGCCCGGAGAACGCAAGGAAGACTATGAAGCTTATCTATGGCTGATCCCAAAAATCTCGCATCTTTACCCGCCATCCGGCCTCAACAAGGTCATCATCGACCGCTTCAGCCCCTATCATTTTGACCACAAAAAATACGGCATCGAATCGATAGAACCCTTCGCAAGCTATGCCGCGGTCTATCCAAAAGCGACCGAACTGTCGGAAATAGCCTATCATTTTGGTGGCGATTTCACGACGCCCGTACTCGAAGATGCGGAATTTGTGCTGGCGATGCGCAAAGCCGTGGCGCGCTGGAGAGCGGCCTGGAAAGTTGTTCCGCGGCTGGATGCCATCGAAGTCAATAAGGACCGATGGATGATTGCCGATACACGGCCGCACGCGAAAAAAAATATGGTGACGGTATCCCGTGAGGCCATGGCGGCGCTTGCCTATTTCGAGCGTCCCCGCCCCCGCGGTGGGCAGCACGACGGTCATGCCGATCAGGTCGAAGAGCTGCTGGCGCATGATTTTCTGATCGCATACGAGGGTGCGCTGCTAAGCTTGGTAACCCGCGAGCGCTATGTGAAGCGCCATTTCGGCGAATCCAAAAAAATAGCTGTCCGGCAGGACGCTATGGCCGCAATGCTTTGAGGTGGCGTCGCAAGCCGCAACGCCAGTCACAGCCCTTGGCGATAGCGAACCCGAATAACCGCCTCGGCCAAAAGAAAGCAGCGCCAAGCCCATTGGAATGGCGCCGCTCCTTGGTGCCTTAATGGAAACTATTTTCGCGCAAAGTACTCGATGAAGGCTCGAGAGATACCGACAGGCGACTTGCCCACGCCCCAACGGACCACAGTTTTTTTGTCCGCCAGGAAAGTCCAGATGGCGCCCACAACCACGTCGCCATCCTTCAATTCCAGAAACTGATACTGGTTCGGGCCAAGGGGCTTTACCGAGACTTGATTGAAGCGCGGCTGACCGACAACAGGCGCGATTGTGCCGTCCAACGGTGCGGTCCAATCCAGCTTCTGGATAGCGTCTTTGTTGGTGTCGTTCTCGGAATGATAGAAGAGCTTGTCGCCTTCAAACTTCAGATCGATCGTTAGGTTGAAACCCTTTGGAAATGCGCCGTCGCTCCAGCTCGAGCGCTCTTCGATAGCGTGCCAAGAACCCGAGTGATCAGACTGGGCCGCAGCCGCCGTCGCGAATAGCAGCACTGCCAGACCTGCATAGATCGTCTTGAACATGGTCATACGATAACTCCTGGTTTTCGATTCAAAGGCTGATGCTCAAGCGGCCGTAATAGTAGCCACCCATGAAGCCGAAGGGAGACGGCGGACTGCTGCCGTATTGCTGCGAGCCTAGCGAAGTGTTCAGGATGCCGTTCGCGCTGGGATAGACGTTCAGCAGATTGTCTGCGCCAATCGCGATGTTGAAGGTATCCGTCGCCTGCCAGGCAAGCTCGGCATCGAGGATCCACTTGGCATTGAACGCCCTGTCCGATGCGGCCGCATTCTGACGGATGGTGTAGCTGCCATAGCGTACGGCGCGCGTGGTGAGCGTGAAATCAGACCACGCCCAACTATTGCCGAGCGACACTTTTGTCTTCGGCAGCAATGTCGTGAGGTTACCTTGAGACAGACGATCGAAGATCACGTAATTGGCCCCGAGCGAGCTGAGCTGCGTCGGGTTCGGGATAATGTGCGTGATGGTATTGACGTTGTAGTTGAAGCCGGCGTTCAGCGTGGTGTGGCCAAAGGCGCCGAGATCAAGTCCGTAAGTCGCCACAGTATCCAACCCCTGCGTGCGAGTATTGATGGCGTTGGTGAAATAGGTTGCGCTGATATTTGAAGGCAGACCGTTCTTCACCAGGATGTTGCTGACGGCGGTACCGGTCAGCGTGCCGGTGGGCTCGATGCGTTTGTAGACGTCGATGGAATAAGCGTCCACCGTGAGGATGAAATCATCGAGCGGCGTCAGAACGACACCGGCACTATAATTCAATGACGTTTCCGGTTGCAGCGGCGTCGCCCCGAGCGCGATGGCCGAGGGAGAATTCACCGGCAACGCCTTGATGTTGAGCAGGGTCATGGTGCCGCCGATGAGCTGAAACTGGCCCGTCGTTGTGGCCCATATTTCCTGTGCCAAGGCGGGCGCACGGAAGCCGGTGTTGATGTCGCCGCGCAGAGACAGCCATGGCGTCACGGCATAGCGGACATTGAACTTTCCAATCGCCGTATCGCCGCTGCTGTCATCGTAATGCTCGACACGGCCCGCTGCGGATATGGTCAAATCCGGCGTCGGATCGTAGGTGAGATCGATATAAGCCGCCAAATTGTTGCGGGCGGCGTGTCCGGCGTCGGCAGTGCTGATGCCGGTGGCGCCCTGAACCCCTGGTGCCGGGCGCGAGCCAGTATTGGGTTGACCAGCCGGAATAACATAGGTTCCGGCAGCCGAGGCGGCAACATCGCCATCACGGATAGCGTAAGTCTCCAGGCGATGCTGCAAACCGGCCGAGACGTGAAGAGAACCGGCAAGATCAATGTTCCGGGTGATGTCGAGCGAATTCACCCATTCCGAGGTCGAGAGCCGGCCGAGATAAAATGTGGTGGGGCCGGTCGGGCCTAGTGATGCGTTAAGAGTGTGGTCCGCCGTCAGACGCGCTTGGTTCGTGCCATAGCTGGAGCTGAGATCCCAATCCCAGCCGTCGACACTCCCGCGCACCCCAACGATGCCTTCATAATCAACTTCATTGATGACTTCCCGTGGCCTAAAACCGTTGGGATAGATTTCGGGAAGCGAGACGACATTGTTCGGCGCGCGAAAGGTCGAGTTGAGATCGGAAATGCGTTTGGCCACCGTGCCGTCGGAATAGAACTCGACGTCGCCAGCATGGTACTCTGCATTATAACCGAAGATAATACTACGCTGGGGCATGGTGCCGTAATTGGTAGTGACGAGGCGATCGATCGTGGCTTCGCGCGGGTCGGGATGGCCGCCAACGGGATTGTAAAGGCTGATCGATGGCGAGATGGGAATAGCGCGGTTCGCCGCCGCCTGATCCTTGGCGCTGAGCGAAAAATTGACAAAGCCTGCACCGCCGAGATCAAAGCCTGCATGCCCCAGCAGCGAGTAGCGCTGGCCATCGTCACGGTCGTCGTTTTGACCGGCCGAAGCGCTCGCTGTGACGCCTTTGCTATCACTTTTCAGGATGATGTTAATGACACCGGCGATGGCGTCCGAGCCATATTGCGCAGCAGCGCCGTCGCGCAACACTTCGATGTGATCGATAGCGGAGGCCGGAATCAGATCGAGATCGACCGGCACCGACCCGTTGTAAAGCGAGGAGACAGCATTAATCAGCGAAGTCGCATGCCGGCGCTTGCCATTGACGAGGATCAAGGTCTGATCGGGATTAAGACCGCGAAGGCCGCCTGTGTGAATGACGGTCGCCGTGGAACCGCCTGCCCGATCGGGCTCGTTGAACGAGGGCACCAGCGTATTGAGGGCTGAAAGAACGCTGGTGTCGCCCGACTGAGTGATATCGGAGCCTGCCAGCACGTCAATTGGCGTGGGGCTGTTGGTAACGGTTCGTTCCAAGCCACGCGTTCCCGTTATGACAATCACCTCCGATGCCGCCGGCGCTTCGCTTGCGGCTTCGGCGGTAGTCAGAGATGAGAGCCCGGCAAGCGCAGTAGAAAGAAGTGCCGCACGAAGACCAAAAGACGTAGATTTCATTATGACTTCCTCGATTTAGGACAATAGAAATCCCGTTGCAGCCCAAACTGGCCACAAACCGCCCGGAGCACAGGCGCGTCATTGCGGGAATAATTTCAGGCAGGCTGGCAGCGCTGAACAAGCAGAGCCGATCTACGACCGCGCTTGTTGTTGATAGCGCGCTTCTAAGCTGGGCGTTGTTCGGTAACGGATATCACGCGGCACACCCTCTTTTGTATCTCTGCTGCAATTGGATTGCACACAAGACATGAAGTCAATACTCTATCGATTGCATCGACTATATCGACATGATCATTTATAAGACGGTGATACGCGGATGACACGATCCTCTTGAGCTTGAAACACAGAGACGGTTGTGGACCGAGCGGAACAATCGCAAAAAGCGATAGCAGCACAACCAACACTGCAACTTCCACGCGGTCACCACTTTAGATTTTGCAAACAACGGACGCGATCCCGCTGTGTCCGGCATAACCGGAGATTACACCTCATGTATCATCGCCTCTGCATATCGCTGACACTTCTTGCGTTTTTCGCGATGCCGGTTCGTGGCGAGACCGCTACCCCGCTGTCGCCAGCTGCTGCGCAATGGTGGGCGGATATTGCGGCCCTTGCCGACGACGCCAATGAGGGGCGTTTGACGGGATCTGCCGGTTATCAGCGCGCCGCCGATTATGTGCTGCGGCGGTTTCAAGAAGAGGGACTGGCGCCGGCGGGCGCCGATGGTTTTTTGCAGCCTGTCCGATTCCAGCAACAAACCGTCGATCAGGCCGCCTCTACAATCTTGTTGATCGCACCCGATGGCAGCAAGGACGCCCTCCGTTCGGGTGAGGACGTCATCATTTCCGCAGCTGGCGGACCGCGGCCCGCAACTCTTAACGCGCCACTCGTCTTTATCGGTTATGGTCTGCACCTACCGGAACAACGACATGACGACTTCGCCGGACAAGACCTGAAAGGCAAAATCGTTGTTGTCCTGTCCGGCGGTCCTACGGATATCACCGGCCCTGTCAAATCCTATGCCCGCTTCTCGCGGCTGGAACAGCTCAGCAAGCGCGGCGCCAAGGGCGTCATCACCCTAACAACCCAAAGCCAGATCGAGATTCCTTGGGCACGGCAAAAACTGATTGCCCATCAGCCCGGCATGTATTTGGCAGATGCCAAATTACGCGACATCGCCAAAGACTTTTTTATTGCCAGCGTGGACCCGCAGCAGGCCGAGCGGCTGTTCGCTGGCTCCGGGCACAGCTTTGCCGAACTGGCAGCTCTCGCCGATGGCTCCAAGCCACTGCCACACTTCGCTTTGCCATCACGCCTCGAGACGACTATTGCCAGTGAGCACAAAGAGATTGTCTCGCCGAACTTGATCGCCGAACTCAAAGGCAGTGATCCAACGCTGACGAAGGAATATGTGGCCGTCTCGGCGCATCTCGATCATTTGGGTATCGGCGACCCCATCAAAGGCGACAGCATCTATAACGGTGCTATGGACGACGCTTCGGGCGTGGCGACCGTGCTGGACATCGCACATATCCTGAAATCAGGGCCAAGGCCGCGCCGCTCCGTGCTGTTTGTCATCTTTACGGCAGAGGAAAAGGGCCTGTTGGGTTCGCGCTATTTCGCACTTCGCCCAACGGTGCCGAAGAACGCCATCATCGCCGATTTCAATTTCGATATGGCCCTACCATTGTGGACACTCAAGAGTGTTTACGCGCCAGGCCAGGATGAGAGCAGCTTGGGTGCTGACGCAAGTGCCGTTGCCAAACTAGAGGGCCTCACGATGATTCCTGACCCCATGCCCGACCGCAACGTCTTCACTCGCACCGACCAATTCAGCTTCGTGCGCGAAGGCATTCCAGCCCTCGCCTTCAAGTTCGGCTTTGCCAAGGGGACACCCGAGTTCCAAGTCGAGCATGACTGGCGCGCCAACCGCTATCATGCCCCTTCGGATGATCTCTCGCAGCCGGTGGAGAAGGAAGAAGCGGTGAAGCTCGACACCTTTGTGGCGGCCCTTACCAAGCGTGTCGCGGATGCGCCCACCCGGCCACAATGGCTACCGGCCAGTATCTTCGCCCCGCATACGGCTCAGAGAGCACCACAACAGTGATCTTCTTCCACCCGGGACCAATCTTCGGGTTTATGCCATAGCGCCTAGAAAGCACCTCAGGCTCTCTCGACTATGTTGAAAGGTTGCTTACGCGAAACCCGTCATACCCGCTTTTTCGGGAACGACGGGTGTTTTTCTGCTGGCCGATCAGGCGGTGGCGCTGGGGCGTGCCGAGACGGTTTCGTACCAGCCTCTCACTTTGGCGGCCTCCTCAGGAATGCCAATCTTCAGGGCGTTGGTTGCGAAGTCCACCGCCACCAGCGCGGTAATATCGGCAGCAGAGAACGTTTCGCCTGCTACAAAGGTGGCTTCGCCCAACCGTGCATCGAGATCGATATAGAAGTCCGCCACCCGCCGCCGGCTGCGTTCCGCCAGCGCCGGAATCTGGTCATAGGCATGGGGCCCGGCCAGGGCGCGGCCTTTCAGTCCCGGCACGGCATTGCGGACAGCCTCCATGACGGCGGCGAAGCCTTCCTGCTCCATACGCCGTTCCCACATGGCTATGATGCCCTTTTCCTCAGGAGTCGTACCGAGCAGAGGCTTGTCTGGAAACGCCTCATCCAGATAGCGCATGATGGCTGGCACCTCGCCGATGGCGGTACCGTCCTCAAGCACCAGCGTTGGCACGACGCGGCGCGGATTGATGGCGCTGTACCAATCCGAGCGTTGTTCGCCTTCGCCGAGATTGACCGGCGTGAAGGGAATATCGATGCCCTTTTCGGCCAGGAAGATGCGGATACGCCGGGAATTGGGCGATCCCTTCCACTGATAAAGCGTGAGATTGGTCACGATGATCTCCTGTGTATGATTCAAAGTTTGGAGCCGCCATCGACGCGCAGCGTGTCACCAGTAACCCAGCGAGCGGCGTCGGAGGCGAGGAAGGCGATGGCGGATGCGATGTCGTCTGGATCTGCCACGCGCTGGAGGGCCTGCAGGCCCAGCGTAAAGTCGCGGCCTTGATCTGTCTTGGCAAAGCTCGACATGTCCGTGTTGACCACGCCGGGCGCCACGGCATTGACACGAATGCCGCGCCCGCCCAGTGCCGACGCGAAGTACTTCACCAGCGTATCGACTGCGCCCTTGGTAGCGGCATAGGCGGACAAGCTGCCGACAACCGCGTGAGCGGCCAATGACGACACAAACACAACACTGCTGCCGGTGCCTAGGATAGGCAGCAACTGCTGCACCAGGAAAAAGGGCGCACGCACATTAACGGCAAACAACCGATCGAAATTCTCGATTGTGGTGTCTTCGATGGCGGCACTGCTGCCCATTCCAGCATTGGCAACCAGGATGTCCAGCCGGTCGCCGACAACGGCGCGCGTCTGGCGGGCCAGATCGTGTGGCCCACCGGGCGATGCGAGGTCTGCCTTCAACGTCTGGGCGCGGCCGCCTGCCTTGGCGATCGCGGTGACTACGGCATCGGCCTCATTGGGACTGGTGCTGTAATGGACCAGCACTTGTGCCCCGGCCCTGGCGAGTTCCAGCGCGGTGGCCCGGCCGATGCCGCGGCTGGCACCGGTAACGAGAGCGGTTTTTCCAGAAAGAGCGGTCATGAGCATTCTCCTTAAGCGTTGGTGCCGCCATCGACGGTCAGACTCGCGCCGGTGATGTAAGAGGCTTCAGGCCCAGCCACGAAGGCCACCATGGCCGCGATATCCGCCACGTGGCCGTAACGTTTCAGCGCGGTGTTGGCGATCTGCGGAGCAGCCCAGTCGCCCGCGGCAGGGTTGAGGTCGGTATCGATCGGACCGGGCTGGATATTGTTGACCGTGATGCCGCGCTCCCCGACCTCGCGTGCCAAGCCCTGGGTGAAGATCTTCACGGCGCCTTTGGTGGCAGCATAGACCGCAAGGCCCGGCGTCATCATCCGCTCGCCCACGCAGGAGCCGATGCTGATGATACGGCCACCGTTCTGCAGGTGTTTAAGCGCGGCCTGGGTGGCAACGAACACACCACGCAGATTGAGGGCGATCACCTGATCTATTTCTTCCAGAGTGGCTTCTTCGAAAGGCTTTGGAATAGCGGTGCCAGCGTTGTTCACCAGGATGTCGAGCTGGCCGAACGTCGCGACCACCTTTTCCACGGCCGCGTTGACCGCCTTGGCGTCGGTGGCGTCGGCCTGAATGGCAATGGCTTTGCCGCCGGCGCTTTCGATATCCTTCACCACCTTGGCGGCGGCGTCCGCGCTCCGTGTGTAGGTGATCGCGACCTTGGCGCCGTCCGCGGCCAGTCGCTTGGCAATCGCGGCACCGATGCCGCGCGAAGCGCCAGTAACGAGCGCCGCTTTGTTGGTCAGATTGGACATGGTGAAATCCTTTCAGAGGGTTGATTGGTTTTCAGACAGACGGCGGCAGCGACGGAAACGCCAGGGGAGCGTCCTTCCCTGCCGCAAAATCCGCGTCCAGGAACAGGGCGGCGTGGGCCAGGAACAGCTCCGGATACTGGTAGAACGGCCCGTGGCTGGAATCCGGGTAGACGATGAACTGCGCGTTCGGCAGATGTTGCTGCAGCGTGAAGCCGTTGATCGTGGGGATGATCAGGTCGTTGCTGCCGTCGACCACGAGCACCGGCTGATGAATTGTTGCCAGGTAATCCCATACGCCATCGGTCTTCTCGTTTGACCTGACGATCGCCGTGTACTGCGCGGTGGCGGACGCCTCGCTGACTTTGGGGACGCGATCCTGGCGGCGGAGCTTGCGTTCGAGGAATTTCAGTCCCGCCGTGCGGCCGGCTGCATTGGGCAGGAAATGCGCGGCGATCCAGAGATGCTCGGGCGGATCGTAGGTGGCCGAGAAGATCTCCGCGGACTTGCTGGCCGCCGTATCGGCGCCGCGCGGCCCAGTGCCCACCAGGATCAGCCTGCGCACAAGGTCGGGTGCCTGCACGGCAATCTCTTGGGCGACCTTGCCACCAATTGAATAGCCCAGGATATCGGCCTTGCCGATGCCGAGCGCTTTGATGAAGGCGATGGCGTCTGTCGCCATATCGGGGATATTCGCTGGTGTCTCGCCCGAGCTGGCGCCGATGCCCGCATTATCGAACAGGATCACTTCGCGCTGCTGCGCCAGCCCGTCGGTCACGGCCGGATCCCAATGGTCCATGGTGCCACGGAAATGGACGTTCATAACGAGCGGCGCGCCGCCCGTCTTGCCAAAGCGCCGATAGGCGAAGCGGATGCCGTTGGCCTCGACGAATTGGGTGGGGGCGGTCTGGTGGGTGTGCATGAGCGGGCTCCTTTGGTCGCGATTTCGGTTACCGCTGATGTGGGTAGCGAAGGGCTGCTGGAGTAAGACTTTCTTGGTCGGTGGCATGCTTCAGCGGTATGACTTGGTTGAGCCGTTGACCGCTGAAATCGGAAATAGTGTCTGCGGCTTGCGCCGAGCGCGCTTGGACATTTCCCGCAATTTGGGATAATCCTGCCTTGCTGTTTCGCCGGTACAGGGAAAGCGACGGAGATGCGCCCCTGACAGTGTTGCGGTCAGACAAATTCGGCTAGCACAGGGTGCAATCCCCGATAAGATAAGCCTTTATGCCTTACGGGTATGGGGTCGCGCTTGGAACTACGCCATTTGAAGTTTTTCGTAGCGGTGGCCGAGGAAGGAAGCCTCACTCTGGCGGCAAAGCGTCTACACACGGCCCAGCCCTCCTTAAGCCGTCAAATCCGCGACCTTGAATTTGAAGTGGGCGCAAAACTTCTGACGCGCAGTGCGAAGGGGGTCGATCTCACCCCGGCGGGGCGGGCCTTCCTGGATCATGCGCGACTGGCATTGGCCCAGGTCGAGGCCGCAGCTTCAGCAGCGCGGCGCGCGGCGCAGCCGGCCAAGGCGTCATTCGCGTTGGGATTCCTCACCGGCCAGGAAATGGACTGGCTGCCCGAGGCCATGCGTATCTTGCGAGATGAATTGCCCAACATCGATATTACGGTTTCCAGCCACTATTCGCCCGATTTGGCCGCTGCGCTGATGCGCGGCCGGCTGGATTTGGCCTTCATGCGCTGTGAGCCCGGCCTGCCCGATCTCGAATATCGCCAAGTGGCACGTGAAGCCGTGGTGGCCATCATGCCCAGCGATCATCCTCTGGCAGCAAAACGGAGCGTTACCGCCGAAGAGATCGCACAGGAGCCCTTCATCCACATGTCGGCGACCGCGCCGGTATTTCGCCAAGTGATAGACGACTATTTCCAAGCCAGAGGCACGAACGTAAACGGCGAGCAGAAGATCGACAATCTGGGCATGGCCATGTCACTGGTAGCATCCACCCGCGGCGTGACCCTCCTGCCCGCTTACGCGAAGAATTTCCTCACATGGTCCGTCACCAGCCGCCCTTTCACGGATGGAGGGCCGACCATCGACCTCGTGCTCGGCTATCATCGCGCCAACAGATCGCAAGTGTTGAAACTGTTCCTTTCGCGCGTCGACAGGCTGATCGCACAGGTTTCGAGCCGCACGGCGGAAAGATGACCAGACCGGATATGCGAGGGGATGCGCCGGCTAAAAGGTCGCGTCTTCCATTCCGCAGCCAATTCCGCGAAAATGCCCCGTAACCTATGGTCCAAGGGTGGGGTGGGCCTCGGAAATCACAGGGTGGCTATCCAGCCAGCAAAAAACCGGGCAAGGAAACGGGCAACGAATTGGTTTCGTTCTCTTTTGATGCTAATAATTACAATGCCTTAGGTGCGAAATGATCCTTCTGATCGATCCCAGGGTCATCGATTTGTGGCTGTAAATCGGCACAACGATTGGACGCCAATCTACGTCGCAACTAGGGCCAAAACTCAATAAAAGTGTTGCCGCCTGAATCGGTTGTTGATTCCCTATGCTGGGTGATTTGCAGAGAATCGCATGCGGCGCAACCTTTTCTGGCTGAGCGACGAACAGTGGCTGATGATCGAGCCGTATT
>JAATGP010000062.1 GCA_015654635.1 Alphaproteobacteria bacterium | reverse complement strand
TGCTGCTTCGATCCGATCACGGTCGTCGAGTCCCTCGGCGTCCCATAAATCGATTATCAGGTGACTTCCCGCATAGGTCAGTCCGTTACGAGTGATGAAGTGGTCCTTGCGGTCCTCATCCCCAGGGGGAATAGGAACCGGGACAGTCCTCGCAGTCGCGCGGGCGCGTGGCGCCTTTGCTTCTTTGATCGCTGCCACGAGTTCGAGTCGAGCCATCCTGGCACCTACCCTCTCAGAGTGTTGACACCTGTGCCCCCCGCCTCGCGGTGGTGGGCGCCTCAAGAAGAAAGCGGCCCGAGGGAAGGCCCTCGTGCCGCTCAGTTCTCCGAAGAGAACGGCGCGCAATATATGCGTACCCCCCCCCTATGCAAGAAGTTTGTCACCCCTCTGTAAAAATATTTGCCGCGGCCGTGTCGCTGCTGTTGTCACAATTATTGCCGCGAACTTAAGGCCGCGCACAGGCGCAAAATGACAGTGTGATTACCAGCGCGGAAAAACAGAGCCGGTATGTACGCGGTACACCCAACTTGGCGTGTACGCCCTTGCCACGCGCTGCAGCGGGACCTAAAAGCGCGGCATCGAAAATCGCTCTGAGGCCCGAGGGACATGACGAACTTCAAAGAACGCCTGCACAAGGGTTATGCCCAGACGATTGAGCTTTCCGGCGCCGCGCTGGTCGACGAAAAGAGCCAATATCAGCACATCAAGATCTTCGACACGCCGATCAACGGCCGCGTCATGACGCTCGACGGCGTCGTCCAGATCACCACGCGGGACGAATCGGCCTACGCCGAAATGCTGACACATTTGCCGATCCTGGAACATGGCAAGGTCAGAAGTGTCATGATCGTGGGCGGCGGTGACCTCTCCATCGCGGATGAAGCGCTCAAGCATAAGACGATCAAGGAAGTGATTCTGGTCGATATCGACGGCAAGGTCGTCGAGTTGTGCAAGAAACATTTCGGCGAGATCAATGCCAAAGCCTTCCGCGATAAGCGTCTCAAAATCGAAATCGCCGACGCCTTTGAATTCCTGGCAAGGCCTGAAAACAAAGCCCGTTTCGACCTCATCATCGGTGATCGGCCAGATCCGATCGGCCCCGGCAAGGCACTGTTCGGCGAGACTTTCTACGATCGCATCAAGCGCGCGCTGAAGCCCGGCGGTTTTGCCACCTTCCAGACCGGGGTGCCTTTCTATCAGCCCGCGGAAATTACCGAGGCGCTGAAGGAACTGGCGGCTTTCTTCCCGCGTTCCGGTCTTTATCTGACGGTGGTTCCTACTTATATCGGCGGCTTCATGGCTTTGTCGTGGTCGGGTAAAGGCGCCCGCCTGGGTACGCCGGCAGGAATCGCCAAGGCGGCGCGCGCCTTCAAGCGCCTGAAGCTGAAGACGGACTATTACAATCCTGCCGTTCACGCCGCGGCATTCGCCTTGCCGGGGTGGATTGCCCGCTTGTTGCCGTAATTGATTTTCCAGCGCACAAAATCCCCCTGCGGCTATTGCTATTCCGTAGTCACTTTATCGTGCTTGCCCGGTCAGTTTTCTTTCCGAGGCTGACCGGAAGGGCTATGGAGAGCGCGCTCGCCACGAGCCCCCCCCCAAGGAGCATCTCCATGTCACGCTACAAATTCCTTCCGCTTGCCGCTCTACTGTTGTTCGCCGGTGCTGCGCAGGCGCAAGCCGTGCCGCCCGCCCTCGACGTCCCCCATACCGATCTCGATCTGACCAAAGACGCAGATGCGACCACGATGCTTGATCGTATTGCGCATGCCGCTATCACGCCCTGCTCCAAATTCGACAGCATTGCCGCCCGCCGCTGTTCGATCCAGGTGGTTGCCAAGTCCGTGGTCGCCCTCAACCAGCCGGCCTTGGTCAAGGCCTATACCCAGCGCTATGGCATCGCCCCCGAAAAGCTGGCCACGCCGTAAGCCTGATACCGGAGGGCGAAGCTTTTCGCCCTCCTCTTTTGCCGCCGTTCAGAAAGACCATGCTTTGGCCTGAATGGGGAACATTTTCCGCCACTCTCGCCTCGCTTTATGCGCGCCACAGATTCCTGGGCAGCAGCATGAGCCGGACATTCATTTTTATCGCTTGCCTGATCGCTTTGACGCTCGGCGCAGTGCTCAGCTTCGCCATCCCGGCCGTCTCTTAGAATTGCGCTTTCCTCACAGGAAATGGGCGCAGACGAACAGTGTGGCGGTGAAGAGAACGCCCGCGGCGAAAGCACCAACCGCAACAGTACCATGCAGAGCAACCCAGGATGGTGCCGCCGCGGCAGGCGCTGACATCCTGGGGCTATCGATGTCTAGGACCGGCTCAGGCGCGAGCAAAGCGCTGATGCTGGCTTCGGGAAGCATCGGTGTGTCCGCGGCGGGCGTCAGGGCAGGCATGGCCGTAGACTCTAGGCTACCCTCTTCGTTGAGCTGATAGCCCACACGCGCAATCGTCTCCAGCGTGAAGCCGCCATGGGTTTCGGCCAGACGGCGTATGCGTGCGATGCAGCGATTGATGGCATCGTCGCTGACCGCAAAGCCGCCCCAGCAAACCGCCATCATTTCATCGCGGCTGACCACCTCGCCCCGGCGTAAAGCCAAGGCAACCAAGACCTGCATGATGCGCGGCTGTAGCCGTTCGTATTCGCCCGCCGCGGCCACGACCTGGCGCTTGGAGGGGCTAACGATAAGACCGCCCAGGTTGAAATCGGATTCTTGCGCCAAAATGATCTGGCTTAATGAGGCACGCATTCTTGGCTCCATGGCGGAATCACCCGCATTGCAGCAATAGAGTCCGCGTGTCCTCCCTGGACCGGCTTATAATCAAGCTCTCGCATGGCATTGTAAACGACTGAAATTGTGCAAAAAGATGACCGATTGGGCAAATCGTGCAAATTGATCGGCAATCGCTTGCTGCAGTGCACCAAAAGTCGGTTTTTCATCACCCAAAATCGGCAATCGATCAGGTTTTGGTCCTTTCTGACGCAGCCCTGACAGCGCTGTCCTACTGGGGCGGTTCAGGAACGGGCCGCGGACCACCGGATACCCCGGATCAGCCAGGGCAACCGGATAACCAAGGAGAACAACCATGTTGAAATTTGTGGGCACTGCTCTTACCGCCGCCGCTTTGATCGTCGGCGCCGCCCATGCCGACTCGAACATCATCCGCAAGGACGTCTCGGTCAGCTATCATGACCTGAACCTCTCCACGGAAGCCGGCGCGCGCACGTTGCTCGTCCGCATCAATGCCGCCGCCGCCTCGGCCTGCGGTGGCGCCCCCATGTTCTACACCTCTTATTCGGTTGCGCCCGCTCTTGCAGCCCAGGAATTCTCTACCTGCCGCGCCAACGCCGTCAATGCGGCGGTCAACTCGATCCCGGCGCCGCTGGTGCATCAGATCTCCGCGAGCAACGGCTCCTACGAACGCGTGGCCGGCGGCCGCTGAGCCCACTACACGCCATCGCATGATGGTGATCTTTTAGCCCACATATAAACTTCGGGCGGATCGCAAGATCCGCCCGTTTTCACATCTGCTATGACGTTTGTTGAAGGCGCTTACGGAACGTGCGCCGACAGTTCGATGCCGATGACGCGCGGGTCGCTGACAAACCCGGTCAGATCGTCGAAATCGATACCGCCCTGCAGGTTCGGCTTGTTGGTCAGGTTGCGCGCATAAGCGGCAATCTGGAAATGCTTGTCCGGGAAGACATAGCCGATTTTCAGCCCGCCCTCGTAATTGCCGTTGGTGTGAAACTCCTTCGACTTGTAGAGGAAGAAGTTGGTGTAACCCTGCCACCACCAATCGGTATAAGCGAAAAGCTCGCCGCCATTTTCTAACGGGTAGCCATAGCGTGCCGTCAGCTGGACCTGGAAGTCCGGCGCTTGCGGGAAGGGATTGCCGTTGATCAAGGCATTGCCGTTGCCATCAAGCGGATTGGTAACCGTACACTGGGCACAGACGCCCGTGACAAGGCCCGCATCGCGGATTTCGGTATGGGTCCACGAAGCGCCGCCCGTGAAAGTGAGATTTTCCAGCGCCGCCCATTCCGCATCGGCTTCCAAGCCATAGGCGAGGCCGGCGCGCGCGTTCATCAGCTTGACGGAATTGCTGCCACCGCCAATGGCCGAGAGCTGCATGTTGCGGATGTAGTAGGTAAAGCCATCGGCATTGAGGCGGACAGTATTGTTGAACAACTCCGACTTCACGCCCGCCTCATAGGAGGTGATGGTCTCCGAGCGCGCCGTGGAATAGGGGCTGCCAAAAGCCATGTCGCGGCCTTGGATCGAGGGAGCGCGGAAACCCGTCGCAACGCGCGCATAGCCCTTCACGTTTTCCGTAAAGGCGTAGTCGACACTGAAGTCCCAGGAAATGTTCGATCCGCGCAGGCGAACCGGTGTCGTGATAGGAGCTATCGCCGGACCGTTTGCCGTCAGGCCCTTGGTGTCCTCCGTCCAGCGCACGCCCCCCGTCACCTTCAAAGCATCGGTGAGCAGGTAGCTCGCCTGGCCGAACAAGGCATAGGAGACGTTGGTCTGCCGCACCGTGGTGTGAGAGGTCGGCGCATTGGTGGGATCGGTATAGGTGGAATCGGCATAATCAGTATCGAACCAGAAGCCGCCGACCTGCCAGAAGAGGGGCTCGCCCGTAACGGACGCGAGGTGAACTTCCTGGGTATATTGGTGCAGGTAATCGAGGCCATCCTGCGATTCGGAGGGGAAGAAGATCACGCCCGGACCGGTGGGATTGCCGCCATCGATATCGCCACGGGAATAGCCGTGGGTGTATTCGTAACCGGTGATCGAGGTCAGCGTGACCGGGCCGAAATCATAAGTGATCTCGCCGCTCGAACCGATACCGTTGTACTTCTGCGGGTTGTTGGCGCCTTGGTCGAAATACACCTTATCGAAGGTGTAATTGCTGTTCAGCTGGTTCGAGCCCTTGGTCAGGATATTGGCGCGAAATACCGCCGCGGTGCCGTCCAGCGAGCGGGCATGCACGTTGAGCAGGACGGAGAGATGGTCCACCGGCTCCCACAGAACCTGCACGCGGCCAGCCTTCTCGTCATAGCCGCCGAGCGCGTCGTTGGTTTTCAGATAGGCATTGTCGATATAGTTGTCGCGATGCTGCCAAAGGCCCGAAACGCGCACCGACACCGTATCGGTGAGGCCGCCGCCGGCCGCCGCTTCGATATTGCTGGTACCGAACTCGCCATAAGAAGCGATCAGCTTACTGCTGAAATCCTGACTCGGTCTGGTGCTGGTAAATTTGATGATACCAGCCGTGGTGTTGCGGCCGAAGAGTGTGCCTTGGGGGCCCCGATCCACTTCGACGTCGGCAAGGTCGTACAGCGGTGAGCTTTTCAGGATGACGTTTTCCATCACCACATTGTCTTGAATGATCGACACGGGCTGGGAGGCTGCCAGATCGAAATCGGTATTGCCGAGGCCGCGGATATAGAAGCGCGGGGCTACGCGGCCATTGGAAGATTCGGCGTAGACGTTGGGCAGCGCATTGGCCAAGGCGCGCACATCCGTGCCCGATTCGAACAGCGCCTCAACGTGGGTGGTGTCGAGTGTGGCCACCGACATCGGCACGTCCTGGATATTTTCCGCGTGCCGCTGCGCGGTCACGGTGACTTCTTCCACCGTTTGGGCCAGCGCAATGCCACCAAAGGCCGCCGACAGCAGTAGATATGACGTGAACTTGCCGACTTGGGACAATCTGCCCATTATGAATACCCCTCGTTTGCCGAATTTTCGGCCAATGTGGTCCAGTGCCTTCCGAACGCGCATTTCCTTATCGTTGGGCGGAATGTGTGGATGCGGCAGTTATGTGTCAACCAAACTCCCCACCGTGCGCGTACGCTTTGCCCCTCGCTGTGGCAGGTGCACTACGGTTTTGGGGACGAGCCTGTTGATTGTCACAAATCACCTGCCACAAAATGCGCGTTGTGGTGACGGATTGGGCAAATGAGTGATGCGGCCGCGGACCGGCGCGAGGAGAGGCTTTATGGGCGCCTCAGCGAACTTGCAATTGCCACCAAGACTTATGCGCATGCGCCGGTCTTCACGGTGAATGACTCGAACGCCGTCACCGCGCGCCTACCCGGTGGGCATACCAAAAATCTCTTCCTTGAGGACAGGAAAGGCGGGCTTTGGCTGGTGGTGGTGCGGGCGCATCTCCGCGTCGACCTCGGCGCCCTAGCCAAGCAGCTTTCGGCCCCGCGCTTTTCCTTCGGCGCACCGGAGCTGCTGAAGGCCACGCTTGGGATCGCGCCTGGCTCCGTGACGCCCTTTGCCCTGATCAACGATGCAGAGCACAGGGTGCGGGTGGTACTGGACAAGGAAATGCTGGCGCTGGCACCGCTCAATTTTCATCCCTTACGCAACGACCGCACGACGGCGATTGCCCCGGGCGACCTCTTGGCTTTCATCCACGCTTGCGGGCATCATCCGATCATCGTCGCCATTCCCGAAAGGGGGCCATAGACCCGGGTTTTCCGCCCTCTGACGGGACAGCCCTTCCGCCAAGGGCCTCTTTTCTTTCTGTCTCCAAACGCCCATGTTGGAGGCGCATTTCAGGATAGATCAGCATGCATTTGTTCGGCTCCAGCACCACCGCCAAACCCGGCAGCAGCCCTCATATCAAGGACTCCGGCATTGCGACGTTCGCCGCCGATGTTCTGGAGGCCTCGCGCGAGGTGCCGGTGATCGTCGCGTTCTGGGTGGCCGGATCGGGTCCGTGCAAGCAGCTCCTCGCCGACCTCGAAAAGGCCGTGATCGCGGCCAACGGCGCCGTCAAGCTGGTCAAGGTCAATGTCGACGAGAACAAGGAAATTGCCCGCCAGCTGCGCATCCAATCGATCCCCACGGTTTATGCCTTCAAGAACGGCCAGCCCGTCGATGGTTTCATGGGAGCCCTGCCCGACAGTCAGATCACCCAGTTCGTAAACGCTTTGGCTGGCGGCGAAGGCGGTGCCCACGACCATGCTGCCGAGATTCTGGAACTGGCCGAGCAGGCCTTTGCCGCGGGCGATATCGGCCAAGCAGCCCAAGCCTATGCCCATGTGCTGCAAGACGAACCGGGAAACCCTAAGGCAGCGGCCGGCCTCGCCCGCTGCTACCTCAAGACCGGCGATCTCGAACGGGCCAAGACCACACTGGCGCTAGTGCGCCCCGACGATGCCAACGACGAGGCGGTGCGCGCGGTTGCGGCCGAACTCTCCTTACGCGAAAGCGCAGCGGCAGTGGCGGGCAAGAATGCCGAACTGGAAGCCAAGCTCGCCGCCAATCCCAACGATCACCAAGCGCGCTATGATTTGGCACTGGCTCTCGATGCGGAAGGTAACCGCGACGGCGCTATTGAGGCTTTGCTCGATATCGTGCGGCGCGACCGCAAATGGAACGACGACGGCGCGCGCAAGCATCTCGTCACGCTGTTCGAAGCGATGGGACCTACGGATGAGCGCACCATCGCAGCGCGGCGCAAACTCTCCTCCATCCTGTTTTCGTGACGCCATGGGTTTCATCTACAATACGCTCGACGATCTGCCCGAGGTGCTCGCCCTCTTTCCGGTGACAGGCGTGTTGCTGTTGCCGCGCGGACAACTGCCGCTCAACGTCTTCGAACCGCGCTATCTGGCGCTGGTGGACGCGGCATTAGCCGGTGACCGGCTGATGGGCATGATCCAGCCCGCGCAAAACGAGGACAAGGTGCTCCGCCCCACCCTTGCCAATGTCGGCTGTGCCGGACGCATTACCGGTTTTCGCGAAAGTGAAGATGGGCGCTATCTGATCACGTTGACGGGCGTCTGCCGCTTCCGCATGGTCGAGGAAATGGAGACCGATCAGCCTTATCGCATGATCACACCGGACTTCGAGCCCTTCCTAGAAGATTTGATGCCAGCGGATGAATCGAATTTCCCCCGCGACCGGCTGATCGTTGCCCTCAAGGAATATCTCTCCAGCCGCGATTTGAAGGCCGATTGGAAAAGCGTGATGGGGGCGCCGCCGGAAACCTTGGTCACCGCGCTTGCCATGCTTTGCCCCTTCCTGCCTGCCGAAAAACAAGCGCTGCTGGAGGCGCCCCGCTGGGATGCGCGGGTGGATACGCTGATTACCCTGCTCGAAATGGCCAATGCCGGGCCGCCCGGCCCTGAATCCGTCAACTGAGTGCCCATGGAAACCGACCCCAAGCTGCTCGAAATTCTGGTCTGCCCCGTAAGCAAAACGACGCTCTCTTATGACCGCGTGCGCCAAGAGCTGGTGAGCAAGGCGGCGGGTCTTGCCTATCCCATCCGTGACGGCATCCCCATCATGCGCGCCGATGAGGCACGCGCCTTAAGCGACGCGGAGCGTGACAGCTAATGACGATTTGGCCCACCGAACTGCGTCTTTCCAAAGACAAGCGCACGCTGACCGTATCCTTCGACGGTGGCGCGCAATTTTCTCTGCCTGCGGAATATCTGCGGGTGGAATCGCCCAGCGCCGAAGTGCAGGGTCATAGCCCCGAGCAGAAGGTCACCGTCATCGGCAAAGAGAATGTGGCGATCCAAGCCATCGAGCCGGTGGGCAATTACGCCGTGCGGCTGATCTTCGACGATGGCCATGCGACCGGGCTTTATACCTGGGATTATCTACACGAACTCGGTGTCAAGGCAGGCAAAGGCGGCCCGACCGCCGGGCAAGGCCGTGGTTAATCTGTTGCCAGAGCAGTTTCGCAAGCGCTTTCCGCGCAAACAGCGGGAACTCGTTTCTCTTGGCCGGGCGCGCCCAGGCCGGCGCCTTGCCATCATCAAAGGCCAGGACCGTTCGCGCTGGACCGATTTCTATCACGCCATTCTGATTATTCCCTGGCCGCTGTTTCTGGTGGCGCTGGCCGTGTTCTTTGTGGTGCTCAATTGCGCCTTTGCCCTGCTCTATATGGCCGACCCCACCGGCATCGAGCATGCCCGCCCCGGCGATTTCTGGGATGCTTTCCGCTTCAGCGTCCACACCATCGCCTCGATCGGCTATGGCGAACTGGCGCCCAAGAGCACCTATGCGAATGTTATCGTCATTATCGAAGCCTTTGTCGGCATCCTGAATGTGGCGTTGATCACAGGCGCGGTGTTCTCGCGCTTTTCGCGGCCCACCGCGCGCGTGTTGTTCTCCGATATCGCGGTGATCACCACCTTCGACGGCGTGCCCATGCTGATGTTCCGCGCCGCCAATCAGCGCGGCAACCAAATCCTCGACGCCAATATCGCCGTCAATTTTGCCTGGCAGCAAACCACGCGCGAAGGCTTCACGATGCGCCGTTTCCAGGAGATTTCTCTGGTGCGCGCGCGGTCGTCTTTGTTCGCCCTCTCCTGGACCGTGATGCATCGCCTCGACGAGACAAGCCCTCTCTATGGCCATACACCGGAATCCCTGGTGGCCGTTCAGGCGGAAATAATCGCCCTTATCTCCGGCACGGACGAAACCTTGGCGGCACAGATATTCGCCCGCCATTCCTATCGCCCGCATCAGATTTTGTGGCGCCACCGCTTCGTCGACATCCTGTCGTTAACCCCGGGCGGCCAACGCATCGTGGACCTGTCGCATTTCCACGAAGCCGTGCCGGATGGGCTGGCCGACAAGGCGTAGAAGGCATTGCCCCGCCGTGCCTAGCAGATGCCCTGCTTGTTCAAAAACGCGCAAGTTTCCTTGTCGTCTTTCTGGATGTGGAAGGCGAGGAAATCGCGCAGCTTGGGCAGGATTTCGGCGGTCAGGGTCTTGAAATCCCCAGCTGCGGCGCAATCTCTGTATTCGATGGCCTTCGCGGTGAGAAGCTCGTGATGATGGCGGTGGCGCGAAGCGTCCGGATATCCCGTGGCGATGAAGAGTGTCTCTTCATGGCGGAAATGGGCGACAGTGTGTTCCAGCAATTTGTCGAAGAGGCGCACCGTAACAGCGCCCTCGCCCGCCACCGCGCTGTCGTATAGCGCATTCATCAAATCGACCAGCTCGTGATGCTGCGCATCAATCGAGGCCACGCCGTGGGACAGCTCATCGCTCCAGACCATTAATGCCATTGTACCCTCCCGCCCGCGGCATTCTCGAGGAGCCGTCTGGGCAGGCACAGGATAGGCCCGCAAGCAAGGCGCGAATAGGCGCGACAACGACGCGCCATGGATGCGGGGGCAGGCTAGGTCCGCCCCATCGCCTTTTCTTCGACGCCGGTGATGGGGCCGTCGGTAAACAGGTATTCCTTCAGCTCTTTGTCGAAGCGCGGCTCGCTGCGGCGAATCCATTCCAGCAGCATGGCGGCGTGCTCGATCTCCTCATCGGCATTGTGCAGCAGGATGGCTTTCAGCCCGGCATCTTCGGTGTCGTCGGCGCGCTGGTGGTACCAATCCACTGCCTCCAGCTCCTCACGCAGGGAGGAAATGGCATAATGCAGATGGAGGTTGCGGCGCGTGAGCTTGTGCGGCGGGATGTGGATGCCCTCGCCACCGCCGGTCACCACCGGGATAGGCGTGGGCGGAGGAGACAGCGCAGCGGGCGCCAGAATGGGTGCGAATGTCTGCTTTTTTCGGCCAAACAGGAATTTGAACATGGCTTGCCCCCCTCGTATGGCGGCAGCTTAGCGCACGATCATTTCAATACAAGGACGGCGCTTGTTATAGCCGGTCTGAGCCGCTAAAACCCGCTCGCCATGGAAGCTTTCACGCAACTCTCCGGCGTCGCGGCGCCGTTGCCGATGATCAATGTCGATACCGACATGATCATCCCCAAGCAATTTCTGAAAACCATCAAGCGCACCGGCCTCGGCAAAGCGCTGTTCCACGA
>JAATGP010000049.1 GCA_015654635.1 Alphaproteobacteria bacterium | reverse complement strand
CGCCATAGAAACAGGAATGCTTGGTCGGCGGGCTGGCGACGCGGAAATGGACTTCCGAGGCGCCCGCATCGCGCACCATCTGCACGATCTTCTTGGAGGTGGTGCCGCGCACAATGGAATCGTCGATCAAGACCACACGCTTGCCGGCCAACATGGCGCGGTTGGGATTGTGCTTGCGGCGCACGCCCAGGTGGCGAATACCGTCGGTCGGCTCGATGAAGGTGCGCCCGACATAATGGTTGCGGATGATACCCATCTCGAAGGGAATACCCGAGGCTTGGGAAAAGCCCAGCGCCGCGGGCACGCCGGAATCGGGCACCGGCACCACGAGGTCGGCGGAGGCAGGGGCTTCTTTGGCCAATTGCTCGCCGATATTCTTGCGCGCCTCATAGACATTGCGCCCTTCCATCATCGAATCCGGACGGGCGAAATAGATGTATTCGAAGACACAGAAGCGCGGCTTCTGCTTGCCGAAAGGATGGAAGCTTTCCACCTGGCCTTTGGTGAAGACGACAACTTCGCCGGGCTCGACATCGCGCACGAACTCGGCGCCGATGATGTCCAGCGCACAGCTTTCGGACGCCAGAATCGGCGCGCCATCGAGCATGCCGATCACCAATGGACGCACACCCCAGGGGTCGCGCACGCCGATCAGCTTCTTGGAGGTCATCGCCACCAGCGAATAGGCGCCCTCCACCTGCTTTAGCGCATCGATCAGCTTGTCGACCACTTGGCCTTTGTTGCTGCGCGCGGTCAGGTGAATGATAACCTCGGTGTCGGAGGTCGATTGGAAAATCGCGCCTTCCTGCACCAGGCCCGTGCGCAGCGCATAAGCGTTGGTGAGATTGCCGTTATGGGCGATGGCGATGCCGCCGCCGGTGAGGTCCGCAAACAGCGGCTGGATGTTGCGCACCGCCGAGCCGCCCGCGGTGGAATAGCGGTTATGCCCGATGGCGTAATCGCCTTTCAGATTGGCGGCATGGGTCGAATTTTTGCCGAAGATATCGCCGACCAAACCGGGATGGCGTTCGGCGATGAATTGGCCTTGATCATAGCTGACGACACCGGCGGCTTCCTGACCGCGGTGCTGCAGCGCGTGCAGCCCCAGAATGGTCAGCGCACCGGCGCCCGGATGACCAAAAACGCCGAACACGCCGCACTCTTCGTGCAGGCTATCGGCTTCCTCAAGTCCAAATGGGCCCATAAGGCCTGTCATGGCTTGTCGCTCGCGTCGCTGTGGCTGGTTTCGATGAGCCTGTCTAGCGCGTGACGGTCCTTGGCGCCATAGGTCTTCTTGACATGTTTGGCTGCCTTCGCGGCAACCGCCTGCTGATGCTCCGTATTCGCCTCAATTTCGGCTTTTTTGGCTGGCTCCGGGCGCAGATCGTCCTGGGGGTTTTGCTCGGCTTTGCGGAAGGGCTGGTCCTGGGGCGCACCCAGGAGCTCGGGTATGGTCGGCTCCGCCTCTTTTCTGCCGCGATTGCGCACCGTCTTGCCGTCGACCTGCACATTCGGGTCGGGGATCAGGGAGGCGACGATTTCCGCCGAGGCGTGCATTACAGGCCACAGCCGCGCCCCCACCACCCAGCCCGGCTGCTCGCGCACCGGCACCATCGAGGTGTAGAGCAAGTACGCAATACCAACCATCGCGATGCCACGCAGGATGCCAAAGCCCGTCCCCAGCACCGAATCGAGGGTGCCGACTTGCGAGCGTTTGACGTTGGCCGCGATGCGCGAGCTGGCGAAATGGAGCGGCAGCAGCACCACCAGAAAGATGACGACGAAGCCCAGCGCTTCGCCCAGCCACTGCGGCGCAATCATGGTGCGCATCCAGCCGGCGCAATAGGGGCCCAGATACAGCGTCGCATAGGCCGCCGCAACCCAGCCGAAAATGGCGAGCGATTCGGAAACCAGCCCGCGATAGGTCGCATAGACTGCAGACGCGAGCACGATCACAACCAGGGCGATATCGAGGAACTGGAAGCTCATGGCGCGACCTTAGCCCATGCAGTGATTCGGTGAAATCCGGCGCAGCGTCATTTCTCGCCCGCGCCGCACACAGAGATCAGATCGCCAACATCCTTGACCGGCCGCAAGGCGAGGCCAGAAACTTCCGTTTTGGTATCCTTCGGCACCACGGCCGTCGTAAAGCCGAGTTTGGCGGCTTCCTTCAAGCGCAATTCCGGCTGCGGTGCGGGGCGAATATCGCCGGTCAGGCTGATCTCCCCGAAGAAGACCGTGTTGTGCGGCAAAGCGATTCCGGAAAAAGACGAGATCAGCGCCGCCGCCGCCGCCAGATCCGCCGCCGGCTCGCCCACTTTGAGGCCGCCCGCCACATTGAGATAGACATCATTGGCGCTGGCCCCGACACCGCCGCGCGAATCGAGCACGGCCAGAATCATCGCCAGCCGTCCGGTATCCCAGCCCACCACCGCGCGCCGCGGCGTGCCATAGCCGGGCTGCGCCACCAGCGCCTGCACCTCCACCAGCAAAGGCCGTGTGCCCTCGATCCCGGCGAACACCGCGGTGCCCGGCGAGGCGCTGTTGCGGTCGTCGAGAAACAACGCCGAGGGATTGGCGACTTCTGCCAGGCCCTTGCCGGTCATCTCGAAGACGCCGATTTCGTCGGTGGGCCCGAAGCGGTTTTTGACCGCGCGCAGAATGCGGAATTGATGGCCGCGCTCGCCTTCAAAATAGAGCACCGCATCGACCAGATGTTCGACCGCCTTAGGCCCGGCAATCTGACCGTCTTTGGTGACATGCCCCACCAGGATCAGTGCCGCGCCGGAGGATTTGGCATAGCGCACCAGATCGAAGGAGGCCGTGCGCACTTGCGCCACCGTTCCTGGAGCGGCTTCCAATGCGCCGGTCCACAACGTCTGAATGGAATCGATGGCGACCACACCGGGCGGTTTGCCCTTTTCCAGAGTCGCCAGAATATCTTCGACACAAGTGGCCGAGCCGAGCGCCACGGGGCTGTCGGAAAGCTCCATCCGCACGGCGCGCATACGCACCTGCGCCATCGCCTCTTCGCCGGAGATATAGACGGCGCTGCCACCCGTGCGCGCATAGGACGCCAAGGCCTGCAAAATGATGGTCGATTTGCCGACGCCGGGATCGCCGCCTACCAGCAGAGCAGAGCCAGGCACCAACCCGCCGCCGCAGACCCGATCGAACTCATGGATGCCAGTGATGCGCCGCGGCGGGGCTTCATCCGCGGTCTGCAAATCTTCCAGAGCAAAGGCGCGGCCCTTTTGGCGGCGCACATTGCTGCCCAAGGGCGCGGGTGCAGCCTCCTCTGTGATGGTGTTCCACCCCCCGCAAGCATCACATCGCCCCGACCATTTGGTATGGACGGCGCCACAAGACTGACAGACGAAAGAAGCAGAAGATTTGGCCATGAATCGACTATAGCATGGCACGGGAACAAAAAGGCAACAGCATGGACACCCTCACCCTCTTCGGGCTTTTCGCGGTGAGCGCCATGCTGGTCACCTACACACTGGAGAAACGCAGCCCCTGGTTCGTGCTGGCCTTCGCCATATCGTGCTGGCTGGGCTCGGCTTACGGTTTTTTGCAAGGCGCCTGGCCTTTCGGCCTTATCGAAGCCATTTGGGGCGGCGTGGCAGTGGCGCGCTGGTGGCAGCTGCGGCGATCTCGGCATAGCCGGGTCTGACCCGACCAAGGCCATTGCGGTAGCGGCCCTAGTGATTGGCGGACGGTCCGGATTCTGTTTAGTCTTGTGGAACAACGCAACCGCGAAGGAGGGGATGCCATGGTGGAGGCGTCGGCACGTCGTCAAGCGCTTTCGCTTGCGACCCTCTTGGGTCTGTTTTTGGCCCTCGTCGTACCCGCCCTTCCGCCCCTTATCGGCACGATCTTTTACGGCACAGCGCAGACAGGTGCCCGCGTGGGATGGGGCCTTGTGCTGCATTGGGCCAATTTTGCGGCTGTGATCGTTGTCGTGCTCCTCGTCGAACGGCAAGGGCTGGCGTCCATTGGGGTGCGGCCGCTGCGCTGGTGGACGATCCCGCTGGGGCTGCTTGCAGGTTTCGTGATCGTACCGGTTTCCGGTTTTCTCGTGAACGCCAGCGGCGCAAGCAGCGACACACATTTTGTCGCTTTCCTGCAGTCCTTACCCTTCACCACGCGTCTGCTTCTTGTTGTAACTGCGGGTGTGTTCGAGGAAACCCTTTACCGCGGCTATGCCCTCGAACGTCTCGCCTCTCTGTTCAACAACAAATGGCTAGCGGCTGCGGTGACTGTCGCGCTTTTCACCTTGGCGCACATTTCAGCCGTCGGACTGGCCCATCTGCTGCCGGTCTTCATCATTAGCGTGTTGATCACGCTGCTGTATCTGTGGCGGCGCGACCTCGTGCTCAATGCCGTCGCCCATGCGACGATTGATGGTATCGGACTGCTGCTTGTCCCCTTGTTGAGCCATCATGGCTCTGTGTGAGGCCGCCCAGCCCGTATCTGTTCAGAATTCGGACCATTCTTCGGCGGGGCTCGCCTCCGCCTTCGCGGCAACAGCCAGGCGTCCGCCGGCTCTGGCTGCCGGTTTATACGCCGGGCGCCTGCTCTCGGCGGCGGCCGGACGCGGGGCTTGACGGGGCGCCATCCGCAGGGCCGGGCGCGGTGCGGATGTTTCACCAGCCGAGAAGAATCCGACCAGCTCGCTGAGCGCTTTGGTTTCGTCCGCCAGATTGCGCGTCGCCGCCGTGGATTGCTCCACCATGGCGGCATTTTGCTGGGTGACTTGGTCCATCTGGGCCACGGCGGCGTTGACTTCTTCGATACCGGACGCTTGCTGCCCGGCGGCCTGCGCCATCTCGCTGACGAGGTTGTTGATCTGTACCACCTGTTCGACGATACGCTTGAGCGCCTCGCCGGATTGACCGACGAATTTAACGCCGTCGCTGACTTGTTCGCTGGAGGTGTTGATCAGGGCTTTAATCTGTTTGGCCGCATCGCTCGACCGCTGTGCCAAGGCCCGCACTTCGCTTGCCACCACGGCAAAACCTCGCCCGGCATCGCCTGCCCGCGCCGCTTCGACGCCCGCATTCAAGGCCAGCAGATTGGTCTGGAAAGCGATCTCGTCGATCACACCGATGATGTCGGTAATTTGCCTCGACGACTGGGCGATGGCATCCATCGCGTTGATGGCGGTTCCGACGACCTGCCCGCCCTCATCCGCCGCGGTCTTTGCCATCGCCACGCTGCTGGAGGCTTCGCGGGCATTGCTGGCGGTTTTCTTGACCGTCACCGTGATCTCTTCCAGGGCCGCCGCGGTTTCTTCGATGCTGGCGGCTTGCTGTTCGGTACGGCGCGATAAATCATCCGAGGCGCTGCCGATCTCATTGGCAGCGCTGGCAATCGCGTGCGCGCTTTCGGAAACTCCGCCGATCGCCTTTTGCAGCGCTTCGCTGGCCTTGTTGAAGTCGGTACGGATTTCTTCCAGGTCCGCGGGAAAGCTCGCCGTCAGACGGCGGTTGAGATTGCCACCCGCCAACTCCGCCAAGGCATCGCCGATAGCGATCACCGCATTGACGCGTTCGGTAATGTCGGTCGCGATCTTCACCACTTTTTCCACGCGGCCGTCGGCGCCACGCACCGGATTATAGGTTGCCTGTATCCAAACCCGCCGCCCGGCTTTGCCGATCCGCAGATATTGCTGCGCGTCGAACTCGCCCCGGCGCAGCTTTTCCCAGAAAGCGCGATATTCCGCACTCTGGACATAAGCCGGTTCAACAAACAGGCTGTGGTGCTGGCCGACAATTTCCTCCGCCGTGTAACCGAGCGCGGTGCAAAAATTGGCGTTGGCGCGCAGGATTTTGCCATCCGGCGTGAATTCGATGGTCGCCAAAGAATGGTCAAGGGCATCCAGAACGGCTTTGGCTGAATTATCGCGGCGGAAAAACATGGGCTACGTCCTCAAAAATTGGGGAAGCGTTTGTTCGCCCGGCAACTTACCCACGTGCAGACTAATAGCTGGTAAATTAGTTGACTAATTTACTCAGGATTGAAGCGCGGTCTTCCTCGCTCCTAAGTTGAGAATAATGATGTCTTCCAAGATCTTACCGGCTCGGGCGAAAGAAAACGGCGGCCCTCGGCTTTACCTCGCGCCAAGCTGTCGCATGCCACTTTTGGTGGCCTTTTTATTACATCGTTGCGTTGTAGCGGCTTTCCCGCTTGAACCCGCGCTCCCCGGCCCCATCTTTTTTCTATGAGAACAAACCATGCCCTCGCCGCGGGCCAAGGCGGCAATGGAAGCGTGTCGCAATTGCAGCCCAAGCAAGAGGATGAGGCGCGTCGCCAATCCGTAGCCCAGGAGCTGGCGGGGTATTTGGCGCGGGGCACTGCTTTGCTCAACCGCTGCGAAACGCTCGCGAGCGCCAAGCGTGGTGACCGGCTCGGGCCCATTTTGGCGGCAGCGCGCCTGCTCAACGCCAACGCTCAGGTCGCCCGCGTGCTGGCTCAGGTCGCCTTGGTGGAGCGCCGCAGCAGGACAATTGTTGAGGCGGTTCAACCGCATAAGCCCACACCGGAGGAATTGTTGGCGCGCGACATAGCCCATGCGGCGGAACAGAAAGACGCGCGCGCCAAACTCGAACGCCGCCTGGATCACCTTTTGGAAGCGGCCCGGGCGAAGTATCCCAAAGAAGAAGAAGACGCCCCGCCATGAAAAAGCGCTTGCTCATTGCCCCGGCCCAGCGTCCGCCAAAGCCTCCCCCGCAGCCCCCCGGCAAGCGCGGCGCGCCCTTCGGCAATCGCAATGCCGTCTGGCGCGACAGGGCCTCGTGCGAGCGCCGCGCGCTCTACGCTGAAATCCGCAGCCATATCGCAGAAGGCCGCGCCTTGATGGCGGCAGCGTTACGCCTTCACTTCCATCTGGATCGGCCCGACCGCGCGGCCGTGGATGAACTGATCGACGTAGGGATTGCCGCTGTGGTCGATCTCGGCGGTCGGCCCGTCCCAGATGATCTTGCCCTTGTAGAGCATGGCGATGCGGTCGGCTATCTTCCGTGCACTGATCAAATCGTGGGTGATCGACAGCGCCGTAGTGCCGGTCGAGCGGGTGGCGACGATGAGATCGTTGATGACATCCGACATGATGGGATCGAGCCCCGTGGTCGGCTCATCAAAAAAGATGATTTCGGGATCGGCAGCGATGGCGCGGGCAAGCCCTACACGCTTTTGCATGCCGCCGGAGAGTTCGGAAGGCGACAGCTCGCCGACATCGGGGCCGAGCCCCACCTTGGCCAATTTCTCGAAAGCGATATCGCGCGCTTGTCTGCGCCCCATACCGCGGCCTTGGATGAGGCCGAAGGCGACATTCTCCCACACCGGCAAGGAATCGAACAACGCCGCGCCCTGAAACAGCATACCGAATTTGCGCAAATAGGCATCGCGCGCCCGGCCGCCAAGCCGCGTCACTTCTTGCCCGTCGACAAAGATCTCGCCGGCATCGGGCCGCAAGATGCCCAACACGCATTTGATCATCACCGATTTGCCGGTGCCCGAACCGCCGATCACCACCAGCGATTGACCGCGTTCGATAACGAGATCGAGCCCATCCAGCACGACCTTATTGCCGAAGCGTTTTTTGACGCCCTTCAGTTCCACTTTTGCCGTCGAGGCCACGCTTGCCATAGAGTGCCTCTAGAAATTGAAGAAGTTGAAGATATTGGTGAGAATGTAATTGGACGCCAGGATCAGGATCGAAGCCGAGACCACCGCGTTGGTGGTGGCCGCGCCCACGCCCTGCGCCCCGCCTTTGGAATTAAAGCCGTTATAGGTGCCCATCAGCGCGATCAAGAAACCGAACACCACTGCTTTGATCAAGCCCGACAGCACATCGGCATGATTGAGCGCCTGAACCGTGGTGCTGAGATAGATCGAGCCGGTGAAGCCCAAGCTCTGGGTGGCGGCGATATAGCCGCCCGCCACGCCGATGCAGTCGGCAATTCCCACCAGAATCGGCATCGAAATCAGCGCCGCCATCAGCCGCGGCACCACCAGATATTTGATCGGCCGTGTCGCCAGCGTGGTCAGCGCATCGATCTGTTCGGTGACGCGCATGGTGCCGAGTTCGGCCGCAATCGCCGCCGCCACACGGCCCGCAACCATCAAACCGGCAATGACCGGCCCCAGCTCGCGCAAGATTCCGATCAGCACCACCGTCGGCACGAATTGCTCGGCGCCATAGCGCGCCGTGCCGATGTAAATCTGCAAGGCCAGCACGCCGCCGGTAAAGAAGGCCGTCAGCCCCACCACCGGCAAAGAGTTATAGCCGATCCGCATGATCTGTTTCAGAACCAGCGACCTATAGATCGGCGGGCGGACGAAACTCGATATCGCATCCGCCGTGAAAACACTGAGGCGGCCCACTTCTCGCAGCAGACCAATCGTGGCCCGGCCAACATGCGCAAAAACGTTCATGGCATATCCTCGTAGTGGCGCCGCGCGCGGCGCGAGAGCGAGGTTAGAACTTCATAGGCGATGGTGCCCCCAGCCGTCGCAATCTCTTCGAGCGATATTGTTTGCCCGAAAAGTTCCACTTCGGTGCCGGCATGAACGGCCGTAGGAATATCGGTCAAATCCACGGTGAGAAGATCCATCGAAACCCGCCCGACGATCGGGGCCCGCGCCGTACCGATCGCCACCGAGCCGGAATTGGACAGGCTGCGGAAGATGCCATCGGCATAACCGAGCGCGGCCGTGCCGAGCAGCGAGGGCCGTTTCAAGCGATAGCTGGCGCCATAGCCGACGCTCTCGCCTTTGCCCGCTTGGCGCACCTGCATGATGGTGGCGGTAAGGCTGAGGACCGAACCGAAAGGGTTTCGCTGTCCCGGCTGCGGATTGCCGCCATAAAGCGCAATGCCGGGGCGGACCAAATCGAAATGATACTCTTTGCCCAGCATGATGCCGCCCGAAGCAGAGAGGCTGGCGGGGGCTGCCGGCAGCATGGCGAGCGCGGTCTTGAAGCGCTCGAGTTGCAGCCCGTTCAGTTTGGCTTCCGGCTCGTCGGAACACGCCAGATGGCTTACCCAGAGCACGACTCTGAGGCCCGACAAATGCCGCACATGCTCGGCTGCAAGGTCGGACAATTCGGCGGGCGACAGGCCCAGCCGGTTCATCCCCGTATCGATGTGAATAGCCGCATCAAGTTGGCTGCGCGTCGCCGCCGCTGCCGCCGACCAGGCGGCAATCTCGGAGAGCGAATTCAGCACCGGTATCAGGCGATGGGCGATGAGGGCCGGAACCATGTCCGGCTGAGCGCCGTCGAGCACGAAAATCCGCGCCTCTGGCGCCAGATCCCGCAACGCGATGCCTTCCTCGAGGCGGGCGACGAAAAAGCTGTCGCAACCGGCAGCGAGCAAACTCTTGGCGGCAGGCGCCACGCCGATGCCATAGGCATCTGCCTTGACCACGGATGCGACCTCAGCTGGGCCCGCAAGCCTTTGGGCAACACGAAAATTTTCAGCAAGCACGGACAGCCGCACCGTCAGGCGTGCCGCCTCGAACGCCGTAATCATCCCCTCATCCGCCCGGTCCATGGCGGGACAATGCCGCCGCGGAGCGGTGAGGTCAAAGCCTGTTCTTGGCTGCGGCAAATCGGTCATTCAGCGCCCACCAATAATGTCGGCGATGCAAGGGGCGTTGGGATCGACATTCTGCGGGCAGCGGGGAGCGGTGTTGCGCTCATGCGCCTGGACATCGCTCGGCCGCAGCGTTTCCTCGCGGACTTCGGCGGGGCGGCCTTGCGGATCGAGGATAATGTTGCCGTAGCGGTCGTAGATGAATTGCCAAGGCTTATGGCGGCATTCCAAGCGCATTTTGGAATTGAGGTACTCAAAGCTATTGGCGCCGCAAGCCAAGGAACGGCCCAAAGCCAGACCCAGATCGGTGATGGCGTTGTTCTCCTCCTCCACCTTCGGCTTGATGATTTTGGGCACCAGGATGGGATTGACCGCAGCGTCGGACTCATCTTTGATTCGCTTGGTAGGGATGATCCTGGGGGCCTGGGCTGGTTGGTTCAGCACGATCCAGGTCATCTTTTCGATTCTGGGCCGACTGATAAAGTCTATGGGGACGAACTCCGCCAAAATCAGGATCCAGATGAAGATCACATGCACGACGATGGCGACGGCGACTGCCACGCCCCGGCCGCGCGCACGGCGCAGCTCCGCCTCATTGGCGCGAAAACGCGCCTGAAGCTCTGCCATCAAGGTGGCGGACTCACCTACCAAAGATGTATCTGCCACCCTGCTGCCTGCTGGTCTTGCGCGAACCTCGCCGCAGCTTATGCCATTCCTTTTGCCGCGGCGACTATATCCCTGGATGTAATGATCTTTCCCGTGATCTCAAGCCCCAGCCAGAGGCCCATCCAGCCCTGCCCGTGCGCTGACGAGCCGCGGCGAATTCCACAGAACGAGCGCCCCGCGCCATTTTGCCTCCCAGCCCGGCTTTTGCCGCCGGATCAGGGGGGTGCCGGCTTGCGAATGGCGACCAAAGGCGCGTTGAACGGCTTCAGGCCCAATCGTGACCCCCAAAAAAACGCCGAGCGCCGTGGCCGCAGCATTCGGGTCATGAAGCCAATCCTCGTAGCGCATGAGATGGCAATCGCTGCGCTGGCGCAGGATCTCATAGCAACGCAGGGCCGCGAGGTATTTGCGGACCGCCTTGCCCGGATGAGCGCCAAAGACCTGTGCCGTAGAGCGCGACCAACTTTCAAAATCGCGCAGCAGGACGATAGTCTTGGCTTTTGGGCGGCGCAGGAACAACTCCGGGTAGGCCGCGCATTCGGCCCGAAGCTTAACCACCGGAGCCGCGCCCAAGGCGGTGCAAAGATCGTCGGAAAGAGACCACATCGCCGCTTCGATGCTGCGACGAAACGGGCGCAACGCCACCTGGCAAAGCGGGTGCGCAACCTGCGTGTAGAAATCCGGCTCCGAAACGGAGGCAATCCCCGCCTCAGCCAAAACACGGCTGACCAAAGTCGAGCCCACACGCCCTGGCGAAAACAAGAACACGGGATCGCCATACGAAGACCGCGGCAACACAGGCAGATGCTCGAACGGCACGGAGACGATGTGCTGCGCAGTCTGCCGCAGATGCAGATAATAGAAGGCAGCGGATTGCGCAGCCTCTGCGTCAGTCGCGCAAACATAAAGGGCGCGCCGGCGGACCACATCAAGACAGTAGGGCAGCGCCAGTTCGCCCGTTTCACGCGAACGTGCCGTCACGAAATCAGACGGCGAAACGATACTGATTCTATGCGCGTTACGCGTACGCAGCACCACATGCTGTTCCAGAAATCGCATCTCGTCCATCTTCCGTGCGGTCACCATCATCGTCGCGCGCAACATGCCCTGTTTCATTACACCGATTTTGTATTTCTTTGTCTCAAACCGCAAAGCCATCACCGCTTTCAACATCTTCCGGAACACAGAGCGGCAGAATGTGCGTTGATGCGGCGAACGCATTTGCAAGCCGGCTCGATGAAAGTCTTCGTTATCAATCTCGCCAGACGCCGCGATCGCCGTGCGGCGATGACGGCGCAGATGCTGAGCTTGAAGATGCCCTTTGAAACGGTGTCCGCGCTGGATGCGGCCGCCGTTAGCGATGGCTGGATTGCCCGGCATTTTACCACCGCAGGACCATTGGGCCGCTTGTCCAAAGGCGATCAATGCTGCTCGCTCAGCCATCGCAAGGCTTGGTTCACCTTCCTCGCCAACGGTGCTCCGTATGCGGCTTTTTTCGAGGATGATGTCGTCCTCGACCCCGCCGCACCGCGCCTGCTGGGCGATCTGAGCTGGCTGCCGGCCGGCATCGATGTTCTGAAGCTCGAGCATTTCGGGCCGCAGAGCCAGCGGGTTCTGGTCGGCGAGCGCAGCGAGATCGGACGGGGACGGAGCATCGCCCCAATCCTGTCGCGCCACACCGGCGCCGCCGCCTATATCCTGTCACGCCGCGCGGCGATTGCATTGCTGGCGGCGGAGCGCTGGGAGGTGCCGGTCGATCACCTGCTCTTCAACCCCAATGTTTCGGCCATGGCCGTCAAGCTGAAACCCTATCAGCTGCTGCCGACCATCGCGCGGCAGACATTCGATGGCGTCTCAGACATCAAACACTGGCGGATCGCCGGTAACCGATTCTGCCCGGGCCTGATCCAGCGCGAACTGGTCCGGGCCTATTACGAACTCAGGCTGCTGCCGCGGCAGATTGTGCAGGTCCTCAGCGGTCACGCAAAATTGGTACGTGTTGCAAACAATGATGCCGTAGTCGCGACCGCAGCGCCATCCGCACCCAGCCTGCTGCACCAGCGTGGCGCCGCCTAGCCATCCGCCGTCTCCGCCATATTGGAAAAGCGGGTGTAGCGAGATTCGAACACCAGCTCGATCGAGCGGGTGGCGCCGTGACGATGCTTTTCGACCAGAATTTCCGCCTTGCCCGTCGCCCGCTCCAGCTTCTCCTGCCATTTGGCAAAATCGGGCGAGGACGGATCGGGCTGGCGGGTGGCGAGGTAATATTCCTCGCGATAGACGAACATCACCACGTCGGCGTCTTGCTCGATAGAGCCGGACTCGCGAAGGTCCGACAGCACCGGACGTTTGTCGTCTCTGGCATCGACACCGCGCGAGAGCTGCGACAGCGCCACCACCGGCACATTCAACTCCTTGGCCAGAGTCTTCAGGCCCTTGGTGATCTCGGTGATTTCCTGCACGCGGTTTTCGGCTTGGCGCGAAGGCGTCACCAGCTGCAGATAGTCGATCATGATGACGCCAATATTCTTCTCGCGCTTCATACGGCGGGCGCGGGCCGCGATCTGGGCAATGGAGATGCCGCCGGTGTCGTCGATATAGAACGGCACGCTCGACAGTTCCTGCATGGTGAGGACGAATTTGCTCCACTGCTCTTCAGAGAACTTGCCCGACCGGATCTGCCACATCTCGATCTCGGCCCGTTCGGAAAGCACACGGGCGGAGATCTGTTGCGCCGCCATTTCGAGGGAGAAGAACAAGACCGGCGCGCCGCGCGGATCGGATGCCCCCGTCGCCACATCCTGGGCGTAGGCAAAGGCGGCGTTGAAGCCCGCATTCACGGCAAAGGCGGTCTTGCCCATGCCCGGGCGCCCGGCGATGATGAGAAGATCGGACGGCTGCAAGCCGCCGAGCAGCCGGTCGACTTCGATGAAGCCCGAGGTGACGCCGGAAATCTTGCCGCCGCGCAGCTGCGCCTTTTCGGCCATGGCCACGGCGCGCTGCATGCTCTCGGCAAATTCGATGGGGCCTTCGCCGTAACGCGCGTTTTCGCTGACGCGATAGAGCGCTTTTTCGGCGTCTTCGATCTGTGCCTGCGGCGGCTTGTCGAGCGGGGCTTCGTAAGCGGTGTTGACGATATCCTCGCCGACGCGGATCAGTGTGCGCCGCAGCGCCAGATCGTAGAGGATCTTGGCAAGGTCGCGCACATTGGGCACGGCCGGCGCGGCATCGGCGAGACCCGCGAGATAAGCGTGGCCGCCCACTTCGGCCAGACCCGGATCGGCCTTCAGCGCCGCATGCAACGTCAGCGGCGTGATGATCATGCCGCCGCGTTCCATCGAGGTCGCCATCGCCTGATAAAGGCGCTGATGCAGCGGATCGTAGAAATGCTCCGCCTTCAGCGTGGCAGACACGGCCTCCATGGCCCGGTTGTCGACCAGGATCGCGCCAAGCAGGGCCTGCTCGACTTCGATATCGTAGGGGATGTGACGGTAGACTTCCTGTTCCATTCCGGCCCTGGTTTCGCGCTGACAAGGAGGGGAGCGAATGAACAGATTGCAGCCCATGGCTGCAAGCCGATTCGCGCCGCGGACCGATTTGATCACAGCTTAATGCCAGTGGCGCTGAAAAGTATTCATGGGGATAACTTTGCAGCCGCTGTTTGCAAGGCTTTTCGCGAACCTGCGCTTTGTGAAGGCGTGCCCAGCGTCTTTGCCGCGGCTCAAAACCCAGCTCCGCGAGCAAGGCGTAGGTCTCGCGCAGGGCGGTGCTGACGGTGCGGTGGAACGAGAGCCATTTTCCGGTATAGCGACCATGTTTGAAGGCGTTGCGATTGCCGGGCGGCGCACCCCGCCTGCGCCGCGGACGCGCAAGGCGCTCGGCAGGTGGAATGAGACGACGCTTTCGGATCTGGAAGCGGCGCCGTGCCATGATTCAGGCCCCTGGTTTGGCGCCACGTCCCGCGCCAACTTCCGCACTTGTCTCAGCGGGCGGCTCCGCGAAGGTGCCCCCAGAGGCATAGGCTTCCGGATAAGCCTTTTTCAATTCGGGATCGAGCGTCTCCGCTGCCACCATATTCATGTAGAGCAGCATCTTGCGCTGCAGGGTGTCGAACAGCAGACCATCCAGCGCCGCGGCGGCTTGTTTGGAGAGGTCGGGCGGATTTTGAGTGTTGTTCTGCGGAGCCGCGTCCAAAGCGCAATTCAAATACGGCTTTTGGGGCGCAAAGGACTGAATCCGCTCAATAATCCGGCGCTGCCGCTGCTCCGCGGAGGTTACCTTAGCGAGCGCTGAGGCGACCTGAGCGCTCGCCGTTATCAGCTTGGCCGCAGCAAGCACCGGCGCGATGCGGTCGGTGTTGCGATCCGCGGCCACCTGCTGGCAATGCGCGGCAAGATCCGTCACCACATCCAGCTGCGCCAACAGTCGCGCCGATGAGCGCTGACGGATGACGTCGGGCGTGAGGGCTTTTTCGGCATTTTCCTTCTCCGCGCGCTCCGCTGCCCGTTCCGCCGCGCGGTCTTCGTCCATTTGGGCAATCCAGGCGCGATGGGGCGCCATCATCTCTTCCCACTCCGGCGAGCCTCGCGTGGGAAAGGGACGGTCGTCTTCTTCGTCGTCACTCATCAGGATTCTCCTAAAGCTCCAGCTTTTGGATTTAGGAGGAAATTCTGGAATTCAAGGGTAGGTTGAGGAATTTAATCTTGGTAGGGTTAACGAGAGGGGGGAGGAAGATTGGCACGCGCAGGCGTGGTGGGGTTTTGGTGCCAAATTTGAGTGGTGAATCGAAGCAGACCTTCGACCAACGGAGAAGATTGCACCAACAAACGCCGTTCCCGGTGTGAGGTCAGCGCGGTGTGTGCCTGCGTTGCGACATCCAGTGCCGAATACGCGTACGGTTGATACCCTGTCTCATCGACAGAACATGCGCTCCAGCTATGACGGCGACTTGAACCGAGCCCATCACAGCCGCGCAAGATTGGAATGCAGAAGAACTAGTGGCCGTCTGCCAAGCTGGCCAATTGATCGCCGTGTAAATACAGAAATGCATTTCTGCGAAAATGCATCGCAGCGAGAGATTAGGAAGCGCACTTCATGATAACCAAACGTAGGTTTCTGGCTGCGGCAGCAGTGACACCACTTCTCAATGTCGCCTTTTGGGAATGTGCGGATGCGGCATTCGTCGTTCGGAAAAATCGGCTGTTCCTCGACGTCGCCGTCAACGGCCACCGTGTTCGGGCGCTACTCGATTCGGCGGCGGAGACATCCCTTCTAGATACGAAATTTGCCCAGGCGATAGGCATCGGCGGCGGTAGAACGGTCGCCGCACACGGTAGTGGTGGCGATACAGACGCACAACTAGCAAAGGGCGTCATGATCGACGTACTTGGCTTGCACATTGGGCCGTTAACTGTTGGGGTTCTTGACCTTTCCGATGTCGGCCGACGGCTTCTCGATGGTCCTCTGTCGTTCGTCATGGGACGCGAGCTTTTCGACGCGACGCGTCTCTATATCGACATTGATCGCGCCGATATCCACGCCCTGCCGCTGACGTCGAAGCCAGCAGGCGCAAAACTCACTTTGCACAAAGAACATGGGATCGAAACGCTCTCTGTCGCGATCGAAGGAAAGCCACCAGTTGAGGCCGCGTTTGATCTCGGAAACGGCAGTGACGTTCTCGTCGGGGCCGCCTATGCCAAAGATATCGGTCTTCTGACGGACGGTCGGTCGGTGGTCGAAGGAAAGGGTGGTGGTTTAGGCGGGGAAGTACGTCGACCGATGTTTGTCCTTAAGTCGCTCGAAATCGCGGGACGGCGATTTGAGGACGTAACTGCCACGATCGACGCGAACAGCACCGCGACCAACCTCAATGTCGGTGTTTCTATACTGCGTCAATTTGAGATCGTGACGGATTTTTCTGCGCATTGCGTATGGCTTAAGTCCAAATAGCTCGGAACCGTGCTTCATTTGGTTTGATTTGAACAGGCGGCAATACGTTAGATGGGCCTCATTGGGATTATCTCCGGGATGGCCGAAAGTGGCGCTTCTCGGAAGTAGCGCGGCCGCTAGCAATGTCCGAGGTCGATGCGACAACAGACGTTCACTCCGCATTTCCGCGTAAATTGTTTTCTTCACATGAAGGCGCGCCGCACCGCCCCCTTGCGGGTAAATACCGGAGCGCAGCGCAGATATTTCGGGTGGGGGCGGTGTTCATCAGGGAGGCTTCCCCACCACCCGAAAAATGCACCGCATTTTTCGCTCGTACGCTGTCGCTAACTCGCCCCGCAAGGGGGCAGGTTAAGGATTTCCGCGTATCCCACTTTCTTGTGACGGCATGGTTTGTTTTGGCGAAGGGCCCCCTTCGGTTCGCCGCTTTCGCGGCGCCCCACTTGCCCCGTAAACGGCAGGGTTATCGCATATGGCAAAACTCTATTTGTCATGGCCCGTTACAACGGGCCATCCAGATGGTGTTGCTCAGTTCTAGGAGCCGTCAATCCAACATTTTCCTGAAGTAGGGGCGCAGCGAAAGCTGGGTGGCCCGTTGTAACGGGCCATGACAAAGAGGGGAGCGAAATCCATATGCGATAGCCCTGCCGTAAACGGGGCAGAAAGTATTGGGCGCAAATGCACAGAACCTCTTACGCGGTCATGCGCTAATCCACTCCACCAGCGCGCGGCTCACGGCCTCGGGTTGTTCCAGCGTCGCGCTGTGGCCGCAGTCGGGGATGACGACGAGGCGGGCCTGGGGAATGGCGGCGGCGATTTCTTGGGCGCGGTCGGGCGGGGTCAAGGGATCGTCTTCGCCCACCAGCATCAAGGTCGGCACCGCAATGGCAGCAAGGCCGGGGCGCGAATCCGGCCGGGCGATGATGGCCGCGGTCTGACGCGCGAAACCTTCCACGCCCACCGCCTGCGCCATGCGAAAATTGAGGGCACCGAGGGCCGGATCGTTTTGATGGGCGGGATGCAGCATGGCTTTCAGCGCCGCACTGGCCAAAGTCTCGAACCGCCCTGCCCGCGCGCCCTCCAGCATCGCCTTGCGCTGTGCCGTCTGCTCGGGCGTATCGGGACGGGCGGTGGTATCGAGCAGCGCCAGCTTAATTACCCGCTGCGGCGCTTGGCGCAAAATCTCGAAACTGAGATAACCGCCCATCGAAATGCCGCCGAGCGCAAAACGCGGCGGCGCACTGGCCAGAATGTTGCGCGCGATCTCAGCCATGCTCTCACCCTCAAGGGTGTTGGCGATGGTGACCGGCCCGTAAGGCCATAGCGCGGCGACCTGCGGCGCGAAGACCTCCGCGGTGCACAGCAATCCCGGAATAAGAACGATGGGGGTCATGGCAGGAAAACCTATTGCGCGGCGAAAAGTTCCGCATAGCGTTCGGGCTTGAAGCCGAGTTCGAGCGTGGCGGCACCCTCCAGGATCGGGCGTTTGATCATCGAGGGATTGCCGATCATCAGGGCGATGGCTTTGGCCTGGGTGAGGTTTTCCCTGGCCTCGTCCGGCTGTTTGCGGAAGGTGGGGCCAGCGCGGTTGAGGACTTTCTCCCAGCCCTCTTGCTGGCACCATTGCGTCAGTTTCGCCTTGGTGACGCCGAGCTTTTTGTAATCGTGAAAATCGTAGGCGATGCCGTGACCCTCCAGCCAGGTGAAGGCCTTTTTCATGGTGTCGCAATTTTTGATGCCGTAAATCGTGATCGTCATAAAGGGCCCTTTCAAACCGTGCGCAGCTTGTTCAGCGGCCAGCGGCGCAGCACATCATAATCGGTTTTCGAGGCGCCGCGCAGCAAGGCCAGCCCGGTCACGGTCAACGCGAAAGACTCAATTGGCTCCGGCTTCTGACGCGCAATGGCTGTGGCCAAAGCCAGATGCGGTGCGAGGCGTGTGGCGCTGAGGCCATGTTTCGCCAAAGCGGTGCCCAACTTTTCCTGTAACACGGTGAGTGCGGCATCGCCGCTCTGCAAGGCCAAGACCTGCCCGATGCTGCCGATGGCGTCGAAGGAGAGTTTGAGACCCGCCGCCGCCACCGCCTGCCCCGCCAGCTTGGCCGCGTAGAGCACCGGGCGCTTGCAGCTTCTCAGCCGGTAAAGCGCGATATGAAGCCGCGCCGGTTTGAGGCGCAGGGCGGATAACTCCCGCTCCTCCAAAAAGCGATCGGCAAAACGCGCCAAGGCGAGCGCATCGGCCTCCGCCAGCATCAGCGCAAAGATGAGGCGTTCGGGCTTCTGCGGCCGCAGCCCCTGGCAAAACGCAAATTCGCCCTGCGCTTCGCCAACACCCACGCTCTGTCCCGCCGATTCCATAACGGCACCACGTTAGAACAAAGCAGGAACCATCAGCAAGACCCCGCTGCGGTTGCTTGCTTGCCCGCGCCAAGACCGCTAGCAGCGGGGCCGCAAGATTGCCTTGGAGAAGATGGTGCCGCAACCGGAGTCACACCTGATAGATGCGCGCCCGCATACCATCCTGGACGACACCTATGCGTTTTATACCGGCACGGCGCTGGTGACGCTTGGGATGATATTGCTGAAATCGGCGGGGCTGGTGACGGCCGGCGTGGCGGGTATTGCGCTGATCCTCTCCTATCTCGTGCATTTGCCGGTGGGACTGCTTTTCACCCTCGTCAACCTGCCCTTCTTTGCCTTCGGTGCCATCACCATGGGCCGCGTTTTCATCATCAAATCGGTGATCGCGTCGAGCGCGATTTCGCTGGCCCTGATCGCGGCGGCGCATGCCATCACCATCACGGCCATCAGCGTGCCCTTCGCCGCAATCATGGGCGGCACCGCCATCGGTGTCGGGATTTTGGCGATCGCCCGCCACGGCTCAGGCGTCGGCGGCACCATCATCCTGTCGCTGTGGCTCTATCGCACGCGCGGCATCAATGTCGGCATCGTGGCGCTGGTGATGGATATCGTGATCCTGACCGCGGCGGCCTTCACCGTGACGCCATATATCTTGCTGTGGTCGGCGATCAGTGCCGTGGCGATCCACCTGACGCTGTTCGCCTGGCACCGTCCGGGCCGCTATATCGGCTATTAGGGGCCATGCGGCTGCCGTCGAAGCAAGACAAGAATAGCCGCGCCATCGTTTCAAGCATAAATCACTTCATCGCCGTGCTCGCCGCCACGATGGGCAGCAGCACGGCGCTGCTGCCTTGCTCGAGCGTGACCGTGGCCTTTTGATAATCGGCAGACTTGGCAAAAAGGATGTTGGGCACAAAGCGCTGCGGGTTGCGGTCGTAGAGCGGAAACAGGCTCGACTGAATCTGCACCATGATGCGATGGCCGGGCTTGAAGACATAATTCATCGTCGGCAAACGGAATTTGTATTCCTGCACCGCGTTCGGCGGAATGGCTTCGGGCGTCTCGAAACTCTTGCGATAGCGGCCCCGGAAAATGTCGAGGCTGATGGGCAGCTGATAGCCCCCCAGCTCCGGCGCTTCGGAATAGGTGGCGGGATAGACATCGATGATCTTGACTACGAAATCGCCGTCGCTGCCGCTGGTCTTGGCGAAAAGATCGGCGATGGGGGCGCCTTCCACACGCACCTCTTTGGTCAATACCGACGTCTGATAGGAGAGCACATCGGTGCGACTCGCCACCGCGCGCTGATCCGAGACGAGCCACGTCGTCCAGCGCGCATTGTCGTTGCCGGAAACCGGCGGGGCCAGAAACGGCACCGGCTTGGCGGGATCGGAAACATACGTTTCCTCGCTTCCGGCAGGCTTGTCGAAGCCGAGGCCGAAACCCGATTGCAGATAAAGCGGCGTCCGGGCCTGTTTGCTCGCCACCGTCCAATCGCTGAATTTGTCCCAATGCTTTTCCGCGGCGTTGTAGAGCATGGCTTGCGGCAATGGTTCGGCAGGGCGATCTTTCAGCGCGGTATTGAAGAAGGGGATCAGCACCTCGCGGCGGAAATCGGCCGCGGTATCGCCCTTCCATTTAAGCGGACCCAGCGCCTCGCCGGCGCGGTTGATCTGACTGTGATACCACGGCCCCATCACCAAATGATTGTTGGCGCCGAAGCCCGCCTCCTTCAACGCCTCCCAAGAGTGGATGGCGCCATACATGTCCTCCTGATCCCAAAGACCTTGCAGCCACAGGGTGGGAACGGTGGAAGGCGTCTGCACCACGCGCTTGTCGAGCGCCTGCAATTGCCAAAAGGCATCATAGGCCGGATGCGCCGCCATCCGGTTCCACCAGGGCAATTGATCGTAGCCATGCAGCTTTGCCCAAGCACCTGCCGAGCCTGCCTCGAGGAAATTGCGGTAGTCGTCTGTGCCTTCTTGCGGCACACCTTCGGCCTTGCCGGTCGCCGATGTCATCTCGGCAAAATAATCCATGCCGAGTTGGCGGAAGGCGCCATGGTGATACCAGTCATCCCCCATCCAGCCATCGATCATCGGGCTTTCCGGCGCGGCGACCTTGAGGGCAGGATGCGGCGCCAGCAAAGCCATCACCACCGTCCAGCCATCGTAAGACGAGCCGATCATGCCGACGCGGCCGTTGGACTGCGGCACATGCTTCACCAGCCAATCGATGGTGTCGTAAGCATCGGTGGTATCATCGGTCCTGGCCGGATTGAGCGGCCCCATGGGCGGGCGCGTCATCACGAAATGCCCTTCGGAGCCATGTTTGCCGCGGATATCCTGATAAGCAATGATATAGCCGTCATCGGCCCATTCGCGCCCGGAAAGGCGCACCGCATCGCGCATATGGGGCTTGTCTTCGCCGAAACTGCTGGCGTTATAAGGCGAGCGCTCCAACAGAATGGGCAGACCCTTGGCCCCCTTGGGGATGTAAAGAAGCGTAAAGAGCTTCACGCCATCGCGCATCGGGATCATCACGGCGCGCAGATCGTAATCATAACCGGGATGCGGCTCCTGCCAGCGGGCGGCAATGTCCGTACCCGATTGCACCATGTCGGGGGTGACGGCGGAGGGCTGAGCGGCGAAAGCGGAGGCCATTAAAACGACCGGCAGGGCAAGGGCAAAATGATGACGCATCGATCTCCCCGGATCGTTAAATTCAGACGCTTGGGCGGCTTTGGTAGAGCACCATGCCTCCAAATGTCACGATTTGCCATGCCGCGGCGCAATCTTGGGGTGCGATACACGCGCACCGGGGCCTTTCGGTCGCCGGCCCGAGAGATGGATAATTTCCGCCGCTGTTGAAGAGCAGCCTCCAGGTCGAATGTGCCTGCGCCCAAGAGCATTTTCCCGCAACGTGGCAGCCAATGTTTTGCCGAAACGAGCCGTCACAACATATCGGGGCGAAACAGCGAGCGGCGGCTGATGATCTTGCCGGAGACCATGAAAACGCCATCGCCGGTGTAATGCAGCGTCTCGGGATGTTTGGGGCGGGCCGCGACATGGGCCTTCACCACCTCGAAAATGAAGAAGCTATAGCTGTCCACCAGGGCATCGTCATGGAGGCGGCATTCGAAGTTGGCGTGACACTCGCCGATCAGCGGTGCGTCGACCTTTGCCGCCTCTTGCGCCGTGAGAGCGAATTTGGCGAATTTGTCGGTGTCGGCGCCAGAGCAATTACCGATCCCAACCACCGTATCCGTGAGCGCCGCCGTCGGCAGATTGATAACGCATTCGCGGGCTTTCTTGATCATCCGATGGCTGTGATTGCCACGGGAAATCATCAGCCCCACCAGCGACGGCGAAAATTCCAGCACCGTCTGCCAGCCGAGCGTCATGATGTTGGTCTTGCCCTGCCATTGGGAGGACACCAGCACAATCGGCCCCGGCTCCAGATAGCGCCGCACTTGGCTTACGGGAAAATCCGCCTTTGCAGGCAGCTTTGTCATTGGGTTTCTCCCAGACTATTTCCCTCCATAACGCCCGAACCGCCCAAAGAGGCGTTGCGGGGTATGGAGCGCAGCGAAAAAAGCGGCGGCGCGCTTCTTCGTCAGAGCACGGCTCAGAACTTTTCCTGCGGCAAGACCAGCCGCGTCAGCGCCAGCACACCCGGCAGCACCATGGTGTAAACGGCGATGAGGATCAGCGGCGCGAGCCGACCCGGCACCACATACTCCACAGAAAACAGAGTGTAGATGACAACCGGCAAGGCCGCGACAACACCGCCAAAGCGGTAGATAGGACCATTACGCTTGGTGAGCGCCCGGTCCACCAAATCGAAGGCGAGGTAGATCAGGAAGGTGTTCAGCACCCAGCCGAAATAGTTGTGCAGCGGCACGCCGAAATAGGGACCGCCCTGTTCCCATATCCAATTGCCATGGGCAATCATCGGCGGGTCCATCACCATGTCCCAGCCGGTCATGGTGAGCGCCGCAAGCAAGGCCAACGCCACCATGCCGAGAGGCCGGTGCACGTTCACACCGCTGAGCAGCGCCTGGGCCACCACCCAGGACGGATAAATCATCATGAACCAGCCCAGCGGAATGAGCAGCGGCACATTGCTGAGCTTGGGGCCGAGCATATCGCTATAGTGATAGGGGCCGAAAATCAGCCCGGTGCGAACGCCCACCTCTTCCATAATGTAGGAGATGACGACGGTGAGGGCGAAGAACAGCGCCACGCGCTTTGCACCCAGCTTCAGCCCGCCATGCAGAAGCGAAAAGGCCGTAAACGTCAGGACAAAACCGATATTGCCCGGCGCCGGCAAAGCCACCCAATAAAGGGCGATGTCGGCGATGAGAAGATAAGCCAAAAGGGCAAAAAACGCCCAAGTTGCGCCCAGCAGAATACGATTCATAGAAGCCCCCCTAATCGCTACCCCGAAGAGTCGCGAGCCGTCATCATGGGAAGACCTTTTCCCAAGGCCACCCGAACCGATATTAGAACGCTTCTCATCAGACGAAAATCGGAAAAATGAAAGAAGACCGGCGGGACGGCCAGTTTTGTTTTGTGAGTCATTCTCTGCGGTCAAGAATTCCTTTTTTGGGATTATGACAGCGAGATGACCGGCCCCATGATCATCGATGGCGCTGAAATTCATTATCGGAAAACCAGCGCGCCGGGCACGGCCAGCGCGTGTGCTTCTGCCCATCGCAATGTGTGCCGCACAACCTTCTAGGTAGCGGCTTTGGCTAGGCAGCGGCTTTGGGCAACGCTTCGATCAGTTCGGCGTTTGTCAGGATGGCGTGGGCGAAGGTGGGGCCGTTGAGATCATGCGCGGCGTGCATCATGTCCTGCGAGAAGGCAGCCGTGGCGTCCCGCACCAGGGTGACGTGATAACCAAGCTCCATGGCGAAGCGGGCGGTGGATTCGATGCAAGTGTTGGCCAGCAATCCGACCACGATCACATGGCTGATACCCTTTTGCTTCAGACGGAAATTCAAATCGGTGTTGGCAAAGTCGCTTTGGCCCCAATGCTCCTTGACAACAATGTCGCCCGGCTTCGGTGCGAAATCCGGATGCCATTCGCCGCCCCATTCGCCGCGCGCAAACTGATGCTGCTCCATGATCCGCTGCTGGGTGGGATTGGGATGGTCCCAATCCTCATAGTCGCCGGGCTCCCAGCGCCGGTGCGGGACAATGACCACCTGAATACCGGCCGCGCGGATGGCGTGGTCCAGCCGGCGCAGATTGTCTAAAAGACCCACCGCATCGGCGACCGGCTTCAGGCGCGGATAGATTTTGCCGCCCTCCGACAGAAAATCGTTGTAGGGATCAACGATAAGAAGAGCGGTAGTTTCTTTCCGATAGCCTGTCTGTGACATCTTGAATCTCCGATGTTTATCAGAGGGGAGGCGTTCGCGCACGGCGCGACGAACGCTGGGAGGGCCAGCCGGTGAAGTTTGCCCCGGCAGGGAGGCAAACGCTTGCAGGGACCCGGCATGCTACGCCCCCCGTCATACGCCTCCCTCTCAAAAGCCTCACGTGCAAGGGATGGCGGTCAATCCAAGGCGCTTAAGATGCTGACCGAGATTGGCCCCGCGGTCTTGCCCGCCAGCGCTTCAACCAGCGCCAAAAAGTGGGGTTCTTTTTCATGAGTGGCAAGCGCAGCACGGCTGGCCCAGCGTTCAACAAAGACAAAGCGCCCCGCCACATCGAGATCGCGGTGCGCGATATAGGAAAGATTGTCCGCTTCTTTGCGTGTGGCCAAAACGCAGGCCCGGATCGCGGTCTCGACCGCCTGTTCTTCACCGGCTTTCGCCTGGACGATCGCCACCAAGGAAATTGCATCGGTCATAGAAACCTCCTGTTGTAAAAGCCGTGCCGGTTGTGGCGGGGCTAGCGCCCTTCTGTCGTAAACCGAAAAGGGCAATTACGCCATGCGATTGCCCCAACGGTTCAGAGAATATTGAACGATGCGACCCGGCGTCACCGGATTGTGTTTCAGGCCGCCTTCTTTGCCTGATGCCGTGCGACCAGTTCGGCTTCGTCTTTCAGCGCCTTCTGTGCGGCCGGGCGGGCCTCGACGCGGGCCACATAGGCCATCAGATTCTGCAAGTGATCGATCTTCACGCCCGAACGCTCCTGCCACATGGTGGCCCAGACATAGGCATCGGCAACCGTGAACGTCTCCCCATTCAAATAAGTCCGGCCATCCGCCAAGCGCCGATCAAGGGTCGTGTAAGCATTCACCAGCTTGGCGCGGGTCCATGCGGCGCCCTCTTCCGTCAGCAGCTTGCGCATCAGCGGAATGTGTTTCTGGGCGATCTCGGTCGCCAGAAAAACCTGAAGCTGGTCGTTTTTGGCACGCTCCAGCGTTCCAGGGGCGGGAATCAATCCGGCCTCCGGATGCTGGTCGGCCATGTAGGAGGTAATGACGATCGTTTCCGTCAGGCGATCCTTCGCCTGATTGTCAACTTCAAGGACCGGCACATAGGCCAAGGCGTTCACGTCGGTGAACAGCTCGCCATTCGACGTCGTTCTGTCGCGAACATCGAAGTGGATAAGCTCCAGGGTGAGGCCGAGTTCGTTGGCGACGAGCTGGGCGGCGCGTGAGCAGGTGTCTTGGGCGATATAAAGCTTCATAGGAACGATCCTCTCATTTCGGTGATCGGAACGTAGGCACGCCGGCCCGCGCGATAAATCGGCCGTCAAGATCCAAAGTGTCTCCAAGAGGGATACAATGAAATTCGTGCGGTACCGGTTCGACCGCGTCATGCGGGCGTACCGCAAAAAAACGCCCGAAGAGGTGGGGCTCTCTTCGGGCGTCCGGGGCTCAGCGGGTGCCTTCCTTAAGGCCGAGCAATTGCCACTCCCAACGCAGCCCCTGTCCGAAACCACCGCCCAACTCGGCAAACAGATTGGCGACGTCATTGGCCGTTTCCGTCCGGCCCCAATCGCGCTGCAGTTCGCTGACGTAAGAAGCGACGGTGAGCGGACGTGCGCCAGCCTGCATCATGCGCTGCACGGCCCGTTCATGTCCCTCGACGCTGCCGCCACCGGATGCATCGGTGACGATATAGACCTCGTAGCCCGCCGCCAGCGTGGAGAGCACCGGCATGGTCAAACAGACTTCGGTCCAAAGACCCGCGATCACCAGCTTCTTCTTGTCCGTCGCCTTGACCCAATCGCGCACCCGCACGTCATCCCAGGCATTGAGACCGGTGCGGTCGATCGGGACTTGCTCGGGATGCACGGCCTGGATTTCTTTGATCAGGTCCTGGCGTTCGGCAAAGGCGGTGCTGAACAAAGTCGGCACGCCAAAAATCTTGGCACCCTTGGCGAGCATCACGGTATTGTTGACGATGGTGTCGTTGGCATGCGAGCGCACGGCCAGCAGTTGCAAATATTGATGATCGATCAAGAGGAGCGCGTGATTGGCGCCCGTCAGCAAAGTGTCGTCGGTGGACATAATGGCTTCCTTTCAGGCGCTCGCTAGCGTTCCGCGCGGAGGATCCGGCGGCTGGAGGACGGAGCGAGCGCATGCCGTCCCAATAGCAATGGGGAGATGCCCCGGTCCGTGGCAGGACCGGGGCGAGGATCAGGCCGTGATCGCTGTGAAACGGCCTTTGTTGAAGTCGTCGATGGCTTGGCGGATTTCGTCTTGGCTGTTCATCACAAACGGGCCATAGCCGACGATGGGTTCGTCGATCGGCTCGCCGGTGAGGACCAGTAGTGTTGCTTCGCCGGAACTCTGGAAAGTCACCTCGGCGCCCGCACGGTCGAGCAGCAGCATCTCGGCATCGCCGAGGGATTGGCCCTCCACCGTGATATGACCGTTCAGCACGACCAGCATCGCGGTATGACCTTCGGGCAAGTCTAACGTGACATCGGCGCGGCGGTTTATTTGTACGTCCCACACATTGATGGGGGTGAAGGTGCGCGCAGGACCCTTGGCGCCGCGATAATCACCAGCGATGATCCGGGCCCTTCCCGCGCCATCCGCCAGCTCGACGGCCGGCACATCGGCGGCGGTAAGGCCCTGATAGCCGGCGGGCGCCATCTTGTGCTTGGCAGGCAGGTTGACCCAAAGCTGCACCATCCGGAACGGCCCGCCCGCCTTGGCATAGGCTGGCGCATGATATTCCTCGTGAATGATGCCGCCCGCGGCGGTCATCCATTGCACATCGCCCGGGCCGATCACGCCACCATTGCCCGCGGAATCGCGATGCTCGACTTCGCCGTCATAGACGATGGTAACCGTCTCGAAGCCGCGATGGGGATGCTGGCCCACCCCGCGCCGCGTGGTGGTCGGCGCAAAGCGATGCGGCCCCGCATAATCGAGCAGCAGGAAGGGACTGATATGGGTGCCCAGCGTGTCGTAGGAAAACAGCGAGCGGACCGGAAAACCGTCGCCCACCCAATGGCCCTGATTGTTGCCGTAGCGGCCGAGCACTTTCTTGCGCATTTTTGTCTCCGTAACCGGCGGTGAACCGGTGTTGCTTGAGACGAAAGTAATGGCAGGACGCTGATGGTGAAAGATTGCCGTTGGCAACGCATCGTTCTATCAATAGGACGATATGCAGGACCTCAACGATCTCTTCTATTTTGTCCAAGTGGTCGACCATGGCGGCTTTGCACCCGCCGGCCGGGCTCTCGGCATCCCAAAATCGAAGCTCAGCCGCCGCATCCAGCTGCTGGAGGAACGACTGGGCGTACGCTTGCTGAGCCGCTCTTCACGCCGCTTCTCAATCACCGAGGTTGGCCAGGATTATTACGAGCGCTGTGCCGCGATGCTGGTCGAGGCAGATGCCGCCGAACAGGTGATTGCCCATGTGCGGGCGGAGCCGCGCGGCACCATCCGCATGAGCTGCCCCACCGCCCTGCTCACCTTCCAGTTTGGAGCGCTGGTGGCGCGCTTCATGACGGCGAATCCCGCAATCGCAGTGCATCTGGAAGCCACCAACCGGCGCGTCGATGTCATCGCGGAAGGCTTCGATATCGCCATCCGCGTGCGCTTTCCGCCGCTGGAGCAGAGCGATCTGGTGATGCGCCAATTGGACCAAAGCACCCAATGCCTTGTTGCCAGCCCCGTGCTGGTCGCGCGCGCCCTGCAATCTCCCGCCGATCTTGTGGGCCTGCCGAGTCTCGATCTCGGTCCGCCGCAGCGAGATCATGTCTGGCAGCTGAGCCATGCAGACGGACGCACGGCCGCGGTTCGGCACACGCCTCGCTTGGTCACGGACGACTTGGCTGCGCTGCGCGAGGCCGCCTATGCCGGTGCCGGTGTCGTTCAGCTCCCTGTCATGATGGTCTGGGAGGATCTGGCGAGCGGCAAGCTGATCGACGTGCTGCAGGGCTGGCAACCACCGGCGGGCATCGTCCATGCGACTTTCGCATCGCGGCGCGGGCTGTTGCCGTCGGTGCGGGCGCTGCTGGACTTTCTGGTCGCTGCCTGCGCGGCACAACGCAGCGAGGCGGACCGCTCGCTTGCCGCTTGATGACGGCAAAGCTCGTGCCGTAAAGTTCTGTCAGCATCGTTCTGAAACCGCAAGCACGCAGCGGCGTTAAGGACAGGCATCTATCCTGGAACCTATATGATGGCCGATTATACCCTCTATTATTGGTCCGTTCCCTTTCGCGGCCAGTTCGTGCGCGCGGTCCTCGCCTATGCCGAAAAAACCTGGAGCGAAGGCGGCGACGGTGCCATCGCGAAGCTGATGGAGGGGCCGGTGAAGCGCATGCCGGTGCCTTTCATGGGTCCGCCTCTGCTCATCGACAAAAAGGCGGATTTCGCCATCGCCGAAATGCCGGCCATTATTCTTTATCTGGGAGAGACGCTGGATCTTATGCCCGCCACCGCCGTCCTGCGCGCCATGACCATGAAGATCGTGAATGACGCTAACGATGTGATCGACGAGATCACGCTGGACGGCGGGCGCGAGATGTGGACGAAAAAAAAGTGGCGGGACTTCGTTCCCCGCCTGAAGAAGTGGATGTCATTCTGGGAGGAGACTGGCGGGCGTCACGGCCTGAAAGCGGATAGCGGATTTCTTCTCGGCGACGACAAACCAGGCATCGCCGACGTCGTAACCGCCACGCTGTGGTCGACGATGGCCGAGCGCTTCGACACCATCGCGGCAATGCTTGAGGAGCGCGCGCCCATGACCGCGGCCCTGACGCAGCGGATTGCCGATCTGCCGCCGCTGAAGAAGCTGGCCGCCAAGGCAAGGCGCGATTATGGCGCGGCCTATTGCGGCGGCCAGATCGAGGCTTCGCTGCGCAAGGTTCTGGGCGCGTAAGCGGCAAAGGCCACGATCACTGCTTCGTGGACACCGCCGCCTCTTCGAAGGTTGCCATGCCAGTATGACAGGCGACGGCAGCGCGGAGCAGACCGATGGCCACCGCCGCTCCCGAACCTTCGCCGAGCCGCATATTCAGGGACAGCAGCGGCGCCAGCGCCAATTCCTCCAACGCCATGCGATGGGCCGCTTCGGCGGAGACATGGGCCGCCAAGCAATGGGCAAGCGCACCGGGCACCAATTTGGCAAGCGGCGCCACCGCGGCGGTGCAGACAAAGCCATCGATCAGCACCGGAATGGAATGCTGGCGGGCCGCGAGCGTGGCCCCCAGCAGCGCTGCCTGTTCGCGCCCACCGAGTGCGGCGGCAACCCGCAAGGGATCGCCGAGCAGCGCCGCATGCGTCGCCAACGCGGCATCGATAACCCGGCGTTTGCGCGCCAGGCCCTCATCATCCACACCGGTACCACGGCCGACCCAGCGCGCCCCATCCCCGCCGAACAGGCCCGCACAAAGCGCCGAGGCCGCCGTGGTATTGCCGATGCCCATTTCGCCAAGACATACGAGATCGGCATCGGGGGACACCGCTTGGTATCCCGCGGTGACCGCCGCGCAAAATTCCGCTTCGCTCATGGCGGGCGCCACCGTGAAATCTGCCGTCGGATTGTCGAGCGAGAGGGGCACAACCTTCAGCGCGGCTTTCGCCAGCTTCGCAAGCTGATTGATCGCGGCGCCCCCCGCTTCGAAATTGGCCACCATCTGCACCGTCACCGCCGCCGGAAAGGCCGAGACACCGTGACGAACAACGCCGTGATTGCCGGCAAAGATCAGAATCTCCACGTGATCGAGCTTCGGCACGGAACGCCCCTGCCATGCGGCCAGCCAGATCGCAATGTCTTCCAGCCGTCCCAAACTGCCGGGCGGCTTGGTCAGTTGACTCTGGCGGTTCCCGGCCTCGGCCATTGTTGCGGCATTTGCCAGCGGCAGTGTTTCACAGGCTGCCCGCAGGTCCGAGAATGCGTTAAACGACATAGTGATTTTTCCTCAAGAGTGGTGAGCCCATGGAATTCGGCTGGCGGGCGTGGCGCGACGATGTGGTTGGCGCTGTGCAATTTCTGACCCGGCTGCCTGGGATGCCGCATGGCAGCGCCTTCGAAATGCGCCGCGCTGGCCGTATGCTGCCGCTTGCCGGCGCGGGCATCGGCGGCCTTATCGGCGGCTGTTATTGGCTTTTGCAGGCCCTGCATGTCCCCGCCTTGGCAGCGGCCGCGCTGGCGCTGGCGCTTGGCGCCCTGCTCACCGGGGGGCTGCATGAAGACGGCCTTGCCGACACCGCGGATGGATTTGGCGGCGGGCGCACACCAACGCAAAAACTCGAGATCATGAAGGACAGCCGCATCGGCAGTTACGGCGTGCTGGCGCTGGTTTTCGTGAGCGCCATCAAAATCGGCTGCCTTGCCACCCTGCCCGGCTGGCAGGGTATGGCCGCGTTGATCGTAGCCCATGCTCTGGCCCGCGCGGCATTGCCCTTTGCCGCTTTCGCCCTGCCCTATGCCAAAACCAGCGGTCTTGCCGTCTCCGTCGGTCAGCCCACCGCTACCACCTTGGCCCTCGCCGGCTTTCTCGCCTTCGCGGTGGCGCTGGCCGTTTTGCCGCCGGTCAGCGCTTTGGCTTGTCTGGGAGCGATGGCGGCGCTGACGCTCTTGATGCGGAGCGCCGCGCGGCGGCAGATCGGCGGCTATAGCGGCGATGTGCTCGGCGCCATCGAACAATTGGGCGAGACCGCAATCCTGCTGGTGGTTTCGGCGCTGGCTTGAGCGTTGCGCAGGCCTGCTTGTCATAACGCGCGAGGCCCAGCCGCGGCGATGAGGCCATCCACGTCCAGATGCGTTTCGATCGCGGCGGCCAGCGTGTCGAGGCTGTCTTCGACGCGCGCCTCGTAAGAAGAAAGGCCGGTATCGCCGCCGAGGTGCCTTAGCCAAGCCGCCCGCATCGCATCGGCGGCGAACAGGCCGTGGACATAGCAGCCCGTAACCGCCCCATCGGCTGACACGGCGCCATCCGCGGTGCCATCGGCAAAGCGCAGCATTGGCTGGCCGCCCGCAGCAGAAACGCTGCGCCCCACATGCATTTCGTAGCCGGAGAATTCCGCATCAGTCACGAGACATCGCCCCATCACGCGCCGCAGCGTCTTATCCGCGGTGAGCACCGTTTCGATGTCGATAAGACCGAGCCCGTCCTCCGATCCCGGCGCGCCCTCGATGCCCGACGGATCATGCACAGCGCGCCCTAGCATTTGATAGCCCCCGCAAATTCCCATGACATGTCCGCCTTGGCGCAGATGGGACCGAATATCGATGTCCCAGCCTTGGTCTTTCAGAAAGCGCAAGTCGGCGATGGTCGCCTTCGATCCCGGCACAATGATGAGGTCGCAAGGCGGAATGGGGCCGCCCGGAGGCACAAAAATAAGCTCTACACCGGGTTCCAATTGCAGAGGATCGAATTCATCGGCATTGGCCAGCCGTGACAACAGCGGCACCGCGATGCGCACTCGCTCGGCGGCCTTGTCTGCTTCACCTTTGCGCTCCACAGCATCCTCGGCGGGTAATGCCAGCCCCGGGACGAAGGGCAGGATGCCGAATCCCGGCCAGCCCGTTCGCGCTGCGATGGCGGCCATCCCGTCGGTGAACAAATTCACATCACCGCGAAATTTGTTGATGATAAAGCCGCGGATCATGGCGCGGTCTTCGGCCTCCAGCACCGCATGAGTACCGACGAGGCTTGCGATCACGCCGCCGCGGTCGATATCGCCGAGCAGAATGACGGGCACGGCGAAGGCGCGCGCAAACCCCATATTGGCAATGTCGTTGGCGCGCAGATTAATCTCCGCCGGGCTGCCCGCACCTTCGACCAGGACGATATCGGCGTCGCCTCCGACAATGCCAAAACTTTCCCGCACCGCCGCCATCAGGGTGGGTTTCAGATCCTGGTATTCGGCGGCGCGCGCCGCCCCCCACAAGCGGCCCTGAACAATCACCTGTGCGCCGATATCGCTTTGCGGTTTCAGCAGCACCGGATTCATGTGGACCGTGGGGGCCACGCCGCAAGCGCGGGCCTGCAGCGCCTGGGCGCGGCCGATCTCGCCGCCATCCTCGGTGACCGCGGCATTGTTCGACATGTTTTGCGGTTTGAAGGGCCGCACTCTCATGCCGCGCCGTGTGAGCGCACGCGCCAGCCCAGCAACAAGCACCGACTTGCCAACGTCGGAGCCCGTTCCCTGGATCATCAGCGCGCGCGTCACGATGGTACCTCTTACAATTTTGCTCTGAGCCCGGCAGAGGCCGTGCGGCCCAACGTGCCATAGCCCAGCGTCTGCTCGTAATACGTATTCAAAACATTCTCGATACGGCCGAACAGCTCTAAATTATCGCTGACGGCATAGGAGGCATAGAGATTGCCGAGGGCATAGGACCCCAACCGCCCGCTCTCACCGGCGCTGTCGAAACTCGATCCCGTGACGCCCACGCTTGCCGCCAGCGACCATTTTTCCGCGGGCTTGAAGGTCAGCCGCGCGAAGGCGATGTCATGCGGCGCACGCGCCAGATCGGTATGGGTCAGCCGGTCGACCGCATCAAGATGGGTGTAGTGGGCCGAGAGCGACCATGCCTCGGCAAGTTGCGCCAGCGCTTCGAGTTCGAGGCCCGCCGAGCGGCTTCTGGCAATGTTGTCGTAATAGCCGGAGGACCGCAGCGCACATGCCGCCGTGACCACACCATAGCAGGATACGAAGGCGATCTGATTGCTGGTGCGGCGCTCGAAATAGGTTGCCGCCAAGCGAATGGTCTGCCGCCACAGATATTGATCAACACCAGCCTCCCAGCCGGTGGCGGTCTCCGGTGCCAGGCTGTGAACGGGATTGGAATATTGCGAATAGAGATGATAGAGCGTCGGCGCCTTGAAACCGTCGCCGTAATTGGCCCGCAACACGGTCTGACCGTCGAACAGACTCCAGGCCGCAGCCAATTTCACCGAGGTGTGGCCGCCGAAAGTCTGGTGGTCGTCCTCGCGCAAGCCGCCGGTCAGAGTAAGCCCGTTCCACACCGCCGTTTGCAGTTCGGCATAGTAGCTGTCGATGCGGACATGGCCAGCGGTCGGCGCCGGATGGGGATCGAAAGACGATGGCGATGTCGTATTCAATGCGGTGCGCTCGTCCTCGGCTCCGAAGGTGAGCTGCGTTGCGGGCGCCAAAGCCGCAACGCCTTGATATTCCAGACGGCGGGATTCGCCGTTCGAGGTGAAGTTGAGGGCCGGGCTGCTTGACGGGTCAAAATCCTTGCGCGCGCTTTCGGATTCGGTGAGGGCAAAACGATTGGTAAGCTTGCCGCCGAAGATGCTCCAATTGACACCCACATAGCCTGCGCGCAGGCGCGAGGTGCCGTATTCGGCATCGTCGTGCAACTCGTAGGCCGGGGGCGGAAAGCCGTCGAAGGCGTTGCGGCTCTGCGTGTAGTAGCCGCGCAGGTCGAGGCTCAGCGTATCGTCAAGATGCAGGCGCGTATTCAGCGTCGCGCCGAAATTGTGATAGGGGTCCGGCTCGCTATTGCCGTTGCGTGTGTCGGCAGCGGAAATACCACCCGTGGAGAAATAGTTTGCGGCAGCGCCATATTCCACAATGCCGGAACTGCCGCTGACCGCGCCGTTGAGGTGATAGGTTCCCAGCGAGCCGCCTTCGGCGCTGCCGCGAAGCGAAAAGCCATCGCCGCCCCGTTCGGTGGTGATATCGACCACGCCGCCGATGGCCTGACTGCCATAAAGCGTGCTTTGCGGGCCGCGCAGAACCTCGACGCGCGCGATATTGTTGACCAGCACATCGGACAATACGGCGGCACCGTCGGGCGCGCCGGGATCGTTGATGCGCACACCATCGACCAGGACAAGAACCTGCCCCGGTGCGGAGCCGCGAATGCTGATGCTGGAGTTTTCGCCCACGCCGCCGTTGCGCGTGATATTGAGACCGGGGGTTTCTTTCAGCACATCGGTCAGAACGACGGTCTGCTCCGTCTTAAGATCGTCTGCCGTGATGACGGAGACCGGCGTGCCGGTGACCTCAAGCGGTTGCGCTGTGCGGGTGGCAGAAATGACCACCGTCTCGGCAAGGCCGCCATCGGCCAGCGCCGGAACGCAGAGAAGAACAGTGAAACAGGGAAAAGAAAGTACAGTGAAACGACGCATCGATAACTCCTGAGGGTTCAGAAGCCGAGCGAACAGGTCCCGCGTTTTCCGGCGAATAACAACATCCCATCAACAGGCCCCGCAACGACGACTTCGACTTGTCGCCACTGCGGATTCCCGCAGCCCTCGGCGCACCCCGGCCGAAAGCAGGACGACGACACGAAGCAGGTTTCCTGACTCCCGGGTCTTCGTTCTCACCCACCTTCCCAAGGCAACGAGCCTCAGTGGCATATCGGATGAACACTCACCGGTTACAGTTGCGGGGGCAGTCGCGGTATTACACCACGTTCCCTAATCCTCACGTCAGGGCCGACATTATCCGAAGAGGCGCGCAGGTCAATTCCGGATTTCATCAATTGTTGCTGCCCAGCCAGCAATAATGGCGCAAAGCTGATCAAGACCCGACGTCAGCGCCGCGGGGCCGGGCTGCAGGATGTCGGCAGACTTGATTTCATAAACATGATTGTTGCGGACCGCCGGGATCGCCTCCCAGCCGGGGCGCGCCTTCACCTGATCGATGGGAAAGCGGCGGCCGCACCAGGAACCGATAATGATATCCGGTGCACGGCGGATGATTTCGGATGCATCGGTTACGATTCGCGCTTTGGCGCGGCGGCCCTCAGCCAATTCGGCAAAACAATCCCTGCCGCCCGCCAGCGCAATCAGTTCCGACACCCAGGCAATCGCGGAAATGATGGGATCGCCCCATTCCTCGAAATAGACAATCGGTGCGCGGGGAAAGCGCCCCGCCGCGGCCTGCACCGCATCGAGGCGGCGGCGATACTGCGTGGTGAGCGCTTTTGCGGCCTGGGTGGCGTCAACGAATCCGCCGACCGTTTCAATCATCGCCAAGATGCCAGCGATGGAGCGATGATTGAAAATATGCACTTCAAGACCGGCGCCGACGAGATCGGAGGCGATGGTCGCCTGAAGATCGGAAAAGCCCAGAACAAGGTCTGGCTTCAGTTCCAGAATTTTTTCGGTTTTCGCACTGGTGAAGGCCGAGACTTTGGGCTTCTCCAGGCGCGCCTGGGGCGGGCGCACCGTATAGCCGGAAATGCCGACGATCCGGTCCTGTTTCCCCAACAGATAAATCGTTTCCGTAGGCTCCTCGGTGAGGCAGACAATGCGGTGGTAACCGGGGCTCATGGCAAGAACAGCGCGGCGGCTGCCTCCGGGTTGGATGGGAAATAAAAATGGATGTAGGACGCCGTGAGCCGCCCTTTGCGGTAGACACGCTCGCTCGTTGCTGAGCCGTTGGGGCATAGTCCGCTGGCCATAGGCGTTTCTGAGATTTCCGCGGCCGAGTGATGAAAGGTATGACCGCGCAGCGTGCCTTCCGGCAGCGCTACGCTTTGCAGCGCCAGGGCGGCAAGCCTTGGCTGCATCCGCGCCCGGCCGGATAACAGCCCCACCATCGCCGCCGCCGCGCCATCCCGCCCTGCAAGACTGTCCAGCAGATACAGCAGCCCGCCGCATTCCGCCAGAATGGGCTTGCCGCTGGCGTGATGGCTTTTGATTGCCGACTTCATGGCGGTGTTGTTTGCCAACGGACCCAGATGCAGTTCGGGATAACCGCCCGGCAGATAGAGCGCATCGCAATCGGGGATCGTGTCATCGGAGAGTGGGGAGAAGAAAACGCAGCCGGCGCCCATGGCTTCCAGCAGATCGAGATTGGCGGCATAGAGAAACGAAAACGCGGCATCGCGCGCGATAGCGATACGTTGGCCTTGCAATAACGGTCGCGGCTTGTCCGCTTGCGTGCCACGCGCAAAATGCGCCAGCGGCATTTCGCATCGCAACGACTGTCCCAACAAGAGCGCAGCCTGGGCGAGCTTGTCTTCTACCGCCGCCACCTCGCCCGGCGGAACCAGCCCCAGATGGCGCTCGGGCAAAGCAATTTCGGCTGTGCGCGGCAAATACCCCAGCAGCGGCGTCCCCAGCATGTCCGTGTGCCGTGCGCTTCCCACACGGTTGGCAATGGCGCCCGCGAAAATGATGTCGGAGCGATAGGTCGCCAAGCCATGCACCATGGCGGCGAAGGTGCCGGCCATGGCGGAGGCATCGATCACCGCGATGACCGCAATGCCGAGCCGTGCCGCCAGATCGGCACTCGAGGGAGCGCCATCAAACAGACCCATCACGCCTTCGATCAGAATCAGATCGGAGCGCAGTGCCGCCTCGTACAAAAGCGAGCGGCAATGGGCCTCACCGCCCATAAAAAGATCGAGCTGGTAAACCGGCGCCCGCGAGGCCAGCGCCAGCATCATCGGATCGAGGAAATCAGGGCCGGTCTTGAACACCGTCACCCGTTCGCCGCGATCCGAAAAATACCGGGCCAGCGCCGCAGTCACCGTGGTTTTGCCCTGCCCCGATGCGGGCGCCGAAATCAACGCCGCCCGGCAGGGTACCGTCTCCGTCATCACATCTTACTCGGGACCGCGTTCAGACGGCAGGGTGGCGTCGCCGTTCGGCGAGAATCAAGGCGACCTGAACCAGCGCTGCGGCTGCTATATAAGCGCAGGCAGCACTCACAAAGGACGCAAAATAGAGCGTCATGTGCGACCAGTACCCGGTCCAATTGGGAGTGACGATCCGCCCGGAGACCCAATAAAAAGTGCCGTCGGCGATCAGAAATCCGGCGGCGCTCGCAGCAAAGCCCGCAAGCGACAGACGCAGCAAAAAGGCCGCGTTGAGACTGGCATTGCGGCTCGCCCAATAGCCGCCCGCCCAGGCCACCAGATAGGACAGCGCCAGCGCCCCATAGGCCGGGGTGATGCACCAGGTGCTGATGCCGGCAAAGTTGACCGCCACATAATCGATCAAAACGGCCTCAGCGCCCAAGAGCGCGAAGAACGTCACGCGGCGCAGATAGAATCCAGCCACGAAGAAAATCGCCAGCGAGGCATCAGGCATGTGCAGCGCGCTACCGAAATGGTGGAAGCGCGTGACGAGCATGAGCGCCGCCAAGCCCAAAAAAATCAGGGTTTGCTGTCTTATATTGGTTGTCGTCATCATGGCCTCACCGTTCGTTGCACAAATCCACTCGCACGGGAGAAAGCGCTTCACCCGAGTCAGCAAAATTTTACATCGTCACAGCGGATAGACCCGCAGCCCTCGGCACACCCCGGCCGACAGCAGGACGACAATGCGAGGCAGGTTTCCTGGCTTCCGGGTTTTGCCTTTGTCCACCTTCCCAAGGAGATCCTCAGTGGCATTACGGACGAAGATACACCGGCTACAGTTGCGGGGGCAGCCACGGCATCAAACCGCGTTCCCATACACCTCACATATTTTGGCAGCATATCGTTTCGCTTCTGCAGGTCAATCCTCTTGACGGGGATAGTTTTGCGACGCATCGAAGGCGTATGGAAAACGTGCCGTTCCGCATTGCCCTCGTCCTGGGGGGCGCCCGCTCGGGTAAGAGCCGCTATGCGGAAGCTTTGGTGCAATCCGTTGCAACACGCACGCCGACCTATATCGCGACCGCTGAAGCGCGGGACGACGAGATGCAAACGCGCATCGCGCATCATCGCGCCCAGCGCGGCAACGCCTGGCGCACCATCGAAGAGCCGTTCGCGCTGGCCGCCCGGATTGAGCAATGCGAGCCCGGCGACGTTGTTCTGGTGGATTGCCTGACCCTGTGGCTATCCAATCTGCTTTTGGCGGATCACGATCTTGAAGACGCGATCACCACTCTATGTGCGAGGCTTGCGGCAACATCCGCACGGATCGTTTTGGTCGCCAACGAAGTCGGGCTCGGCATTGTGCCGGAAAATGCGCTCGCCCGCCGCTTCCGCGATGAGGCCGGACGCCTCAACCAGCGGATCGCCGCGATCGCCGATCACGTCACCTTCATCGCCGCCGGTCTGCCGCTGCTGCTCAAAGGCGGCTGAGCGCGCTGGCCGCCAGTGCGACCACAACCAGGAGCATGGCACGGTCATAAATCCGCAGCGCAAGACGCAGATCGCCAACCGATGCTTGGTGCGAACCATCCCCAAGCCAAACGTCTTCAACAATATGTCCGCCATAGATGCGCGGCCCGGCCAGCGCGACGCCGAGGGCACCGGCCATTGCCGCTTCCGGCCAGCCAGCATTGGGCGAGCGATGATGCGACGCCTCCTGCCAGGCTGTGGCCAAGGCACGCCGGGCGCTGGCCGCCCGTTCCAGACAAGCGCCGCCCGCGATCAACAAGGCGCTCAGCCGCGAGGCAGGCAGATTGACAAGATCGTCGAGCCGCGCCGCTGCCCAGCCGAACGCCTCATAGCGTGCATTGCGATGGCCGATCATGCTGTCGGCGGTGTTGATCGCTTTATAGAGCGCAATCCCCACAAGACCGCCAACCAGATACCAGAACAGGGGTGCGATCACGCCGTCCGAGAAATTTTCCGCCAGACTCTCGATGGCGGCACGGCACACGCCACTTTCATCCAGCGCCTCGGGATCGCGCCCGACAATCTGCGACACCGCTAAGCGACCTTCGACAAGACCTTGCCGCTCCAGCGCATCCGCAACAGCGCGCACATGGTTGCGCAAATTGCGTGGCGCCAGCAAAACGGCAACAGCAACAGCCTCGATCGCCCATCCCCCGGGAAGCCGGAGCAGTGCCAGATGCAACGCCAGCGCCACGCCACCAACACAGAGGAGCAGCAGAAGCAGCGCAACGACGCCAGATGCACGGCGCCGGGCGAAGGATGCGTCTTGCCGATTCAACGCGCGCTCAAGACCGCTCAGCCCGGCACCGATCCAACTCACGGGATGGCCGATGCGGCGATAAATCCAGCCGGGATAGCCAACAGCCAATTCCAGCAGAACCGCGAGCAAAGCAAGGATGGAATTTCCGGGCACTTAGTAATCCACGCCGCGCTGGGCTTTCATGCCCGCTTGATAGGGATGCTTGACCAGCGTCATCTCGGTCACCAGATCGGCGATCTCGATCAGCTCCGGTTTGGCGTGACGGCCGGTGACGGCGATATGCAGATCGCTGCGGCGGCTGCGCAAACGGTCCACCACGTCCGCGATTGGCAACTGGTCATAGCGCAGCGCGATATTGAGTTCGTCCAGCAGGAGGAATTGAATGCTGGCGTCATCCATCAATGCGCAGGCCATCTCCCATCCAGCGCGTGCCGCCGCCACATCGCGCGCGCGATCCTGGGTTTCCCAGGTGAAGCCCTCGCCCATGGTGCGGTAAAGGCAGGTATCGGGAAAGCGCGCGAAGAAATTGCGCTCGCCGGTCTCCCAGGTGCCTTTGACGAATTGCACGATGCCGACCTTCATGCCCCAGCCCAGGCAGCGCGCCACCATACCGAAGGCCGCCGTCGACTTGCCCTTGCCGTTACCGGTATGGACGATGAGAAGACCGCCCTCACGTGTCTTGGTGCTCTGGATTTTGTCGCGCACGGCTTTGATGCGTTTCATCTTCGCGTTATGCCGGGCGTCGTCCGTCATCGCCTGTTCTCCGAAAATTCTTCCAAACACGCTTCCAGCCTTGCGCAGCCGACCTGATCGGACGGCAAGCCGAAGCGAATCCAACGCTGATCATAGTCGAAGATGCGCGCCAAGACGCCCCGCGCGCCCAGATGCGAAAAAAGGGCCGGTGCCTCCTCCACCAGCAGCAGGTGGAAGAGATCCGTCCCACCCAGTACCGTGCCGTAACGTTGCAATAACGCCCGCAAGTCTTCGCCCGCCGCACGCAGCTTTGCGCGGGTCGCACATTGCCAGTCTTCATCGGCAAAAGCCTGCGTCCCAATCGCCAGCGCCGCGGCATTCAGCGGCCAGGCGCCGAGCGCCCGTGCCAACGGCCCAACCGCCTGTTCGGGGCCAATCACAAAGCCGAGACGAAGCCCTGGTAATCCGAAGAACTTTCCGAAGGACCGCAGCTCGATGAGGCCCTGCGAAGGTGGCAAGGCATCGGGTACCGCCTCAACATCGGCAAAGGAGCGATCTGCGATCAGATAACCGCCTTTACGCGATAGCGCTGCCGCAGATGCCGCCACGATGTCCCGGGCCGTCAAGCGGCCGTCGGGATTGTTCGGGGAAACTACGACGCACAGCTCACAATCCGCAGCAATCTCTTCCGCTCTCGCTACGATGCGAACGTCATGTCCCGCCTGCCTCCAAGCATCGGCGTGAGACGAATAGGTGGGGCCGACGATGCTCACCGGGCCTTTGCGCTTCAGAAAACGCGGCAACAGGCGGATCGCAAGCTCGACACCGGCGACGGGGACAACAGCCGATTCGGGGCTGATGCGGTAATAGCGCCGGGCTGCCGCCACGAGCGCCGCCAATGCTGCCGGCGAAGGCAGGCGGGACCACGCCGCCGGATCCATCCCGGCAGGATAACGCCAGGGATTGATGCCGGTGGAGAGATCGACCCACGGCCCCGGCGCGAAAGGAAAAGCCGCACGCGCCCAAGCAAGGTCCCCGCCATGCGGCGGCAGCACGGTCTTCGCTGAAAGGCTTTTGGCACGGTGCATCGGCCAGCCTTACAGGCTGTTGTCCGCGATTTCCAGATGCGACCGCTTCATGGGCGGGAGCGCAGCAGCGCGCTGCAATGGGAAAAGCCTACGGGCCGCAAGATTTATTCACGTGCACGTTACAACCCAGGCGGCGACAAATTCCATCTTGCCACAAAGAGCAGACTGCCGTAGCTAGGGCGCGCATGAAGAGTTGGGCTGATGCTCAACGCCAACCTGCTCCCGAGCAAGGTGGCGCTCTCTTTGGAGAGAATGCGGCCGATCCGGCAACAATCGGGGACGCACAGCAGCCAATGATCATGCGGATATTGCGTAATACGCCTGAAGAGGCATGTGAGCGGAGTTAAACATATGATTCCCGAGCAACAGTTCGCCAGCGACAACTATGCCGGTATGTGCCCGGAGGCCATGGCCGCCATCGTCGAGGCCAATACGGGTCACGTGCAGTCCTATGGCGACGATGCCTGGACGCAGCGCGGTTCCGATTCTCTGCGCAAGCTGTTCGAGCGCGATTGCGATGTTTTTTTCGTCTTCAACGGCACGGCAGCCAATTCCCTGGCGCTGGCTTCGCTTTGCTATTCCTATAACGGCGTGATCTGCGCCTCTTCTTCCCATGTCGAAACGGATGAATGCGGCGCGCCGGAATTCTTTTCCAACGGCTCGAAGCTCTTGAGCGTGACAACGGAAAACGGAAAGCTCACACCCCAATCCATTCGCGCCATTGCCACCAGCCGGTCGGACATTCATTTTCCCAAACCGCGAGCCGTCACCATCACCCAGCCCAACGAGTTGGGCATCACCTACAGTATCGAGGAAGTGCGCGCGATCTCTGCCGAATGCCGCACCTTGGGACTGAAGCTGCATATGGATGGCGCGCGTTTTGCCAATGCCTGCGCCAGCCTGGACTGCAGCCCAGCCGATGCCAGTTGGCGCGCGGGCGTGGACGTGCTGTGCTTTGGTGGCACCAAGAACGGCATGGCGATGGGAGAAGCCATCATCTTCTTCGATCACGCTCTGGCCGCGGATTTCGATTACCGCTGCAAGCAGGCCGGGCAACTGGCCTCAAAAATGCGCTTCCTGGCCGCGCCCTGGGTTGGCATGCTGGAAAGCGGTGCTTGGCTCAAAAACGCGGCGCATGGCAATGCCTGCGCCAACCGCTTTGCGGCCCGCATTGCAGAGCTTGCGCCGGTCACGCGGGTCTTCCCGGTGCAGGCGAATTCGGTTTTCCTGCATGCGCCGGCTGCCATCCTCGAAGGGCTGCATCGCCGGGGCTGGCATTTCTATACCTTCATCGGCGGCGCGGCCCGTTTCATGTTCGCTTGGGACGCCGATCCTGTCTGGGTCGACCGGCTGGCGGAGGATTTTGCGGCAGAAGTGCGCGCCTTCCGCGGCTAAAGCCCCATGGCGCCTTTGATCATCAGGGCTGAGGAACAAGGATCAACAGCTTGGCAGAACCCGGTTTGACCGCATAACGGTGAGGCGCATCGGCCGCCTTGCCGTCCACACTATAATCCGCTGTGGCGAGAAAAAGGCGGCCACTCTTGGGATCGATGGCCATGGTGCGCGCGCCATAAGCGGTCGCCACCGGCGCCAGAACGCGAAAGCTATTGGCATTGTCCTCCGCGATGACCGACAGCGTGCCGTCGCGATTCGAGCTGAAGGCCCATTTGCGGGCGGGATCGAAGACAGCGAAATCGGTGCCTTCACCAATCGGCAGTGAGGCGAGCTGTGCGCCATTATTGGCATCGACCACGATCATTACGTTGTTGGCGCAGGAGGCGAACAGGCGCATCGTCTGGCGGTCCATCGCGAGCCCATGTGGCTTAAGGCAACCCTTCTGCGCCCAATGGGCATCGGCAGGGTTAGTCTTGGTATCGATGCGGACGATTTCGCCCTTTTCGGCGCCATCGACATAGAACTTGCCGTTCTCACCGGAAACACCAAACTCCAAACCGCCGCCCGCAGCAACCGTCGCCACGACCGTATCGGTTTTGGGATCGATCACCGTGACGTTGCCCGAGTCGCCATTGATCACCAGAATGTGCCCGCTGGCGGGATCAAAAACGATACCGTCTGCATCCAGCTCGGCTTTGATGGTTTTGATCGTCTTGAGGGTCTTGAGATCGAAGACGATAGCGACGCCAGCCTTGCCGTCGTCGGTGTACCCTTTGCCCGCCGCGAAGGCGACGCCATGGGTGCCGCCGGGCATGCCCTCGACATGGCCGATCACCACACCGGTTTTGTTGTCAATCACGGTCACCTTGTCGCTATGAGCGACGAAGACACGATCCTGGGGCCCGTCATAGACGACATAATCCCAACGGTCCGGCGCCCCAAGCGATACTTCGTTCACCAAGCGATAGGCGGGCGCCTGACCGGCGGCGAAGCTCACAATAAAAAGAGCAGGAGAAAACATGGCGGCAGCGAAGGTTTTGGAAAAGCGCATGGCAGGTTCTCTGAACGTTTTCTGAAGGCTTATCGAGCGCGCGGAGACGGGCTTGCGACTCTGCTTCGCCATTACACCCCAATCCCGCGCCGTGGTGGATTACGTCTTGCCAACATTGACGTTCTTGAATCGCCGCCGCCCCCTACTTCAATGCACCATAGACAACGCGGCCGCCCACAATGGTCGCCAGGACTTTGATATCCTTGATCTGTTCGTCCGTCACTTTGAGGATATCGTCCGACAGCAAAACGAAATCGGAATATTTCCCGGGCTCGATGGAGCCTTTCACGTTTTCCTCAAAGGTCGTGTAGGGTGACCAACTGGTGACCGAGCGGATGGCCTGTTCACGGGTGATGCCCTGATCCGCACCGAGCTTGCCGCCCCACAATGTGTTGCGGGTCACCTCGCCATAAATTTCATAGAGCGGCTGCGCATGGTAGGAGATCGGCCCATCGGAACCCCCGGTGAACATAATGCCCGCCGCCAGCCAATCCTTGTAATTCTCCATCTTGTCGGCCAGCGGGCGGTGCCAAGCCTTCAGGATAAGCCCGCCCAGCTGCGCGTCGTGCATGTACTGGGAATTCATGATCAACCCGAGCTGTTTGACCTTGGGGTACATGTCGGGCAATAACAGAAAGTCGTGATCGATCATCCAGCGGCGCTTGGTGATGTCGGTGTGCTGGTTGGCGTATTCAAAGGCGGTGATCGCCTCGTCGATCGCGGCGTCGCCCACGGCATGGGGCCTGAGACGCCAGCCCGCTTCAGCCACTGCTGCCGAGAACTGATTGAACTGGTCCTGCGTGACCTTGAACATGCCGTGATAGCCCGGACGGTCGGGAAAATCCTCGCGCAGCAGGGCGGTCAACTCGGCGCCGTCAAGGCCGGTTTCGGCGATTTCGTCGGCGCGGATCATCCCGTCGCCATAGCTTTGGCCTGGCTTGCCCAGCGCGGCGATGTCTTTTTTCGCCTGGTCGATGGGCTCGTTCGGATCGATGTTGTAGCAAAAGTCGATGCGCATGTTCAGGCGGCCCGCGGTCAGCAGCGCCTTGTATATATCCATGCCTTCCTGGCTGGCGCCCGGTTCGCCGATACTGGTGATGCCGTTGGAATTGTTCAGCGCAATGGTCTGCAGCAAACCCTGGATGGTGTCTTCCTTAGATTCCTTGGGTATCAGGCGGGACACCGGCCGGCTGGCATTGTCGAACAATTGCCCCGTGGGTTCGCCGGTCGCCGGGTCTTTGCGGATCTCGCCGCCTTGCGGATCTTTGGACTCTTTGGTGATACCCCCGAGCTTCAACGCCAGCGAATTGGCCACCGTATAATGCGGGCCGGGTATGACGACGGGATTATCCGGCGCCACCTTATCCAGATCATAGCGGTTGGGCAGGCGGCCTTCGCTCAACTCATATTCCCACCATCCGCGCGTGCCGGTGATCCATTCGCCGGGTTTGACCTTGGCTACGCGCTGGGCGATGGCTTTTTGTATATCGGCAATGGCGTGGATGTCGGTGAGGTCCACCGCCACCGACAGGGTTGCGCCCTGGGTCAATTGATGGGTGTGGGTGTCGCTGAACCCCGGCAACACGGTCTGGCCGTGCAGGTCGATCTTGCGCGTGGACGCACCGGCTGTGGCCAGGACGGCCCGATTGCTGCCCACCATGACGAACTTGCCACCCGCGATAGAGGCAGCCTCGGCAATGGAAAATGTCTTATCCACGGTTACGATCTTGGCGTCATAGATGATCAAGTCGGGCGCGGCTGCATGGCTCGCGAAAGCCGTCAACACCGCAAGGGCACAACATTGAAGAAGGGACCATTTGGAAAACATCATGGGACTGCCCGCCGTCTGAAGTGAAGATCGTGCCCCGCCGGGGGCAGCTTAAGGAGATGGGGTGGCCCCTGCGCCACCCCAATCGACCGGCTAATTCATCACGCGGATGCCAATCTTGAACAACCGCCCGATCGGATCATAGAAGACCGTATTGGTGCTGCTCTCGTTGGTCCCGCCTGCCGCGCCCGACGGCACGAAGGGCGGATCTTTGTCGAACAGGTTGTTTACGGCGCCGTAGAACTGGACCGGGAAGCCGCTGATCGTCGTGTCGTAAGACCCGCCGACATCGAAATAGACGAGATCGCCGACATTATTGTTGCTGATGGTGTTGGCCGCGCCGCTGCCCGTCTTCAGATTGTAACCATAGACGCCCGCGCCCACATAATGCATGCGCAGATTCATCGACCAGGGCTTGAAGTCGTAGGTGAAATCCACGTTGCCATTCCATTTCGGCACGCCGGAGATGCGATTGAAGTTCGAGACCTGCCCTACGGAATTTTGCACCACATTGCCCGGCAGGACCGTTGTCAGATTGTCCACATAGGTTGCCAAAGCGTGGATGCTGAAGGTGCCGTCCATGCCGTCGAGAATGTCTGCGGTATCGATGGAATAGGTGCTTTCGAAATCCACACCCGATGTTTTCAGCGTATTAAGGTTCAGCGATTGGCTGACGATATAGTTGATGGTGCCGTTGGTATTAAACACCACCGACTGGCAGTAAAGCGCATTGCCCGCATAACAGCCCGATGCCAGCGTTGGCGCGCCGATGCTGGAGATGACGCCCGCCACACGGATATTGTAATAGTCAACCGAAAGCCCGAAGCCGGGCAGCCAGGACGGCTGATACACGAAGCCGCCGGTCCAGGTTTCCGCCTTTTCCGGTTTCAGGCTGGTATTGCCCTCTCCGACTTGGCGGATCTGCGTGGTCTGGTTCAGCACCTTATCGAACACCGCCGTATAGGAGCTGCCCGTGCCACCCTGGAAGAGTTCGGAAAGATTGGGCGCACGCACGTCATGCGAGCGCGTGCCGCGGATGCGCAGATCGTCGAAGGGCTGCCAGTTCAGGCCAGCCTTCCAGGTCGTCACCCCGCCCGCTGTGGAATAGCTGGTCAGACGAACCGCCGCATTGATATCGATATTGCGCACCAGCGGCACGAGCGGTGTGTCGCCGACCAGCGGCACAACGGTTTCGATATAGCCGTCATACACGTTGTATGCGCCGGCATAGCTCTTCTGATTGCCGAGCGCCCAGCCGCCGGTCGAGCCATCCGCATTGACCTGTGTGGAGATCGGATCGGCAATGGCGCGCGCGGCCTCACGGCGATATTCAAGACCGCCAGCCAGCGAGACCGGACCGGCCCAGGTCGCAAAGGGTTCGCCGGTGACGTCGATGTCGGCGACCGTCTGCTCGGTCACAAGATGATAGGTCGCGCTGCCGTTGACGAAGGAATTCACCGTTTCCGAGCCGTCGCCGAACACATCAACCGGGATGCAGCCATTGTTGGGCGAGGTCAGCGTTGAACGGCAGACGACGGCGCCCGTATTGGGGTTGACCACGGCATCGGAGGCCAGCAGGAAGTTGGCTTGTTTGCGATTATTGGGTCCGAAATTCAGGGCATAGGTGTTCTTGCCATATTGGTAATTGGCATCCCACTTCCAACCATCCAAAATATCGCCCTGCAGCCCGCCCATCACCCTGTAGGTCTGGTTGGTCGTGCTCAGCTTGACCGGGCCGGTATCGTCGTAATAGCGGCCCACAGTGATCGAACCGAGATTGTCGGCCGCCATCGCGTTTTTGATCGATGCCGGCAGATAGGCGTTGTCGCTCCGGATGACGAGGCCAGTGTCACGCGCCTGCTGCGAGGCGCCTTCAGCGCCGGTACGAGCTGCCGAGACTTCCAGATAGGCTTGGATGTTGGAAGTGATTTCATATTCGACCCGGCCCAGCGCGGTAATGGCGCTAAAGGGCTTGCCAAGATTGGAGCTGAGGGTCGGGTTGGGATCGACCTGCTCGCCGCCGATCATGCTGGAACCATAGACGCTGCCGAAAGCGAAATTGTAGGGCGAACCACCCGGGCCGAAGGCGATGCCATTCAACGCCGATGACGTCACCCCACCGGTCGTCTTGGCCGAAACGATCAGCCCGCCATTCGACATGGTTGCAGTATGGACGTGCGGCGAGATGATATATTGCGGCTGCTTGTTGGTGGCGAAAGCCGCATTGGTGATCAAGCCCACTTCTTGCTGGCCCCAGGGACGCGTGTACTGACTGCCAATCCCTTCGTTGTTGACGTAATCGGCACCGAACATGAAATGCAGCTTGCCGCCTAGCGCGGTTGCGCCATAGGCGAGTGCGGCCTGCTCTTCGATGTCGTCGGAATATTTGGACTCGCCGTACTGAAAATTGGCTTTGAAGCCTTCCAGGTGATTGTTGAGAATGAAGTTCACCACGCCGGAAACGGCATCGGAGCCATAGGCTGCGGAGGCCCCGCCGGTGACGACCTCAACGCGGTCGACCAGGAGGGTGGGAATCTGCGTCAGGTCCGAGGTGCCGTCCGACGCAGCCGGTACGAAACGCTTGCCATTCACCAGCACCAGCGTGCGCGAAGCGCCCAAGCCGCGCAGGTCGGCGGTGACCTGGCCGCCGCCCAGCGAATTGACGCCGCTGGTGGTCGGCGTCGAGGTGGCGCGGAAGCTGGGCAGGTTCGCCAGAACTTCGCCGACGGTCGAAGGGGCCTGCTGTTCCAAATCCTTTGTGCTCACCGCCGTCATCGGGGTAGGCGCCGAATAGCCCTCGCGCTGGACGCGCGTCGACGTGATCGTAATGGTCTCCGTGGTGGGGATCGCGCCGGTATCCGATTCATTCTGGGCGAGAGCGGGCATCTCCAGGCCGACACAGAGAGCCGCCATGCTAACCGCAGAAAATAACCGGCCTCGCCGGGATGATAGACTTATTTTTGTAATCGTTACTGCACGCATAGGAACCCCCTTGTGGATTGTCTGACGTTCCTCTGCGCTTCATCCCTCAGGTCCGTTTTTTCTTTTTCTGCCTGGACCAGGCATTCGCCCGCTTTACGCGCGGCGTCTTTTCGTATTGGTTGCCGCCCCTTTAGAGATGCGGCAACCCCGTCTATTTGTAGGATGGATCGCGATAGACCTCCGTCCCGCCGACATAGGTGGCCAGGGCTTTCATGTCCTGGATCTTCTTGAGCGGGACCGTGAGAAAGTCATCGGTCAGAACCGCAAAGTCGGCCAGCTTGCCGGCCTCGATGGAGCCGCGATGATCTTCCTCGCCGATCAATTTGGCGAAGTTGATCGTATCCAGCCGCAGCAGCATCTTGCGCGAAGCGATCTTCTGGTCTTCGCCATAAACACCGTCGGAAATCGTCTCGCGGCTGGCAAAATGATAAAGCTCCAAGAAGGGATTGAACGGAATGACGGGCGAATCCGTACCGCCCGCCACCAGCAAGCCCGCATCCAGATAGGATTTCACCGGCGTGACTTCGCTGGCCAGATCCCAGCCCCAGTATTTCTTCAGCACCGGCGCGGCCAAATACAAATGGTCCTGCGCCGACACCATCAGGTTAAGCGCCTGCATGCGTTTGATGAGGTCGGGGCGCGAAATGAAAGCATGTTCGATCGCCCAACGCTTACCGGCGATCGGCGTCTCCTTGTTGGCCAATTCGTAAGCGGTCAGAACCTCGTCGATCGCGGCGTCGCCAACCGCATGGGTTGTTGGCCGCCAGCCAAGGCGGCTGATCTCCCGCACCACGGCGTTGTAAGCGTCCGGCGACACCACAGTGAGGCCGGAATAGGTTCCACCCTTGCCATAAGGCTCTTGGTAGGGGCGCGAGATGTGGCCGCCCTCGAAACCGCCATCGACGATGAGCTTGATGCCTTCGATACGCAGGAAGTCATCACCTTCGCCCTGCTTAACGCCCCAGCTGGCAACGGCCTTGTCCACTTGTTCGGGCGTGCGGAACGCGAAACCCGGCATGTAGACCGAGTAGCGCAGTGTCAGCGTCCTGGTGGCGTCGGCCTCTTTCCATAACCGGATCGCCTGCAGCATATCGCCCTTGTAGGCGCCAGGGATGCGCACCGCGGTTATCCCATAGGGATTGACCGCTTTCTGGGTTGCGATGATGTCGGCCATCGACAGCGGCTTTTCCGGCGGCAGCACAACCAACGCCTTGGCATTGTCGAACAATTCGCCGGTCAGTTCGCCATCCTTGTCGCGGCTGATGGCGCCGCCCGCGGGAACCGGCGTCTCTTTGCTGATGTTGAACTTTTTTAGCGCCGCGCTGTTGAGGATGTAGGAATGGCCGCCGCGCAGCAAGACGACAGGATTGTTGGGCGCCGCCTGATCCAGTTCTTTGGCCGAAGGCAAGCGTTGCTCCTTGAGCTGCGCTTCGTGCCAATCGGAGTTGGAGGTCAGCAGACTGCCCGGCGGCGCGGCGGCGGCGGTATTGGCGATCACGGTGAGCAGTTCGCCTAACGTGCGGACATGGGAGAAATCCATGCCGGTGCCGCCGCCTTCATTGTGGAAGTGATCGTCCGTCAGACCGGGGCTGACGAAATGCCCCTTGAGGTCGACGACCTTGGTGCCCTTGCCGATATATTTGCGCATCTGCGCATTGCTGCCCGTAGCCAGGAAGCGGTCACCGGAAACGGCAAATCCCTGCACCACGCCATCCCCGGCATCGGCGGTATAGACCTTGCCGTTGAGATAGACGGCATCGGCCTTATCGGCAGCCTGTGCGGCGCTTGCGAAAAACACGGCTGAAACAGTCAAGACGGAAAGGAAAAATTTGTTTTGCATCACAACATCCCAAATGCGACTTCCGGAAAAAGTCACGTGTGCTTACGTCGTCAAAATTTCACGCGCCCGGCTATCCAGATAGCGCAAGCGAGCCACAATCCTATACAGATATGGCCAAAAGCCGAAACAATGGAGCGCGAATCGTGATGATCCGTGTACGTTACAATCCCTCACTTGCCGTGTGGGATACAGTCCGTATCCGTGTGTTCTTCGCCGACTTCCGCACGAGTTGCGAGCGCCGCAAGTCATCGACCACGATGTGATCGACAACTGTGCAATCAGGTATCGCAAATGCCTCAAACTATAGCGGAACCGAAGCGCCCGCCCCGCCGCAATGAAATGAGTCGGTGATCAATACCGTATCGGTTGAGTGGATGAGCCCGCGCCGTCGCCATCGCCTTGCATTGCCGTTGGCGTCTCTGCAATTGCCTCCGTCGCGGGACAGGGATAGCATTCACCGATATTCGTGAGGCGGCGCCATGAAAGCCATTTTTGTGCAGATCAAGTGCGAACTTTCCAAGGCCTTTGATGTTGCCGCTTATCTGATCGACAATGTGCTGGAAACAGCAGAGGTCTATTCCACGTCCGGCACCTACGATCTTCTGGCAAAGTTTGAATTGCCCGAGGAAAAAAGCGTCGGGGATTTCGTAATCCGCACGTTGCAGGTTGTTCCGGGCGTGAAGGACACCAATTCCATCGTGGCGTTCAAATTCCAGTGGAACCCGACGGTCAGCGCAGAATTTGAACCCCGCCCAGAAAAGCTGGTGCGCCCGTCCAAATAACGGGCTGGGCCTTCAGGCTTCCTGCCACGCTGCCAGGTCGATCGCCGTTCCCGCCTGCATGGCCTTACGCACGGACCGCAATTCACGCGGAGCGTTGATCGCCACAGCCCCGACCGCAGCCATGGCGGCGTCCAGCATCAGCCAGCATCCCTTGCCGGAGTCCGGCGTGCCCTGGCGCCGGACGGACACCGCTTGGCCCGGAAAGCCGACAATCTGAATGTTGGCCTCGAACTGATCCGACCATAGCCAAGGCACTTCGTCGTACCGGGCGGGCTTATCCAACGCCGCCTGCGCCGCCACAATCGCCTGCGCCTGTGCGTTCGCCCAGGATTCGAGCCGGACTCGATGACCTGCGAAGCGGCTGATATGGGCCGTCACATCCCCGGCAGCAAAGATATCGGGATCGCTGGTGCGCCCTGCGGCGTCCACCACAATGCCGTTATCGACCTCCAGACCGCAGGCTTGCGCAAGTTCGCTATTGGGCCGAACCCCGATTCCGATAAGAACGTCATCGCACTGGATTTCGCTGCCGCAAGACAGGCGCAGGACGTTCGTATCGCCGTGCTGTGCCATGGCCTGAAGTGTGCGGCCGGTCAGAATGGTGATACCTTGGCTGGCATGCAACGCTTCGAGATAGGCCGAAACCACCGGTGGAACCGAGCGCAGGCACACCCGTTCGGCTGTCTCGATCACGGTTACGCAGAGCCCCAGTTTGCGAGCACTGGCCGCAACTTCAAGACCGATCCAGCCACCACCCAGCACTGCCAAGTGCCGGCCGGGTATCAGTATGGCCCGCAGCCGCCGCGCATCATCGCGCGTGCGCAGGTAATGAAGCTTGCCTGGATCACCGCCTGTCGCAGCAGGGAGTAGCCTTGGCGTGCTTCCGGTGGTGAGGAACAGTTTTTCATAGTCCTGGCGCGTGCCATCGGCACAGACAAGATGATGCGCCCCCCGATCGATGGCAGCAACACGCTGGCCCAGCCGCACCTGAATGCCCAATTGATCCGCTTGCGCCGGGGTCAGCAGAACGCCTTCATCCTCGGCACCACTGCCCAGCAGCACCGATTTGGACAGAGGAGGACGCTCATAGGGCCAATGCCGCTCCTCACCGAATAACACAATCGGACCGGAAAACCCCTCGCCTCGCAGCGACCGCGCCACCCAGGCGCCAGCTTGGCCACCGCCGACAATGACGAAGGCCCCAGCACTCAAACTTCAACCTCCACCCGGCCGCCCGCCACCCGGACGGGCAGAGCGCGCACGGGATCGGTGATGGGCGCCGAGCGCGGCGCGCCAGTGGCGATTTCGATCAAGCCCTGATGGAGAGGGCATTCCACACAGTGGCCTTCGACAAAACCTTCCGACAATCGCGCGGCGCCATGGCTGCATAGATCGTGCAGGGCATAGAAAGCGCCATCGATCTTGAACAGCGCCACGGCCACACCGCCGGCATGGAACGCAGCCACGCCGCCCTCTTCCACCGCGGTCGCGGCATCGGCAATATCGACCCAGTTTCCCATAGAACCTGTTCCGCGATTAGATCGGCACCGCGAGCAAAGTCTGCACCCGCGACGTGTCATAGATGACGCGCTTGCTCTTGAAGCGCGGCACGCCATCCTCCTCCACCACAACGGTGTCATGATAGGTGCCGGTCTGGTAGACCAGCGACTGGCCCGTCTGGTTGGTGTTGATGACCAAGTAGTTGGTCGTCATGCGGTAAAGACCGTCCGCACCCGCCAGCCATCGCATCCCCGACAGAAAATGCCGGTAGACGGGCTTTTGGTAAATGTTCGCATGGCGCAGCGAGATCACGCGGTCATGCAGCATGCGGATATTGTCGTAGCGCATGACCGGCGCGGGCAGCCCTGCATCCTCGTTCTCTTTGGGGATGACCTCGTACAGGCAATCATCCACGAACAGAGTGGGCCAGTCTTCCAAGGCGTCGGAATCCAGGGTGTGAATATAACGGTCCTGCAGGTCCGCGAGCCTGTAGGTGATCTGTATATCGTGTTCCAGCATGTCTCTCTGTGCCTAATCCGCAAACATCATCTTTTCATACGCACGCCAGAAGCTGCGAATGAGGCTTTCCGAAATTAAGGTGTCTTCCTGGTCGTTTGCCGACTTGGCCATATCGACGACCGAGGTCGCATCGCCGTCGCGCACGATGCCGGCCTGCACCAGTTCGGTGGCTTCGGTGTCCTCCATCGAGATATAGCCTGCCGGGCCGACCAGATTGGCCTGCTTGATGCGCAGAGCGCGCAATTCTTCCGTATCATCGTCATAGCCGAAGAAGTGAAAGATAAGCTCGAAATTGTTCGGCCCCTTGGGCAGCAGCTGCCGCGCCACCAGGGTGTTGTGAATCTGCTGCAGCACGAGTTGCGGGAAGATCGGCTGGATGTGATTGGTCGCGACCAGATCGTATTCCGGAACCAGGGCCAGGATACTGTCATCCTGCAGCCGGAACCCCTCATTGTAGGAACGGACGTTCTGGGCCTTGTAATCCTCGGCCGCCGCTTCCTGGTTCTCCTTGATCGCCAGGATGATGCTGTGAAAACCATGCTCGACATCGGTCACACAGCGCGCCTTCATCCCGATGCGGAAGATATTGAAGGTGGTGTGAAACATATGAAGCAGGCTGGCGTGATAGGGGTCCTTCACATTCTCCAAATAGAGTTTCCAGTTGGAGTTTGAATACTGCCGGGTGCAGCCCAGATAGACGAAGGGCCGCCGCGCGATGCGATCGATATAGCCCAGCATGAGCGGCCCGATATATTCCTCCAGGCTTTCGACTTCCTCGCTGAAGGTGGCGAAAACCAAGCCCTTGTAGCTCGACACCCTGAGCTTGCGCAGACCGTGGTTCTTGGGATCGAAGTCCGGCGGCATGCCAACCTGTCCGGCCTTGCCTCGGCGGAAGGGCACGCCAAGCAGGCTCCCCTCCGTATCGAAACTCCACTGATGGTAGACGCAATTGTGGGATTTGGCGTTGCCGCGCAGATCCCGGCACACCATGGCGCCCCGATGGGCGCAGCGGTTCACCCAAGCCGATAACCTTCCGTCGGGGCCGCGCGTCAGGACGACCGGTGTGTCGCCGATAAAAGTGCTCTTGAAATCGTTCGGAGACGGCACCTCGGCTTCCAGACCCAGGAAGTTCCAAGTCCGGCCCCGGTAAATGCGCTCCTGTTCCAGAGCGTATATTTCGGGTGAATGGAAGACTTTGTAAGGAATGCGGGAGCCATCGCGGGCGGGAAATTCCGCAAGGGCATGATCAGGGGTTGGAGCTTTCTGGATAGTCTGTGTCATGGACCCAAAATCCACGCGAACGGTGCGGCAAACTATCCGGAAATGGCAGGCCAGCCCGTGCCCTATACGGAAATGGCTGGAAAGGGGGTGCGCCTATAAATAAGGCATGCCTACTTCTTGTGTTTTTATGAGAGTGCCATATTAAATTAGTCGGAAACTAATGGGCTAAATGGCCGCATGATCACCGCACACGATCTGGACCTGAAAGGATATCGGCTCTTCGAAAGTACTGACGTTGAGGAAACCCGGTATCGCATTTCGACTGTAATGCAGCCCCACGAACTCGCCCCCATCGGTTCGATGCGGCGGCTGCAAGCCCATATGGACTATGTGGATTTGGCCGGACTTGGCATGGGTTCGATCAAGTTCGGCCCCATGCATGTGCGCGCCAATCAAGTTGAGGGCTACCACCTGATTATCCTGTGCCGTCAGGGCCATGGCGTGCTGCGCGTGGGACGGGAGGAGATTCTCTTGGACCAGTATCATGGTGCCTGCCTGCCGCCCGGCGCACCGTTGGATGTCGAACTTTCCGACGACTGCGAGCAGTTCATCCTGCGGATCGGACCCGGGCTTTTTCTCAAGCATACGGGCCAGAGCAATCCCGAGCTGGGCCTGTCCATCGACCTGCACAAGCCTGCCTTACAATCCTGGGCGCGCATTCTGTGGTCGATGACCGGGCAGCCGGACCTGTCGCGGGCCAACCGCAAGGTCACTTACGATTATCAGAGGTTGTTGCTGGGTCTTCTGCTGGAAAGCAACGGCCGCCCGAGGCAGGAAAAAACGGCGGCCGCGCCTTTCACCGTCAAGCGGGCCGAAGCCTTCATCCGGGACAATGCCTCGCAAGCGATCTGTCTGGCTGATATTGCGCAGGCCGCCGACGCCCCGGCCCGTACCCTGCTCGACGGTTTTCGGCGTTTCCGGCAGACAAGCCCGATGGCCTTTCTGCGCGATATCCGGCTGGATAGGGTTCGTCAGCGCCTGCTCAATGCCGACGGCAGCACCACCATTACCACCATCGCGCTGGAAGAAGGCTTTAGCCATCTGGGTCGATTCTCGCGGGAATATGCCAAGCGCTTCGGAGAGAAGCCGTCCGAGACGGGACGAATGTCAGTCCGGTGAAAGCACCCGGCTAACCGCCCGGGTGGAGACCCGGGGCCTCTTGGCCCGTGCGGGCGACATATTCGGTGTAGCCGCCGCCGTACTGATGAATGCCCTCCGGCGTCAATTCCAGCACCCGGTTGGACAGCGCGGCGAGGAAGTGGCGATCATGCGAAACGAACAGCATGGTGCCCTCGAACTCCGCCAGCGCTGCAACCAGCATTTCCTTCGTCGCCATGTCGAGATGGTTGGTTGGCTCGTCCAGAACCAGGAAGTTGGGCGGGTCGTACAGCATCTTGGCCATGACCAAACGGGCCTTCTCGCCGCCCGACAGCACGCGGCAAGGCTTCTCGATATCATCACCGGAAAAGCCGAAGCAACCGGCCAGCGTGCGCAACGCCCCTTGGCCTGCCTGCGGAAAGGAATCTTCCAGGGACTCGAACACCGTATCGTCGCCGTCCAAGAGATCCATGGCGTGCTGGGCGAAATAGCCCATCCGAACATTGCTGCCGATGGTGACCGTTCCCCGATCCGGCGTGATTGCCCCCGCGGCGAGCTTGAGCAGCGTGGATTTTCCCGCGCCGTTGGCGCCCAGAATGCACCAGCGTTCCTTACGGCGCACCATAAAGTCGAGCCCCATATAGATCGGCTGGCTGTAGCCCTTGTGAACGCTTTTGAAGTTTGCCACGTCGTCGCCCGAACGCGGCGGACTGCGCAAGTCGAATTTGACCGACTGGCGGCGCCGGGGCGGCTCCACCCGTTCGATCTTGTCCAGCTTCTTCACCCGGCTCTGGACTTGTGCTGAATGCGAGGCGCGCGCCTTGAAGCGCTCGATGAATTTGATCTCCTTGGCAAGCATCGATTGCTGGCGTTCAAATTGCGCTTGGCGCTGCTCTTCGCTGAGGGCGCGCTGCTGCTCGTAGAAATCGTAATTGCCCGAATAGGTGGTGAGCGCACCGCCGTCGATCTCCACCACCTTGCCCACAATACGGTTCATGAAGGCGCGATCATGCGACGTCATCAGCAAAGCGCCGTCATAATCTTTGAGGAAGGCTTCCAGCCAGATCAGGCTTTCCAGATCCAGATGGTTGCTCGGCTCGTCCAGCAACATGGCATCGGGCCTGAGCAGCAGGATCCGGGCAAGTGCCACACGCATTTTCCAGCCGCCAGAGAGTTCGCCGACATCGCCGTCCATGCGTTCCTGGCTGAAGCTGAGGCCAGCGAGAACCTCGCGCGCCCGCGCCTCCAACGCATAACCGTCCAACTCCTCAAAGCGCCCCTGCACCTCGCCATAGCGCTCGACAATCGCGTCCATGGCATCGGTCTGATCGGGGTCGACCATAGCGGCTTCGAGCTTGGCCATTTCGGCGGCCAGCGCACTCACCGGCCCGACGCCATCCATCACCGCCGCGACGGCGCTCTGGCCCGACATCTCACCGACATCCTGGCTGAAATAGCCGATGGTCTTGCCGGGATCGATCGACACCTGCCCATCGTCGGGCGGGTTTTCCCCCGCGATCATCCGGAACAGGGTCGTCTTGCCAGCCCCATTCGGCCCGACAAGCCCGACCTTCTCCCCCTTCTGAATGCCCATCGATGCTTCGATGAACAAGATCTGATGGCCGTTCTGCTTGCTGATGTTATCAAGACTAATCATAGGGTCCGTACTAACTAGAGGAAGTGGATACGCGCCGGTCATTGTGCTTTGCAGCGCTTCCGCCTTCGCCCAAGGCTACGGCGGACAAGCAGCGCGTTCGCTCGTCGATTTGGTCCACCGGACCAAATCGTCCGCGGTCGGCTACGCCCTTGCGGACCCTCGCTCATTCCCACTCGATTATTTTGAAGCATAGTAACGCATTGATCTACTGACACAAATTTTTTCGACGCACTGTCGAGAACCGACTTCCCGATCCGTCAGAAATTTGCGCTTTTGATTTCAAAAGGGAATTTCGGCAATCTGAGAATTCCTCAGTTTCAACCACTATCAATATCGATCGGTCGATTTTTGAAATCTCCTTAACCGCGGTCTCATCGGCCCGGTCGAAAAAAGACCGTCACCCTGGAAGGGCCAAGGTTGACAGCATCAACCTTGGCCCCTAATTAGGTTGCCAATGTCAACCTCGGAAAGGGCTTTAAATATGCCTGCGGCTCTCATCACAGGCGGCCATGGCGGCATCGGGTATGAATGCGCCAAACAACTGGCTGGGGGACCGCGCTTCAACCTCATCTTGGCTGGCCGCGATCTGACGCGTGTTGAGCCAGCGGCGCAGCGGCTACGCATCGGGTACGGGGTGCAGGTCACCACCCTTCAAATGGACACATCCTCTCTGGCTTCGGTCAGGGACGCAGCCAGCCGTTGCCGGGCCATGATCGACCGAGGCGAGGTCGATGACCTGCAAGCTATCCTATGCAATGCTGGCGCCTGCATCGAAGCCCTCAACCATACGCCGGACGGCTATGAGGAGACCTTTGCGACCAACCATCTGGGGCATTTCCTTCTGATCGAGTTGCTGATCGACCGTGTGGCCGAGAACGGCCGTGTGGTCTTTACAGCCAGCGGCACCCACGATCCGGAGACAATGGACGGAAAGCTCGTCGGCGCAGTTGTCCAGCCAAACGCGATTGCGCTTGCGAATGACGGCAAGGACGGCCGAAAACCGACCTCGGCCGGAAAGAGATATTCCACATCAAAGCTATGCAATATTCTTCATGCCTATGAACTGGATCGACGCCTAAGGCGATCTGGCAGTTCGATTGCCTCGATTGCATTCGATCCGGGAAGCACGGCGGGGACGGGATTCCTACGCGGCACGCCGAAACCTGTTCAGTGGCTCGCAACGACGGCCTTCTTTGGCTGGCTCCAGAGACGCCTTGGCGTCACAATGGGTGACCTCGCTTTTTCAGGTGCTTGCCTCGGCAAGATCGCTGCTGATCCTGCTTTCGCAAACGCTTCTGGCAAATATTTTCAGTCGGACGACGGGCGACTAATCGAAATGCGCTCGTCCAAAATGTCTTATGATGAAGTACTTGCGGGGCGCCTCTGGAATGATTCAAAAGAGCTGGTTCACCTGTTGTCCGGCGAAGAATCAGTTCTTCTGAAATGACAACCGAAAGAAAGCTTGTAGCTGCAGCGGCAGCGTTGCTCGACGCTGGCGGCGAGCACGCGGTCACTCTTCGTGCCGTCGGTCAGGCCGTGGGAGTATCCCACAATGCGCCGTACAAGCATTTTAGGAATCGGGATGCGCTTCTTGCTGCAGTCGCAGCAGCCGATCTCTCCGACATGACCGCGACACTGGCGCGGGTGCGGCAGTCATCGGCCAAGCCCGCGAAGAAATTGGCCGGTGCGCTCAAAGGCATCATCGCGTACAGTTCCAAACACCCGGCGCGTTACCAGCTTCTACTCAACGATCCCAGGTTTGCCACGCTGGAGGGAGACTTAAAACAGGCGGCTCTTAGTCATTTCGATGAGTTCGATTCTATAGTACGGGAATGCCAAGACGCTGGAGAGTTGCCGGACGTTCCGCACACAACCCTGACAGGGCTCTTGTTCGCTACGGTACATGGCCTCATTAGTCTGGAAGCCAGTGGGCGGATGAAGCCGGAGAAAGGCTTTGCGGGCATCGTTCCAAGCCTAGAGCTATTGATCACGCTAATGGCGTTGGCGTCTGCCTCGCGCACGAGCTTGTCGCCTTCGGCCTGAATCTTCACGGTCCCTAGTTGGTTATCATCCGCGAGCGCGAGCACTTTGGACACGACTTCTTTTTCGAATTTCGAGCACAACTTGAAATAACTACCCTCAAAACCGAGTTCATTGATCTTGGCAAGTCGAGCTCGGTGGCTCTTCACCGCCTCAAAAAAATCGTCATCGAAGAAATCAATTCTAACGCCGATTTCCTGCCAGCTTCCGCTTCCTCCGACGAACCCTTCGACATTGTCTTCATAGATTTGTAGCACTTCCGTCGGGTCGGTCGATTTCAACATTTTCGAAAGCCCGTCAATAATTTCCTCCAAATTGAACATGGTCGACTGTAGCTTTTTCCTGCCTTTGAAGAATTCCTTTGGGATATCGCCCCAACTGTTATCCAAGGGCAGGGTCAAATCGTGATCGATCTGGTTAGGATCCAGCTTGACGTACGATGAGCTCCCGATGAAACGTCGGTTGGCTATGAAGTCCGCATTCTTAAGCGCATGTTCGATCTGGTCGAGTGCTATTTTTCGCTCGGTTATCTCATAATTGCTGTTTCCAAGAAGTTTGGCACCTCTGAGCCGCTCGATTAGTTCGCCACCCTCTTCGATCTCCTCCGCTTCCTTCAGCATTTCTCGGGCCGAGAGAAGGAATGCACGCTCGTCGTCTTCGCGCCCGGTAAAGACTAGGATGAAGAATTCGCCATATGGCGAACCGTGGCGATTGGCAAGGTAACTTCTTTTCACTCTGATAGGCGTACTACCATCTTGAATGTACTTTACTTGCACTACGCCGAGACGCGGCGGCTCGGGGTCGAGAAAATTCGAGGGAATGAGGCGCCGCTGAATCAGATAATCGGCGCCTTCAATGTCTACAGACCGTTCAAGTACCCAAAATCTATCCATGAGGAAAGCGCGTGCGCGCGCCTCACCCAATCCGCCATTTTCCATTGCTTTGAGCCAAGGTGCTGATTCCGACATCGTTGATTATCGCATTCGTTGTTCTCACGCCTACTGTAGCTGCATCCGCTCTACTACGAAAGAAGCCCTCGCTCCGACACAGTAAACAGGATATCGCAAATTGGTCGAGCGAGCGCTTCTGGACGCAGCTCTGCCATCTTCGGAAAGTCCGCATCCGACGCGCTACGGATGAATAACGGCTCCACGTTTTCGGACGTCGGAATAGACCTCCTAGTGACTGTTCAGGTCTTCCGCCAATCTTGAGCCAGTCGCGGCAGACTGGATCTATTTCCGTTGCCTCAATTGCATCCGGACCTCGGTATTGTTGAATATGTGGTTCCCGGCATTCTTAATAAAACTCTGTAAAGCGTCCTATAGGGCCACATGACCTACTTGACGCGCATCAGCCTCATCAAGTCCGGTAGAGCCGCGGCAGCTGACAGACAAAGCAGCCAAGCGTGTCGCTTGTCATTCAGGGGCGCAGGTAGCGCCCAACCCATCAAAAATCGGCACAGACATCAGACTAAGCACACCCTCTCTTGCAAGCACAACTCGGGATGGTATGGTCAGCCTCTGGGGGGACACAATGGCAATCAGAAACATTCCGCTCAGCTCTCTCGTAGTCAACCGCGCCAACGACCGCCACGGTGAGCTTGAAAACGAGACGGCCGCAATTGCGTGGCTATTTAAAGAACGCGAGCAACACATGCGCAATCTCGCTAAGGACATAGTCGACCGTGGCGAGATCTACGAATTCCCGCTTGTGGCGCCCGAGAAAAGCCAATTCATCGTCTTCGATGGAAATCGTCGTATCACATGCCTTAAACTGCTCAATGAGCCGCGTCGAGCGCCGACAGTCGAGCTTCAATCGTTCTTTAGAGAGCAAGCTACGCGATGGAAGGGGACACCCCCAAAGGAAGTTCAGTGCCAAATAGAAACGGATCGAGACCGAATCGATGAGATCCTGTTCCGGCGACACACTGGAACGCAAAATGGTGTAGGTCAGAGCACATGGGATGATCGTATGAAGGCTACCTTCGTTGCCCGCACAGGTAAGGGGAATGGCCCAAGCGTCGCCGACGAGATCGAAAAACATCTCTCCCAAGCCCACCTCTTACCGGCGCGACGGAAGATCCCTCGGTCAACACTCAACCGCTTATTATCCGCCGAACCCTTCAGAAGTCGCGTGGGCATCAGCATGAAGGGCAGGAAGTTCGAGTTTACTCACGACCCTGCAAAATCCTTAAATGCACTTGCAAGAATTGCGACGGATCTTGCTAACCGCGACCTCGTGCTGGGCGATATATGGGACGTGGACGGAAAGCAGCGATACCTAGATAAGCTAGCCAGCGAAGGCGTCCTACCCATTGCTGACGACTCGCTAAAGGCGAGCGCCAAGGCTAAATCCGAAACAAAAGCGGAAACAGGCCGCAGCAAGCCTACCGCGAAGACCGCACCGACAGTGCGGTCAACACTTATTCCTCAGAAAGACTTCGGGCTTACCTGGCCCGGTCGCCTTCAGCGACATCATCAGATTTGGGAAGAGCTCCAGTTTCATCTCGACTTGCATAAACATGCAAATGCCATCTCCGTCCTGCTTCGGGTACTTCTAGAACTCGCCGTTGAAAATTATATCAAAGAAGCGAGCGTCTCTGTCTATGAGAACGACAAGCTTGCAATTCGACTGGAAAAATCTGCGCTCCACCTTAGCGCGGCAGGCAAAATAGACGCAAAGCAAATGGATATTATTAGAAAATTCAAACAGGGCGACAAACTCGTTTCAGCGGACACACTCAACAAATATGTCCACTCTCCTAACTTCGCCCCCTCACCAGAACATCTTATGTCGATGTGGGATAGCTTGGCCAATGTCATAGTGTTTTTCTTAAAGGCCTAAAAAACCTTCTTTGGAGAGATTGATTCCTTCTGCTGAAATTTTCGCAGTGAGATCTTTTGCTCATCCATGGCCATCAGAAGCTCAACCATGCCCTCTCCGTTATACCAATAGATGAAGTCACGAGAATTGATATCTGGATTGTCATCGGAGAAAGCAAGAAACCCATCAAGGAGAAGATCTCGCGCGTCATCATCACCGTCGAATTTATACCATTCACCGGCATACCAGTAGAAGGCAAATCCGGCGTGCAGGAGGCGCTCATGATGGGACATACCCCAGAATGGTTTGAAGCCGAGCAAGTTCATATCCGGCAACCAAGTCTTCGCTGCCTTTAAACGCTCTTTGGTGCGCGTCGTTTTTCCTATTTTGTACTGGCCGTGATGCTCGATGACGTAGATGAAACCCGGATCTACCCGCCGGATCTGCCATACCGGCATCACCGTTCCTGCGCCTTTGAAGATCATATTATTCTACGTCCCTCCGAGCGAATGGACCCGATCTAAACTTTGGAGAGAATCGGCTCTCAAACTCAGGATAAAGCAGGTCATAGAGGTGATCGAGCTGCTTCACGACAGTCCGCATAACGCCGTTAAATTCTCGCTGGAGCTCGATAAGCCCTTCACGGAAAAATCGCTTCACTGGGAGCGGGCGACCGTTTGAGCCACGCGCCCCACCGAATCTGTGCTCGAACAATGCTCCGGTACGGAACATCTGATCATCCGAGCTAAATCCACGCTCAGCACCATGATGAACCCGGCCGTTTCGTTCTTTGCGCAAATGTCCTTGACCATCGAGCATCATCCTGAGTTGATCGAAGATCGGTTTCGGGACGACCTTTTTCTTCAAGTTTGCCATTGTGCAGGATTCGACTGATAATCCACACTCTAGTACTTCATTGACCAATATAATTGCGCAATCGACCAACGAAATAGAACGCGTCAAAAATACGTCTGCAGAAATATTTAGCCACTCGTACCGAGAAACCGGAAACTCTTTAAAGTCCTTCGGCATACCGGCTGGCCAAAGCATTCCACCGACCATGTTGAGGGATTCGACGCGGCGCGTCAGCATCGAGAGAGCATAGTCCACATCGTAGGCGTATTTGCAGTCGGCGTGCTTCGCGAGGTCGTCGTAGCTGTTGAAGTGCATGGCAACGATTGATAGGTCGTATATTCGTCCGACAAATTCATGATTGTCAGAAGATAGCACATACCTCTTTAGGAACTTAGTTGACACATCGCCCACCTAAACAGAAGTGGCTTCGCGCAAAAGGCACTATTCAAAAGGCGAAAGCCGTCGAGGATATCAGTTTGACATACTCTTCACTGAGCACCGCCTCCAGCTACCATCGACGCATTGGGTCGCGCCACGATGACCTTAAAGAGATTCCCGGCACGATCATCGATTAGCTCAATCTTCGGCCAAGCCCGCAATGCGCGCAGAAGGCCGCTCCCCAGCCCGCGATATGGAAGAAGCTTGGCCGCGAAAGAAGCGAGGATGGGATTACGCATATTGGAGTTACCGGCCTTGATGTTCTCAATAGTTAGGTTGTTGGGCAGGTGGCCGGGGCTGATGATCTCGACGCGATCCGCAAAAACTAGCACGCGCACTGGAGCACTGATAAAGTAATCACGGTGGACGAGAGCGTTGGCGACCAACTCCTCCCAGACAACACGCGGAATTTCGGCCTGGCCTTGGGAGTTGAACCCTTGCTCGCCTTGTGTGGCTCGAGTGTTGGCGACGATGAAGCCCAGCGTCTGCTGGAAGATATCTGCCAGTTTTCCGACGATGTCGCGACTGTCGATGTAGTGCTCATCCTCGATCTGGTTGCCGACGAACGCGACAGCCTTAACAATAAAGGCTGGTAGCGCGTAGTGAGGCGCCTTGGCGAACAGTAGGCTACCCGCCACATTAAGTTGCCCCTGCCTCATCAAGTTCATGTTGGTCAGCAATTGCGGCAACGGCTGGCTGTGTTGGGTAAGCGGCTCATTGAATTGCTGCTCGAAGAAAGCCCCGAAATAGGGCATGTCTACATCACCAGCGCCTAAGCCAGCTACGGGGGTTTCGTCGGCATGCACCAACCCGGCTTGCTGGAACAGACGCTGGATTTCCTCGCGCGAGGTGGCGCGCCGCTTGTCCGATCCGCTTTTCACCCAGAAGGTGCCATTCTTATCCTGGTAGGGCTTGCTGACACCTTCCGGAATGGAAACCACCATCACAAGGCCATTTGGATGCAGCACGTTCTCAGTGAATGGGTTCACAGCGGGCCGCACGTGCTGGGATGCGCTGTTTGAAATAAGCTGATTCAAGCGGTCAATATCTGCGCCGGACAAGCCAAGCACGGCGCCATCGTTTTGCACGCCAATAAATATCTTTCCTCCAGCGGTGTTACTGAAGGCGACGATCTCGGCAGCCAACGCGTCCGCATTGGAAAAGTTTGCCTTGAACTGATGGCAGCTGTCCTCACCCCGGCTGAGGAGGTCGATCAGCTCTGTGGTTTCCATAGGTTGTAAACCTCTTTGCGGCGGTTGAAGGCTTCCTGGCCTCCTTCCATGATTTCGATGATGGCGTTCTGCACCGGGCGAGCGTCAATGCTACCGCTTTGTACAGCGACCTTTTCGTCCTGGTATTGGCAGGCATGCACCTGCTCCGCGTCACCCAACACCGGGAAATTGGCATTGTGAGTGGCGAAGATAAATTGGGCGTGCGTTTTCATCTCGCGCAGAAGCTTGATCACATCGTCATAAATGGTCTGGTTGTCCAGATCGTCTTCCGGCTGATCGATAATGATCACATCGTTTTGGCGTTGGCTGAGCACGTATAGCAGTAGCGCCGAAGCCCGCTGCCCGAGCGAATGGTGTTTCAGTTCCTTGCCGCGATAGCGGATAACGAAACGGTTGGGCACCTGCCAGACGACGAACTCGACCAGATTCTGCATGAACGTCTTCTCGAAGACCTCGGGGGTGCTACCGGCCTTGGCCAAAGCTCCCGGCAGGGCGCGCAACAGCCCGCCGAAGTCGGCGTAATCCTCCATGACCGCGCGCAGGGTGGTCTCGCGGATATTGCTGCCCTTGAAGAGCTGTTGCATGAAGGCGATGGCCGCTTCCTTGTCACCCTTGAAGTCGGCTTCGATCTGCAAGGCGGTGTGACCGGCGTTCACTCGATCCAGCTCCGCCTTGATGGTGTTAAATTCGCGCAGCCAAAGCTCGTTGAGCTTGTCGATTTCGTCGAACAAGGCGCCGCGGATGCTGGTCTGCTGTGATTCCTGCTTGGCGAGAGCCTCCAGCATCTGCTCTGCCTTGGTTTTGCGCTGTTGCTGAGCCAGGAAGTCGTCCGGCTGAATAGCGGTCATACCGGTTTGCTTGAGTTCCTGAGCCAATTGCCGCTCGACCTGTGCGAACTCTTCCTGAAGATTCTTGCTTGCACCTTCAAACTCGCCCTGTTTGGCCTTGAGGCGCCCCGCAATGGCGCGCGCGTCCTCCTCGATCTCCTTTAGCTGATCGACCTTGGCAACGAGATTAGAAAACTCGGAGTAATAAGACGTGAAAAAGTCCGGGTTCTGCTTGGACACATAGCTCGTGGCGTTACGCAGCTCGTCCTCGTGCGCGGCGATCAATTGCCCCAAGGCGAGGATAAAGTTGTCAGCCCGCTCCGTCATGCGTTCGAGCGCTGCGGCGTCCTGTTGGAAGCCGAGGCGCTTTTGGAGCTTGTCGGCGACACCGTACTCCTCGAACTTTTTCAACCGGAAGTTAGCATCGGTGAGCTGGGTCTCGTAGTCGCGCTTGAGTTCGGCGGCATTGCCGAGTTTGAGCCAGCGCTGAGCGGCTTCGCGCACGTGCTGGCGTCGGACTTCGATTTCGTCGCGCAGCACACCGAGCTTCTCGCCAACCAGCTTTTCCACCAGATCCGTCTCAAAGCCCTCGCCAGTGCTGGAGAGGTCTTTCTGCCCGAAGTAGATCGGGCGACGCAGTACGGTTTCCCGGATCGACACACCTAGTTGTAGCTTTCCTTCCAAATAGACATTCGGCGCTTCACGAAAGATGCGGGAAATTGTGAATTTCTGACCGTACACATCGAAGGCTGTCAACGTCACCTTACCTCCGCTGCCCAGAGTATGACGGATCAGTTCGTCTTTGTATTTGGTGTCCTGCGCCTTTTCACCCCGAGGAATGTCCAAAGCATAGCGCACAGCCTCCAGGACAGAGGACTTTCCGCTGCCACGGATGCCAATGAGCGTATTCAGTTCAGGAGAAAAGTGCAGCGTCTGGCCGTCGAGGATTCCTCCGTCGAAATGAATACTACCAATATAGGAGGCCTGATGCTTAGGCGGCTCGGTCGCAACGCGCGAGGCAGGATCGCTTAACGCGAATTTGGCAGCCTCGAACGACAACTCGCCCAGCTTGAGATAGCAGCTTTTACCTCTGCCGATCTCATCGATGCATTTGGGATCACTGCCTTCCAGTTCAGCAGGGTACCAATTTTTTAGCCAACCTTGGATTTTCGTTCGGCATGGCTTGTCTTTGCCCGCTCCGTCATGGGTGCGCACCTTCTGAAAGCCCAAGGTTCGAGACTGAAATATCTCTTGCTGACCCAATTCGGAAAGGCGCCCCCCATCCAATTCCGCCCATAGGCCACTGGGCCCTTCAACATGTGCGAAGACAAGGAAAAAATCGCGATAATAACTTTCTAGCTTTTTAATCGTCTCCAGAAGCGACCAGGACGTGCGCCCATTCTCCTGTTCGTATTGGGCAGGAGCCTTACCTTCGAATGCGCTAGTGAGGAAGGGATTGATGTAGTTGTGTTCGTCAAGCCATTTGTCTGAAAACACAACAAGAGTGTGGATCCCATTGGCACCATCGTTGACCGATAGCTCAACACCGGGGATCAGGGCGATGCCCCTCTTCTGAGCCGTTTTGCGTAGTGCCTTGAACTCATCAAGGTCGAATTTGTTATGATTGGCGATAACTCCTAGCCGGATATTTGCTTTCTCCAGTGCATCCACGTAGGCGCTATTGTAGAAGCTGTCATCGCCGGCGTACTTAAATTCACGGTCTGCACGGGTGTGAAGATGGAAGTCCGTGCGAATCCATTGCGCCCCTTCCGCGAAAGTCTGAACTCGCGCACCAGACTGCTTTGATGACATGACTTCCATTACCGCCTCTTCTCATTTGCCGCCATATTCGCGGCTTCAGGTCGCTGCGTGAATTTGTGTAACAGCCACGAAAAGTCTTCCGTCGGCACCAACTTCACCCGGGCGCTTGGTAATTTGCTTTCGAGAGCAGAAAGGCACAGGAGCCCACCTACTAGACATTCAGTAGCCAAAACTTGGCGAGCATGCGGCACACAGAGATTTATTGAGATCATGTCAAGAACGTTCCTTATTTGCCTCGCCCTCTTGGCAAACCAGCGTCAGCTTATGCGCTCTCGCGTATTCCAGAACCAAAATCTCGACCATTGAGGCGACCGAGCGTCGTTCTCGCTCCGCAGCCAATCGCAAAAGCTGCTTTATTTCGATGGTAGTACGAATTGAAAGGGTTTCGTCTTTCGGGCGCGACATCGAACATGCTTCATCCATCAATGTAGTGCAAATGTACTGCGCTTTACTTACGTTGAGCAAGCACAAAATCTGTATTGCATGAGCGACCTCATTGGCCAGCGAATATCAGGAGCCACAAAGCCACAAATGGGATTTTGGAAACTGTCACCCGAGTTGAATTCAACCAAGGACATGCTGCGCCATTCCCACGGAGATAAAGGTTTTTTTCTGAAGCGATCTCTCCTGCTCCAATAGACCGCCACCTTCCGCAAGAGCGACCTGCTTTGCTCCAGACCTCTCCTGGATGGCATTAACAAGGCGGAAGCGATCATCGGTGTAGATCGCGGTGCCTAGGCGCGACCTGGAAATCGCGACATAGAAACTCTTCTGATCGATTAGGTGAGTGGCTGTGCTCTCGGCATGTACCAGCACTTGGTCGACGGTACGCCCCTGAGCCGCGAACGCCGTCGCGACATAACCGTGAGCGATGTGCCGATCCTGGGGCTTGTCGAGGTCCAGGATTTTCGTTCCGCCGGAGGCAAGCTTTAGCTTGGCGAGACGCCCCTCAGGATCAACGGCGATGATTTCGCCTTGCTGCCCATTAATCCGACCAAGTGACCGGTCATTGCGGGTAAACTGGACCTGATCACCGGCACGAAGCTCTATGGGCTCGGCTGTGAAGGTGTGAGCGTGAGAGGCTCCCCATTGCCGTAGGCGCCAATCGATGGGCCTGCCATCTTCGCCTTCGAGGGCGATAGCGGCTTTATCGGGATTGATCGCGGCTACGCGGTAGGCTTCGGTCTTGGTGACCCCCTTGTCCGCGTAGTCCTTGGCAAAGCGGATGGTGTCGCCAATGGCATAGCTTCGGGCGTCCTTGGCCTCCGCTTTGGTCAGGTCCTTTGGGACCAACCGAGTAGCCGTGAGGACTGGACCGGATAGGGCCCCAGACTTGACGAGCTCTTCGCGGATATCCTTCGTGAGCCGGTCGCGCCCCTCGCGGGATGGCTCGATAACGAGCGTGCGTTTGCGAGCCATTTCATCGAGCGCGGCATAATCCCTGGCGATTTGGGCGAACCGGGCTTCGCGGGTATCCTGTTCAACGATACGTCCACCGCCGCTCTCCAGGGCGGCCATTGCCCGTTTGGCGTCACCGGCAAGGCTAGCTTCGACAGCTTCCCTCGCCTGCTCGTTGGTCTGGCGCAGGATCTTGGTGAGACGGGCCGTCTGCATGCCCGCCACCTGGAGCTGGCCAAAGGCGGCACCGGCCTCAATCGAGCCAAGCTGGGCAGTATCACCGTCCTGCGTCATATTGAGAATGACATTATGGGTGTGAAGCTGGGGATCGAGTGCTCGGCTAGTGCTGTGGTCGAAGGAGGCTATGACCAGAGACCCCGTCGCCTCCCGCCGGATAGAGCCATCGTCCCGGATACGGGTAGCCGCAAAGTGGGTTTCCGCAAGGCCAAGCGCAGTTTGAACCGCCCGCTGATGGGCTTCGACAAGGCGCTGGTCGCCCGCAACTTCTGCCAATATCGAAACCGATTTTGGCGCACTAAAGGTCAGGTCCCACCCCGGCCGATGGGACCATTCTCCGTCATGCACCGTTCCGAGCTTTTGGCCCGCGACTTCCCCCGCCAGGAGTTTAGCGAACTGATCGCGATCCACGGCACCGGAAAGTCCCAGCGCTTTTGCGCCCTTACCCTGCCAAGCAGACGGGGCCTTACCGCTCTCGGCATAGTAGTCATCACCAGCTTCGTAATAGGAAGTCGCCTGCACCACGTTCTTCAAAGCCGAAAGTGTTGCGACCATCAGACCGGCCCCGGCGTTGCAAAGAGAGTGTCGCTTTCCGGCGCGTTGGCTGACTGCTGAGCTCCCCATAGGGTTTCGGAGATATCGGCAGGCACATAGGCGGGTTGCCGTGCCGGTCCTCTTGCTCGAATGTGCGCGTCGGTAAGAGCTATCTTGGCGACAGGAAAGCCATCGGGAAGCAGCAGGTATCCCTGATATTTGGCAAGCCTCAGTTCGCTTTCCAGAACCGCTTGCCGCTGCTGGCGCGTCCGCCCAAGAGTTTTGCGGACCTCGCCCGTCTTGGGATCGAGAGAAGAGGTTTCTGTCGCAACCTCGATTTCCGAAACACCGATGGTCTCGGAGGCCCACTCCCGGCTCTCTTTATCTCCGAGCTGCAAAAATAGCTTGGTATTGCAGCAGCCCAAGATCGCTTCGGCAATGTCATGGCCGTAACGCGCCCGCATTTGGCCTATGGCTTGGAAGGTCAGAATGACGGCCGCGCCAAACTTCCGCCCCTCGGCCAATAGCCGAACGAGGTTGTCCACTTTGGGCAAATCAGACAGCTCATCGAGCACAAAAAAGATCCGGCGTTTCGACGAAGGTGTCAGGCCAAGCGTGGCAGAAGCCGCGCACTCCAACCAAAGGGACAGAAGAGGCCGCGTAGCAGCGAAGTACCGCTCATGCCGCGGCACAAAGATCCACGGCTTCTTGCCCCCTATAGTATCCAGAGCAGGGAAAAACTCAGAAAACGAAAATCCGTTCTCGCCCTCTCGCGGAGCGGCACGAAGAAAAGCCAGAAGATTACAAGCTTTGGACAGCATAAAGAGGCAGCTCGCCGTGGCACGCTCCGCATCCTGCGAAAAGATACGTGCAGATGAGGTGTTGACGAGCCAACGCTCCATATCCTCGCGGGACATACTTTTGAGAACACGGAGTAGATCCGGTAGGGAGTACCGCTCCTCCTGCCACAGCGTCCTGAGGATATTGGCTACTAGAATGCGGGTCATTTCGAGCCAGACATCGTGGTCGCGGTCTCCGCTTGGGGTAATCAGGTGTTGCGCAATGCCGTCTGCGTCTCCCGGATGAGAGAGCTCTCCCAGAGGTCCCCAGAAGCACGATCGTGAATCGAGCGGATCGAGTATTTGATCCCCGCGCGAGGGATCGTAGTAGTTGGCGACGAACTCGCCAGAAGTGTCGTAAACTAACGCGGCATCGCCGCTCCGCTCAATCGCATCCAGGAGCTGACGTAGGGCGGTGGTTTTGCCAGAGCCTGTACTTCCAGCCAAAGCTAGGTGGCGGGTCACCAACCGAGGCGGTATCGCGACAAGGCCGAGTTTGAGCGAATGCGATCCGCACTCGCCTGCGGTGAGGTGGGTGGGCTCCTTTTCGCCCACCTGACGAGTGCCGGAGACAACCCTATCAGCGAGAATGGCATCCTGGTTACGGCGCCAGCGGGGCTCTATGAAGGCTAGCGCAACAAGCCCTAATCCAAGCCCGGCTACCCCGCCCAGGACGAGATGCAAGCCAACTGCGTCCGCAATCCTCCCGACGTAGGTGCTCGTCGCTAGAGACTGCATATCCGTGAGATAGACGGTGCCACCAATGGTGACTGCAATGGGGGCATTATAACGGGTCCCCGACATCAACCATTTAACCCCCGAAACGAGCCAAAATTTACAGGCCAACTGAAGCTGCTCGGCGCCAACCGCAAGATCGGCCGTCACCACCATCGCAAGAACAATGGTCACCAGGATAACTTTAGCAATCGTCCAGGACTGGGAGACACTGGCGGCGCGGTTCACTGCACGCACGGCATCGGCATGCGCGCGGCGTTCATTTGAGCGGGTCATTATTCGCCTCCCGCCAGCCGAAGCTGGCGCTCGAATGCCTCGGAGATTTCGCGAGCAAGCTTGGCTTCGTCTACCCTTCCGGCGGCGGCTATGCGAGCATAGCTGTATCCAGAGACACCAACGAACAAGCAACGTTCCAAAACTCTCTCAACATGAGCCAGCTCAGCGCCGATAGCGCCCATCTCGCGGGCTAGTTCAGATATGGCCTGAGTTGAGCTAGCCTCTCCCGATAGCGCCGCCAGCCCGAGACGTACAGATTCGCCTAGAATCGCATAAACACTGCGCTGGTGGCTGGCAGCCAACCGACGAGCGAGAGTATCCTGACTGGGTGTGAGCCTTAAGGACCGAGGAATGTATTTCATTGGCGCCCTACCTTGCGCATGCTCCGCGCAATCGCATTCCGGCTTGGTAATTCTGCTGTTTCGGGGGCAACGCGCCGAACGCACTCGGATCGCATCCTCGCGAACCCCAGCAATCCCGCTGCATGCAAGTGCGTGAGGTGTGTGACCTCATCCTTGCCCCGGTCAGAATGACCGGGGCGTTGCCTGTTGATGAGACACTCAGCCATGGTTAGGCACCTCCGACTGAGTTCTGGATGGGAGGTGCTCGCCATCATTCTCGGCATCCCTCCGAGAGGCCAGCCAGTGAAGGATGGTTTCCTCGATCGCGTCGATCAGGCAGATCCGGATGTCGTCGGCTTCTTCAGGGGAAAGGGGCAACGTGATGCCGGGGCTCTCAATGAGCCCTCCCGCAGGAATGAGGCAGTGGTAGGGATGCCCCTCGTGAGCTTCGCGGAGCGGTCCATCAATGCGGCACGTACTCGACACCCCGGCGTAGTTTTCCAAAGGAGGACGGTTCGATCGGCACCAGTAAGCGATCGAAAGTCGATAAGTCTCGCCGTCCTTATCGTCGGAGAGGAGCTTCTCGATTTGGGACGACACACCCCGCGCGATCCGGGGGCTAGTGCGAAATTTTAGGACGAGAGTGCGCTCGTTGGGGTGTGCCACAACGCGCGCCAAAATGGCACGAAGTGAAAACATGGTATTTCCTTTCAGGGAACCTAGTCAGTTCGGTAGTTGCTGGACTGGCCGAGGGAGTTCTGGAACAAGATCGTGGTTCAACTCTTCTTCGCGGTAGGGCGAAGGGCTTGCTCGCCCGACGACTTGCGAGCTTCGATCCATTCCTCGACCTCACTTAAGTCCCAAGCGACACAGCGTGTGGATAGCGTTATCCGACGCGGGAATTCGCCGCGCTGCTCCATCCCGTAAATGGTGCGGTCTGCCAGCGGTATCTTTGTGCGGAGACGCTTCCGGTTAATGAGGATTTTGCCAACTAGTACCATCAAGACCGACCTTCCGTTGATGCTGTTACGTGCCTGACGGTGCTCCGAGATGCGACTTGCGTCGCGCCATTAATTGGTGAAAATGGTTGACGTGCTAATTGGTTGAAATAGTTGACATGCTGAACCCAAAGATCATGATCTGGAAGGAGTGCGATCAGCGAATACGCACAGCACTCCATCGCTTTGAGCGGCGATGGAGGCCGTCTTCAAGCGAGAAACACACTATTCGCCTCATCGAAGAGCTGATCGATCCTGCACTCCGCACCTACAGCGAGGAACTTCCACGGAGCCGCGTCAAATACATCCCAGGAATAGGATCTGGTGGCACACTCAGCGGTCTTTTGCGCAAATATGATTTCGAAACAATGCTACGAATTCAGCGGCACCAGCTGATATCGTTCGGCTCGACCGCAAACACCGGAAATTCGATAGATAGGACTATTGAGAGCACGCTCGAAACCTTGATCGGCTTGACGGACGCTTGTCTACGGAAGACGGTTCAGAAAGCCATCATACCTGAAACGCCCTTGCGAAATGGACGGCTACAGGGATTGTGGGAGCACAAGTTCTGCAAATTTTGCGGCAATCTGGCTGAATATACTGCAGTGTTGGAAGGAATTGTGGAAATCGACTTCCACCCCCCGAAGGCTAATCGCGAGTCGAAAACCTTACGACTGAGCACTGGCTATTGCGGAAAGCATCGCCCTCTACAGCATGACAACACATGGAGCCTTGAGTATCAAAAGGCCAAACGCTCTGCTGCGCAATTCCAGGTCGAGCTGCTGCGCCTAACCCGGCAGTCCCGCGCTCTCCAATTGGGTCTGGCGCAGTCCGGAGATAAGTTGATTGATGCATATATCTACCTGGATGTATTGAAACACGGGTTCCGATCCGGAGACGAGGCTGAATTGCGTAACCATGCCCGACTACTGGTGGATAACAAACTGACCGACCAAAAGAAGAAGATGGTGATTTTGAGGTTTCTTGGCTTGAGCCTGCAAGCGATTGCCCCGCTAGTCGGCGTTAAAAGCCGTCAGGCGGTGTCCAAGGCGCTAGGCTCAATGAAGTCGGAGTTCCTCGAATTGCCAATTCCTGCGAGCTTCTCGCGGAATTTCGAGTACCCATAACATTACTAACACTAGTATTTTGGGAGACTGATAGCACTATTTAGTTCTCGCCCACCCATCTATCATGTCAGCCCAGTCTTGCAGCATGGCTGTGCGCTGCTCGCGATATTCGGCCTTGTTGTAGACCGCCCTAACGCCTCGCTGTTCGTGCGCAAGGCACTTTTCAATCCAGTCAGTGTTATACCCTGCTTCGTGTAACAACGTGCTGGCGGTGCGCCGGAGATCATGTGGACCAAATTTGGCGAGAGACTTTCCCTCCTTTTGGGCGAGTCGGTATGTCAGCGACAGAACCTGATTGAGCGTGGCGCTGCTCATTGGCATGTCGGTGTCATAGCGCGATGGCAATACGTAGCTTGACCCACCCGCGAAGGTTTTTAGCGCGATGAATATGTCCAGGGCCTGCTTGGATAGAAACACCAGATGCGGCGTACGCCGCTTCATCCTTTCCTTGGGAATTGCCCAGAGCCCCTCACTGAAATTGACTTCGCTCCACTTCGCGTCGGTCAGTTCGCTTTTACGGACCATCGTCAAGAGCAACAGCTTGGCTGCGGCTTTGACAGAGGGCCCAGAGCCAACTCGTTCGAGATATTGATACATAAGTCCGATTTCGTCGGGCGTCAGGGCGCGGTCCCGCGGCTCAAACCGTGCAATCGTCGTAGGCCGTACCATCTCCGCCGGATTTTCAACCTTTTGGCCGCGCTCCATGGCCCATCGATAGACCTGGAAGAGTACCTCACGGGCGTGCACAGCCGTCGCTGGTGCGCCGCGCTCCACAATGGCATCAGTCAGCGCCCGCAAATCCTCGTGAGTGATCTCTGAGAGCTTCTGACTGGCAAACTTTGCCTTCAATTCCCGCTCATAAACTGCTCGGCGCATATCGCGGGTGGAGTCGGCCATCTGGTAGGCGCGCAACCATTTTTCCGTCCAAGCTCCAAACGTCTCGGCATCCTTTACGCGCGTCTTGCTTCGGGCCTTCTCCTTGGCGGGTGACTTCCCGGCGGCAATCATTTTCTTGGCCTCGCCCAACTGCTCGCGGGCTTCCGACAACGTGATACCGCCGACGCCATAGCGCCCAAAGGTGATGGTCTCCTGCCTACCGTTGATCGAGTAGTTGTAGCGAAACGAGATCGCCCCGGCTGGTGTGATGGCAACGTATAGGCCATCGCGATCATTCACTTTGTAGAGTGTGTCCTTCGGCTTGAGGCTGCGTAGTTTGGTATCGGTCAGCATCGGCTTGGTCCTGTTCTAAACCCAATACCATGACCAATTCGCCTGCCAAAATTGCAACAAAACCGTTGAACTTCAGTGCGTTATCAGTTTCTGATACCATGCCTACGAGATTTGTAGCAGCATGGTATCTGGCGCGAGCCATGGCAAACAACAACCTAGTACCATCAGTTATGCCATAAAAAAATGGTGCTTGGCGCCGCTACCCGTTGCCGGTCAGTGCCAAACACCATTTCATATTTTATCGATTTTACGGGCTTTTTTGACTTCCTGGTGCCTGTCCGTGCCAGTCGCTGCCAGACATCAAATCATTCCCACTCAATCGTCCCCGGTGGTTTGCTCGTGATGTCGTAGACGACGCGGTTGATGCCTTTGACTTCGTTGACGAGGCGGGTGGAGACGCGGGCCAGGAAGCTGTGTTCAAAGGGGTAGTAGTCTGCCGTCATGCCGTCGGTGGAGGTCACCGCGCGCAAGGCACAGACATAATCATAAGTGCGGTCATCGCCCATCACGCCCACGGTCTTGACGGGGAGCAGCACCGCAAAAGCCTGCCAGATCTCGTTATAAAGGCCGGCATTGCGAATTTCGTCGAGATAGATGGTGTCGGCGTGGCGTAGGATGGCGAGCTTCTCGGCCGTGATCTCGCCGGGGATACGAATGGCAAGGCCGGGCCCGGGGAAAGGATGGCGGGCGACGAAAGGCTCCGGCAGACCAAGCTCACGGCCAAGGGCGCGGACCTCATCCTTGAAAAGTTCGCGCAAGGGTTCGACCAGCTTCATCTTCATATGGGCCGGAAGGCCGCCGACATTGTGATGACTCTTGATGGTGGCGGAGGGCCCGCCCGTGGCCGAGACGCTTTCGATCACATCGGGATAGAGCGTGCCTTGGGCAAGGAAATCGGCGCCACCGGCTTTGGCCGATTCATAATCGAAGACATCGATGAAGGCTTTGCCGATGATCTTGCGCTTCTTCTCCGGATCGCTGACGCCCGCCAGTTCGGTGAGGAAAAGATCGGAAGCTTCGGCATGCAGAAGCGGGATGTTGTAATGGCCGCGGAACAGCGAGACGACTTCTTCGGATTCGCCCGCGCGCATCAGGCCGGTATCGACGAAAATGCAGGTGAGCTGATCGCCGATGGCTTCGTGCAGCAGCACCGCGGCCACGGAAGAATCCACTCCGCCCGATAAGCCGCAGATGACGCGGCCGTTGCCCACCTGATCGCGGATTTTCTGGATCGCCTTCTCCTTGAAGGCATGCATGTTCCAGGTCGGCTCAATGCCCGCGATCTTGATGACGAAATTCTTCAAAATTTGCGCGCCGCGCGGCGTGTGCACCACTTCGGGATGAAACTGTACGCCATAAAAGCGGCGCTCCTCATTGGCAATGACGGCATTGGGCGAATTTTCGGAGATGGCCACAACATGAAAGCCCGGCGGAATGGCGGTGATCTTGTCGCCATGGCTCATCCACACCGGCTCGCGGCTTTCGGCATTGCCGAGCCCATCCAAGAGCGGCGAGCCTTTGCGGATGATGATATCGGCGCGGCCGAATTCGCGGGCGTGGCCGCCTTCGACATGGCCGCCGAGCTGTTCGCACATCGTCATCTCGCCATAACAGATGCCGAGCACCGGCACACCCGCCTCGAACACCGCTTGCGGGGCCCGCGGGCTGCCTTCTTCATGGACGCTGCAAGGCCCACCCGAAAGGATGATGGCGCGTGGGCCTTCGGCCAGCGCCGCATCGGCCTTGTTGAAGGGCACGATCTCGCAATAGACCCCCGCCTCGCGCACGCGGCGCGCGATCAACTGCGTGACCTGAGAACCGAAATCGAGAACCAGAACGGGAGCAACCATCGCTATTTTCCTGTCAGGCGAGATTTAAAGAAAGGGTCTCACGCGGAGACGCAGAGGCGCGGAGATACGCGCGATTGTCTTTTCGGGCTTCGCCGCAGTGGCGTTCATTCCCGCTATCGCGGGGATATTCTCCGCGTCTCCGCGTCTCCGCGTGAAATTTTTTCTTTGCCCGGGACAACAACGAACGGCCTACCATCTATTCCCTCCTCTGCAACACGGCGGTGAAGAAACCGTCGGTTTGCGTGCGATACGGTGAGGCGTGGAAGTATTTGTCGGTGGCGCTAACCGGCACAACGGTGAATTCCGGATGGGCAGCAAGGAAAGCGGCGATCTGCTCGTCATTCTCGCAAGGCAGCACCGAACAGGTGGCGTAGACGAGACGGCCACCGGGAGAGACCAGCGCAGCACAGGTCTTCAACAGCTCGGCCTGCAACGCCATAACGTCGGCGAGGCGTTGCGGCGTCAGGCGAACGCGCAGCTCGGGCTGGCGCCGCCAGGTGCCGGTACCGCTGCACGGGCTATCGAGCAGCACGATGTCGAAAAGCTCCGACTGCGGCTGCGAGCTTGTGGTGATGATCTTGATGCCGGCGCGCTCTGCCCGCGGCGGCAGCATGGCAAGGCGTGCGGCAGAGATATCATGGGCGATCAGTGCGCCGGTGTTCTGCATCGAAGCGGCGAGCGCCAAGGATTTGCCGCCGCCCCCCGCGGCGTAGTCGAGCACGCGCAAGCCGGGCTTGGTGGCGCAAAGAAGAGCGGCAACTTGAGCCGCCTCATCCTGAAACTCGAAATGCCCGGCGAGAAAGAGCGGGGAAGCGCTGAGTTTCGATGTCGTGGCACCAGAAAGGCGCAAGCCGGTGGCGGCATGCGGCGTCGGTTCGGCCTCAAACCCCTCCGAAGCCAAGGCCGAAGTGAGGGCATGGCGCGTGGTCTTCAGCGTATTGACGCGAATATCGATGGCGGCACGCTGCCCCATCGCTTGCATTTCGGCCAGAAGATCCGTGCCAAAGGCTTTGGTGAGTTCGGGCTGCAGCCATTCGGGAAATTCACCCTGCACGTTGCGTGGCGGCTTGGCGGGCGTTCTCGCGATGGCGGCGGCTTCGTCATCGCTGAGCGCGACAGGCGAATAGGCAAGACCGGTGAAGAATTCTATCGGCGCCGCATTGTCGGCCAGCACCGAAGCGATCACCAGTGCGCGCGGCGCTTCGCTCTGCATCCGCCAGGCATGAGAATAGTAGTGCCGCAAGCAATCATAGACCCGCTCGGCCACCGCGGCGCGATCCTTGGAACCGGCATAGCGCCGGGCGCGGAAGAATTCGCGCAAGGCTTTGTCGGCAGGCTCTGCCGTTTGTTCGAGAGCCGTCAATACGTCGATGGCAGCGGCAAGGCGGGCGGCTGGGGTCACTGCACGCCCGGATAGTTGGGGCTTTCGCGCGTGACGGTGACGTTGTGGACGTGGCTTTCGGTGAGGCCGGCGCCGGTGATCCGCACGAACTCGGCCTTTTCGTGGAAGTCGCTCACCGTTTTGCAGCCGGTATAGCCCATCGCCGCACGAAGCCCGCCGATGACTTGATGGATAACGCCCGCCACCGGGCCCTTATAGGGCACCTGACCTTCGACGCCTTCCGGCACCAGCTTCAGATTGTCTTTGACCTCGGCCTGGAAATAGCGGTCGGCACTGCCGCGCGCCATGGCGCCTAACGAACCCATGCCGCGATAGCCTTTGTATGAGCGGCCCTGAAACAGGAACACTTCGCCCGGCGCTTCTTCAGTGCCCGCGAGCAGCGAGCCCACCATGGCGACGCTGGCACCCGCGGCAATCGCTTTGGCGAGATCGCCCGAGTATTTGATGCCGCCATCGGCGACCACCGGAATGCCGAGCTTGCCCGCCACCGACACCGCATCCATGATCGCGGTAAGCTGCGGGACGCCGACACCGGCGACGATGCGCGTGGTGCAAATCGAGCCCGGGCCGATACCGATCTTGATGGCATCGGCGCCGGCATCGATCAGCGCCCTTGCGCCATCGGCTGTGGCGACATTGCCGCCCATCACCTGAATGTAATTGGATTCTTTCTTGATGGCCGCGATGGTCTCCAGCACGCCCTTGGAATGGCCGTGAGCGGTATCGACCACCACCACATCGACTTCCGCTTCGATCAGCGCCATAGCCCGGCGAATACCATCCGGCCCCGTGGAGGTGGCGGCAGCGACGCGCAGGCGCCCGCGCTCATCCTTGCAGGCATTGGGGAATTTCTGCGCCTTTTCGATATCCTTGACGGTGATCAGGCCGATGCAGCGATAATCCTCGTCCACCACCACCAGCTTTTCGATGCGCCGTTCGTGCAAGAGCTTTCTCGCGCGGCCCATGGAGACGCCCGGTTCCACTGTACACAGATTATCCTTGGTCATCAGCTCGGCGACGCGCTGGCTGGGCTCGATGGCAAAACGCACATCGCGATGGGTCAGAATGCCCACCAGCTTGCCCGGTTGCATCACGGTCGCCCCCACCACCACCGGCACGCCGGAGATGTTGTGATGCTCCATCAATTGCAGCGCATCGGCGAGCGTCGCTTCCGGCCCGATGGTGACCGGGTTCACCACCATGCCGCTTTCATAGCGCTTGACGCGGCGCACATGCTCGGCCTGCTCTTGGATGGCGAGGTTCTTGTGGATCACGCCCATGCCGCCCGATTGCGCCATGGCGATGGCGAGCGGGGCTTCGGTGACTGTGTCCATGGCGGCGGACAAAAGCGGAATGCCAAGCTCGATGGTTTTGGTCAATCGCGTGCGGGTGTCGACTTGCCCCGGCAACACTTCGGAGGCTGCCGGTACCAGCAGAACATCATCGAAGGTGAGGGCTTCCCGGATGGAGGTCATGGCGCACGCGTCCTTTCTGTTCGGAGCGCGCCCCCAGAGGGGAATGGCGGGCTGGCGCGCCCGGCCTGAAACTTAAGCGCGGCCGTCGGCGGACGAGGTGTTCGCCGGTCGGTCACGCGACCCAATCTCTGGAGCGCCCAGCCTGTAGCAGCGAGTCGGCCCCAGTGCAAGAACATCAAAAGATCCTGTCGCAGGTTTTAGGGGCGCAAGCCGTGGGAGGGTTGTGGCTGGGCACTACAAGGGGTTGAAAAACGATGCTTTTCGCATAAGGCAAGCCTTCGGGACTGCACTATCGCTTTCTGCCCCCGCTTGCGGGGGAAGTGTCGCGCGGGCGCCAGCCCGCGAGACGAAGGGGGCCTGCCCGAGCTCGCGAAGAATTGCGAAGGGCCCCTTCACCCCGCATTCACCATTCTTAACAACGCCCCGTTAGGCCAAGGCGCGTAGCCTCCCCCGCCATTGGGAGCAGTGGCATGGGTTTCTTGGTCTTTTTCGGCACCGTCGGCTACCTGATCGCAGGGCCGTGGGGAATCCTTATCGCCGTAGCGCTGTTCCTGGCGAGCGTGATGGGGAAGTAGGGGCGCGTCTCTCAATCTCCGCTAAAACACATGCCCCAAGACCAGCACGGCGATGATCAGGGTTAGGATCGCCATCAGCGCGATGGTGCCGAGGCAGCCGCCGAGGATGCTGCCGACAAGGCGCAAGACGCCGCCGATGATGGCGGCGATAAGGTTGATGAACGCTGTGAGAAGACCGAACATTCGCTGCCTTGTTGCTGTGACGCGGACAGCATAGCAAAAGCGGACGTGCTGCAAATGTTTTGCAGCCATGCCGGGGATGCAAGGCTTGTGTGCGCGAGTGGCTTCAGCGCTTCGCTTTGATGGTGTCGGCCAGAAATATTCCGGCGGCGAGGGCGGCAACGAAAACCAGCGCTTGCGGCGTCAGGCTGGCGAGCAGCACCAGGCTCGGGCCCGGGCAAATGCCGCTGAGACCCCAGCCGAGGCCGAACAGCGCCGCGCCACCGACCAGCGGCCAGGTGACATTGTAGCGATCGGGCAGCGCGAACCCTGTTCCGAGCAAGGCCGTTTTGCGGCGGCGGGCGAGCCAGAAAGCGGGCGCGGCCACGATCACGGCGCCGCCCATGACAAACGCCAGCGCCGGATTCCAGTTGCCCGCGATATCGAGAAAACCTGCCACACGCGCCGGATCGATCATGTGAGAAATGATCAGCCCAAAGCCGAAGATGAGGCCGAAGGCGGCTGCCGTCACGGCCAAGGCTGCTACGCGCAGGAACGGAGGGGCGCGGCGCGCCTCTTGGGAAAGGCTGCTCATGTCAGCGCCCCCGGGGGCAACAGATGGCGGACGACAAACACCGTTGCTGCCGCAACCGCCATGAAGGTGAGCGTCGCCACCAAGGAGCGCGGCGACAGATTGGCCAAACCGCAAACCCCATGGCCACTGGTGCAGCCATTCGACAGCCGCGTGCCGAAACCAACCAGAAGACCGGCGATCCCCAGCGCCGCCAGTCCCGCCTGATGCTGCGGCACCACCGGCGCAATGCCGATCAAGGGGGCGACAAAGGCTGAGCCGATCAACCCAGCCAGAAAGGCATAGCGCCAAGTGGGCGCGCGCAGATGGATCGCCTCGCCCAGGATACCGCTGATCCCCGCGATGCGGCCATTGATGAGCAGCAGCCCGGCGGCGGCAGCGCCGATCAAAACGCCGCCGAGGAGAGATTCTTTTACGGTATCCAAGGTCAGAAGCATGAAGCCCTACAGATGCCAGCCCACCGCCACACCGGCGACAACCTCGCTCAAATGCACATTGACCTCACCACCACCAAAGTTCGGCGGAATGGAGCCGCTGCCGTTGACGTTGGTATTCGGCGCATAGGTCAGCGAGGCGCTCAGCTCGGTACTATCGGACGCCGTCCAGGTCACGCCGCCGCTGACATGATGTTGTACCACACCCGGCGCCAGGATGTTGAGGAAGGTCTGGCTGGGCCGCACCGGCTGCGAGCCCCAGCCCCAGCCCGCGCGCAGCTGCCATTGCGGGTCGATAGTGTAGTTGAAGCCGAGCTTGACGGCGGTGACATCGCGCCAGCCGAAACCGGGGCCGTTGTTGCTGCCGAAGGGGTTGCCGATGAAGAGCTGGCTGAGGGCATTGCCGACAGAGTCGACGCCACTGTATTCGATACGCTCCACATCCAGCGCCGCATCGAGGTTGTCGGTGAGTTTGTAGCTGGCGCCGATGCCATAGGACGATGGCACATCGAACGAGCCCTGCCCGACAAAGAGGCCGGCGTATTTCTTGAACTCTTCGGAATAGCCTTTGGATTGCCAGAAGGCGCCGATGGTCAAATCCGGTGTCCATTGCCCGAGATAGCCCACGCGCACGCCCGCGCCCCAAGCATGATCGGTGTTGCGATTGGAGAGCGCGCCCGGCGCTTGCGAGAAGCCCGAAAAGATGCCGACGCCATCGGCCTTGAAGAGCTGATAGACGACGTTAAGCGAGACGCCGATGCTGTGGCCTTCGGCGATTTTGTAGGCGACGGTCGGGGAAATGAAGGCCTGTTCGAGATTGACCCCGGCCTTTCCCGTCGCCCCAAAACGCGCAAAAGGGTTGCTGTCGTATGAGGTATTCATGCCGCCATTGCCATAGACGGCGATGCCGACGGCCCAATCGTCATTCAAGACGCGCGTGTAACCAATCTGCGGAATGAGAAAGGTGGAAACGCCGCTGCCGTTGAAGCTCTGATCGGGCGCGATGGGGTTGCCGGTGATGGAGGCGCCGCGCCAGGGCACAAACACATCGGCGCCGATATCAAAACGGTCGCCGAGCTTGAACAGCGAGGCCGGATTGCTGGCCAGCGCCAGCGAGTCCTTGGGATAAGCGATGGCAGCCCCCGCCAGCCCTTCGGCCTGCACACCATAGCCGTGCTCGAAATAGCCGAAGGTGGCCTGTGCCGGCACGTTCGACAGCAACAGCGTGGCGGCAGCCGTCGTTCCAAGAGCCCAAAACCGCTTGTTCATCCCGCATTTCCCCTTGATGGAAGAGCGGCATCCTAGGGGGCATGCAGGAGTATGTCTATCTATTCTATATTGTTACTGGATTTACAGAATATCGCCATGTTTTGACAAGACCAGCGATGCGCCCCAGAGGCGGCGGACGGAAGCTCAAACTCTCACCGTCTTTCCACCGTCGTCATTTCTTCCTAAGATTGCGAGTCCAAGTGTTTCTCGTATTGCGAGGATCCGTACTAAGGCATTGACGATATAGCAACATTTTAAATGGCGGGGTTTTGAGATGAAGAATGGGACGATGGGCGCGGCTGAGATGTCTGCAGAGGCGCGGCGGGCGTCGCATTTGGCGCATTTCTACACGCTGCTGCCGGAGATGCTGAGCCATATCGGCTGGTCGCGGGCGGACATCGATGCTCACCGCACCACGGCGCTGCGCGAAATGCTGGCCCATGCCAAGGCGCATTCGCCCTGGTATGCGGCGCGGCTCGGCCATATCGATGCCGCAACCGCGACCCTCGCCGATCTCAAACGCATTCCGGTGATGACCAAGCACGATCTGATGGAACATTGGGACGAGATCGTCACCATCCCCGGCGCCAGCCGGGCTGAGGCCGAAGCGGCACTGCGGACGATGAAAGACCAATTCTATATCTGGGGCGATCATGTGCTGCTTGCTTCCGGCGGCACGGGCGGACGGCCGGGACTGTTCGTTTATGATTTCGATTCACTGGCGCGGATGTGGGCCGGGATGGCACGCGGCTTTTTCGCCTCGCTGATGCCGCTGGCGATGGAGGGCGTCGCGGTGCCCAATGGCGTGCGCATGGCGACGGTGGGCGGGGAAACCTCGGGCCACGGTTCCTTCGTGCTGAGCCGGGTCTTTTCCAACCCTAACAACCCCACCACCAATCTCTCCGGCTGGCGCACCATGCCGGACAATTATGCCAAGCTGAATGAAGCCCAGCCGCATTTCATCTTCACCTATCCCAGCGTGGTGGTGGAGCTGTGCGAAGCCCAAGCCAATGGCAGGTTGAACATTTCCCCGCGCATTCTCTATTTCGGCGGCGAGCAGTTGCCGCAAGCCATTTACGATCTGGCCAAAGCGACTTGGCCGAAGGCCGATATTCTGACCTGCTGGGGCACTTCCGAAGGCGGCGGCAGTTTCGCCTGCCGCCACGGCGGCTATCACATCTGCGAGGACCTCGTTATCATCGAGCCGGTGGACGGCGCTGGCCAGCCGATAAAACCGGGGCAACTCTCCGAAAGCATCTATTTCACCAATCTCTATAACAAAGCCCTGCCGATCATCCGCTATACCATCGACGATGTTTTTGAACTGGCCGAAGAACCCTGCCCTTGCGGGTCGCAGCACACCAAAGTGCGCCAAGTCCATGGCCGCTCGGTCGACAAATTTCGCTACGGCGACATCGTTATCGCGCCGGTGACGCTGGAACTGGCCGCGCTGGAGCAGCCCAATATTCTCGAGTATCAGATCCAGCAGACCCAAAGCGGCGCCCGCTTCCTCTATCGCGCCGAGTTGCCCGTCAACGAGGTGCAGCTGGTGGCCAAGATGCACGCCGTCCTGCTCGATTTCGGCGTAACGGCGCCGGAAGTGACCATCGAGAAGGTCGCGGGCTTCACGCGCACCGCAGCGGGCAAGCTAAAGCACTTCCTGCCATTGCCAGAGGGTGCCGCTTAACGCGCTTTGGCCACTTCCACCGCGTAGACTGGTGAGGCGCTGCCCTGCCTGTTGGAGCGGAAGATCAGCCATTTGCCGTCTGGCGTGACATTGGCGTTGCGCCGGATGGCAGTGATGGTCTTTCCTGTCGGCCAGCGGATTGCCAAGCGCGGCCGTGCGTGGTCTTTTTCGCCCGCCGCTGCGAAAGACCGATGATGAAGACCGAAGAAGAAAAAATGCTCGCCGGGGAACCCTTCGATGCCCACGGCCCGGAGTTGATTGCCGTCCGCAAAAAGGTGAAACGGATTTTGCACCGGCTGAATATCAGCGAATACCACAGCGACACGATGCAGGCGATCATCAACGAGCTGTGCCCCAATGCAGCGCCGGACCTTTATCTGGAGCCGCCTTTCTATTGCGACTACGGCACCCGTATTCATGCGGACGAGCATGTCTTCGTCAATTTCGGCTGCACCTTTCTCGATGGCGGCAAGATCACCATCGGTGCCCATACGCTGATCGCGCCGGGGGTGCACATCTATACCGCCCGCCATCCCCTCGAGGCCGCGGCGCGGCTTCAGTGGGAGGACGTGCTGCCAGTGGTGATCGGCACGCAATGCTGGATCGGCGGACAGGCTACGATTTGCCCAGGCGTCAGCATCGGCGACCGCAGCGTGATCGGCGCCGGTGCCGTGGTGGTCAAAGATATTCCGCCGGACTGCCTGGCCGTGGGCAATCCAGCCCGCGTGGTCAAGCGGCTGAACGGTTAGGCTACTTCTTGCACGGCCAGCTTTCGTCGACGCCGGTCCACATCAAATCATCAAGAGCGTCTTTTGCGTATTTCGGGTTGGTGCTCGCCGTGTCCTTCAGCCACCCAAGCAGCTTGTCGGCAGCGACCTCGTTGTCGACATCCTTCGGAATGCAGCCATATTTGGCATTGCGCGCCGAGATGATGGCGTTGAGGGCGATGGAATGACAGCCCTTGGCGTCGTCCTTGCAACTCAGGACGAAAGCGCTGAGAGAACTGGTGTCGGTCGCCGCAGCCGGAACACCCGTCAGGACGGCAGCCGTAAGTGCCAGAGCCGGAAAAACATGCAGTCGCATATGCTCCTCCCATTCGTGGATCGAATGGCTGGCAAGGAGGGGGCGCTGACAAGCGTCTGCTTCGTGGAGCAGCCATCGGGGCCGATTTTTCCGCCAAAACGGTATCAGCCTCGAGACTCAATTTAGGCTCAAAAGAGGCCATTTGCAGCGCGACCTGGAGTCGCCTTACGGCTTCACCTGCGTGACTTGCCCGGCCACGGCGAGCCATTTGCCGCCGCGATTTTCAAAAACGTCAATCCAGCTATAGCTGCCGCTGGTATCCGTTTTTGCGCAACAACGCTGGACGTCGTGTCGCCGGGTCATCTTTCCGGAAGGACAAAGAAGCGCTATAAAACGGCCATGTCGCAAACCACCCGGGCCACGCAATTCCTGAAGCAGCAAGGCCTCTCGTTTACACTGCACGCTTACGATTACGATCCCCATGCCGACAGCATCGGCTTGGCCGCGGCGCAGGCTTTGGGCGTGCCGCCAGCACGTGTCTTGAAAACACTGATGGTGTTGGCCGATGGCAAGCCCGCCTGTGCGGTAATCCCTTCCGACCGCGAAGTCAGTATGAAAAAATTGGCTGCCGCGCTCGACTGCAAAACGGCCGCCATGATGAAGCCGGAAGAGGCCGAGCGCATCACCGGCTACCACGTCGGCGGCATTTCGCCCTTTGGACAAAAAAAGCGCCCGCCCGTGGTGCTGGAAATCACAGCGCTTGCGCAAGAACGTGTCTATCTCAATGGCGGTCAGCGCGGCTTGCAGGTGCAAATGGCGCCCCGTGATATCGTTCGCGCCTTGCAGGCGGCAACCGCAGCGATCGTGTCATAACGGCCTAGGATAGGGACTTGGCGTAGACGTAATCGGTGAAGGTGAAATCGCCCATCTGCACCAGCACCGGCCCTTCTTTGGCAAAGCCGCAGCGTTCATAGAAGGCTTGCGCGGAGCGATTTTCGCTGTTGACGAAGAGGCGCACCGTATGCGCGGGCGTGAAGGCATCGATCACGGTCTGCATCAGCGCCCGGCCCACGCCTTTGCCTTGCGCTTCGGGCAAGACATAAAGTTTTTTGATCCAGATCGTGGTGTCTTTGCGGTAGCCCGAGGCAAAGCCGACCGCCGTATCGCCTGCGAAGGCGGTCCAGAAACGATGCCCTTCCAACACTTCCTTTTGCAAATTTTCCCCGCAATAGATACGGGTGAGCAGGTTTTCGAGCTGCTGTGGCGAAAGATTACCGCCATAAGCCACCGGCCAGATCCGGTTGGCCAGCGCTATGACAAGCGGAAAATCGGTCGCGGTGGCAGCGCGGATGGTGACGTTCATAGGCGCGATTGTTTGCGGGATTTCCGCCCGTGGCGCAATTGCGACCCGCGCGGCGTGTTGCGGCAGCCGTGCGCAGTCCCGAGACGATACTTTATCGTGACAATCCCCTCGCTCTGACATTACCGCATTGGAATTGCAGGAAAATTCTCGTGAACTTGAGCCTCTGCCTGAGGCGGAACTGAGCCCGCGCCCGCCGCGTTCTTATGACATGCCACCGGACGAAAGCTGTGCAATGCGCACCGCGGTGGAGGAAGGAACTGTTCTATGAAACATCCTAGCTTGCGCAATACGCTCCTGATCGGGGTTGCGGCATTGGCCTTCGGCGCGATGATGCCGGTGGCCGCGGCCCAAACCGACAGCAGCGGCGCGGATACGAGTGCGGCGGCGACCAGCGCGGCTGGAGCGCCGAAAGCGGCACCCGTCAAGAAGCACAAGAAGCATCATATGAGCGCCAGTTCCGCAGAACAGGCGCGTACGACGGAACTGAACCAGCAGCAGCTTGCACAGGCAACAGGCGGAGCCGGCATGGCGGCTGGCGCCACGGCGGGCACGTCGCCGAGCACACCGCGGGGCAGCATGACGCCGGGCGATACCACGCCCAATAACACCTATCCAAACAGCAGCACGACGTCTCCAGGCGGTATGAATACGCCTCCCACAAGAAACCCCTCGCCGGGGTCGGACGCTGTGCCGAGCCAGTCCGGTGATATGACCGTCCCGCCCCCGTCAGGACCGGGCACCCCCCCCGCCACCCTCCGCGCCAACCAATCCGCCCCAGTAAGGTCATAAGGCAGAGGCCAATGCCCGGCATTGGCCTCTTTTCTTGCAGCACGCAACGCCTCGACCCGAGGGCGAAGACCACGAAAAACATGTGATGAACACCCAGCGAGCGCGCCAGGGCGTGACCTTGGGCCATATGCGTTATTTGCCGGCCATAAGCTTGGTTCTGGTGGTCGTGGTTTTCAGTGTGATCGCCATCAACGAATGAAATCATTCCAATTCCGGATAGGGCCCTTGACCGCCGCTTGCGATGAAGCGGGCGACTTGCCAATCGAGCACCGTGAGCGGCACAGAGCCTGTCTGCAGAACCGTGTCGTGGAAGGCGCGCAGGTTGAACTTCGCCCCTAGCGCTTTTTCCGCCTTGGCGCGGCCCGCGCGGATCGCCATCTCACCGAGATAGTAGGAGGTCGCCTGCCCCGGCCAAGCGATGTAGCGGTCGATCTCGGTCTCGATCTCGTGTTCGGGCAGCGCTGTGTTGTCGTGGAAATAAGCGATGGCCTGCTGGCGGCTCCAGCCCTTGGAATGAATACCAGTATCGACCACGAGACGGGCGGCGCGCCAAACTTGATAACCCAGCATACCGAAACGGTCGTAGGGAGTGTGATACATCCCCATCTCCTGCCCCAGCCATTCGCTGTAAAGCGCCCAGCCCTCGCCATAAGCCGAGATGTAGGAATGGCGGCGGAAATCCGGCAGGGTTTTGTCTTCCATGGCCAGCGGCATCTGGAAAGCATGGCCGGGCGCGCTTTCATGCAGTGTCAGCGCCGTCAGGTTATAAAGCGGGCGGTGCGGCAGGTCGTAGGTATTCAGCATAAAAACGCCGGGACCGCCGCGACCGGACGTATAAAACGGCGCGATATCATCCGGCACCGGACGAATGGCGAAACGGGCACGGGGCAGAAGGCCGAAATAGAGCGCCGCCTTGCCGTCGAACTCTTTGGCGATCCAGGCAGCGCGATTGAGCAGATCCTGCGGGCTCTTGGCGGTGAAGCGGGGATCGCTGCGCAGAAATTTCTGGAAAGAAGCAAAATCGCCTTTGAAGCCGCTCTCGCGCATCGCTGCATTCATTTGCGCATGCAGCTTGGCAACCTCAGCAAGACCTAAGCGATGAATCTCGTCGGGCGATTTGTCGAGCGTGGCATAGGCGATGATTTGCTGGCGATAATAGGCTTTGCCATCCGGCAGCGCCTCAGCCGCCAGCGTGGTGCGGGTGTGGGGCAGATATTCGTTGCGCCAGAATTTGTCGAGCGCGCGATAGGCAGGTTGCACCGCCGTGGCGATAATCTTGATGGCTTGTGCCCTTAACTGAGCTTGCTCCGCGGGGGGAATAGCACCCATCTCTTTGAAGGGCTCATAAAAGGCGGTGGCTTCGGGTTTGGCGTTGGCGACCGCGGTGATGGCATCGCCGCGACCGTTGAGGGTAACCTGCGGCGGGGTGAAGCCGCGCTTCAGCCCGGCCTGCATATTGGCGATATTCTCCTGAAAATACCGCGGCAGCTCGGCAATCTGCGCCAGCCAATTGCGGTAATCCTGCGCGCTGCGAAAGGGTCGGCGGGCGCGGTCGTTGAATTCGCCCCAGAAGCTCGAATCCGAATTGGCGGGCATTTCGAAATCGCGGAATTTCTCGCTCGCGATCAGATTTTCGAGCTGGAAACGATAAACCTGGGCATTGATCTGCTCTTTCAGGCTGAGAAGACCTGTCGGGATTTTGTTCAGCTTGGTCAGCGTTTCCTGCCAATGAGCGAGATGCGCCGCCTGTGTCGCCGCATCGACACGCGGCAGATGTGCCGGGACGGGAAGGCTGTTGTCCTCATCGTCCTGGAACTCGGCAATCCGCCAAGCCCATTCGGATGTGTAGAGAGATTTGAGCTGCGTATCGGCCGGAGCGGCATGCGCGCTCACCATCGCCACCACCGCGGCCAGCGCCGCGACCACACCAGAACGCATCACACCCCCATCGCCAAAAGAAAAATCCCCGGCAGCCTACACTGCCGGGGATCGAAAGCGAATATTGGCGTGATGGGCCGCTTAGTGCTGATACGCCTTGCGATAAATCGCCCAATAGACGAAACCGACAAAGCCGGCACCGCCGACGATATTGCCGAGCGTGGCGGGGATCAGATTGTGGATGATGGCGGGGATCGTCACCACCGAGACATCGAGCCCGGCGGGCACGTGGCCGTGTTGCACCAGCACATAAGCGAGCGGCAAGAGATACATATTGGCAATGCAATGCTCGAAGCCCGCAGCGATGAAGGCGGCTACAGGCAGTACCAGCCCCGCCATCTTGTCGGCCACCGATTTGCCCGCATAGCTCATCCACATGCCAAGGCAGACGAGGATGTTACACAAAATGCCCTTGAAGAAGATGGTGACGAAATCGGGCGACAGCTTCGATACCGCCAGCTTGACGACGGCATTGCCCACTTCGCCATTGTTCATCGCATAATGGTGCGACATGAAGACGAGGAAAACGAGGGTCAGCGCGCCGATCAAATTGCCGATCCAGATGATCGACCAGTTCTTGGCCACTTCCCAGCCTTTGATCTGGCCTTGGAACCAAGCCATCACGATCAGGCAATTGCCGGTGAAAAGCTCGCCGCCCGCAACCGCCACGAGGCCAAGGCCGAGGGCGAAGACAAGACCGCCGAGCAAACGCTGGGCGGCAAAGCCGAGCGTGGGATCCGCCAGCACGATGCAGAAGAAAAGGCCGCCGAGGCCGATATAAAGGCCTGCCAGAAAAGCCTGCAACAGGCTCGCCGTCAGCGGCGAACGGGCCTTTTTGATGCCCATTTTTTCGACATTGGCTTCGATTTCCTGCGGCGAAAAGCACTCGCTGCCGAAAGCCTGCTTCGAGATTGGTTCCACGCCCATAATCGTCCACGCTGGTTGCATCTATTTCCGGGCCGCTGTTTACGAGCGGTGGACGGCCAACAGAAGGCAACAAGGCGCGGCCAAAGCGCGCAATAGATGCGGGGAAAATGCGTATTGCGCGAGGGTTAACGCTCGCTCGACAGCGCACCGGCGTGATAGGCGATGTGTTCGGCGATGAAGCTGGCGATGAAATAGTGGCTGTGATCGTAGCGCGGATGGGTGCGCAGCAAGAGATCATGCCCGCCCGCCTTGGCCGCTTCGTGGAGCAGATGCGGCTTTAGCTGCGTCTCCAAAAACTCATCGGCCTCGCCCTGATCGACGAAAAGACGCACTTTCTCGCGCGCCGCCGCCAACAAGGCGCAAGCATCCCAGGCGCTCCAGTTTTGCGGGTCACGCCCGAGATAAGCGGTAAACGCCTTCTGGCCCCAAGGCACTTGGCTCGGCGCCACAATGGGAGCGAAGGCGGACGTGCTGGTGTAAAAGCCGGGTTTCTTAAGAGAAGCGATGAGGGCGCCATGCCCGCCCATAGAATGGCCTGAAATGCTGCGCGATGTGGTGGCCGGGAAATGACTTTCCACCAGCCCGGGCAGTTCCGCCGTCACATAGTCGAACATGCGGTAATGCTGCGCCCAAGGCTCCTCTGTGGCATTGAGATAAAACCCCGCCCCTTGGCCAAGATCGTAAGCGGGATCGTCGGCGACATCCTCGCCGCGCGGCGAGGTATCGGGCGCCACCAGGATCAGACCATGCTCGGCGGCGTAACGCTGCGCCCCGGATTTGGTGACGAAATTCTGTTCGGTGGAGGTCAGGCCCGAGAGCCAATACAGTACCGGGCGCGATTCAAAACTGGCTTGCGGCGGCAGATAAACGGCAAAGCGCATCTCGCAGCCGAGCACCGCCGAGGCGTGTTTCCACACTTCCTGACGGCCACCGAAACAGACGTGCTGCTCGATCCGTTCCATCAGAAAGAAATCACGGTGCGGATGGATTTGCCGTCGTGCATGAGGGTGAACGCCTCATTGATGCTCTCCAGCGGCAGCGTATGGGTGATGAAGGGATCGAGTTCGATCTCGCCGCGCATCGCCTGTTCCACCATGCCCGGCAATTGGCTGCGGCCCTTGACGCCGCCAAAGGCGCTGCCACGCCAGACGCGGCCCGTCACCAATTGGAATGGCCGCGTGGAAATCTCTTGCCCCGCACCTGCCACACCGATGATGACGCTTTCGCCCCAACCTTTGTGGCAGCATTCCAAGGCCGCGCGCATCACAGCCACATTGCCGATGCATTCAAAGCTGAAATCGACGCCGCCATCGGTCATTTCCACAATGACCTCTTGAATCGGTTTGGCGTGATCCTTGGGATTGACGCAATCGGTGGCGCCCATGTGGCGGGCCAAGTCGAATTTCGACGGATTGGTATCGATGGCGATGATGCGCCCCGCTTGAACCTGCCGCGCGCCTTGAATGACCGCAAGGCCAATACCGCCTAAGCCGAACACCGCCACGCTATCGCCAGCCTTCACTTTTGCGGTGTTGTGCACGGCGCCGATGCCGGTGGTGACGCCGCAGCCGAGCAAGCAGACTTTTTCCAGTGCCGCTTCGGGATTGATCTTGGCCAGCGAAATCTCGGCCACCACGGTGTATTCGCTGAAGGTGGAGGTGCCCATGTAGTGATAGATGGGCTTGCCTTCATAAGAAAAGCGCGTGGTGCCGTCCGGCATCAAGCCTTTGCCCTGGGTGGCGCGAATCTTCTGGCAAAGATTGGTCTTGCCGGATTTGCAGAACTTACACTCGCCGCATTCGGCGGTGTAGAGCGGGATAACATGATCGCCGGGGGCCACGCTGGTGACGCCTTCACCCACGGCCACCACGATGCCACCGCCTTCATGGCCGAGTACGGCAGGAAAAATCCCTTCCGGGTCTTCGCCACTCAATGTGAAAGCGTCGGTGTGGCAGACGCCGGTGTGCGTGATCCTGACCAAGACCTCGCCAGCCTGGGGCGGAGCGACATCGATCTCCACGATTTGCAAAGGCTCGCCCGGGGCAAAAGCAACAGCGGCACGCGATTTCATAGAAGGCTCCTGGATGACGGCGCACAGGTTACTTTTACCCTGCCCGCGACGGCAGGGCTATCGCATATGGCGTTTAGTTGTCATGGCCTGCCACAGCAGGCCATCCAGACTGTGTTGCTCCGCCGTCTAAGGGACAGATGAAACGAGGGCTCTGTGCGGCGAACGCTGGATGGCCCGTTGCAACGGGCCATGACACACGGGGTGTGACGCCGATTCCCCCAAGGGGAGGGTTGAAAAACTAGGGCGCCCTGTCCTTCTTGCCTTTGAAGCCGAGTGCCACGAGGTAAAGTTCCACCGACTCCGCGCGACTGGCGGGCGGTTTGACGTGCTTCACATCGGCGAAGTGTTTTTTGGCGCGGGCGAGAAGTTCGTTGGTGGCGCCGCCTTGAAAGACCTTGCCGACAAAGGCGCCGCCCGGGTGCAAGACTTCAATCGCCAGTTCCAGCGCGGCTTCGAACAGCGCCAAGGTACGAATGTGATCGGTGGCGCGGTGCCCCGTAGTCGGCGAGGCCATATCGGTGAGGACCAGATCCGCCGCCCCACCCAGCGCCGTTTTGATGATATCGGGTGCATCGTCCGCCAGCATGTCGAGTTCAAAAATCTCGACGCCCGTGATCGGCTCCATGGGCAGGATATCGACGGCAACGATTTTGCCCTCTGCCGTGATATGCTCGGCTGCCACTTGGCTCCAACCGCCCGGGGCCGCGCCCAGATCGAGGACGCGAGTCTTGCGGTGCAGGAGATGAAAGCGCTGGTCGAGTTCTTTCAACTTGAAGGCGGCGCGCGAGCGATAGCCCTTGGACTTCGCGGCGGCGACGTAAGGATCGTTTAACTGGCGATCCAGCCAGCGCGTGGAGGAAGCGTTGCGCCCGCGCGTGCTGCGGACCCGCCTGTCGTTGCCCGTCATCGCCGCGCCTCTGCCATCAATTCTCGCAAAATACCCTCGCGTAAGCCCCGGTCGGCCACTCTCAGTCGGCTGCAAGGCCAAGTTTCGTGAATGGCGGAAAATATCGCACACCCCGGCACAATCAAATCCGCTCGTTCGGTTCCGATGCAGCCCTGCGCTGCCCGCCCCTTGCGGTCAAGCCCGACCAGATCCCGAACCACCTGCAGTATCGCGGCGCTGTCGTGCCAGGAGCCATCCACCCGCGCCCGCACATAACGCGGCAATTTCAGCGCCACACCGGCCAGCGTCGTCACCGTGCCCGAGGTGCCCAATAGATGATAGCGGGCAAGATCGAAAGCCCCCGCCCCGTCCATCTCCCGCCGCACGGCGGCAAAGCGGGCCACCATATCCGCCCGCATCACGGCATAGCCCGGCTTTTCCGCCGCCCCCATGGCGCCTTCGGCCAAACTCATCACCCCCAAGGGAACCGAGGCAAAACGGACGATCAGCGGGCGGCCGTTTTCAAGGCGCAGCCAGATCACCTCGGTCGAGCCGCCGCCGATATCGAAAACCAAGGCGCCGTCATAGCCCTCGCCGATCAGAGGGGCACAGCCGAGGGCGGCGAGTCTGGCCTCCTCCCCCGCCGAAATCACCGTGAGGGTGATACCCGCCTCCGCCGCCGCACGCTCCACCAGCACATGGGCATTGGCGGCCTGACGGCAAGCCTCTGTCGCCACAGCCCGGATATGGCGTACGCCATGGCGCTCCAAATGGGCGGCGCAAACCTTGAGCGCCGCCACCGTCCGCTCGATGGCTGCGTCGGAAAGCACGCCGGCATGTGCCACCCCCTCGCCTAGCCTGACGATGCGGGAGAAGGAATCGACGATGCGGATATTGCCCTCGCGCCCCGGCGAAGCGATCAACAGGCGGCAATTGTTGGTGCCGAGATCCAAAGCCGCCAGGACCGGCAGATTCCCGCGCCCCGTTTGGCGCCTCCGCCGATGCTTTTTGGCTGGTTTATCCATGACAATACGATCCCTAGCGCAAAACGCAGCCGCGTTGAATCCCGCATTTCGCGCCGAGCGCCGCTAGTAGGCGGCCAAAGCGGCGGCATCAGGGCTGGGATGTGCCTTATCCCGGCCAGGGGCGCCCGATTTGTTCCCTGGAGCCCGCCTGGCGAGCCGGGCCGGGTTACCACAACCGCCCGCGCGCATTGGCGGCATCGGCAGCGGGGGACCGGTCCGGCTAGGCTACGCGAGGCGGATAGCTCTCGGGGGGCTGAGCGCCAGCGAAGCTCCGGCAAGAAGGAAATCCCATGGCGGACCTTAAAGCGCTCTACGACGCGATCCTGACCGGGGACATGAAAGCTGCGAAAGCACTCACCGAGGCGGCGATTGCGGACGGCATCCCGCCGCTTACCATCATTCATGACCACATGATGCCAGCCATGGAAGAAGTGGGCTTGCGCTTCGAGCGCAACGAATATTTCGTGCCTGAACTGTTACTCGCCGCGCGCGCCATGAAATCGGGCTTGGAACTGCTGCGGCCGCTATTGGCGGCAGGCGGAGTAGAGCCGGTCGGGCGCGTCGCCATCGGCACGGTCAAAGGCGATCTGCACGACATCGGCAAGAATCTGGTGGCCGCCATGCTGGAAGGCGGCGGCTATGAGGTGATCGATCTTGGCGTCAATGTCGATCCGCAGAAATTCGTGCGTGCCGTGAAAGAGAAGAACGCCGGCATCGTCGCCCTCTCCGCCCTGCTCACCACCACCATGCCGGCGATGAAAACCACCATCGAGGCTTTGAAAACCGCCGGTGTGCGCGATCAGGTGAAGGTCATGATCGGTGGCGCGCCGGTCAGTGCGGCCTATGCCAAAGAGATCGGCGCCGATGGCTATAGCAGTGGCGCAGCCAATGCCGTGGCCGCGGCGCGGGCGCTTTAATCCGGAAACCGCATTTCTTCGGCGAATATCTCGGGAAAGGCGGGCTCATCGCTCAACGCGACGTGTTCGATACGATCCGCCAGAGCATCCCAAGCGGAGGGCTCTTCAAAGAGAGCCCGCTTAGCGCCGAGCAAGGCAGTGTTGCCGGCGGGGGTGATGGGACCGCACACCAAGCCGATGCGCTCCGCACTACTGCGGCTGATGCAATTGCCGAATGCCCCAGCGAGGTAAAGTTGGTCGATATCGGATGGCGTCGCGCCCAGACGCGCCGTGAGAATTTTGAGGCCCGCCGCAATCGCGCCCTTGGCAAGCTGCAGTTCGCGCACATCCAGCGCCGAGAGGCTGACGGGCGGCATGAGCATCATGCTATCGCCCAGCATCCGCCCGTTCGGCGCGATCACACCCAAATCGAGCCCCGCAGCCACCGCATCCACCAGCCCGCTGCCGCAAAGCCCGCGCGGCACACCACCGCCAATGACACGGCAATGCAGCGCCCTATCGCGCAGACCGACTTCGCCGATGGCGCCGGTGGCGGCGCGCATGCCCATGGTGACGCGCGCGCCTTCAAAAGCAGGGCCCGCGGCGGTCGAGGTGCAGAAGAGACGCCCCCGCCCCGCCAGCACCACTTCGCCATTGGTGCCAAGGTCCATCAGGGCGGCGAGACCTTCGCGATTATGCAAATCGGTGGCGACGACGCCCGCCAGAATGTCCGCCCCGACCATACCGCCGATGCAAGGCAGAAACTCCACCACCGTCGTTTCGGGCAAGTTCCAGCCCAAGGCACTGGGCGTGACGCGGATGCGGGCCTTGTGCTGCGGCAAGAAGGGGTGCGTCGCCAGCGGCGCCACATCGAGGCCGCAAAACAAATGATGCATCACGGTATTGCCGACCAGCACAATGCGCGACGGCACCGCCTCCATCTCTGCCGCCATTTGGCCAAGCTGATTGCGGATCAGATCCGTCAATTCCGCGGCGCCGCCCTGCAAGGCGTAGGCGATGCGGCTGATAACGTCATCGCCATGACGGGCCTGTGCATTCAGCGCCGTGCGCGCCGCCAAAACATGACCGGTCTGAAGATCGAGAAGCTGCGCCGCAATGGTGGTGGTGCCAAGATCAATGGCAATGCCCAAGCCGGCCTGCGGCACAAAGGCGAAGGGGGAATGATCGCTTAAAACTGGCATCTCCCACTGTGCCAGTTCCAGCGTCAGATCAATTTCGACACCATGGCGGCAAGCGAGGCGCCAGCCTGTGGCAAGCTCGCCGGGCGTGAAGCGCTCACGCTCCACCACATCGGCCTCCAGCGCGCCTTGCAGAAGCCGCACGCGGCAGGCTTTGCAGCGGCCATTGCCGCCGCAAGGAAACTCGACGCCCTGTTCGAACAAGACATCGCGCAGCGCCGTACCGGTTGCCACCGTCAGTCGCCGCCCGGCCGGCAAGAGCGTGAGGAGGCTCATCCGGGTTCCGCCGCCATCAGCCGCTCGTCAAAGGTCAACACGAGGCGCTCCCCCGGCGCCAAGGTGACAAATTCGCGCTCATGCCACTCGCCGCTGATAAGCCGCCGCAGCCAGCCGAGGTCACCTTCCAGCCGCTCGAACCGCCACTGGCGGCGCGCGGCGATGGTTTGCGCCGCTTGCTCCCAGAATGCCGCCGCGGAGGAGGCGATATAGGCAAGGCGCTCGTAATGCTGGGTAAAATCCTCGAATTGGCCGAGCAGGTAATCGGCATTGTCTTCGCCGTAGCGCTCGATAAGACGCTCGCGCGTCACATTGCTGTTGGGACCGAAGGTGAAATCGGGCTGCCGAATAGCGCCGCGCGATGGCGCCTGCTCCAGCCAGCCCGCACTTTGGAAATAGGTGCCGGGCGTATTTTCCAACTCGCCCAAATAGCGCGCGCTGCTGCCGAGCAACAGGCCGATGCAATCATGCGCCCGCGGCACCACCACCGGCACGGCCCGCGCCCGCAAGCCGACGACACCGCGATTGCAGAGGCCATAGCCAAGGGCTACGGCGTCATCATCCGTAGACGCATCAATAGCACTTTGCAGCGCCGTATGCAGCGCCTCGGCAGAGCCTTGATGCAAACCCATATCGAGGTGTTGAAAACGGATGGCGGGGTGCGCCTCTGCCGCCAGCATCTCCAATTCCGGGCGGAGACTGGAACAGGCAATGACGGCCAGCCGCCTCATTTTCCGGCATGCAACACGGCATGGATGCCGCGGATAAAATCCGGCGAGGTGCCACAGCAGCCACCGATAAAGCTGGCTCCCGCCGCCAGCACCGCCGGAACGATTTCGGCAAATTCCGCCGCGCCCATGGCATAGACGGCTTTGCCATCATGCATCTGAGGCAATCCGGCATTGGCTTTAATCCACACCGGGCGGCCCTCCGCCGCCGCTTGCAAGCGGGCGCAGATCGCCACGAAACCGGCAATGCCCTGGCCGCAATTGGCGCCGATAACGTCGGCGCCCGCCGCCACCAGACCCGCCGCCACTTGCTCCGGCGTCGCCCCCATCATGGTGCGATCAAAATGCTTGCCGGAATCGAACACCATGGTGACGACCACCGGCAGGCCGGTGGCTTTGGCGGCGGCGATGGCGATGCGGGCTTCGGCAATATCCTGCATGGTCTCGATCACCAGCCCGTCGGCACCGCCCGCGGCCAAGATTTGCGCCTGTTCGGTGAAGGCTTCACGGAGTTCGTCTTCGCTGACATCGCCGCTCATGATCAGCTTGCCGCTGGGGCCCATAGACGCGAAGACCAGCGCATCTTTTCCCGCTGCGGCCTTCGACAACGCCACGCCGGCGCGATTGATCTCGGCCATCCTATCTTCTGCTTCGCATTCGGCCAGACGAAAACGATTGGCCCCGAAGGTGTTGGTCAGAATGATCTGCGAGCCCGCCTCGACATAAGCGCGCGCCACCGCTTGCACCGCTTCGGGATGGCTCAGATTCCACAGATCCGGCGTTTCGCCCGGCGCGAGGCCGCGCGCCTGCAACTCGGTACCCCAGGCGCCATCGGTCAGCACAACTCCCTTATCGCATAAAGCGTGGATGAGCGGATGCATGGACGCGCCTATCGTTTGGTGGGGGGACGAAGCGGTTTGGCGCGATGCTCTCACACCTGCCGCGACAATTCACGGACTGTTTTTGCAGCGGCAGAAAGGCGCAGCGTGAGCCCCATAACACAACAATTTGGGGAGGCCATCATGACCGAACAGCATTGGGCAGACCTTCTGGCGGCGATCCGCGGCGAAGCAAAAAAACCTTTGCCGATTGGCTTTATCATCGATTGCCCGTGGCTGCCGAATTGGTATGGCGTCAGCATTCTGGAATACTTCCAAAGTGATGGCGTTTGGTTCCAGGCCAACAAGAAAGCCATCGAAACATTTCCCGAATGCATCTTCCTGCCGGGCTTCTGGTCGGAGTTCGGCATGTGCACCGAGCCGTCCGCTTTTGGCAGCAAATGCCAGTTCCCCGAAAACGAATTTCCCTTTGCCGAAAAGATCATCCTCAGCGAAGACGACGTTGATAATCTGGTAAAGCCCGATGTCACGACCGATGGGCTTCTGCCCTTCATGCTGAACCGGCTGGTGCGCAACCGCGGCCGCATTGAAGCGATGGGGCACGAGATAAAATTCTCGGTCTCGCGCGGACCGCTGAACATCGCCAGCTTCCTGATGGGCACCACCGAATTCTTGATGATGCTTGCCACCGATGCGGAGAAGACGCACCGCTTCCTGCGCGTTATCACCGACTTCCTGATCGATTGGCATGCGCGCCAGCGCGAGGCGATTGATTCCATCGATGGCATGCTGGTGTTGGACGATATCGTCGGCTTCGTCGGCGAAGACGATTTCAAGGAATTCGCCTTTCCTTATTTGAAAGAGCTGTTCGATGCACCCGTAACGGTGAAGCTCTTTCACAACGATGCCGATTGCCGCCAATCGGTGAAGTATTATCCGGATGCCGGCATCAACCTGTATAATCCCGGCATCCATATGAGCGTCAACGAACTGCACCGCGCCACCGACAATCGCCTCACCATCCTGGGCAGTATCCCGCCGCGCGATGTGTTGGCCAGCGGCACGCCGGATGAGGTGCGCGGCGCCGTGCAAAAAATGCTCACCGAAACCACCAACCACCCCCGCCTGCTGCCCTCCTGCGCCGGCGGCATGCCGCCCGGAGTGACGACGGAAAATCTGCGGGCCTTCATCGAGGCGGTGGGGGGCTGAGCAAAACGTTCAAACCGGTGGCGGATTCAGGCGTTTGAAGCCTTCCTGAATGTGGTAGGGGTAATAGGGATAGGCGGGTGTCACAGCACTCGCGGCGTCCAGCCTCTGAATCTGCTGGGGCGTCAGCGTCCAACCAACGGCGCCGAGATTGTCGATGAGTTGCGCCTCGTTGCGGGCGCCAATGATGACCGAAGACACGGTGGGGCGGGCCAGCAGCCAGGCGATGGCGATTTGCGGCACGCTTTTGCCGGTCTCGGCCGCCACCACCTCCAAGGCATCAACCACACGATAGAGGCGGTCTTCTTCAACCGGCGGCCCCCATTGCGCCGTTTCGTGCAAGCGGCTGCCTTGCGGCAAAGGCTGGCCGCGGCGGATCTTTCCCGTCAGCCGCCCCCATCCCAAGGGACTCCACACCATCGCGCCGACGCCTTGATCCAGGCCGAGCGGCATCAGCTCGCCCTCATAGTCGCGCCCGACCAGGGAATAATAAACCTGATGCACGACATAGCGCGGCCAGCCGTACTGGCGGGCAATCGCCAGCGACTTCATCACCTGCCAACCGGCAAAATTGGAAACGCCGACGTAACGCAGCTTGCCCGCCCGCACCAAACTATCGAGCGTGTACAGAACTTCCTCGATGGGGGTATGGGCGTCAAAAGCGTGCAGCTGCAAGATATCGATATAATCGGTTTGCAGCCGGGTCAGCGCGGCATCGACACTACGCAGCAGCCGCGCTTGCGAGGAACCAGCATCATTGGGGCCATCGCCCATTGGCAGGCTGGTCTTGGTCGAAATCAGCACCGTGTCGCGGCGCCCTTTGATTGCCTCGCCCAATACCGTTTCGGCGGGGCCGCTGGAATAGACGTCGGCGCTGTCGAACAAGTTGGCGCCCGCATCCAGGCAGATATCGATCAGGCGGCGCGCCTGTTTCGCATCACTGTTGCCCCAAGCGGAGAACAGCGGCCCTTCGCCGCCGAAGGTGCCCGTGCCGAAGCTGAGGACCGGCACCTTCAGCCCGGAGGCGCCGAGATTGCGGTAGTCCATGGTTATTCTCCTGTTTCTACAAGAACGGAAAGCGCTGGGCGGTCGAGCCACAGACTCCACTGCGCGAGGCCAAGACCGAGCAGCGTGAGAAACGCGGCCACCAGCGGCAAGGCGGTGAGGCCCGCGCCGTGATCGATGGTGAGCCCGCCCGCCCAAGCACCCAGCGCATTGCCGAGATTGAAGGCGGCGATGTTGAGACTGGAAGCGAGTGTCTGTCCGGCGGCACCTGCCTTCTCCAGAACGCGCAATTGCAACGGCGCAACGGTCGCAAACGCAGTGGCACCGAGCAGGCCGACCAACACGATCATAGGCAGCTTGGCCGCAAGCACCGGCAGCAACAGCAGCAGCACCACCGCAAGCCCGGCCAGAGTGACAATCAAAGCACGCGGCAGGCCCCTGTCCGCCAATCTTCCACCAGCCAGATTGCCAAGCGACAGGCCCAACCCGAAGACCAGCAAGATCGGGGCAACCGACGCCTGCGCAAAGCCGGTGATCTGGGTCAAGATGGGTTGGATATAAGTGAAGACCGTGAACAGCCCGGCAAAGCCCAGCACCGTCATAGCCAATCCCAACTGCACCTGCGGCCGGGCCAGCGCCGCGATCTCTTCGCGTAGCGAACCAATATTGTCGCCCTGCCCAACCGCGCGCGGCACAAACAACGCCAGCACCGCGAGAGCCACCACGCCCACAACGGCCACCGCCGCGAAAGCCGCACGCCAACCGAGCAGCAGCCCGAACCACGCGCCGAAAGGCACCCCCAGCAGCGTGGCGATGGTCAGCCCGGAGAACATGGCAGCGATGGCCGAGGCCCGCTTGTCTTTTGCCACCAGCCCTGTCGCCACCACCGAGCCGACGCCGAAGAAGGTGCCATGGGCCAGAGCCGTAAGCACACGGGCCGCCATCAAGGCCGCATAGTTGGGCGCAACGGCACAAGCCACATTGCCCAGTATGAAGATCGTCATCAGCGCCAGCAGCACCGTTTTGCGCGGCAGCCGCCTTGTCGCAAGCGTCAGGATCGGAGCCCCGACAAACACACCAAGGGCATAGCCGGAAATCAGCAGCCCCGCCGCTGCCACAGAGACGTGCATGTCAGCCGCCACCTGCAGCAAGAGCCCCATGATGAGGAATTCGGTGGTGCCGATGCCGAAGGCGCCGACAGTAAGGGCAAGAACAGCGATGGGCATGGCAGGCTCCAAAGAGGACCCACCCAATATGGGGCGTGACGCGCATCCCCATTAGTCCGCGACAAGGCATGTCATTTGTGAGATGAATTCATCATGCCCCGTCTTGACACCAACCGCGCCGCCGAGATGGAAGTTTTTGTCCAGGTGGTCGATCTCGGCGGCTTCACTGCGGCCGCGCGCGAGTTCCGCCTGACACCTTCTGGGGTCAGCAAGCTGGTCTCGCGTTTGGAAACCAGACTCAATGCCCGCCTCATCAACCGCTCCACGCGGCGGTTGCAGCTCACCCCGGAAGGACGCTTGTTCTACGACCGTGCTGTGCGGGTTCTGGCCGATATCGACGAGGCCGAACGCGAAACCGCCTCCGGTGCGGTCCCACGCGGACATTTGCGGATCAACAGCAATATCCCCTTCGGCATGCGCTATGTGCTGCCGCTGATACCGCGCTTTCTGGCACAGCATCCGGAGGTGACAGTCGACATTGTACTTTCCGATATCGTGGTCGATCTGTTGCAGGAGCGCGCCGACATTGCCATCCGCCTCGGACCTTTACGGGAATCGCGGTTGCTGGCACGCAAGCTGGGCGCTAGCCGGATGGCGGTGGTCGCGGCCCCCAGCTATCTCGCGCGCCAGGGCACGCCGCGAAAGCCCGCCGATCTTGCCGGTCACAAAGGCATTGGCTGGACGTTTTTCCGCAGCATCGGCGGCTGGCCCTTTCGCAGCCATGGCAGTACCCAGTCCATAACGCCACCGCCAACGGCACGGGCCAGCGATGGCGAGGCCGCGCGGCTGTTGGCGCTAGGCGGCGTCGGCCTGGCGCGGCTGGCGCTGGTCCATATCGGTCCCGACATCGCAGCGGGACGCTTGGTCCCGGTGCTGGAGCGCTTCAATCCCGGCGACCGCGAAGACATCCACGCCGTCTTTCTAGGCCAGAAAGCCCCCCTGCCCGCCCGCGTTCGTGCCTTCGTCGATTTCCTCGCGGAAAATGTTCGTCTGGGCGATTCCGGTGGCAAATAGACCACGTTGCGCAGCGTCATCCCGCGAATGACAGCGCACCGGCAGGCGCTTATCGAGGGTGGGGGACAGAAAGGACACGTCTGTTATGCTCGGCGTCCCTCTTGAACACCGCCACTGCGTTTCCCACATCCAGGACGTTCTTTGACACAGTGAAGCAAAAGCACAGATCATTCGGCGCGCGAAGCTGAGGGCTCCCCCCTATTTTTATCAGAACAATTATCTTGCTGAAGACACGCCATTTCCCCTCGGCTTGTGTGGGACCAAGAACACCGCTGAGCCCCGGCCAGGGCGCTTCGCGTCGGCCTATTTGCAGGGCGAGAAGCATTGTCTTTCAACCCCTTAGAACCCATTTTCCGATTTGTTTTCATCCCATCCCCATACCTCTCGAGGGGGCCGGCTAAAGTCAGCTTCCGAAAACCGTTTGGTTTCAAACATTTACCCGCCAAATGCCGTATTCGAATGTCAATCGGGACACCGCCCCGGGGGCGCTAGCTGAAATCGAAATCCAGCTGCCCGCTCTCCAGATGCTCATCCTCATCCGGGAAATGCGACACCGTTACGCCCACCAGCCGCACGCCGTTTTCGAGCGGATAAATGCTGCGGGTCAGCGTCAGGGCGATGTCGTTCAGCTCCTCTTGCTGCGTCACCAGATGGGTCAGCGTGCGGGAGCGCGTCAGTTGGCGAAAGTCGGCGTATTTTAGTTTCACCGTCACGCTGGCGCCGAACATCTGTGCCTTCTCGCACCACGCCCACACCTCACCTGCTTGTTCCAGCACGGCGCGCTCCACGGCTGCGGGGTCGGTCACGTCTTCGCCGAAGGTGGTTTCGGAACCGGAGGATTTTCTCGGCCGGTCGGGCTCCACCGGGCGGTCGTCTTCGCCGCGGGCGATGGCGTAATACCAGGGCCCCGATTTGCCGAATTGCTTGATCAGAAATTCCAAGCTGCGGGCTTTCAGATCGGCGCCGGTGACGATTCCCAGCTTGTTCATCTTCTCCGCCGTGACCGGCCCGACGCCGTGAAACTTGCCGACTGCCAAGGCTTCGACAAAAGCGGGCCCCATCGCGGGTGTTATCACATATTGTCCATTGGGCTTTTTGTAGTCCGACGCCAGCTTGGCGAGAAATTTGTTGTAGGAGATGCCGGCCGAAGCTGTCAGCCCCGTCCATTCGAAAATGCGGGCGCGGATTTCGCGCCCCGTGTCGGAAGCACTGGGCAAGCGGCGCAAATTCTCCGTGACATCCAGATACGCCTCGTCGAGCGACAAGGGCTCCACCAGCGCGGTGTATTGCAAAAAGATGGCGCGGATCTGGCGCGAGACGGCACGGTAAACCTCGAACCGCGGCGCCACGAAAATCAGCTCCGGGCATTTGCGCTGTGCTGTGGTCGAGGGCATGGCCGAGCGCACGCCGAATGTGCGCGCCTCGTAGCTCGCTGCCGCGACCACGCCACGTTTGAAAGGATAGCCCACCGCCACCGGTTTGCCCGCCAACTCCGGCCGGTCGCGCTGCTCCACCGAGGCGTAATAGGCATCCATATCGATATGGATGATTTTGCGTTGGAGAGACATGGGAGCGAGAGTCGGGTTGGGGCGCGCCCCGTTGTAGCACAGGCGTCCTGCGTGCTTCGAGGCTCGCCACCCCAGGCAGCAAGCGAACCGTTCGCGCTTGGCGCGGCGTACTCAGCCTGACGAGATCTGTCTCATCGTGCGGCAGCCCGGCCGGGGGGACTGGCCTCCGACCGGACCACCTTCGTCAACGCTACTTCTTGGGACCGAGGTGATGGTCGTGGCTGCCCTGGACCGTCAGGGCGTGGAGCGCGGCATCGGTGGCATGCGGCGCGCCGGGCCGCGTGCCCCACCAGACGCCATTAGAACCGCCCGGGGTCAGGTAGCCCATGATGCCCGAGACACTATCGAGCGTGGTATTGGCGGCATAGATTAAGCCTGCCGCATTGGTGAAGTTGAAGAAGTATTGGCCTTCGATCTGCAGCCAACGGCCACCGCCGTGGACATAGGTCCAGGTGCCGTCGGCATTAAAGGTCAAAGGATTGGCGAGAATGGGGTGGCCCGTGCTGCCCCAATCAACAAAGGTATTCCATGTTCCAACAATGCTCGATGCAGTTGCCATGTTAAAACCTCCAAGTTTAACCTATGATTGTAATTTATAATTAATACAACCTTGAGTCAACTTGGCTTTGAACCCGCATGGTCGTGGCCAGCCCGCGTGCAATCGCGAACCCAGATGGGCTCAACACTCAGCGGCACAGCGTTGGGGAAACTGGCTGGGGGACAAGGATTCGAACCTTGATAGGCAGAGTCAGAGTCTGCAGTCCTACCGTTAGACGATCCCCCAGCAGGGGGCGCTCCTTTAGCCCTATTTGCCTTAGCATTTCAAGAAGCCGGGGAGAGGAAATGAGGCCCAGGGGTGCTTCGCGGCGCCGCTACCCCCAGGCCGCCGCAGCTATTTTTTTTCGAACGGGGCCGAGATGATGAGCTCAACCTCGTCCCCGATCAGGGGCACGTATGTGGCGACACCGAAATCGCTGCGCTTGAGGGCTCCTTTAACCTCGAAGCCGATGGTGAAGGCCTTACTCATGGGGTTGGCGCCCGAGGCTTTGAAGGTGGCCTCCAGCGTGACCGGCCTAGTGACCCCGTGAAAGGTGAGGTCGCCGGTCACCAAAGCCGTGCTGGCGCCCGTGGGCGTCACCTTGGTGGATTTGAAGCTGATGATGGGGAATTTGGCCGCGTCAAACCAAGCCGGGCTCTTAAGCTCGCCATCGAGTTTGGCATTGGTGGTCGAGACGCTGGCGACTGGGATCGAGACCTCGAGCACCGAAGCGGCGGGCTTTTTGGGGTCCAGAGTGAGGCTGCCGGTGGCACCGGAGAAATCGCCATACCAGGTTGAAAAACCCATATGGGAGGTCGCGAAAAGAATACGGGCGTGGTTCGTCTCCAGGGCGTAGGTGCCGGGCAGCACGGCAGCAGGATCGCTGGAGGAGGCTTGCGCCAAGGCGCTGGGGGCAAGGAGGATCGCGCTCAAGGCCAAGCTGGCGGTGACATTGCGGAAATGGAGCATGTTGTGTCCTTTCGGGGCAGGACACTATGTAGCACCAAAACGGGCCCGGGGAGCAGCGGTGACGGCAACGCATCGTTTCTAGGGCTTTACGCTTCGCCGCCGAGGCGCACGATGGAATCGCAAAAGGCCAGGGATTCGGCGCGATGGGCGATGAGCAGGATGGTCGGCCGGGGGTGGAGGGCTTTCAACCGCACCAGGATCGCCGCCTCGCCCGCCACGTCAATGGCCCCTGTCGCCTCATCCAGCACCAAAAGGCGCGGCTGGCGCAACAGCGCTCCGGCCAGGGCCAGACGCTGGCGCTCGCCGCCGGAAACCAGGGTGCCGCGCTCGCCCACAACGGTTTCCAAGCCGTCGGGCATGGCACGCACCAGAGCCTCGGCACCGACGAGAGTCAGCGCCGCCCATATCGCCGCCTCGCTGGCCTCGCCGCAGCCCCACAGCAGATTGCGGCGGACCGTCGTATGCATCAGAAATGAATCTTGCGAGACATAGCTCAGCGCCCGCCGCCAATGCGGTAGCAGCGCTGCATCGAGCAGGTGGCCATCGATACGAATGCTGCCCGATTGTGGCGGATAAAGCCCGACGATGAGATCGGCCAAAGTCGTCTTGCCGCCGCCCGAGGGGCCCGTCAGGCCGACGAACGCTCCCGGCGCCAGCGACAGCGTAACCGACGCCGCACCGCGCCCAGAAGCCTTATGCCGAAAGCTGACATTATCGAGCGTTATCCCCCCGGCGAAGACCGGCGGCGGCGCCAGGGGCGGCACGCGGTCATGCGGCTCGGCAAGATCGGCGACGAGGCGCAGGATCTCGTCATAAGCAGGCAGCGCGAAAGCGATCTGCTGCACGCTCTGTTGGATTTGCTGGGCGGGACCGGCCATGCGCGCCATCACCGCCACCAGCGTGAGCAGTACGGCGGGCGCAACATGAAAGCTGCCAAAGCCGGTCAAGATCACCACCAGCGCAAACAGCGCCGGCAGCGAAGTGGCAACAAGCTGAGCCATGGTTTGATCGCGCGTATAATCGATCTGGCGCTGCGTCAGCGTGTTCAGCACGACGGCGAATTCACGCAAGAAACGGTCCTGCAAATCTTGGCTGATAGCGAGTTTAAGTCCGCCCAGGAACTGCGTCGTCTGATTGAGAAGGGTGAGATTGGCGTTGGTGATATGGACCCCGAGCCTTTGGGCACGCCGCGGCATCGGGTAGAGCATCATTGCCACCAACAGCATAATGGCGAGCGCGAGCAGCGCCAAGACCGGCGATAGTATCAATGCCACCCCCGCCTGCACCATTACCATCACCACGGCTGTAAATCCTTGCAGGAGAAAATAGCCGGCCGTTCCCACCCGCTGAATATCACCGCTCATAATATGGGTGATGCGGGCATGGCGCAGCGATGCGATACGCTGCCAGCTAGCATTGGCGAGTGCTTCCGCTGCGCCAAGACGCAGATGCTCGACAAAGCCGACCTGTAATTCTGCGATAGCCACGGCGCGAAGCCGCAAGACCACGGCACGTACCAGGATCAGCAAAGCCATAATGAGCGAGAGCACCACCAGACGCTGAAATTGGGTGCTGGCACCAAAGGCAGCGAAGAAGCCGTCACCGTAGCGATGCAGGAAGCCGCCAGAAGTACCGAAAACAAGGTCCATCATAGGCACCAACAGCGCCAGGCCGAGACCATCCAGCACTGCGCCGAGCACGATCCAAATCGCCGTCACCGCCCCTTTGCGCCCCGCATAGCGGCGCACATCGTTGAGCAATGCAAGCGCCAAGCTGGAACGGGGTGTTGCAGGGGTATCTGCGGCGAAAGCCATGATCCTGTCTAACGCGGGTTGGTCTAGCCCTCAAGCCGCCCTAAGCGGGGGGAAAGGTGCCCGGCAGCGGACTGCGTGACCGGTAACATCCGCTGCGCCCGCTGGTAAACGGTTACTGGGCCAGGAAATAACTCGACAGCGTTTACACCCCGCGCCAATAATTACGCCCAGTTACAAGCAGGCCAGCCGCAATGAGCCGGTCGCAAAAATAGGGGGAGAACATGCAAAAAGTCGTGCTCGCGGCTCTAGCGGGCGTATTTTTTCTGCTGCCGCTAGAGGCCCAGACCAAAGCTGATTCCACCGATCCGCTCAAAAATATGATCAACAGCCCGTCGGCGGATTCTTGGACCGGCTATGGCGCTACCTTCGCCCTGCACGATGATCCCGCAGTGCAAGCCGGTAAGGCAATGCGGGTTACCGTCGCCAAGAAGGGCGTCAATCCTTATGACTCGGCAGCTTGGGACCCCATCGTCAAACCGGTAAGCAAAGGCGATGTGATCTTGGTCGCGTATTGGGCCCGCGCCGAAGAGCCGCCCGCCGGCAGCGAAACCGTCAGCGTGCCAAATGTCACTGTCGGTCTCAGCAAGGCGCCCTATACGGCCTTTGGCGAAGGGCCAGTGTCCATCACCCGCAAATGGACGATGTATTACGCCTCGGGCGTGGCCGATGCCGATTACAAAGCAGGCAAGCTCGTGGTCAACGTGCAGTTGGGCAGCGATGTGCAGGTCGTCGATCTGGGACCGGTCTTCGTGCTCGATTTTGGGCCGGATTACGACCGCACCAAATTGCCTCATAACAAGTAGGCCGCAGCGCCAACGACTGCGCTGCGATACGACAAACGGCGACATTTTCGCGAAGGGTCTGCGCCAGCGCAGGCCCTTTTTGCGGCGCCTGGGCTCACCGAGTGACGTCATCACGCGATTTTGACGGCATGTAACCAGCGCCTCCCCCATCGCGGGGGACGCCAACTCGTGCTAGATTTTCTGGTAGCGAGGTGTGCCATGCAATACCGTCTGAACGTCAATGGTACGGAGCATTCGGTGGAGGTCGATCCCGATACCCCGCTGCTCTGGGTGCTACGCGATGCAATGAACCTTAAAGGCACCAAGTATGGCTGCGGCGCCGGCATTTGCGGCGCCTGCACGGTGCATATGGATGGCGAGCCGGTACGCTCCTGCCTGATGACGGTTTCTTCGCTCGGGACATCGAAAATCACCACTATCGAAGGTATCGCAAAAACGCCCGCCGGCCGACGCGTGCAGGAAGCATGGCTGAAGGTCGATGTTATGCAATGCGGCTATTGCCAGCCGGGACAGATCATGGAAGCGACCGCCCTCCTCAGCCATAACGCAGCGCCCAGCGACGGCGATATCACCACTGCAATGGACAGTCATATCTGCCGTTGCGGGACTTACACGCGCATCCGTCAAGCGATCAAACTCGCTGCTGCGAAGGAGGCCTGAGCCATGCTTCCCACAGAACTCCAGCGTGTGATCGAAGGCGTGAAAGCCGTGCATCCGACGCGGAGGACCGTTCTGGTCGCCAGTGCGGCAGCCGGTGGCGCCTTGATGGTTGGTTGGTACGCCTTTGCCAAAGATCAAACCCGCGACGACGGCAAACTCAACGCCTTTGTGACAATCGCCCCGGATAACACCATCACCATCATGGCGAAGAATCCTGAGGTCGGCCAAGGTGCCAAGACCGCATTGGCGATGATGATTGCCGAAGAACTCGACGCCGATTGGTCGCACGTTTTGATCGCGCAAGCCGATCTCGATACCACCGTTTTCAAAGGTCAATATGCCGGTGGCAGTATGATGACGCCCGAAAACTATCTGCCGATGCGCCAAGTGGGCGCGGCAACGCGCGCGCTGCTGGTCAAAGCCGCAGCGAAGAAGTGGAGCGTCGCCGAAAGCGAATGCACCACCAGCAAAAGCGTCGTCTATCATGGCGCCAGCCACAAGAGCGCCCGTTACGGCGAATTGGCGGCTGCGGCTTCGCGCTTCGAGGCCCCGGACGCGAAAACTCTGGTGCTGAAAGACCCCAAGACTTTCACCATCATTGGTGAGCCGACGGTGGGTATCGATTCCGCCAGACTGGTAAAGGGCGCCCCGCTTTATGGCATCGATGTCACCCTGCCGGGTATGCTCTACGCCGTATTTCAGAAATGCCCAGTGTTCGGCGGCAAGGTCAGAAACGCCAATCTTGATGCGATCAAGAAAATGCCTGGGGTAAAGGCTGCGTTTGTCATCGAAGGCGGCAGTAAGGAAGTGTTCGAGGCCGAAGGGGGCACCGTATCCTCCGGCCTGCTCCCTGGCGTCGCGGTCGTGGCGACGAGCTGGTGGCAAGCAGACAAAGCCCGCAAGGCCCTGCAGGTGGTGTGGGACGAAGGCCCTTATGCCACCACCTCCACCGAGAGCCTGGCAAAGGAAGCCGAGGCGCTATTCCTCAAACCCGCAACACTTTCTTTGCGGAATACCGGCGATGCCGATAGCGCCTTGAAGATCGCCGCGAAAACGGTGGAAGCACGCTACGACTATCCCTTTGTCGCTCATGTCACACTGGAGCCCCAGAATTGCACCGCCCGTGTGGCCAATGGCAAAGCCGAGCTTTGGGCACCGACTCAATTGCCCGAATCCGGCCGCGGCCTTGTCGCCCATACCCTGGGCATGGATGTGAAAGACATCATCGTACACATGACGCGCTCGGGCGGCGGCTTCGGACGACGCCTGATGAATGACTATATGGTCGAAGCGGCCTGGATTTCCAAAACCGTAGGCGCGCCGGTGAAACTGGTGTGGAGTCGCGCTGACGATATCGGGCACGATTTTTATCGCCCCGGCGGCTGGCATCAGATCAAGGCAGGCCTCGACAAAGACGGCAAGCCGGTGGCCTGGAAGCATCATTTCGTCAGTTTCGGCAAAGACAAGAAATTCGCCAGCTGCGCCGGGATGTCGCCGGATTCCTATCCTGCAGGCCGCATACCGAATATGATCTATGATGCTTCGCTCATTCAGACCGGCATTCCCATGGGGCCGCTGCGCGCGCCCGGCGAAAACGCATTGGTTTGGGTATTCCAATCCTTCATCGATGAGCTCGCCCATGCGGCGGGCAAAGATCCGATGGAATTTCAGCTCGAACTGCTCGGCAAAGACGAGAAATTGCCTGGACGGGGCGACGGACTGTCAACCGGCCGTTCCCGCGGTGTGCTGGAAAAAGTGCGCCAGATGTCAGGTTGGGGCCGAGCACTCCCGCCGCGCACCGGTCTCGGTGTGGCCTTTGCCTATTGCCATCTCGGCTACGCCGCCGAAGTGGCGGAGGTAAGCGTGGCCAAAGACGGTGTTCTTACGATCCATAAGATTTGGTCGGCGGTCGATGTCGGGCGCCAGATCGTCAATCCCATGGGGGCCGAGAACCAATGCCAAGGCGGCATTGTTGATGCGCTTAGCCATGCCCTCAATCAGAAGATCACGTTTGCCAATGGGCGAACGGTGCAGACGAATTTCGATAGCCATATGCCGGTAACAATGCATCAGGTACCGCCGATGGAGATCGCGTTCGTGCTCTCCGACAACAGTCCCACAGGCTTGGGCGAGCCGGTGTTCCCGCCCGTGATTCCGGCGGTCACGAATGCGATCTTCGCTGCCACCGGCAAGCGCGTGCGTTCCCTGCCGATCGATGAGAAAACTTTAGCGGTGTAAGACCTGGTTGGTCTCTTCCATCTCAGCCATCGCGGTGCCTGCAAGCAGAAAAGCACCGACGCCGAAAGGTTGTGTGCCGTCTTTGCTGCCCTGATCGGGGGCAAAACCGATGGGCTGCACGTAGCCCAGACGTCCTTCGCTATCGACGGCTTTGGCAAGCGCTGCCCAGCCCCGTTCCGCCGCTAGCCGATAGCGGGACTCTTTGAGAGGAATACGAAAAACACCTCCAGCCGCATGATTGCGCCCCATGCTTCTTGCTGGGCGACAGACTAACACAAAGGCCGACGTTCGCCGGGAAAGCGCCGCAATCGCGCGACATGGTTCCAGCCTTCAAAGCCTGGGCTTTGGTCTTCGCTTTTTTGCGGCTAATCTTGATAAGAATTTTGGCGGGAACCCTGCGTTATGCGTTTGTTGTCAAGAATTTCGATTCTGGTGCTTTTGGCCGTCGCGCAGACAGCCGTTCCCTCCTATGGCAAAGCCAAAGCCCCGCCCAGCAAGGAACAAGTGATGGCCGACGCCGCAACATTGGTGCGGTCTATCAATCTGTCCTGCGAGGTCAGCGATGCGGCGTTGTTCAATGACGGACAGGCCGTGGTAAACGGCAAAGAGGTGCATGTGCGCACCTTTGAGACGGCCTGCAAAAGCGGCATCGGCTATTTCCTGGTGGAGCAGGAGCCGGAACCCGTTGTCGGATTTTCCTGTATCGCTGCGGATGCGACGCGCGCGGCCGACGTCGCTAGCGGCAATCCGCCCGGTCCGTCCTGCAGCCTTCCCGTCAATGCCGATCTGAAAGCGATGGCGGCAAATATTCTAAAGGGTCTCGGCAGTAGCTGCGCGGTGACCAAGTTTCATACGATGGGCGAGGAGACTTCGACGCATAGCGAACTCACCGAAGTCGCCTGTACGGGCGGCACCGGCTTTGTGATCGCCAATCCCCTGCCCGGTTCGACAAGACCAATCTCGGTGCAAAGCTGTGTTGAGGCCTTTCAGCACGGGATTCGCTGCACAATGTCGAGCACCGGCGCGCCCCTTATTACCGAGCAGACCTTCAATAACGCCCTTGCACAAAACCATGTGCCCTGCACGGTGGAAGCCCTGCATCTGATGGGACGCGAAACGGTGAAGCAGCGCCACATTGTCGAATTCCGCTGCAAGGAGCAGCCCAATGGGCTGGTCGCCTTTATCCCCTTGGAAGGGGCCAAAGCACCGTTTGAGTCAATGGATTGCGCGACCGCCGGGGCGCGGGCGCGGCTCATCTGTACGCTGACACAAGTGCGCTAACGAAAACGCGGGAGCGATCACGCCCAAAACGGCGTGTGCGCTTTCAGCTGCCCGCAGGCTTTGCGTGCAGCGGCAAGAAATCCCTTGCTCTCGCCGAGTTCGTGGCCGGTGACGATGCCGAAGCCATAGGCTTCTTTCCGGCTGCCTGCCGTCTTTGGCGCCGCAATGATCTTTCCAGCCATTTTCTGATGGATCGAAAAATCGTTGAGGCGACCAAGAGCGTTTTGCAACGCTTCCAGGCTGGCACTCACCTTTTGCTGTCGTGCCTTGGCTTTTTTGCCGATATAGAGCGCGGCAAAGAATTCCCCGGCATAGCGCAGTTTCTTGGCGGCGATGCGCAATTTGTGGCGCGCCCGCGGTTCGAGCGTCTCCACTTTGCGCGCCTTCTTGACCACTTTGCGCGTACGCGTCGCCAAGGTTTCTCTAGCAAAGGAGAGGATCGGGCGCTCGCGGCGCGCGCGCTGCATCAAATCTTCATCGCTGGCCCAACCACCATTTGCCAGCCACAAGGCGACGGCCAAGATAAGACGACGATAACGCTCATCTGCCACAGCCAGGCGCGCCCGCGCAAAAGCTTCATCGCGCTGCTGTTCCATCTCCTTCTTGAGCACTTTCATACCGCTGGCTTCTTTGGCGAGCGGAGCCACGCTGTCGCGCACAAAGACGTCGAAATCGCGCGCCGGTCCCAGCTGCTCTGTCAGCCATTTAAGCTCCGTTTTGACGGCTTGGCTTTGGCCATCGCTCAGCATCTCTCGCATCAGGGACATCGCCGCGCGCAGACGGCGCAGGCCTACGCGCATCTGATGGACAGCTTCCGCGTCACCGGCCAACACAGGCACCTCATTACTGGACAGATGCCGCAGACACTCCATCGCGATGGCGCGGAAGGCTTCAGCGGCCGTCATGCTGGTATCGAGTTCGACATCCTGCGCATACACGGCGCCAGTCAATTTACCACGAGCGAGCCGATAGCCACGCTCGGATTTCGCCCGCACTTCGAAGGTTACTGCGACCTCACTTGCTAGCCTTTCCGCAAGAGCGCTAAGGCCAGCCGGATCACCACCCCTCAACTCGATTTCGACTTCGCTGACAGGCTCGCGACGCCGGCCCGCTTTGATGATACCGGAATCAAGTGCCAGCTCGATCGATGTGCCGTCGTAAAGCAGTGGGATGGTGGTGCGCGAAACCACCGTTTCAAAGACCGGACGCAAGCCTTCCAATTTGCCGAGGCGTTTGCGCGCCTGTCGCGGCAAAGAAGCAAGATCGGGTTTGTCGCCGGTGACGCCGCATTCCCATTCATGGCGCGCAAAAATACCCCTGCCGTTCGCCTTGACCGTCTGCAGGCGCTTTTTCCCTATATGGCGCACACGCAAGGTAAGGCCGCGTTCTTGCAGCGTCCGCTTGGCAGTGTCGAAATAGACCGAGCGCAAATTCGCCCGCTTGGGTTTGGTTTGGGCCAAGGCCATCAGCCAGCCGAGCTTTCGCACGGCTTTCAGCGCCGGCCCCGCTGCCTTCAATTTGATTTCGATTTCATCGGCCATGGCGTTAAACGCCTAACGACGACCGGCGGTTACGTCATGCCGGTGAGTTCATTCTACGTCCGCGAGGGCGAAGATGTCACGCATGCTAATCGTCGCCCGATACCGAACGCGGGCTAAGTTTCCGGACGGTTAGGGCATCCGCTCGCCGCGCGCGGCTTCGACAATGTCGTACCAATCGCGTCGGCTGAGCGTAACCGACAAGCCCCCCAGCGCTTCGCGCAAGCGCTCCGGTTGCGTGCTGCCAAGAATCGGCGTCACCGAAGCTGGGTGCAGCAGCAGGAATGCTATGGCGATGGCGGTGGGTGTCGCGCCATGCTCACCGGCAAGCCGCGCCAAAACGGCACGCACCGCGGCGAAAGCCTCCGGGCCATGCGCGCCCAGCCGTCCCCCAGCCATCGGCGACCAGGCCGGAATCGCAATATGGCGCTTCATGGCTTGATCGAGCGTACCGTCGAAGACAGGTGCAACGTGGCCAGCAGAAAATTCGATCTGATGGGCACGAAGGGGAGCCTTCATGTATTTGGTCAAGGCTTCGATCTGGGGCACGGAATAGTTGGAGACGCCTACGGTGGCGATTTTGCCCGCCGCGACGAGATCGTCGAGCGCCCCTGCCGCATCCGCGGGATGGGTGAGAAGATCGGGCCGGTGAATATAGAAAAGATCGATCCGTGCGATACCAAGGCGCGACAAACTGGCATCAACAGCGGCCTTCAAATAGGCTGGCGACGATTGGTAGGGGCTTGCCATGTCGCAGCCCGCCTTGGTCGCCAGGGTTACCCCATCGAACAGTTTCGGCGCCTTTTTGCGAACCGCACCGAGCAGCCGCTCCGCGCCGCCAAAACCGCTGGCGCCACCATAAACGTCAGCGGTGTCGAAGTGATCGATACCATTTTCGCGGGCTAACGACAGCATGGCAATGGCGTCATCGACCCGGTCTTCGGTGTAGCGCCAAAACCCATAGGCGAGCCGCTTTTTGTCGCGTTCCGACAGTCCCAACATGGCCGTTCCCCTGACTGTGTAAGCGTTGTGATAAGATCATCCTATAGCTAGAATTCCGCAACAGAACAAATATCGCGAGGAAGAGAAAATGCGTTTTGCCGGGTTGTTGGGGGCGGCCGGATTCGTCGCCCTCGCCCTGATTCCCAGTGTTGCGGCGCCCAAGACTCTTACGACAGAAATTAAGGGAAAACGCGCGGCAATCCTCAGCTATTTGGCCGAGTTGCCGGTGCAAAAAAAGACGCTGGCAGGGGTGCAGGTCAATGAGTACGAAGCCTATATCGATTGCACCTCGGCGGATCGCCTAAAGACCTTGACGGGCGAGCGCCCGGCGGTGCTGGGGCTGGAGTTGATGAACACCATCGCCTATCCACCTTACCCCGCTTATTTGATCGACCGTGCCTTGACGCAATCGGCGGCGGGCGGCCTCGTTACTATGTCGTGGCACCAGCGCAATCCCGTCGAAATCTGCCCGCGCGGTGAATACTACGAATGCGCAAAAAAGGCGATGAATGCCGAAACTTTGAAAGCGGTGCTGACGGCAGGAACGCGCGAGAATGCATTGTGGCTTGCCGATGTACGGGCCATGGCCAAGGTGCTGCACAAGCTGCGGGGCGAAGGCGTGGTGGTGCTATTGCGCCCCTATCACGAAATGAATGGCAATTGGTTCTGGTGGGGCAAACAGGACGCATTGCCGGAATTGTGGGACGCGCTCTATGACGAGTTGGTGGTGAAGGAAAAGCTCGATAATCTGATTTGGATATTTTCGGTCGATCGCGAGGCGCCCGATGCGGCGCGCTATTTTCCCAAACGCCACAAGCCAGATCTGGTCGGCACCGATATGTATGAGCCTGATCCCAATACTCCGAAATTCGCCGCGGCGAAAACCAATCTCACCAAGCTTGGCGAATCAGCGAGTTTTGCCATTACCGAAGTGGGCCTTGTGCCGGGTGCCAAGCTGTTGGACGAGATCAATCCGTCTTATGTGCTACTCTGGGGCGACAATTTGAATGTCGGCTGGACCTGGAACGGGGAATGCCCCGCCTGCAACAAGCCCGAACAGGTGGCGGCCTTTTTCAAATTGCCACGCATCTTAGCCCTCGACGCATTGCCGCCGGCTTTCCGTTCCACCTTGGCAGCGCATGTGAGCAATCCCAGTCCCTTGCATAAGCCCAATCCCATCTGTCCCGTCAAACTACATTAAAGAGCGCTCCATGTTTCCCACCGACGAAACCTTCGCTTCGCGTCTTACGACGCTCTCTGCTGCCCATGAGCAATTGGTGACCCGCGTGAACCATCCGCTGGCAGCCCATAACGGCATCTATCAGCGCTGGGAAAATTCTGTTGTCACGGCCGAACATGCGCCGTTGTTCTGGCGCTACGATCTCGATCCAGCGGCAAATCCCTTCCTGATGGAAAGGCTCGGCATCAACGCGACGTTTAATGCTGGCGCGATCTATCGCGGCGGCAAATATCTCATCGTGGTGCGGATGGAAGGGATGGATCGCAAATCCTTTTTCGCCGTTGCCGAAAGTCCCACGGGCGTGGACCGTTTCCGTTTCTGGGATTATCCCATGGCCCTGCCGCAGACCGATGAGCCTGACACCAATGTCTACGACATGCGGCTGACGGCGCATGAGGATGGCTGGATTTATGGGCTGTTCTGCACCGAGCACAAAGACAAAAACCTCCCCAACGACGCTTCCGCGGCCGACGCCCAATGCGGTATCGCGCGCACGAAAGACCTTGTCGCCTGGGAGCGTCTGCCCGATCTTGTCACCCGCTCCGGCCAGCAGCGCAACGTCGTGCTGCATGCCGAATTCGTGAATGGCAAATACGCGCTCTATACCCGTCCGCAGGATGGTTTCATCAGCGTCGGCAGTGGCGGCGGCATCGGCTGGGGCCTTGCCGACGACATGACCCATGCGGTGATCGAGACCGAGGTGGTGATCGACAAGAAGGTCTATCACACCATCAAAGAGGTGAAGAATGGTCAGGGCCCAGCGCCGATCAAGACGGCGAAGGGCTGGCTCAATCTGGCCCATGGCGTGCGCAACACCGCGGCGGGACTGCGCTATGTGCTCTATATGTTCATGACGGATTTGAACGAGCCTTGGCGTGTGACCCACGCACCAAGCGGCTACTTCATTGCGCCGGAAGGGGCCGAACGCGTCGGCGATGTCTCCAATGTGGTGTTTTCCAATGGCTGGATCGCCAATGAGAAGGGTGAAGTCTTCATCTATTATGCCTCGTCCGACACACGGCTGCACGTGGCAACTTCTAGCGTAGAGCGGCTGATCGATTATGTGATCAACACGCCGGAAGATCCCCTGACCTCGGCAGCCTGCGTGGCCCAGCGCAGCGCCATGATCGCCAAAAATCTGGCGCTGAAATAGACGCAGAAATCTTTGGTTGTAACGGAATGGGCGCTGCACATCGGCGCCCATTTTCTTTTACCGCTGGGCAAAAAAGAGGCGGCCATCTTGCGATGACCGCCGGGGGAAGGCACTACGAAACTTGAAAACGGGGACATGAGCCCCCGTTGCCCGAACGTTAGATCTTGGCGCTTACGCCAAAGAAGTACCGGATGCCCGAATTGTCATAGACGAACGGCTGATCCTTATATTGCAGATACATGTGGCTGGCCTCGTTGGTCAGGTTCTGAGCCCCCACATAGGCGCTGAGGTAATCGGTGAAGTTGTACCGCACCTGAGCATCAAGCTGGCCAATCGGTGCCGTGTAGACGCCGTAGGTTGTCTGATTGCCGGTGAACGTATTCAAGACCCCGAACGACGGCCCATTGATGGTGCCGTTCAAAGTACTGCTACGCCACGAGTACGACAGACGCGCGTCGAGCCCATAATTTTCGTAGAAAACCGTGGCGGTTGCAGCATGAGCCGCCACATCTGGGATCGGCAGATGGTTGCTGAAGGAGTTGGTTAGGGCTGACTGAGACTGGGTATAGGTGTAGTTGGCCGCGACGCCCAACCCGATATCGAGCACGTACTGTCCCGAGAATTCCGCACCATAGATACTGCCGTGACCACCGTTGACCGGCGTGGTGACGTTGGCTGCCGAGCCGCCGAAATCGTCCATCACCGTGGTTTGCACGGGCTGGCTCACTTCGAAGCTCTCAACCTGCTTGTAGAAGAAGCCGACGCTGGCCAACGCCTGCGGCGCGAAATAGTCTTCCCATGCGAGATTGAACTGCGTCGCGCGATACGGATCAAGCTGCGGATTGCCCGCATTGCCGCCCACGAACTCGTATCCAATATTGCAGCCTGCAGTGACCCCCGGAGTGCCGGTGGCAACAGTGCTACCCTTGGCGCAGCCGGCGCCCCGCGTGAAGTTATAGGATTTGCCGAGGCCAAGATTGAACAGATCCGCAGGCGAGGTCACCCGCGCTGCACTGAAGCGGAGGATCTGGTCGTCGGTGGGATAGAACACTACGTTCACCGACGGCAGGATATCGACGGTGTGGTGGCTTGAGGTGAACGGCACGTTGTTGCTGTTCACGCCATTCCAGGTGGCCGTACCGTAGGACACCGGGCTCGGAGCCGACGTGGCACCAGTCACTGTCAGGCTCGTGAAAACAACACGAACGCCTGCATTGATGTGGAAGCCCTTGTCCTTGCTACCCACGTCCGACATCAAATAGAAGGCCTGCGTACTCTCATGCACATTGAACGAACTCAACGTGTCTTTGTAGAACGCTTCGGAGTTGTTGGGCACCTTGTCCTTAGCTGCGACAGAGCACGCGGGAATGGCAGCATTCGGACACGCCATCGCAACACCGTTTACATAAACAGCAGCCGGTGTGTTGTTCGGCACAAACGTCGCCGTGTTCCAGACGTTGTTGAGGAAGGTTGCCGGGTTTTGCATGCCGCCGCTGACCGGGTCCTTCACGATCATGTTGCCGAACGCGAAGCTGTTAACGGTCTTCGCCAACGACGGATTGGAGGTTGCCGTGGAGTACGGCACGCCCAAGCCCGGATCTTGGTAATAGATCCCCGACCCCATCCCCGGGCCCCAAGAGCTGCCGCCGATGATATTTCCGTTTGTGTCGACGCCATCGATCAGGTAGCGGCCGAAGTTTTCCCAGACGTTGCGCGTAGCGGCGCGAAAACCAGCCGAGAAGCTGCCATCGACGCTGCTGAGGAACTTGGGCTTGTATTCCACGGCGCCTCTGATGGCGGCCTCTTCCTGTTTCGACGAGTTATCCCAAGCCCAGGCGGACTTGAAGAGCGCATAGGACGGATTCGAGAGTACATCCGCGTAAGCGCCGATGTACTTCGCGGTGGGCAGACCGGATGAGCCGCCATTGGTATACTGCAGCTGGATCGCCGGATTGCCGACGGTGCAACCGGTTCCAAAGTTATTGCAGCCCGGAGCGTTCGGCTGAATCGACGCCCCATTTAAGCCAGGTCCCGTATAATAGCCGTGTTCGATGTCTTGCTGAGCGGCGCTCAGGTTCGATGTCGCGCGCGAATAGGAAACATCAAAGGTCCCAGTGAGCGGACCGCCATCGTCAATGCGCGTGTGCCATTGCAGATTGTTGGCGTCCGAGTTTTGGACCGAGAGCAGAGTCGCTGTTTCCGCGCCCTGCAAGTAAAATGTTGCCGACTGCACCACACCGTTCGCGTCAATCGTATACGGAGCATCGGCGTCGATACCCGGAGAACCGTTGCCCGGCACGCTCGAACTCGCGCCCGCACCATTGAAACCGATCTTATTCGAATAGTTTGTCGTTCGATCCCAGTTATGCGTGAAGAACCACGTCAAGCTTGTTGTGATCGCATTCGTGGGAGCCCAAGTTGCACTGGCCGTGGAACCGGTCGTCTTGCTCTGGTCGTAGACGTCGCTGAAGTACATGTATTCCGGCAAGAGATAATTCGTGCCGATGGTGGTTTCGTGAGGATTGGTACAACCCGTGTTGGCAGGACCACAGAGCGGGCCGACGCCGGTATAGCCGCTGACGGCGTCATTGGTGAGGTTCCAAGGAGAACGGTTGTAGGCCTCAACCTCTCTTGTCCGCGTGGTCGAGTCGTCGTACGAGACGCCGGCCGTGATCGCAAACGTACTGACGGGCTTGTAGGACGCGACGATCGTGGCGTTCGGAGTCGTCTTGCCCAACGACTGATAGCTCGTTGACGTTCCGCGCAGATTCGCGGCGACGGAAAGGCCATCCGCCGCGCTCAGCGGATCGCGGGTCTTGAGATTGATAATGCCGCCCAAGCCGCCTTCGGACAGGCCCGCGTTCGGGCTCTTGTAGACATCGATGCCACCGATTTCTTCGCTGGGAATGGTTGACAGCGAGTCATACTGGATGTTGCCACCCGCGCCGCCGCCCGAGGCTTCGCCGTAAGTATAAAACTCCTTGCCGGTCAGAAAGACATCGCCATTCAGCGTGATAAGGTTCTGACGCAAACCGTTGATCAAAACGGTGCTGCCCTTGCCTTGGTCACGGTTGATCTGCACACCCGGCAGACGTTGCAGCGATTCCGCCACATCCTGGTCAGGCATCTTGCCGATGTCTTCGGCAGCAATCGACTCCATGACCAAGTTTGAATTTTGCTTCGCGTTCAGCGCATTGGCCAGCGAGGCACGGAAGCCTGTTACGGTAACGGTTTCGATGTCGTCGGAAGCTTGTGCTTGTGCCGCGCCAGTAATGCCAACCAGCAACGCGACAAGTGCCGTTTGGGTGCTAAAACGCAATTTGGTAGTCATGTGGACGTCCCCTTCTGAAGAATTTGTAGTTTTTGGCGATGCCGGGGTTTGCCCCATGTCATCGCTGATGAAGGAGAGGTTATCGCGTTGAGTAAGCGCTTTCTATTGTCCCGTCGCAGTTCCGCCCAAAAAACGCCGTAAGTGTGCCTATTAAGGCACTCTCAATACAATTGGGAGCGTTACCTATTATTGTATTCAGCTACTTAAGTATAGTTTCTATAATGGGTCTAAAAGTAATACTTGTGTTGGTAAGCGCTTTCAGCAACATGCCTTATAATGGCGACCTTCACAAATCTCGGTAAAGCAAATGTTACAGCCAATGCAACCAGTTACGTACCTACAGACGGCGATCAAACGGCGCGCAGACAACGCCAGCGCGTGCCCATTGACGCCTCCACCTATAACATCTTAGAGCGCGACTATTTCGCATAAACTGTCCCGGCGTTGCCGCGGCATAAACGCAAATGACGCAACACACAGCAGCGATTCTCTTCGCGGGCCGACTGGCAGGGCGGTGCCTGTTAATCGAGAGCAAGAGCGGGCAGGATCGTATGCGACGACAGGCTGGTCTGAACCTCCGCCTCGACTGTCACCGCGATATTGGGTCCAACAAGAATCACTTCACCAGCAGCAAGAGAAAGCGACGCGCCGCCCGCCTCGCCCGGGGCCTGCAACACCACTTGGCATTGCCCGCCCAAGCAGAAGAGACTGCGTGCCCGCTTCCCCTCTACCGGGATGTGCAAAATAGCCGAAGCCTCAATCTCGAAACGCTCCGCCAGGAAATCGCCCGCGTCCGCTAGAAGTATGCGCTCAGTGCCCTCGCCGTGGACGGTGGTGAGTGATGTGGGAGGCGCAGACAAACTCGACCAACAATGGCTTGGTATCGGGCGCGGTAAATTGGCTAGCCAAGAGGCTACGGTCTCTGAAGCCACCATCGGACAGTCGTCCCGGTTGGTGTTCTGATCATGCAGGCGATCCACCATATCAGTGGAGACTGTAGCGAACTCCTCGAGCACGCATCCCAACACTGAATGAACCGTATCGAGTTCGGTCACCAGATAGACGTCGCCGGGGCTTGGCCGGCGGGAATACGCTTGGTAGCGGGCATTCGCCTCTCCCGCCAACCAGCGGTCGAAGCTGTCACGGTCGTAAACCGCATCCCACTCACGCGAAGTCGATAGATAAATCTGGCCGCGATCGAGCGTCTCGATCATATGAAAGAGTTCGGTCTTGCGCGTGCGATGACGCTGAAAGCTGAACCCCATGCCCGGACGCAGAAAGAAAATCGAATAGCCGAGCGCGGTGGCACATTTGATACCATAAGGTTTGAATTTGAGGACGAAACCCACAGCCTTGGACACTTCGGCCACGAAGCGCGCGTCTTCACCGCTCATCTCAAGATGAAATGCAGATTTCAAATAACGCTTGAAGATACCCTCGATGGGTTCAACCCATTCCATTTTCATGGGCCGCTTCAAATACAATGCGACCAGCGGCAAAGCTTGGCGCAGAGGCACGGCCTCGAAATCAAAAGCCCGCACGGGACCTCCGCCAACCAGTTCATCCAAATAGTTTTCGAGACTTGCGATCGCTGACAATATCCGCCCTCATTCTAACAAAAAAGCGGCCCCTTCTAGCAGGCAGGGAGCCATCCGGGCAACCGAAGCGCCGCGCCAAATCGCTCTGTATGCCCCTCGCGACTACCACCGCCTGAGGCGTTGGAAAGTAAAAGCGGCACGGCCTGACCATGCGTGGGTGGCAGATTATAAAGGACATGGGCACGGCGAATTCGCCTTCATTATCGCCTGGGCAACCGCAGGGCCGACAGCAGACCACTATCGCTGGGCGGCCTCATTACGCCGGCCGTTGCGAATCTACGATTATGCTGCGGATCGGTGCCGAACGTATTGCCCAACCGGGTTGTGAAGCGCTCAATACCGCCCTGCGCGGCAACATTGCACAGCCCCTTTGATATGGGGCCTACAGTGCCTAAAGTCCTCGGATCATTTTGGGGACATGGCTCAGCCGCGAACGGAAAGCCTAGTCAAGGGGAAGGTATGCGACCAAGACAGCGCCGGGAGGTGGAAAAGGACATCCCCGGACCCCGGTTGGACGAGATCATCGATCCGCTGCATGCGCTTGCCAGGCTCAGTGCAGCCATCGACTGGCGCCGCCTGGAGGGGCGGTTGGGCACCAGCGCGGCGGCGGCCCTAGAAGATCGCCCCAGCCATGCCAGACTTGCCATTGGGCTTGCCATGCTGCGTCAGATTTATGACTTGGCCGAGGAGCCCCTATTCGATCGCTGGCTCGAAAACCCTTATTTTCAACTTTTGTGCGGCGAAAGCTTTTTTCAGCATTCCTTTGCCTTCGAGCGCAGTGCGCTGGCGGCCACCGTGCGGCGCATTACGCCCGATAAGTTGAAGACTCTGATGCGGGCCGGTCTACCCGAGCCATTGCAATTGAGTTTGGCCGACATGCCGGAGCTGGGCCGACTTGGTATCGATGCTAAAGCAATTGCCAAAGGTAAAGTTGCGGGCCGCCGGGACAGCGACAAGCCGGTGAGCATCTATGACGTCGCCAAACGGTCCGGAGTGTCGATCAAAACCGTGTCACTGGTCGTCAACCGGCAGCCCAATGTGAGTCTGGGAACACGTACCGCCGTTTTGGCTGCCATCGAGGCTCTCGCCTATAAACCAAACGTCTTCGCACGGGGCTTGGCCAGCGAACGCTCGTACCTGATTGGCCTACTCCATGACGTGGCACCGGGCAGTTATATCGCCGATCTGCAACTTGGCGCGCTCGCACGCTGCCGCGACGAAGGTTATCATCTGATCGTCGAACTGCTGAACCCGCTGCAGGACCTCGACGTAGCCCAGCGTGTGCGCAGTCTGGTGAGTGAGTCCGTGCTGCACGGTGTCATCCTTACACCACCGTTGTGTGACGACCGTATCATCATGGAAGAACTCTCGGCCGCCAGAACGCCGTTCGTGCGGGTCGCCCCAGGCAATCGCATGCCCGGCACGACGGTGGTCCATATCGACGAATACAAGGCCGCCTATGAGATGACGACATATCTGGTTGGCCTCGGCCATCGCCGCATTGGCTTCGTCAAGGGCAAGCCGGATCACGGCGCGGCGCGCCTGCGCTTTGACGGTTATCGCGCGGCACTCATCGATGCTGGGCTATCGTTTCAGGAAGAACTCTGCGCCCAGGGCTATTTCACCTACCAGTCGGGCCTTGAAGCGGGCGAGAAGTTGCTCAGCGCCAAGAACCGTCCCACTGCGATTTTTGCCGGTAATGATGATATGGCCGCTGGCGTGCTCGCCGTTTCACATCGCTTCAACCTGACCATTCCGAACGATCTATCGATTGTCGGCTTCGACGATTCCATCGTGGCACAGGTGGTTTGGCCGCGTCTGACGACCTGCCGCCAGCCCATCAAGGATATGGCCGCGGCGGCAGTCTCGATCCTGGCCCATAAGCGGCCCAACGATAAGCCGCGTGAGCAGCAGCTGGCGCACGAACTGGTGGTGCGCGAATCGTCTGCTCCACCGCCGAGTTAGCACTCATCCACCGAAATTGTTCGGCGCGTTGTCTCCCGCGCGCCACAGGGCGTGGCCCTTCTCCCGGACTACAACACAAGCATCATTATCAAGACCTACAATGACTTACGCTAATCGCACGGGCCATCGGGCGCGGCGTGCCAGCGGCTTGGCAATTATAGTAAACGCCACATCCTTGCGTTTTGGCGGTTTCGCGCCCGGAATCCGGATAGCGCCGAACAGTGTAAAATGTTAAGGATAACGTAAATAAAACCGCAACCTAGTCTTATTTTGGGGGATAGTCAGGTTGAGTGGGGTCCTGAAGTCGCGGCGTGCGTCGCGAGACCGCAAACAGCACGGCGATGCCGAAAGGCCAAGCGCCTTATCACCCGGCATAACGCTGGCGCAGCGGGCACGCGGATTGGCGCTGGTGCTAACAATCGCCACCGCCTTTGTTCTTCTCGTCGATTCCAACACCGCCCTTTTTGCCGACTACGCCGATGGTGTGCGTACCGAACAGGCGATGACCCTTCCCGACGCGGTCAAGGTTTGGCGCAAGGAAGCCTGGCAGCGCGACGATTTTCTAACACAAATTCGACTCGGCGATCTTTACTCCACAGCCCAATCGATCGGCCCTGGCGAAAGCAAGAATGCCGGCTTCTTCGATCCGGTTGAGGCCTATGTCTGGTACTTTCTGGCGCTGCGCCCCGGCCACGATTATCGCGCCGACGACAACGGCAGCGCCTTTGACTTGATCAACAATGTGCACGGCAATGCCGAGAACAATGCCGAGCAGCTTTTCGCAAACCTGACCTTCGAGCAGCGCCTCGATGCCCGCGCACGCATTCTCTACATCCTGTCGAGCAGGGGGGCCGAGGGCTTTCTCACCCTCGGGCGCATCCAAGCTTCCGGCTGGGTCGGCGGCGGCACCATCGCGCCGACTCAGAAGCCGAGGGTAATGCTCTGCATGCGTTCCGTCTGGGACCATTGGTACAGCGGCTGGCTGTGGTGGCTTTGGGCGAATCTGACGAATCGGGCCTATCCCCATTTTCCGGTGTGGAGCTGGGTTTTGAACGTGCAGGAAAACTGGGACCGTCGCCTGCCTGATTATCAGTGCATGGGCGCAGACATTCCGCCCGAGCCGCTGGACAATTATGCCCCAGAATCCTCGCCTCCCAACGGTGGCGGGAACACTTCCAACGGCGTCGCGCCGTCCGGACCGATGGGCGCGCCTGGCGCTATGGGCGGGAGTTCTGATGCTGCCGGATCCGTCACCGTCAGCGGCGGCGCGCCGCCACCCGCAAGTTACGGCGGCAACTACGGTTCAAGCGGGGCGGCCGATCCAGGGGGCGGTGGCTATTCCGGCAATGGGTATTCTGGCGGCGGCTATCCGAGTGGCGGCTATGGCTATCGTCCTGTGCCATCGGTGTTCGAAGCCAACGATGGCGAGGCCTTGACCTATTTTCAGGTCGCAGCCTCTCTTGGCCATCCTCTGGCCGGCGCCTATGCCGCCAACACCCGTAACGCCATCCGTTATTATACGCCGGATGCGGGGCGTATTATCGGCGAAGCCGAACGGCGCGCGCGTTATTGGCTGGCACCGTATGAGTATTATCCAGGCATCACGGCGAAGGGCAAACTGCACAGTGATGAAAGCCTGCCCACGCTCGACGAGCGCCTCGCGCTCAGGCGCGTGCGCGAACTGCCCTTCCCCGCCATTCTGGAGGCGCTCGACTTCCGCGGCTATGCCTTCCGCGGACGGGCCTGCGGGCCGCCGCCGCTTTGCCTGCGCCGCGCGGTGGAGCAATTCCAGGCCGCGCTCGATCTCGAGCCGACGGGCTTTCTGTCGCCCGAGCAAACCGTACGTCTGATCCAGATGGCGGCGGTGGACGGCGATGCCATCGCCCAGGACCGGCTTGGTATCATGTATGCCAAAGGTATCGGCGTGCCGCAAAATTATGTGCGGGCGGAAAAGTGGTTCATCAAAGCCGCCAATCAGCGCTACCCCGACGCCTTGTACAACCTCTACATCCTCTACCGCGTTGGACCGAACGGCATTGAACCGGATGAGGCCAAGGCCGGCAGTTATGCGGCGCAAGCCAGTGCGGCCGGTTATCAGCCCGCCCATTGCGAACTGATGGACCTTTTGCGGCAGGCCGATTCCGGCGGTCGCCCCGTGGGTGCGAGGAGATGATCATGATGAAACGCCTTCTCGCCTTGGCTCTTCTGGCAGCCAGTCTGATGGCTTCGAGCGCCAGCGCAGACCCCTACGATCAGCTTCCGGCTTACGGTTATCCCAGCGAAGCAGCACAGCAGCTAAACCCCTATGACGCGGTGCCGGAGGTCGATCCACGCTGGTGCCGGTTCGGCGGTTATTGCCCACGCCCCTGGGACTATCGCGATGAACACCGTGATGGCCGCCGCTGGGAGCATGACGAAGGCCCCAGACTGCCGGGAATGCTCGGCCACGAGACACTGCTGGTCGATTGCGGCAGACACCAAGATCACGGTGATGGCGAGCACCACGACGGACATCGTAACGACCATCATGACGGCCGCCATGACGGCCACCGAAACGTCTTCACCTCGATCGACGAGGCGGCGGAATTCGCCCCGCCCAACGCCACCATCCTGATCATTCCGCCCGGCGAAGGCATGACCTGTATCGAGTCGGTGCATATTCATAAGCCGCTGACGCTTGCGACCTATGGCGGTTCGGGTAAGGCCGTGATCCAGGCGCCGCAAGGCGAGCCCTGCCTCACCGCCCATATTCCGCTCGGCGACAGCCTGATCATCGACGGCATCAAATTCATCGCCCGCTCCCGCGAGGCCCCTTGCGTGGCGGTGGAAGCCGGTCACGTCACCCTGCGCAATGCACAAGTGGATTCGCGCGGCGCCGATTGGGCGTTTGATGTGCACGAATCCGGCGAACTGACACTCGAGCAAAGCCGCATCGAGACGGATTTTTCTGGTGTGCATGCGCGCCGCGCCACGGTTGAGATCAAAAATCTCGATATCGACATTGCCGGGCGCAACGGCGCGGCCGTGCTCAATCTGGGACGCACCGATTGCCTCGACCGCGATGGCGGCACCATTCACGGCTCGGTCGGCCTGGCGCTGGAATGCAGCGAAGGCTCGGTCGAAAGCACCAACATTATCGGCGCCTCGATTGGCGTTCTAGCCTCGTCCGGAACGCGGGGTCTGCGCCTGACCGATATCAAGCTGACCAAGCCCGACACCGGCATCCTGCTGCTTCCCGGCCAGCTCGGCATGGTGACGGTGGAACGCTCCAACATCATCAAGGCGCGCGACGGCATCATCGTGGCGCCGGGGGCCGAATCGCAAATCACCGGCACCGTCATCAGCGACAGCCGCGACACCGGCATCACCACCTTTGGCGCCGGGGCCCTGATCTCCAGCAACAAGATCGTCGGCGCCGAGGACGGCATCCGTATGCTGGCGAGCCAAGCCTTTCCGCCGCCCATGTTCCCCGACTTTGCGGCCACCCCGATCATCGATAGCGATGGCGGCGGACCGGTGGTCGAGAACAACCTCGTCGCCAATGCCCACCACGCGGCGGTGCGCATCGACGGGCGCTTTGGCGGCGAGCAGCATCGCCTGCACGGCAAGCTGATGGGCAATACGCTGTACGTCGAACGCCCCGGCGAATGCATCGACGATACCTACAACGACGACCCGGTGCGGGTGCGCGCCAACACCTGCAACCGCGACCGCTTCCCCTGGCCGTTTTAGGGCGGGGTTACTGGCTTGAGCGGGGGCGCCGGGTGGCGCCCTTTTTTCTGCCCCCCCTCTTCCCGGCACATCGCGCAAAAACAATTCGGTTTCTGGGTTGTAACCGTTTGGCGCCCAACAATAATCCTGCGATGAACGCCGCGCATTTAAACGTCCTGGAAGCGACATGAGCGGCCTTTAGGGCGCCGCCGCCCCCCGCCAAACGCCGCCGCGCTCTGAAACGCAAGCGTCCAAATCGAAATTCAAATACGCCATTTTGTCTGTAAGTATTTGAAGCTCATCAATTTTCGTGAGCTGAAAGGCGCCTGAAAACGCGGCGCAACAGCGATGCGACACGGCACCCACCTATGCCTGGCTGGGGCACGGCTGATCCTTTTTTACCCGGTCAAAGAACATTTGTTCTCGGCATCAGAACACGCTCCGCCCGCCCCGCCTTTTGAGAGAACGACCGACTGCATTGCAGCGGACAGCTCTGCAAAAGACAAAGCAGTGCGTGCGCCATCGGGGCACCACGACACAGATGTGGGAAGTGCACAGAAGGTTTTCAAGATGGATGAGAGACGGTCGCCAGTTGGGCTGGCGAGCTATTCCTCCGCCTCGGCCGAGCCTTCATCCGATGTCGCCGAGTACTCCACGGTCTTCAACTCACCCATCACAGCCTTTTTGAACGCTGCAAAGTCTGCCGATGTGGCTAGGTGAAAACGCAAAGACCCGCCGCTGGCTCCCTTCCGCTTGCCAACGCTTGCGGGCTTTGAAATTAACTTTTGCCAGAACTCTTCATCGCCAGAAAACCGTCCGCGCTGCCAGACATATGTGTACCCCGCCCTGCAAGCGACCCAATAGCGGCGCTCATCGTCAATGCGGTATATCAGTTCGCGGTATCGCAGCCGGTTCTCCTGGTTATTGGCCAACTCAGCATTGAAGAAGTCACGTACCGCGTCGTTCCCCACCTGTCTTAGCGCTTCTGCCCAATCTGCCCACCCAGTCGTATGCACATCCGCAGATTTGTCTGCGCGCCTTGTAAGCGTGGCTATTTCTATCGGCGGATAGACACACGTGCAGGTGAGATAATCAGTGTGTTGATTTGGTGAGCCAGCTTTCCATTGTTCTTGTCGATGCGCAGCATTTTTGCCCCCCAAGAGACGCTATAACATAGCGTGGTAATTTATAGACGAGCTTAATGTCGGAGTCCCCCTCCGTCTCGACGCTTTGCGTCGATCCACCTCCCCCGCTACTCCACGAGCGTGCGATGCGAGCGGCGGTGCTCCGCGAGGGAGAAAAGAGATAAGAAATAACACCTCTCCTCTACAGCCGCACCAGCATTTCGCGGGCGAGGAGTTCGACCAGGGCTGAGCGGGTCAGTTTGCGGCGACTGGCTTCTTCATCCAGGGCCGCGAGCACGCCCGCATCAAGCGAGAGATTGGCCTTCACGGGTCTGCCGGTTGAGCGCACCAGTGGCACCGAGGCCAGTTGGGCGCCTCCCCGTAAGGCTTCGCGCACCTCGCTATCCTGCCGGATACGCTCTGCCGGGCGTCCCGCCGGGAGTCTGCCACCGCCCTCTTCGGTGACCTCGGCCCAGTCGCGCAGCGCGTCGCCAGCATGGCGCATCGCCTCATCCACCGTCTTGCCCATCGCCGCGCAACCGGGAAGATCGGGAAACACCACCCCGTAAGCGCCGGGCTTGCCATCAATCAGTGCTACATATCGCATGGCATATCTCCAACAATCTCAAATCCACCCGGCGAGTTTGGCAATGCCGCGCGTCACTCCCTGCGACAGGACGCGATGGCGCGGAACAACGATCACGCCAGAACGAAGTGGATGCCGATATACATCATGGTTGGCGCCATTGCGGGCAAGCTGCCACCCATCTGCCAAAAGGCGCTTGAGAATTTTGGCCGTCGCCGTTTCGACCGCAGGCATTTCACCCCCGCATCGCCGTGCGCCTATATAGGCGTATTTTTGGGACCGGTCAACACCGTGGTGGCGGAGCGGAGAAGAGTACTGCCAACCGAGAAATCGGTTCAGCGAGGCGTCACCGTCCGCCCCCACCCGAAAAATGCATCGTATTTTTCGACTTCCCCGTAAGGCAGGGCCTATCGCCTATGGATTTCGCTCCCCTCTTTTGTCATGGCCCGCAACAGCGGGCCAACCAGCTTTCGCTGCGCCCCTGCTTCAGGAAAATGTTGGATTGACGGCTCCTAGAACTGAGCAACACCATCTGGATGGCCCGTTGTAACGGGCCATGACAAATAGAGTTTGGCCATATGCGATAACCCTGCCCCGCAAGGAGGAGAATGGGCGAAGCGATTGTGTGATACCCGCATACAATTTTAGAATTGCATCACTTGTAAAATTTGCGCTATAGAAATTCATGCCAGCGCGCTTGAGGGCCGCGGCGTATCAGCGAAATTTTCTGTCCTGCACACGCGCGGCTATCGTGCCGCGTTTTGCCGGGCTTGTGTCACGCCGCTTGGGCTCTGCCCTGCGGAAGGAGAGGCTTATGCGCCCGTCTCGAAGCGAAGGCTTGCTGCTGATCGCGCTGCAGCTCGTGGTGATCCTGGTTGTTGCCCGCACGGGCCAGAAGCTGCTCCGCCGCCTGGGGAGCCCGCTCGATGCCCGCTTGGAATATTCGCGCCCTTTGGAAAGTTGAGAGTTGGATCATGAATCACGCCATCAAAAACATCGTCATTGTCGGCGGTGGGACCGCCGGTTGGCTGAGTGCAAGCGTCATTGCGGCCCGCCATCAGGAGCGCATCAAGACAGGCCAATTCACGGTCACTCTGGTGGAATCGCCCGATATCCGCATCGTCGGCGTGGGCGAAGCGACCTGGCCCAGTATGCGCACCACGCTGCAGAAAATCGGTGTGTCGGAGACCGAATTCTTCCGCAACTGCGATGCCTCGTTCAAACAAGGTGCGGTTTTCGCGCGCTGGGTCACCGGCAAGGACGACGATGCTTATTTCCATCCCTTGATGCTGCCGCAGGGCTTCGGCGAGGTGAACCTCGTTCCCCATTGGATTCGCAACAAGCAAGGGCAGAGCTATAGCGCTGCCGTCTGCCCGCAAGAGGCGCTGTGCGACAATGCCCTGGCGCCCAAAACTATTGCGACGCCGGAATATCAGACCGTCGCCAATTACGCCTATCACTTCGACACCGGAAAGCTGGGGCCCTTCCTGCAGAAGCATTGCGTCGAAAAGCTCGGCGTGCGCCATGTCTTGGCCAATGTGCAATCCGCGAGCGTCGCGGAAAACGGTGACATCGTGAGCCTGACCACGCGCGAAGCGGGCATCATTCCCGGCGATCTGTTTGTCGATTGCACCGGTTTTGCAGCTTTTCTCATCGGCAAGACGCTGGGTGTCGGCTTCAAGGACTGCAACGAGATTCTGTTTTGCGACACGGCACTGGCTACCACTGTGCCCTACGACAGCCCGGATGCACCGGTCAATTCGCACACCATCAAGACGGCGCAATCGGCAGGCTGGATCTGGGATATCGCGCTGGCGACACGGCGCGGCGTCGGCCACACCTTTTGCAGCCGCTATATCAGCGTGGAGCAAGCCGAAGAGGAATTGCGCCGCTATATCGGGCCTACCCAGCAAGAGCTGACGATTCACAAAATCCCCATCCGCCCCGGCTATCGCGAGACCTTCTGGAAGAACAATTGCGTGGCGGTGGGGCTGGCCGCCGGGTTTTTCGAGCCGCTGGAATCCTCCTCCATCGTGCTGATCGAGCTGTCGGCGAAATTGATTGCCGATAAGATGCCGGCGACGCGCGTGGTGATGGATGTCATCGCGGCTCAGTTCAACGAGACCACGCATTACCGCTATTGGCGCATCATCGATTTTCTGAAGCTCCACTATATCCTGACCAAGCGCACGGACACCCAATTCTGGATCGATGTGGCGAACCCCAAAACGATTCCAGACCGACTGAAAAACATGCTGCAGCTTTGGAAATATCGCGCCCCTTGGATCTATGATGAGTTCGACCGGCTGGAGGAGGTCTTCCCCGCCGCGAGCTATCAATATGTCATGTATGGCATGGGCTTTGAGACCGAGGTCGATCCCTATGACCTCATTGCCGCCGAAGCGCTGGCGACCAAGCACAGAAACGAGAATTCCGCTCTGACCACGCAACTCACCGCCACCATGCCGACGAACCGGGAATTGCTGCACAAGATCCGCGAATACGGCCTGCAAACGATCTGATACGCCGCCGGTTTGGGGCAGACGATGCGGGAGCACAAACGGCGCATTATTGGGCGCTAGACATTCTTAAAATCACTGAAGGATGACGTTCCCGGCCACGCCCGCCAAAAGAACAATAAAATTTCGTGCCCGGACACCGGTAACAAGCTGGTGCCGGGCTTCTTGTCCTAGCGGCGTGCCACGCGAGAGCGCTTGCGGATTCGCGTCGACATTAGGCATGATGCAAGATGACGCACTGGGTCCGCCCGCCGGACAGACCGGTGCGTGTTTGGGATCATTTCCGGCTGGTGCGGCATCGGCATAGACATGGCGAATTATAATTCACAGGACTCGCGTTCCCTCGCCCAGGCCTCGGCGAAAGGCACGGTCAAATGGTACAATTCCACCAAGGGCTATGGCTTCGTTACCCTTGAAAACGGCGGCGATGCGTTCTGTCACGCTTCGGCCTTGGCGGCTCTGGGCACCCAAGACCTCCCACAGGGCGCAACGATTGTCTGCGATCTGCAGGAATCGCCGCGCGGCCTTCAGGTCGTCACCGTGCACACGATCGACGCCAGCACGGCCGACACGGGCGGCGGCGGTCAGCGCCGTCCACGGCGCGACGGCTTTGGCGGCGGCGACCGTTTTGGTGGCGGTGACCGCTTCGGCGGTGGGGATCGCTTCGGCGGCGGCGACCGTTTCGGCGGTGGCGACCGTTTTGGCGGTGGGGATCGCTTTGGCGGTGGTGACCGTTTCGGTGCCCGCGACAGCAGCCGCGAGGCTGGCCCTATGGTCGATGGCAAGGTCAAATTTTACAACGACCAAAAGGGCTTCGGCTTCGTTGTGCCAGACAATGGCGGCGCCGATGTCTACGTTCATGCCAGCGCGCTGCGGCGTTCGGGCGTGGCCCTGCTCGAGCCCGAACAGCGCATCCGCTTCTCGACCCGCCAAGGCCAAAAGGGCGAGGAAGTGGATCGCGTTGAAATACTCTGACGAAGCGGCCTGCAGAGTAGCGTTACCGCGGGCTCAAAGGCCGCGGAAATCGCACTAGTTTCGAGGCCCTCGCAGCGCGCGGGCCTCGGTTGCTTCTGCGCGGGACGCAGCGGCCTTGTAGACTCATAAATTTGCCATATGTACCGCCAATCAACAGTGGCGGGGCTACGACTGTAGGCAGCAAGGCACCTGCAATCGCGAATTCTTCTGAATACTCCCCCGACAAACATAACCGGCGCAGCCGCGTCTCGCGAGGGTGGAAGACGGTGTTAGAAAATGGGATTGGCGGTTTGTACGAACGGGTGATGCCGGGCTTTTGGCTGCGCCTGAAGCCGCAATATCAATGGGCCTTCGGTATTGCCGTCGTGGTGGTGCTGTATTTGGCCACCGGGCTTTTCAAGCCCGCCCATCATGAAGCCAAAGCCGATAGCAAACTTGCCCCGACCCAGATCGTGCGCGTGGCGCGGCTGACCGCCGTGCCGCATGAAGCCCTCATTACGGTGCGCGGACGCACCGAGGCGCTGCATCAAGTCGATGTCCGCGCCGAGGTCGATGGCGTTGTGGCGGCGCTGCATTTCGAAAAAGGCGACCGCGTCAAGGCCGGCCAGGTGCTCTGCGAGTTGAAGGTCAACGACCGCGCCGCCAAGGCCGCGCAGGCCCGCGCGCAAGTCGATCAAGCCGAAAAAGAGCTGGAGGTTGCCCGCGAACTGTTCAAGGAGGGCTTTCGCTCCAAGACCCAGATGGCGCAGTCGATGGCCAGTTACGAAGCGGCCAAGGCAGGCGCCTCAACCATGGACATCCAACTCGCCAACACCCAGATCCGCTCGCCCTACTCGGGGGTGGTGGACGAGCGCTATGCCAATCTCGGCGATTATCTGCAGGTCGGCAACAAATGCGCCATGGTGGTGGCGCCCGAGCCTTTCCTTGCGGTCGGCACGCTCTCCGAAGAGATGGTGGGCCAAGTCGGGATCGGCAACAAAGCCCGCGTCAAGCTGGTGACGGGCGAGACGGTGGAAGGCCGGGTCCGCTTCGTGGCCGAACATGCCGACGATACCAGCCGCACCTTCCGCATCGAAGTCGAATTGCCCAATCCCGACGCCAAGCTGCGCAGCGGCGTCAGCGCCGACATCATGGTGGTGCCTAACCGGCTGATCCCGGCACAGAAGATTTCGCCCGCCGTGCTGGTGCTCGAAGACAGCGGCATCGTCGGTGTGCGCGTGGTGCAAAGGGGGCTTGCCCACTTTGTCCCGGTACAGATCATTTCCGATGGGCCGGACGGCATGTGGATTGCCGGTCTGCCGCCGGTGGCCGATGTCATCGTGGTGGGCCAGGAACTGGTGGCCAATGGCGAGAAGGTCAAAGCCGTGATCGATGGCGCGGGCAAGGCCCCATGACCAAAATCGTCGAATGGGCGGTGGCCAATACGCGCCTGATCGGGGCCCTGATCCTGGTCGTGATCTTCGCGGGCGTTTACGCGCTGTGGACCATCCCCAAGGAATCCGACCCCAACATTCCGGTGCCTTACCTCTTCGTGCAGGTAACCTATTCCGGTATCAGCCCGGAAGATGGCGAACGGCTGATGCTGAAACCGCTGGAGACCGCCCTGCGCTCGGTGCAAGGCGTCAAGCACACGCAAGGCCATGCCTTCCAGGGCGGCGTCAATATCGTGATGGAATTCCAGGCCGAGACCAAGATGGAAAAGGCGCTAGGCGATGTGCGCGCCCAGGTCGATTCGGCCAGAGCCAGGCTGCCCAAGGAATCCGATCCGCCGCTGATCCGCGAATTTTCCACCTCCGACAATCCGGTCATCACCATCGCGCTGTCGGGTGAAATTCCAGAGCGCACGCTGCTGCGCATCTCGCGTTCCCTGCGCGACGACATCCGCATGATCCCGGCGGTGCTGGAAGCCACCATCAACGGCGCACGCGAAGAGCAACTGGAGATCACCATCGATCCGGCCAAGCTGGAAACCTATGGCGTCACCCAGAGCGAAATTTATAATGCCGTCTCCAACAACAACACGCTGATCGCCGCGGGCACCATCGAAACCGGCCATGGCAGTTTCCAGGTCAAGGTGCCGGGCGTCATTGCCACCGCCCAAGACGTGCTGGACTTGCCGATCCGGGCCAGCGGCAATTCCTCCATCAGGCTGAAGGATGTCGCCCAAGTGCGGCGGACGTTTGTGGACGCCTACAGCTTTGCGCGCATGAACGGCCAGCCCACCATGGCCATCGATGTCACCAAACGTGTCGGCACCAATTTGATCGAGACCAACGAGAAGATCAAAGCGGTGGTCGAAAAAGCCCAGAAGAACTGGCCGGCGGGGGTGCATTCCACCTTTATGTTCGATCAATCGATCTTCATCCGCGATCAGTTGAGTTCGCTGTTCGATTCCATCCTGCTCGCCATTCTTTTGGTGATGGTGATCATCGTGGCGGCGCTGGGATTGCGCTCCGGCCTTCTGGTGGGCGTCGCCATTCCGACCTCGTTCCTGATGGGCTTTATGGTCTTGAACGGACTCGGCTACACGCTGAATTTCATGATCATGTTCGCCATGCTGCTGGCCGTGGGCGTGCTGGTGGATGGGGCGATCGTGGTGGTCGAATATGCCGACCGCAAAATGACCGAAGGCCACGCACCACGCCAAGCCTTTGCGGAAGCCGCCTTGCGCATGTTCTGGCCGGTGGTCAGCGCCACCATGACCATGATCGGGGCCTTCGTGCCTATTTTGTTGTGGCCGGGTGTGGTCGGCGCTTATATGAGCTTCTTCCCCATCACCCTCATCATCGTGCTGTCGTCTTCTATGGTGGTGGCGCTGATCTTTCTACCTGTGCTGGGCGGCTGGTTCGGCAAAGCCCCGCCGCGTGACGAGGAGCATGAACGCGCCGTCGCCGCCAGCGAAACCGGGGATTGGCGCGACATCGGTGGCATCACCGGCTGGTATGCCCATTTCGCAGAGACACTGACGAAGCACCCGGGGCGCGTCATCCTGGGCGCTTTTGCCATTGTCGTGGCGGTGCTGGTGTCGGCGGCTCTTTTCTTCAAAGGCGCCGAATTCTTCGTCACCACCGATCCCGATATGGCCAATATCTATGTCTCGGCGCGCGGCAATCTGTCGGCGGCCGAAAAGCGCGACTTGCTCATGACTGTGGAGCAGCGCATCGAAGGTGTCGATGGCATCAAGTATTTCTATGCCGCCACCGGTGGCGGCGGCGACAATGCCCCTATGGATGTCATTGGCCGCGTCACCGTCGAAATGAAACCGATGGAAGATCGCGGCCGCACCGGCAAAGCTATTCTGGAGGAAGTGCGCAAGAAAACCGAAGGCATGGCCGGCATTCGTGTGGAGGTGCACGAACCGCAATCGGGCCCCAACAATGCCAAAGATGTTGTGGTCGATGTCACCTCGGAAGATTACGGCGCCCTGCTTGCCGTGGTCGATAGTATCCGCCGCCATATGGATGGCACACCGGAACTGCGCGATATCGAAGACACCCGCGCTTTGCCCGGCATCGAATGGGACATGCAGATCGACCGCGAACTGGCGAGCCGCTTCGGGGTCAATACCACGGAGATCGGCACGGCGGTACAGCTCGTCACCAACGGTATTTTCGTGGCCCGCTATCGCCCCGACGATTCCGATGACGAGATCGATATCCGCGTGCGCTATCCCAGCCTGCAGCGCGGCGTGCATGCACTCGACGATCTGCGCATCGCCACGGCGAACAACGGCGTGGTGCCGCTGTCCAGCTTCGTCAAAGTGGTGCCATCGCAGAAGACCAACGCCATCGAACATGCCGACAGCCGTCGCGTCTATCACATCCGCGCCAATATGAAACCCAACACCGTGCTGCCCAATGCCGAGATGGCAAAGATCAAATCCTGGATTGCGGCGCAGAACTTTTCCACGGATGTGCACATTGCCTTTAAGGGATCGACGGAGGACCAGGATGAATCCATGGCCTTTCTCAGCATCGCCGGGCTGATGGCGCTGGGGCTGATCGCAGTGGTGCTGCTGGCGATGTTCAACAGCGTTTATCACACGGTGCTGATCCTGATCGCGGTGATCCTGGCCATGATCGGGGCCTTGCTGGGCATGGTGGTGATGGGCCAGACCTTCTCGATCATCATGACGGGCACGGGACTTTTGGCGCTGGCGGGGGTGGTGGTGAACCACAACATCGTCTTGATCGACACCTTCCACCGGCACCTGAAAAGCGGCATGGAGCCGATTGAAGCGGTGATCCGCTCCAGTGCCCAGCGTTTGCGGCCGGTCTTTCTGACCACCGTCACCGCCATCGGCGGGCTATTGCCGATGATGTATGCGCTGGAGATCGATTTCTGGAGCCGTTCCGTCACCATCGGCAGCACCAACGCAATGATGTGGATTCAGATCTCTACTGCGATCGTCTTCGGTCTGGCTTTCTCCAAGATGATCACGCTGGGCCTGATCCCCGCTCTGCTGGCACTGCCGTATCGTGTGAAGGCCAAGCATGGCAGCTTTCTGCGCCTGTACGGCCATTGGCTCGGCGTCTGCGGGCGGGTGATGGCAAGACCGTTTGGCGGTGGCCGCCGCGCCCCGCGAAGGGCCCCCGCGGAATAGAATACCGTCAAAGGGCTCGCGCCAGCAGGCCGTTTTTGTTGCGACTAGGCCGCATCAAAAATGGAACTGTTACAAAAAATTGAATGCAGGAAAAATGCAACCATGTAAAATGGCAATACCAACGCTGGGGAAACACTATGCGCACTATTCTGTTACTGATGGGCGGCGCTCTTGCGCTGACGGCGGCCGTCTGGGCGCAAGACTACAATGTCGATATTCATGTCAGACCCGCCAACCGCGAGGCGAAGCCACGCCTGGAAGTGGTGCGGGATGCGCAAGCCACCCCGCCTAGCTCCAGCAACGCCCCCGTTCTCGACGAGATCACGGCACGCTACTACGTTCAGGCGCAGGGTCAGGTCCTCGATGTGGTGCCGGATTTTCATTTCCATGCCGCCAATGGCAATGCCATCGTACTGCATCGCGAATTGGTCGCCACCAACGGTGCCGTCGCCCAGACTCAGATCCCCAACGCCACCATCAATATCGCGCCTGAGGGCCAAAAAGGCGGTGCGGTAATTTCCGGCGGCTGGCGTTGCGGCGTGCCGGTCTATTACGTGACCATGCGCGCCGTGGTGATGGATTCCGATGGCAACCGCAGCAACAGCCTGACCTATACGATCCACTGCAACGGCGGCTGAGGCGCCTCAGGCACGGAACTGGCGGACTGCCGCTTCGAGCCCTGCCTCGTAAGCCGCAATAAGCTTGTCCCAGGCATGGTTGGCCGCGTCGTCGATGACACGGCGGCTGGGGTCTGCGTCAAACCAAGCGATGGTGCGGCGGATGCCTTCGGCAAAGGGCACGCGAGCGCCAAACTGCGGCACGAAGCTTTTGATCTTGCTGTTGTCGAAGACGACACTGGCGGATTTATCGCCCGTGAGGCCGGGGGCTTCCTCAGGCAGGCAAGCGCCGATGAAATCGGCGGGGATGTGAATGATTTGCGGTTCCACACCCGCCGCCTTGGCCGTGAGGCTTGTGATCTGATCCCAGGTCAAGACTTCATCACTGGTGATGTGAAAGGCGTGGCCAATGGCTTGGGCGTGACCGAGCAGCCCAATGAGCCCCACCGCGAAATCGCTGTTGTGGGTGCAGACCCAAAGCGAAGTGCCGTCGCCCGGCACGATCAGCTTCTTGCCACGGCGCAGGCGATCGATGGCGGTGTAAGGCTTCAGCCAGCTATTCACCGCCAGCGGAATTTGGGTGTCGCCATAGGTGAGCGAGGGCCGCACGATGGTGACGGGAAAACCGTCTTCGCGATAGGCGGCCAGCAGGCGCTCCTCGCAGGCGATCTTGTCGCGGGAATATTGCCAATAGGGATTGGCAAGCGGCGTGGATTCGGTGATGTGGTAATGGCGAAGCGGCTTTTGATAGGCGCTGGCCGAACTGATGAAAACGTATTGATCGGTGCGGCCGCGGAAGAGACGAATGTCGCGCTCCACTTGCGCGGGCGTATAGGCCACAAAATCCACCACGGCGTCGAAATGTTTGCCTTCGAGAGCAGCGGCAACCGCGGCCTCATCGGCGATGTCCGCCTTGATGGTGTGAACATGGTCCGGCACATCGAAGGCGCGTTCGCCGCGGCGCAGCAGCGTGAGGGTGATGCCACGATGGGCTGCCAGCCGCGTGCAAGCAGTCGAGATAATGCCCGTGCCACCGATGAAAAGAACGTTCATGACTTCCTCCTGCCGCTATTCGCCCAGCACCGGCGTGCGAGCCACTGAGGGACTAATGTCGGGATCGGCTTCGATTTCCTTGATGACTTCGCGCGCCGCTTCGGCCTTTTTCTGCTTGTTCCACATCGCGGCGTAGGCGCCGTTCCTGGCCACTAGCTCGTCATGGCGACCGCGTTCGACGATCTCGCCCTTTTCCAGCACCAGAATCTCGTCGGCATCCACCACCGTGGAGAGACGGTGCGCGATCACCAGCGTGGTGCGGTTCTTCGAGACTTCATTGAGGGCGCTTTGGATTTCGCGTTCGGTGTGGGTGTCGAGCGCCGAGGTTGCCTCGTCCAAAAGCAGGATCGGCGGATTTTTCAAAATGGTGCGGGCGATGGCGACGCGCTGTTTTTCGCCACCGGAGAGTTTGAGGCCGCGCTCGCCGACCATAGCCTGGAAGCCGAGCGGCAATTCGAGAATGAATTTGTCGATCTGGGCGAGACGCGCGGCTTCGCGTACCTCGGATTCTGGCGCGCCGATGCGGCCATAGGCGATGTTGTAGTGCACCGTATCGTTGAAGAGCACGGTGTCCTGCGGCACGATGCCAATGGCGGCGCGCAGCGAGGCTTGCGTCACATCGCGAATATCCCGGCCGTCGATGGTGACCCGGCCCGAGGCGATGTCGTAGAAGCGATAAAGAATGCGGCTGATGGTGGATTTTCCGGCACCGGAAGGCCCCACCAACGCCACCGTCTTGCCAGCGGGCACCGTGAAGCTGATGCCCTTCAAGACCGTGCGCGCGGGCTCATAAGCGAACACCACATTCTCAAAACGAATTTCGCCGCCGCTGACCAGAAGCGGCTGCGCGCCTTCTTTGTCCTGCACTTCCTGCGGCTGATGCAGAAGGCGGAACATGGCGTCCATATCCACCAGCGCCTGCGTGATCTCGCGATAGACTGTGCCCAGAAGATTGAGCGGCACGTAAAGCTGCAGCAGGATGGCGTTGGCGGTGGCGAAATCGCCGATGCTATAGGCGCCGCTCTTGATGCCGACGGCGGTGAGCGCCATCACGAGGCCCATACCGATGGCGATGATGGCTGCCTGCCCGGAATTCAAAATCGACAGCGAGGTCTGGGCTTGAATGGAGGCCTTGGCGAATTTGTGCATAGAACGGTCGAAACGTGCCGTTTCATGACGCTCGGCATTGAAGTACTTCACCGTCTCGTAATTGAGCAGGCTGTCGACCGCCTTGGTATTGGCATCCTGGTCCGATTGGTTCATGTCGCGGCGAAACTGAATACGCCAGCGCGTGATGGCAAAGGTGAACCAGACATAAGCCGCCACCATCACCAGCGTCACCACCATGATGGAGAAGCTGAGAGTGACGAACATCTCGACGCTGAAGACGATGAGCAGAAACAGCGTGGGGAAGATACTGAAAATGGCGAAGGAGAGCAGCGTATCGATGCCCTTGGTACCACGCTCGATCACCCGCGAAAGGCCGCCGGTCTTGCGCTCCAGATGAAAGCGCAGCGACAGGGCGTGCAAATGGGCGAAGGTTTTAACCCCGACTTCGCGCAAGGCGTGATACTGCACGTCGGCGAAGATGCCGTCGCGCAGCTGCGCCAAGGCCTGCATCAAGATGCGCGCCACGACATAAGCGCCGATACAGCCGAAGGCGAGGCCGAGCGCAATCGTCGTCGGCGGCTCCTTCGCCAGCAGGTCGGTGACTTTGCCCATGAATAGGGGGAACGCGCCGGTGGCGGCGATAGCGAGCACCAGGCAGACCATCGAGACGAGCACACGCAGCTTCAGATCGGTGCGGCCCTTCGGCCACAGATAGGGGAACAGCATCCACAAGGGACGCAAAGACGGAACGCCTTCGCCGTCTTCGAGCAGTGGTCTGGCCATCTCAACTCCCTTACGCACTTTGCGGGCACGGGCGCTTAGGTAAGGTGCAGGGGCCCACTCTGCAATCCCGGAACGCAAAAACTTGCCGATTTGCGTGCTTTAGGCAGGCGCGCGCCGCCCTCGTCCGTCCAGCGCCACCAAAATCAGCGCCAGCCAGATGCAGCCGAAAGTCGCCATATCGCTGGGCGTGAAGGTTTCGCCCAGAAAGACCACGGCCAATGTGAGCGTAATCGATGGCGAGAGATATTGCAGAAAACCCAGAGTCGACATGCTGACACGCCGCGCCCCGGCGGCGAATAAGGTGAGCGGCAACGCCGTTACCGGGCCGGCGAACACCAGCAGGAAATCCGTGAAGGGATGCGCGGGGGTGAATGCGCCCGTGCCTTGCACGCCCCAAAACAGCAATGCGCCAGCGGTGACAGGAAACAGAATGATGACCTCAATGGTGAGCCCATCAAAGGCCGCGACCGGCGTCAATTTGCGGACATAGCCGTAAAGGCCAAAAGAGAAGGCAAGGCCAAGCGCGATCCAGGGAAAATGGCCGAGGCCATAGGCCTTCACCGCCACGGCAAGGCTCGCCAGCACAATCGCGGCCAGGCGCAACCGCGATAGTTTTTCGCCCAGCAAAAGAACGCCAAGCGCAATCGAGATCAAGGGATTGATGTAATAGCCGAGCGAGGCTTCGACCAGATGATGATCGGCCACCGCGAAAATATAGAGCGTCCAATTGATCGAGATCAAAATGCTGGAGACGGTGAGCGCGCCCAGGATTTTGCGGTTGCGCATGGCCAGGCGAATACTGCCGAAGCGGCGCGTCGCGGCACAAATTACAATCCCGAAGAGAGCGCACCAAAACATCCGGTGCATCGAGATTTGAAATGGCGGCACGCTGGCGAGCGCATGCCAATAGAGCGGAAAAAAGCCCCAGAGGCTGTAGGCCGTGGCGGCATAGACAATGCCCGCCGTCTCATTCGGCGCCGGTGATGTGCTGTCCCCACTCATGGTTTGTTTGCCCGACCATATTCCAAAAAAATGTCATGGCCCGCCACAGCGGGCCATGACACCGAGGTTAAGGCTGCGCCCCGTCGCGCAGGAGTTTTAGATAAATGGCATCGATCAAGGCTTCGAATGAGGCATCAACGATATTCTCGGAGACCCCCACGGTGGAAAAACGGGTGCCGTGACTGTCTTTGCTTTCCACCATAACGCGGGTGATGGCTTCAGTGCCGGAGGTGAGGATACGGACTTTATAATCGGTGAGGCTGAGACCGGCGAGAAAACCCGAATATTTGCCGAGGTCTTTGCGCAAAGCGTTCGACAGGGCATCGACCGGACCATGACCGGTATCGACATTGTGGAAGATCTCGCCATCGACGCGCACACGCACCGTGGCTTCCGATACCGTGGTGAGTTCGCCCCGCGCGTTGTGGCGCTTTTCGACGATGACGCGGAAGCTGTCGACCTCGAAAAATTCCGGCACTTCGCCAAGGGCCCGGCGGGCGAGAAGCTCGAACGACGCTTCGGCGCCGTCATAGGTGTAGCCGTAGAATTCGCGTTGCTTGACGTCTTCCAAGAGCTGGGCGAGACGCGGGTCCTTGGCATCGACATCGATGCCCGCCGAGGCCAAGCGCGCCAGAAGATTGGAACGGCCCGCTTGATCGGAGACCAGAATGCGGCGCGCATTGCCAACGGCCTCGGGGGGCACATGTTCGTAGGTGCGGGTATCCTTCAGCATGGCGGAAGAATGCAGGCCGCCCTTATGCGCAAACGCGGAGGGGCCGACATACGCGGCGTGGCGCGCGGGAGCGCGATTGAGAATTTCATCCAGCATGCGCGAGGCGCGGGTGAGGGTTTTCAGCTGTTCGCGGCTGATGCCCGTTTCCACCAACGAGGCATAAGGTTCTTTGAGGATCAGCGTCGGGATGATGGAGCAGAGATTGGCATTGCCGCAACGCTCGCCCAGACCGTTCAGCGTGCCTTGCACTTGGCGCACGCCCGCACGCACGGCTTCGAGGCTGACGGCGACGGCCTGTTCGCTGTCGTTATGAGCGTGGATGCCCAGCGCGATACCGGGGAATTTGTCTTTGACCGTCGAGACCACGCGATACACGGTTTGCGGCATCGAACCGCCATTGGTATCGCAGAGCACGATCCAAGCGGCGCCCGCTTCATAGGCGGCTTTGATGCAGTCGAGCGCGTAATCGGGATTGGCGGCAAAGCCATCGAAGAAATGCTCGGCATCAAACAGCGGTTCGCGGCCACGTTCCTTCACGGCGACGATGGATTCGCCAATGGCTTCCACATTTTCGCTGCGCGGGATTTCGAGCGCGACATCGACCTGAAAGTCCCAGGTCTTGCCGACCAGGGTGATAGCATCGGCATCGGCGCCCACGACAGCGGCAAAGCCCGGATCGTTGCCGACGCTGCGCCCGGCGCGCTTGGTCATGCCGAAAGCGGAGAGCTTGGCTTTGGTGAGCTGCGGGCGGACAGCGAAGAATTCGGTATCGCCTGGATTGGCGCCCGGCCAGCCACCCTCGATATAGTCGACACCAAGGGCATCGAGCGCGGCGGCGATTTGGCGCTTATCCTCGACCGAGAAATCGACACCCTGTGTCTGGGCACCATCGCGCAGGGTAACGTCATAGAGGGTGAGGTGGTCAGTCATGTGCAAACCCTCGCGGCGGAGCCCCCCACCCGAAGCGCTACGCGCTTCGCTGATACGCTGGCGCTATCAGCCCCCGCGAGGGGGAGGTTAAAGAAGAGGCCTGTTCTGTCACCTCCCCCTTGCGGGGAGGTCGGCGAGCCAAAGGCGAGCCGGGTGGGGGAAAGCGGTATGTTCATCTCTTCACCTCCCAGGTCGTGCCGGTGGGGCCGTCTTTGAGGACGATGCCCTGTGATAGCAGGACATCGCGGATGCGATCGGATTCATGGAAGTCTTTGGCTTTGCGCGCGGCATTTCGCGCCTGTATCTGAGCGTCAATCTGTTCTTCTAGCAAACCAGTTTCAGAAAGAACGGCTTCGCGCAAAATAGCCCTATCTTCAGTCGAACTAGCAATGTTCTGTCCACCTGCAAGCTTATTCAACACTAAGAACTTTGCAAAATCTTCGCGTTTAAACAGAAGACCAAGAAACGAAAGTGCGTCCAGAAGCTCTTGCGCTGACGAAGGGGCTTTGGATATGCGTAGGCTGTGTAGGTAGGATATTGCGGCAGGTGTGTTTAAGTCGTCAGCAAGCAAGCTGACTAGTTCTTCCGAAACGTTTCCGCTTGGAGATAAGCCGTACGTCTTCAAAAAGAATTCCACCGCGAAAGAATATACTTCGGTGAGCCGCGAAACCGTCCAGTCAATAGGCTGGCGATAATGTGTCATCATCATAGCCATCCGCAACACCGCACCAGGCCAGTGTCTTTCACCAAATTTGTTGGTCGTTAGCAGTTCGTTGATGGTGATGAAGTTGCCGAGGGATTTCGACATTTTCTCACCCTCGACCTGTAAGAAGCCGTTGTGCAGCCAGATTTGCGCCAAGGGGTGGTTGTGGTGCGCGCCTTCAGATTGGGCGATTTCGTTTTCGTGGTGCGGGAACATCAGATCGACGCCACCGCCGTGAATATCGAAACTATCGCCGAGCAAGGCACCGCCCATCACGGAGCATTCGATATGCCAGCCGGGACGGCCGCGGCCCCAGGGCGATTGCCAGCCGGGCGTCAGATCATCCGACGGCTTCCACAGCACGAAATCCATCGGGCTCTTTTTGTAGGGCGCCACTTCCACGCGGGCGCCGGCCATCATCTCATCCAACGAACGGCGCGAGAGCTTGCCGTAATCGGGCTTGGAGGAGACATCGTACAGCACATGGCCTTCGGCTTCGTAAGCGTGACCGGCTGCGATCAGAGCCGCGATCATCGCGACCATGCCGTGGACGTAATCGGTGGCGCGCGGATTGTGCGTCGGCATGAGGCAGCCCAGCGCGGTAACGTCATCGAAATATTGCTGCGTGGTGCGGGTGGTGATTTCGACGCGGGCTTCTTCCACCGTGATGTTTTTGGCAGCAGCGATCTCGGCAGCGCGGGCGTTGATCTTGTCGTCGATGTCCGTGATGTTGCGGACATAGGTGACGTGCTTTTCGCCATAGGTGTGGCGCAGCAAGCGGTAGAGCACATCGAAGACGATCACGGGCCGCGCATTGCCGATATGGGCGTAGTCGTAGACCGTCGGCCCGCAGACATACATCCGCACATTATTGGCATCGAGCGGGGTGAAGGCTTCCTTCTGGCGGGTCAGCGTGTTGTGCAGGCGGATGGTCATGGTTGGTACTCTTGGATGATCACGTCGCGTTCCATTGGAGGGACCGCCCCCACCCGAAATGCTACGCATTTCGACCTCCCCATAAGGGGGAGGTTAAATAGGACGGTTCTGGGTTTTGGGCAAAAGGGGGGTGTTGCGGCGTTAGCCGCAAATTCGCGCAATGATATTGCAAGCGAAGAAGGTCACGCCGTTTCCCCTTTGAGGCGGGCCAAGGCCCGCGTTCGTCCGATCAGAGGTAGCAGCTTTTTCAGCTCCGGTCCATGCTCGCGGGCGGTGAGCGCCAAGCGCAAAGGATGGAACAGGGTTTTTCCCTTGGTGCCGGTGGCGGCGGCCACCGCCTTGGTCCACAGGCCCCACGTTGCCTCATCCCAAGGTTCGGGCGGCAAAAGATCGGCGGCGGCGGCGATGAAAGCGGCATCCTCGATCACCGGGGTGATCGGGCCCACAACCAGGGGCCAGAGGTCTTTCACATCGGCAAAACGAGTGAGATTGGCTTTCACCGCCTCCCAGAACGACTCTCCACCGACTTGGGCCTCGGCAAGGCGGTCCTCGACGGCGGCGAACGGCAGAAGGTGGAGCAGCTTGGCGTTCAGATTGGCCAGCTCCGCCGGATCGAAATGAGCCGGAGCGCGGCCGATCTTCTCCATGGCGAAACCGGCCACCAGCTCGTCCATGGTGGCGAAGGGCGCGATGGGGTCGGAAGTGCCGGTCTTGGCGAGGTAGCTGGCGGCGGCCATCGGTTCGATACCGTCTTCGGCCAGCAGTTTGAGGGAGAGCGAACCCAAGCGTTTGGAGAGCGCCTCCCCGCCCGCGCCAATCAGCAGCGGATGATGGGCGAAGGCTGGCGCGGTGCCGCAGAGCGCTTCAAAGATTTCGATCTGCACGGCGGTGTTGGTGACGTGATCCTCGCCCCGGATGATGTGGGTGATGGCGAAATCGACGTCATCGACGACAGACGGCAGAGTGTAGAGGAAACGGCCATCCTCGCGGATCAAGACGGGATCGGAGAGATGGGCGGTGTCGATCTCGACCTCGCCGCGGATGAGATCTTTCCAGGCGACCTTTTTCTGCGATAGCTTGAAGCGCCAATGCGGGCGCCTGCCTTCGGCTTCGAGGCGGGCGCGGTCTTCGGCGGAGAGGCTCAGCGCGGCGCGGTCGTAAACCGGCGGCTTGCCAGAGGCGATCTGGCGCTGACGGCGGCGGTCCAGTTCCAACGCAGATTCGTAACAGGGATAAAGCTGGCCCGTGGCTTTCAGGCGGTCCGCGGCTTCCTGATGGGCGGGGGCGCGTTCGGACTGTCGGGCGAAGAGATCGTGAGAAACGCCGAGCCATTTCAGGCTGTCGAGGATGGCGGTTTCATATTCCGGCTTGGAACGCTCCGTATCCGTATCATCGATACGCAAGAGGAATTTGCCGCTGTTCTTGCGCGCGATGAGGAAATTGAGAATGGCCGTGCGGGCATTGCCGACATGCAGCAAACCGGTGGGCGATGGCGCAAAACGGACGATAGTGGTCATGGGGTGCTTTTCGATCTTTTCTGTGCGAACCCGAAACTGAATTCCAGATTCACGCATACGGGCTTGGTCTTCAGCTTCGGCGGCTCGAATTTGAGATTCGACAACCACTGCTGCAGCAATGCGGAGCGTTGGTCAGACGGTGCACCAGCCGCATCCGTCATGGTCACTGCCACATCACCGGCGCTGCCGTCCTTTTCCACGACCATTTTGATGTCGGCTTCGCCGCGGCAGGCGAGCGCGGCGCAGTGTACGATGTCATCGGGGACGTTTTCGGGAATGGCAAGCTTGTCGAGATCGCCACCATTTTTTTGATAGGTAAGCGACGACAGACATTTTTCGGCGTGCGCGGGAGCGGCGACAAGCGGGAGCAACACCAAAGCTAGCCGTGCTGCGCGCATGCTTATCTTGCATCCCGGAAGGCGTTGGTGATGGGGTAGCGGCGGTCGCGGCCGAAATTGCGGGAACCGATTTTGACGCCCGGCGGGGCCTGGCGGCGTTTGTATTCGGAAAGATAGAGAAGGTGCTCGACGCGCTTGACGGTGGCGGGCTCGAAACCCTTGGCCACCACGTCTTCAAAGGCCATTTCCTGTTCGACCAAGCATTCCAGAATGCCATCGAGGATTTCGTAAGGCGGCAGTGAATCCTGGTCCTTCTGATTGTCGCGCAATTCCGCCGAAGGCGGCTTGGTGATAATGCGCTCGGGGATCACCCGGCCATTGGGGCCGAAGGCACCGGAGGGTGTGTGCGCGTTGCGCCAATGGCAAAGGCGGAAGACCTCCATCTTATAGATGTCTTTCAGCACATTGTAGCCGCCGCACATATCGCCATAGAGCGTGGCGTAACCGACGCTCATTTCCGATTTGTTGCCGGTGGTGAGCACCATGGGACCGAATTTGTTGGAGAGCGCCATGAGGATCAGGCCGCGCACGCGCGACTGAATATTCTCTTCGGTGGTGTCGGCTTTTTTGCCCGCAAAGGCCGGAGCCAGCGTCGTGGTGAAACCGTCCACCGCGGTTTCAATCGGAATGGTCTCGTAAGGCACGCCCAAAAGCCTGGCGCATTCTTCGGCATCATCGAGGCTGTCTTGCGCCGTATAGCGGGACGGCATCATCACACAGCGAACGCGATCAGGACCGAGGGCATCGACGGCCACGGCAGCGGACAGCGCGGAATCGATACCGCCAGACATGCCCAGCACCACGCCGGGGAAGCGGTTCTTGTTCACATAGTCGCGCAGGCCCAGCATCATGGCGTGATAGACCGATTGCGAACGCTCCTCGGATGGCGCGCATGCGCCTGGCTGACAGACCCAGACGCCATTTTGGCGATGCCAATCGGTGACCACGGTTTGCTCGACCCAGGGCGGCAAAGCATGCGCGAGGCTTTTGTCGGCATTGACGACCAGCGAGGCGCCATCGAAGACCAGCTCGTCCTGGCCGCCGACCTGATTGAGGTAGGCCAGCGGCAGGCCGCTTTCGCCGATGCGCGCCACGATGCGGTTGAGGCGAACGTCTTCCTTGCCGACCTCATAAGGTGAGCCGTTCGGCACCAGGAGAATTTCGGCGCCGGTTTCGGCCATGCAGTCCACCACCTCGGGCGTCCAGATGTCTTCACAGATAGGGACACCGAGGCGCACACCGCGCACCATCAAGGGGCCGGTCAAAGGGCCGGGGGTGAAGACGCGCTTCTCATCGAAGACGCCGTAATTGGGCAGATCGTGCTTAAGGGTGCGTGCGGCGATGCCGCCGTCCTCGAGGTAAGCCACGGCGTTGTAAAGTTTGCCGGCTTCGCGCCAGGGCGTGCCCATCAAAACCGCGGGGCCGCCATCGGCGGTATCGGCGGCCAATTCCTTGACCGCATCGCGCGCGTCATCCTGCAAGGCGCGTTTGAGCACCAAGTCTTCCTGGGGGTAGCCGGTGATGAACATCTCGGCGAAAAGGATGACATCGGCTTGCGGCACAGCTTCGCGCGCGGCACGGGCCTTGGCGAGGTTGCCGGTAAGATCGCCCATGATGGGGTTGAGCTGGGCGAGCGCGATGCGGATACGGTCTGTCACAGGTCGTGTTTAGCGCGGGAGCGGGACAATAAAAAGGGACAGAACGGTGTGCTGCCCCTCCGCCTCGCGAAAGGCTCGGCACCTCCCCCGCTATTTGGGTAAAGTGCGGCTCTCCGCTCTGTGCTCCGCAGGGGAGGAAAGCGCAGGGGCTTACCGCGCAGCGGCAGCGACCATCGGGCGGCGGGTGCGGCCATGAATGGTGCGTTCAGCGGCATCATCGATCAGGAGCGCGGTGGCGAGTGCATTACGCGCCTCCTCGGCCCGGACCAAAGGTTCGGTCCCGGTCTGCACAGCGCGCACGAAGGAGGCAACCGATTCGCCCAAAGGATCGGCGACCTCAATCGACTTCAAAGGACGCGGGGTGGTGTTCTTTACCGTGCGGGTGAGGAAATCGATCTCCACCATACCGTCGGCATAAATGGCCCGCATGCCTCGGCTACGCGCCTCGGCAATCCGGCTGGTCTCGAGGCGGGCAACGGCGCCGTTCTCGAACATAATGGCGGCCTTGACCTCATCGCAGAGCAGCGATTGCTCGCAGGCCCCGCGCGCCTGCACACCGCGCACGTCGCCAGGGATCAGCTGATGGACGAGATCGAGATCATGGATCATGAGATCCAGCACAACGCTGACATCGGCGCCGCGGCCGGTCCAAGGACCCTTGCGCCAGCACGAAACCTCCAGCGGAATTTCCTTTTGATCCAGCAAACCCGAATGGGAAAAGACGAAGCGTTCTTGATGACCAACCGTGAGCACGCGGCCGGTGCTGCGCGCCAGGGCGACGAGATCGTCGGCTTCCTCAATCGCGGTGGCAATCGGCTTTTCCACCATCACATGCGCCCCGGCATTGAGAAAGGCGCGGACGATGGCCGAATGGGTGACCGCAGGGGTGCAGACACTGACCAGATCGACCTTGCCCAGGAGTTCGCGCCAATCGGCGACGCAAGGCGCGCCATAATTGATCAGCGCCGTGCGCCGAACCTCCGCAGACGGATCAGCGATCGCAACCAAATCAACGCCGTTAAGGCCACGGTATTTGGTGGCATGGTGACGCCCAAAAGCGCCGGCCCCAATCACTGCGGCTTTCAAGGAACCATTCTCAGCAACAACACGGATGGGCGACACCAGAAATTCCCCATTACGACAGGCACATAAATGCCCCGGGGCAGTCCCGTTGCGAGTCATATAATGTTTCGTCTTGTTACACTCAGACGCCGCCTACGCCTTCCGCGGGAGCAAAGGCGGAGCTTTTTTATGGTTAATGCCGCACTCCAGGCGGGTTATTGGGCGACCCGTGTCACCGGTGACAGGCCGCACAATGACGGCAGGCTATCCTGACCACACGCAGGAGAGGTGTCTCTTTTTGTACCAAATCTTCACACCGGCCACATTCAGCTCACGCCTTTGGCCTTGAGGTGGGGCACATATTTCTGATCGGAACCCAGAATATGGGCGGTCAGCCAATCCTTGAGGAAGTTCATGACCTGAATGGTCAAAACGCTGGGGCCTTTTTCATTATAGATCTGCTGAATTTCGAGGACCCGACGTACCAGATCGCTGTGTTCCTTTTTATGGGCGGCGCTGTCGGCATAGCCCGTGCGGGCAAAGAGGTCTTCTTCGTATTTGAAATGGGTGGCGGTATAATCGATGAGCCCCTTGAGCACCGGTCCCACAACTTCCTTGCCGCGCCCGGCGATCATGCCGTCATGCAACTGATTTAAGAGGGTTACCAATTTCTTATGCTGATCATCGATGCTACGCACGCCGACGCTCAGCTTGTCGCTCCAAACCACCAGTGCCATGACGCCCTCGCCTCCAAATAATCAGGCGCGGTATATAAGGGTAATCTCTTAAAGAGCCGGTTAAAGGCACACTATTTTTATGGTTTAAGAAGCGCTGCCGCTGGCGAGCAGGACGGCCAGCGCGGCATAGATCATATAAGCGAGCAGCAGCGGCCCAAGCCCGATCAATAGCGCGCCGGGAATCCCGGCAAAGGCACTGCAGGGCAAAGCCGCCAGCACCGAGCCCACGAACAAGCATTGGATGCCGATGATCGCGACGATACCGAGCGCGGCGGCAAGCGTGGTCAGACCGAGGCTATGGGGATGCAAGGCCCGGTCGAGGCGCACCTGCGCGGCCGCCTGTTTCAAACGCGAAACCGACGATGCCAAAAAGACCACCGCGAGCAGCCAGGCAAAGGCGGAGGCAAAGATCCGCCCGCCATCGAGGGTGCAGGTTGCAAGGCGGTCGGCAATCACACCCTGGCCCGGCACGGCATAGGCAATGGCCTGCGCCAACCCATCGGTGGCCGGTCCGCTCAAATGATTGGGTGCGTACCAGACCTGCGCCACGAAGCTGAGCGCGGCAAAGATGAAGAGCACGGAATCGTTGAAATGTGGCCGGGCAACGCCGAGCTTGCGCTCCTTCATGGTTGCGGTGTGGTGGTGAAAGCCGTCACTGGAAGCGCCATAGCCGCCAACAAAAAGCAGCCCCATGGCGGCGAACAGCGCCAGTGCGATCAGCAATTGCGGCACCACCACCGTGGGCTCATTGCCGCCCGCAAGCGCAAAGCGCAAAGCATGCGCCCCGGCGAAGAGGCAAAGCAGGACCCAGCCTTTGGCCAACAACCGTGCTGCGCCCATCTATGCCCCCCTCAGAACGTCATCATTATGCCGCGTAGCCCGCATCCTTCATACGCTCGGCGCGGATGCTCTCTGCCATCAGAAAGGCCAGTTCGATTGACTGGCTGGCATTGAGACGCGGATCGCAATGGGTGTGATAACGCTTTTCCAGATCTTCTTCGCCAATCGCCTGGGCGCCGCCGAGGCATTCGGTGACATTTTGGCCCGTCATTTCGAAATGCACCCCGCCGGCATGGGTGCCTTCGGCACGATGCACGTCGAAGAAGGTTTTGACCTCTTTCTGGATGCGGTCGAAGGGGCGCGTCTTATAGCCGGTGCCGGATTTGACTGTGTTGCCGTGCATGGGATCGCAGGACCACACCACCTTGGCACCTTCGCGCTCAATGGTGCGAATGAGGCGCGGCAGGTTTTCGCCCACCCTATCGGCGCCGAAGCGGCAGATCAGGGTGATGCGGCCCGGCTTGTTTTCTGGATTGATGGTTTCGCAGAGCCGCGCCAGATCGTCATTCGTCATCGAGGGGCCGCATTTGAGGCCAATCGGATTCTTGATGCCGCGGCAGAACTCGACATGGGCACCATCGACCTGACGTGTGCGGTCACCGATCCACAGCATATGGGCCGAGGTGTCGTACCAATCGCCGCTGGTGGAATCGACCCGGGTCAGCGCCTGCTCGTAACCCAAGAACAGCGCTTCGTGGCTGGTGTAGAAGTTGGTGGTGCGCAGTTGTGGCACGGTTTCCGGCGTGATGCCGCAAGCGCGCATGAAATCCAGCGATTCGGAAACACGTTGCGCGAGGCTTCTGAATTGTTCGCCGGCCGGCGACCCCGCTATGAAGCCCAACATCCAACGGTGAACGTTATGCAGATCGGCATAACCGCCATTGGTGAAGGCGCGCAGCAGGTTGAGCGTGGCGGCCGATTGGGCATAGCCCTCCATCAGGCGCTGCGGATCTGGGATGCGCGCCTCGCTGGTGAATTCGATGCCGTTGATATTGTCGCCGCGATAAGACGGCAGGCTGACACCCCCGCGCGTCTCAAAATCATCCGAGCGGGGTTTGGCGAACTGCCCGGCGATACGCCCCACCTTCACCACCGGAACCCCCGCGGCAAAGGTCAGCACAACCGCCATCTGCAAAATCACGCGCAGCGTGTCGCGGATATTGTCCGGCAGGAATTCGGCGAAGCTTTCGGCGCAGTCGCCCCCTTGCAACAGGAATGCCTTGCCTTCGGCGACCTGCCCCAGCGACGACATAAGATCGCGCGCTTCACCGGCAAAGACCAAGGGGGGACGGGTGCGCAGGGTGTTTTCGACAGCCGCCAGCGCCTCCGCATCCGGATAAGCGGGGAGTTGAAGAATCGGCTTTGCGCGCCAGCTTTGCGGGGACCAGACCACCAGAAACTCCTCTTGGGGCTCCGGATATAGGCGATGCGGGCGGGCATTTCCAGCGACGGCTCGGTTTCGGCGCAGAATGTGGTGAATGCCGCAGCAAGATGGGCTGAAAGGGGGATGGACGGGGCGCCAGTGCTCGGCAGATGATGAGACAAAAGCGGCCCAAGGTGGCTCGCAGGATCCGGGGAACGATTATGTCCAAGAAGCTTGTGGCCGCGCTGGCCCTGATTGCTGCCGCCTGTTCAACCCCGCCTGCCGCGCCGCCGCCCGCGCCCGTGGAAAAGCCAGCCCCCGCCACAGCGGCCTTCTCTGCCATCACCTATGAGGGCCATGACGCGGCCTATGATGGGAAGAAAGCGGGCGCGGACCAATATCTGAACCCCATCCGCCAAGGCTATTACCCCGACCCGTCGATCCTGCGGGTGGGGGAGGATTATTATCTCGTCAATTCCAGCTTCACCCATTTTCCGGGCCTGCCGGTCTTCCACAGCAAAGACCTGGTGCATTGGCGCCAGATCACCAATGCCATCGACCGGCCGGGTCAAGTGAAATTCGACGGGCTGGAGGTCTCGCGCGGCCTCTATGCTCCCGCCATCAGCTACCACGATGGCACCTATTTCATCATCAACACCTGCGTCGATTGCGGCGGCAATTTCGTTATTACCGCGGGAAACCCGGCGGGGCCGTGGTCCGATCCGGTGTGGCTGCCGTTTGAGGGCATCGATCCGTCGCTGTTCTTCGATCACGACGGCAAGGCCTATGTCGTCAACAACGGCGCACCGGAAGGCGAGCCGCAGTATCAGGGCCACCGCGCCATCTGGATGCAAGAAATCGATCTGGCGGCGGGCAAGATGGTGGGGCCGCGCAAAGTGCTGGTGAATGGCGGCAGCGATATCAAGAAGAAGCCAGCCTGGATTGAAGGCCCGCATCAGTTTTATGCCAAGGGCTGGTACTATCTGATGTGCGCTGAGGGCGGCACCGCGGAAGACCATTCTGAAGTGGTGTTCCGTTCCAAGACCGTATGGGGGCCTTATGCTCCGTATAAGGCCAATCCGATCCTCACCCAGCGCGATCTTCCTGCGGGCCGCGAATTTCCTGTCACCTCCACCGGCCATGCCGAATTGGTGGAGACGCAAAAGGGCCAGTGGTTCGCAGTGTTTCTGGGCACACGGCCCTACAGCGGCAGCCTTTACAACACCGGGCGTGAGACCTTCATGCTGCCGGTGACATGGAAAGATAGCTGGCCGGTGATCCTAAAAAAGGGTGAGGCCGTGCCCTTCGTGGTGGCACGCCCGGACTTGCCCGCAGAGCCAGGGCCACTGCCGGGCGGCAATGTCTCTTTCGTGGAGAATTTTCCCGGTAACAGGCTGGGGCTCAATTGGCTCACCATCCGCGAGCCTCAGGAGCGTTGGTACGCCATCGAGCATGGGGCGTTGACGCTGACGGCGCGGGCCCAGGCCATTGGCGGCAACGGCAATGCCTCTTTCCTGGCGCTGCGCCAGCAGCATGGCGAGGCATCGCTTTCCACCACGCTGGCCTTCGCGCCCAAGAGCGATGGGGCGCGCGCCGGGCTGGTCGCTTTTCAGAACAGCAATTTCTTCTATTTCCTGGGCGAAGTGCGCGATGGCGGAAAATTATCCGTGTGCGTTACAAAACGGGCCAGCAAGGAGGAGCCAGCGAACGGTACCACGCTGGGCTGCGCGCCCGCGCCCGAAGGCCCCGTGACGCTGCAGATCGCGATCAAAGGCGGCAAGGCCGATTTTCTCTATGGTAGCGGCGGGGCGCTCACGGCGTTGGTCCAGGACGCCGATGCCACCATCCTTTCCACCCAAAAGGCGGGCGGCTTTGTCGGCACGGTGATCGGACCTTACGCCTACGCGCCGTGACGGGCTTTACGCGGGCCGCGGCGTGATCTTGATTTCGATGCGGCGGTTCTTGGCATCGTGGGGATCGGTGGTCCTGGGATTGGTGGCGCCAAAACCTTTTGGGGTCAGCCGCGCCGCCGCCACGCCATAAGCGGCAAGCCAATCCGAGAGAGTCCTGGCGCGTTTTTGCGACAGCGCCAGATTCTCGGCGTCGCCGCCCGTGGCATCGGTGTAGCAAACAATCTCGATGGCGGTGTGATCATAATGGTCGACGACTTGCACCAAAGCACGGGCGAAGGCATCGCCCCAAGCGCTGATGTTGGTTTTGTCGAACAGCTTATCCGTTGACACTGTGAGCGCGATGTCGTTGCCGCGGCGCGCCACCAGAACGCCCTGCCCGCGCATATAGCTGCGCAGATCGGCTTCCTGGCCGTCCATGTAAACTTCGACGCCCGTTTTGGTCAGCGGCCCGGCGGAATGAATGGGCGGCATCGGGGCTTTGACGCGCGGCGCTGGCGGCTGCGCGGATGACGACGGCGGTAGCGGGGCGGACAGCCTTTGCCCGGCACAACCCGCAAGCAGCAGCGCCGCAGCAGCAAACAGAATCCGTTTCATTGCCAACCTCGCAGCATGGGCCCCGAACGATGCACGCGCCGCGCGCGCTGGGCAAGCCCGTCGACGACTGCGCCAGCATGACCTAGACTGACGCCAAAGCGGGAGAGTTCATGAAATTGGCAGTGCTCTTTGCGGCCGTTCTGCTGGCGGCACCGGCTGTGGCGCAAGACTGCAAGCAGGCGACGACGCAGAGCGAGATGAACATCTGCGCCGGTCAGGATTATCAAAAAGCCGATAAGGCGCTGAATGCGGCCTACGCGAATTTGCTCGGCGCCTTAAGCGAGCCCGGGTTCAAGGCCAAACTGCGTGCGGCACAGAGAAGCTGGATTTCCTATCGCGATGCCGAATGCACCTTCGAGACTGCCGCAAGCGAAGGCGGCACGATCCATCCGCTGGAATATTCCGGTTGCCTGACACGCCTTACCAAGGACCGCACCAAAGCGGTCGAAGCGTTGACGGCGTGTCAGAAGAGCCCGGAGACGTGCGGGTGAGGGCAGTGCGAATTCTTTACCACCCCTCGCTGGCCTGCGCCTTCGGCCCGGCAGACCCCGGCCCTCTCCCCCGAAAATGGGGCGAGGGGGAAGTAATGGCGGGCGCTACAGCCCCAACACCTTTTCCGCGCTCTCGAACGGCAGTTTCTGGGCAGCGGCCACCGCCGCATAGGTGAGCGTGCCGTGGTAGACATTGAGGCCGGCGCGCAAGTGCGGATTGGCCTTCATCGCGGCTTCGGCGCCTTTGTCGGCCAGCGCCAGGGTGAAGGGCAGCGTGGCGTTGTTGAGCGCGAAGGTTGAGGTGCGGGCAACGGCGCCGGGCATGTTGGCGACGGCGTAATGCACCACGTCATCCACCAAATAGGTGGGATCGGTATGGGTGGTGGCGTGGCTGGTTTCGGCACAGCCGCCCTGATCGATGGCGACATCGACGATGACGGAGCCTTTCTTCATCTGATGCACCATGGCTTTGGTGATCAGCTTGGGCGCCTCGGCACCCGGCAAGAGAACGCCGCCGATGACGAGATCGGCAGAGATCACCTGCTCTTCAATTGCATCGAGGGTCGAATAAAGCGTGTGCAGGCGTGAGCCGAATTGCTCGTCGAGTTCCTTGAGGCGATTGAGCGAAACATCGAGGACGATGACATGGGCCTCCAGCCCCATCGCCATGCGCACCGCATTGGTGCCGACGACACCGCCGCCGAGGACCACGACTTTGGCCGCGGGAACACCCGGCACGCCGCCGAGAAGGACACCGCGGCCGCCTTGGGCACGCTCCAGGCAATGGGCACCCGCCTGAATCGACATGCGGCCCGCCACTTCGCTCATGGGGGCGAGGAGCGGCAACCCGCCGCGCGCGTCGGTGACGGTTTCATAGGCGATGCAAACGGCGCCGGAGCCAAGCAAAGCCTGCGTCTGCTCCGGATCTGGGGCCAGATGCAGATAGGTGAAAAGCGTCTGGCCTTTTTTGAGGCGCGCGATTTCGACCGGCTGCGGCTCCTTCACCTTCACGATCATCTCGGCAATCGCGAAAGTCTCTTCCGCAGTGGGAAGAATTTTGGCGCCCGCCTTGGCATAGACCACGTCGGTCAGGCCGATAGCATCGCCTGCCAGGGTCTCGACAAAGACTTCGTGGCCGCGAGCCGTCAGCTCGCGCACGGCGCCTGGCGTCAGGCCAACCCGGTATTCGTGATTCTTGATTTCCTTGGGGACACCGACGCGCATGGAAAGCCTCTTAGCCAATGGCGGCGAAAGGCTAACAGAGCAAAAACCCTGGTCAACATAGGCTTTACGCATCGCTGCGCCCCGGGCTTTGCAGGACCGGGCGGAGATGGCGCAGAAAAGGCGCTGCGAGACTGAATCTATCAAAAAGAGTAAAGGGCCCGACTGATTTGGCCGGGCCCTTTTTTAAGTGATACCATCAGTTCGGATGGGTCTGATCCTTGGGGGTACGGTCGCCAACACGATTCTCATGACCGCCACCTTGACCTTCCGGGCGTTGCCCGCCGGACGGCTGGCCGCTGGGTTGCTGAACATTGGGTTGTTGGCCACCGGGTTGTTGGCCGCCATGCGACGGCGGCGTCATTCCCGGAAGGCCGCTAGCCGGGCGACTGCCGGGGGCGCCTTGATAGGCCTTGCCACCCTGCCCGCCCAAGGCTCCGTTCTGCTGGCCAGCGTTATTGCCACGGTCGTTGCCGCCACGGCGATCACCATCATGTTGGCCACCATTCTGCTGGCCACCTGTCCAGTTATTGCGGCCACGGTCATTGCCGTCGCGATGATCCCCGCCAAAGCCGTTGTTGCCACGGTCGCGGTTGTCCCGGTCACGATGATCGCCATCGCGGCGGTCCCAGCCATTGCGGTCGTTGCCCTGCCAGCGATTGTTCCAGTCGCGGCCGTGATCGCGATACCAGCGGCGGCTCCAATCATCACGGATGCGAAAACCGTTGCGCTCATAGAATTCAAACCCAAGCGCCGGACGATAGCGCCCTACGCAGGCCCCATTCGGACGCGCGCCACGCCAATCATCGTAGCGCCAATCGCCGTGCAGCCAATACATCTCGCGGCCATGATAGCGCCGGTAATAGACCGGACCGCGATACCAATCGCCGCCCCAGTACACCGGGCAATCATAAAGCGGAAAATCCCAATACCCATCCGGGCAGCCATAGCTGTCGCAATAACCGCCACTGTCATAGGAAAAACCAACGCCGCCCCGATTGCCAAAACTGAAGCTGAACGAATCAGCCTGGGCCGGTACCGCATACGCAACCGTTAGTCCGGCAGCGATTGTTGCCGCCTTCCAAAATTTCCTCATGCCTAGTCCCCTTTTGGCTTTGTTGGATGAAAAATTGATACGCAACAATTGTGCGACGCGGTGTCAGTGACGACCGCCATGCTCTCCGCGTTGACCCCCACCAGGGCCGCCGCGTCCACCACCATTATTAGCATTATTACCACCGGACCAGCCGCCGTGACCACCGCCACCATGATAGCCGCCGCTGGGATAATCGCGAGCGCCCTGATAGGCCGGAGCGCCGCCGCGGTTGCTGCCGCGATTCCAGTCACCGGTATTACCCTGATAGAATCGGTTTGCCGCATTGCCGCGATCGCCGCCGCCCCGATTCCAGCTATCACCACTGCCACGGTTATAGGATTGGCTCTGACCCCAACCGTTGCCGCCGCGCCCCGTGTTGTTCCAGCCGCCACGATCGGACCAGCGAATTGAGGAGGGCCGGGCACCACGCCATTCGTCCCGGCGCCAGCCGCCGTTCAACCAATACATCCGGCCCCCGCCATACCAGCGGTAATAGATCGGGCCGCGGTACCAGCTACCGCCGAAATATACCGGCTCGAAATTGACCGGATATTCGCAGTAATCGGGGGGCAGGCCCCAGGGCGGCGGCTGATCGTAGTAGTCGTAATAATCGCAAGGGTCGCTGAAATAGCCGCCGTCATAGCCAAACGAGATACCGATTCCGGCATCTGCCTTGGCAGGGCCGCTCGCCAGCGCCCCCCATAACAGGAGCGCTGCGAACGTGCTCAGCGTTTTCAACCCGAAGCGTGCCATGGCTGCTCTCCAGCACCCGCCTGCGATTGGCTAGTGACCGCCGTGACCGCCACCACCATGGCCACCGCCGAAGCCGCCGCCATGGCCGCCACCGAAGCCGCCACCGTGGCCGCCATAGCCGCCATGATAGAAGTTGCCGCCGCCGTGATAGAAGCCGCCCGAACGCCAGCCGTTATTCACCCAGAACTCGCGATGTCCGCCATAGAAGCGGCTGCGAAGCGGGCGATCGTACCAATAGCCGTCGATAAAGAGTGGCGGACCGTAGTAGTAATCGTCGTCGCAGGCGTAGGGATTGTAATAGCGGCTGTAAGGATCGCAGCTCGCGCCATAATAAGACCGCGCGGGCGGTCCATAATAGCCGGGCCCGTAACCGAAGCCGATTGCGAAGCCGGCAGCGGCAGGTGCGGTAAAGGCCAATGCGGCCCCGGCCAGCATCACGCTACCCAAAATTGTTTTGGCGATGGTCTTCATGACAGGTCTCCTTGTTCGCCGATCAACGCGACATTGATCCTGAGCGGCTGAACCGGACATGAACGAAGACGTCATCTTAGCGACAGCCTATCGACGCTGCTTGCTGGTGTGGCCTGCGGCGCGCTAGCCTAATGTTTGCAGCCGGAGTTATTTGGCATGAAAACCTTTTATTCGCCTGTCCACATGCAACACGATCCCGAATTGCAATTCGATGAGGGGCATTTTCTTCCAGCGGTAGAGATTCCGGTGCGTGTGGAAAAAGTGCGTGTTGCGCTCGAAACCCGCCATATAGGCCCCATCCTGCCGCCACAAGCCTTCGATGACAGCGCCATCTTGCGTGTGCATGACTCCGGTTTGGTGCGCTTTCTCGGCACGGCGTGGAATGAATGGACGGCGCGCTATGGCAGCCATGCCCCGGTGGCGACGCCATCGGCCGTGCATTATCCGCCCGAAATTTATCTGAGCGAGGTCGAAAGCAAACTCGGCACTTATTCCTCCAGCGCCGATGCGCCGATCATGAGCGGCACCTGGCCTGCGGCGCGCGAAGCGGTGAATGTGGCCCTCACCGCAGCGACGGCCATCCGGAATGGCGAGACCTCTGCCTTCGCTCTGACGCGCCCGCCAGGCCATCATGCGTCCGCTGCCGTGTTCGGCGGCTTTTGCTATCTCAACAATGCTGCCATCGCCGCCCAGTGGCTGATCGATGCCGGGATCAAACCGGCGATCCTGGATGTCGACTATCACGCGGGCAACGGCACCCAGTCGATCTTCTATGAGCGCGATGATGTGTTCTTCTGCTCGCTGCATGCCGATCCCAATTTCGCTTATCCCCATGTCACCGGTTTTGCCGATGAACGCGGCGAAGGCGATGGCGAGGGCTATAACCTCAACCTGCCTTTGCCCATCGGCACGGATTGGGCCCGGTATGAAGAGGCGCTGAAATTTGCCGTCGGCGCGGTCAAGCATATGGGGCCGGATGTGGTGATCGTCAGCCTCGGCCTCGACACCTATATCGAGGATCCCATCGCCGGCTTTCAGCTCAAATCCGCCGACTATCTGAAAATGGGCGCCAAATTGGCCGCTTTGGGCAAGCCCGTGTTGTTTCTGTTCGAAGGCGGCTATTGCTTCGATGCCCTGGGCGAGCTAGCCACCAATGTGTTGGAAGGATTTGAGGGCGCGTGATGGATGACAGTTTGGCCTCTAAACAATTCAGCCCGCGAGCTTCCGCCTATGTTACCAGCGCGGTGCATGCCGCCGGGGAAGATTTGGAGGCATTGAAGACCTTCATAGCGGCGCAGACGTTCGGCCACGTGCTCGACCTCGGCTGCGGCGGCGGCCATGTCAGCTTTGCGATGGCGCCATTCGCCGGTGCGGTGGTCGCTTACGATCTTTCCGAGGCGATGCTGAGCGTTGTGGCGGCGGAAGCGGCCGCGCGCGGCCTTAGCAATCTGACCACGCAGCAAGGCCAAGCCGAAATCCTGCCCTTTGCCGATGCCTCGTTTGATTTTGTCGCCACCCGCTATTCCACCCATCATTGGCTGGACGTGGCCGCCGCTTTGCGCGAGATGCGGCGCGTGTTGAAACCCGGCGGCAGCGTGATGGTGATGGATGTGGTGGCGCCCGAGGATGTGCTCTGCGACACCTTCATCCAGAGCATCGAGATGCTGCGCGATCCTTCCCATGTGCGCGATTACTCGGTGCGCGAATGGAGCGCGATGCTGAAAGCGGAGGGATTTGCGCCAGACGGAGCCCAGCGCCGCCGCATCCACATCGACTATACAAGCTGGATTGCCCGCATGCAGACGCCGAAAGTCTTCGCCGACGCCATTCAGGCGCTGATCGCCAAAATGCCGCAAACCGTGCGGGAGCATTTCGCGATTGAAGCGGATGGCAGCTTCATGCTGGATACAGCCAGTATCGTAGCAAAGATTTAGCCTCCGCCGTCCGCCAAGATCTGCATCTGGTATTGGCGGATCTTGCACGGCGGCGCCCGGCAAGAGCGGGGCGCACCGTCCTGCATTGGATATCACTCTCGCAGACCCGCGCCCAAGGCGCCTGACGAACGGCAGACTATGATGGAAAGGACGGCGCTCGGCTGCGACAAACGCTCCTTTTCCTTGACGTTTGAGGGACTCGGGCCTATATGCCCTTGCGGCTGCTAGCACTCCAGTGATGAGAGTGCTGCCACCCCTGGCCTTCGCGGCCGGATAACAACCCAAGTATCTGATTTAACGAATCTTTTGAGGAGGCAGTCCCCAATGAAATTCCGTCCGTTAGGCGACCGCGTGGTCGTGCGCCGCGTGAAGGAAGAGCAGAAGACCGCTGGCGGCATCATCATTCCCGAGACCGCTCAGGAAAAGCCCCAGGAAGGCGAAGTCATCGCCGTGGGCCCGGGTGCTCTGGATGATACCGGCAAGCGCGTCGTTCCCGAAGTGAAGCCCGGCGAATTCGTGCTGTTCGGCAAGTGGAGCGGCACCGAAGTCAAGATCGATGGCGAGGACCTCCTGATCATGAAGGAGTCCGACATCATGGGCATCGTCGAAGGCCGCAAGCCCGCCGCGAAGAAATAAGCGAATGGCGCGTAGCGAATAGCGGTCTGCTTTTCGCTGCACGCATTCCGAAATTGAATTCAGGAGAATGACAGCTATGGCTGCGAAAGACGTAAAATTCGGCGCCGATGCCCGCGAGCGCATGTTGCGCGGCGTGGACGTGTTGGCCGATGCGGTGCAAGTCACCCTTGGCCCCAAGGGCCGCAATGTCGTGATCGACAAGAGCTTCGGCGCCCCGCGCACAACCAAAGACGGCGTGACGGTTGCCAAGGAAATCGAGCTTTCCGACAAGTTTGAAAACATGGGCGCCCAGATGGTGCGCGAAGTTGCCAGCAAGACCAATGACGCCGCGGGCGACGGCACCACCACGGCCACCGTTCTGGCCCGCGCCATCGTGCGTGAAGGCGCCAAGTCGGTTGCCGCCGGCATGAACCCGATGGACCTGAAGCGCGGCATCG
>JAATGP010000022.1 GCA_015654635.1 Alphaproteobacteria bacterium | reverse complement strand
GCCGGTCAGTTCCTGTAACTGATGTCGAAGCCTGACGTCGATCACATCGATGGTCTCTGAGCCGCCATCGCCATCGAGCAGAAGACCGCTTCCAAGAATCCGCGCTCTACGGTCGGCACGGTGACGGAAATCTACGAATATCTACGCCTGCTCTTTGCGCGCGTCGGCGTGCCCTATTCGCCCACCACTGGTCTTCCTATCGAAAGCCAGACCGTCAGCCAGATGGCCGATCGCATTTTGGCACTGCCCGAAGGCACACGGCTTTACCTCAACGCCCCCATCGTGCGTGGCCGCAAAGGCGAATACCGCAAGGAATTTGCCGAACTGCAGAAGAAAGGCTTCCAGCGCGTCAAGGTCGACGGCAAATATTTCGATATTGCCAGCGTGCCCGCGCTCGACAAGAAACTGAAGCACGACATCGAAGTGGTGGTGGACCGCATCGCGGTCAAGCCCGATATCGGCAACCGCTTGCCAGATTCGCTGGAAACGGCGCTGGGGCTTTCCGATGGTCTTGTCATCGCCGAATTTGCCGATGAGAAAGACAAAGATGGCAAGCAGCGCCAGCTGATGATGTCGTCGAAATTCGCCTGTCCCGTCTCCGGCTTCACCATTCCGGAGATCGAGCCGCGGCTGTTCTCCTTCAACAATCCCCATGGCGCTTGCCCGGCTTGCGATGGCCTGGGCACCCAGCTTTATTTCGACCCCGCCCTCGTGGTGCCGGATGAATCCCTGACCTTGCGCACCGGTGCGCTGGCGCCCTGGCACAAATCCAATTCCCCTTATTATCTGCAAACCCTCGAAGCCCTCAGCAAGCATTACAAATTCTCGCTCACCGTGCCATGGGAAGACTTGCCCAAGCGCGTCCGCGACATCCTGCTCTATGGCTCGGGCGACGACGAAATCAAATTCATCTATGACGACGGCATGCGCCGTTACGAGGCCAAGAAAACCTTTGAAGGCGTCATCCCCAATATGGAGCGGCGCTATAAGGAAACCGATTCTGCCTGGATCCGCGAAGAACTGGAACGGTTTCAAGACGACAGCCCTTGCGACGTCTGCAAAGGCTATCGTCTGAAACCCGAAGCGCTGGCGGTGAAAATCGGCGGCCTTCATATCGGCCAGGTCTGCGAAAAATCGATCAAACTCGCCGACATCTGGTTTCGCGATATCGACAAGCAGCTGACCAAACAACAGAAAGAAATCGCCGCTCGCATCTTGAAAGAAATTCGCGACCGGCTGAAGTTTCTCGTCAATGTCGGCCTCGAATATCTCTCGCTTTCGCGCTCGTCCGGCACGCTCTCGGGCGGCGAAAGCCAGCGCATTCGCCTCGCCTCCCAGATCGGCTCCGGCCTCACCGGAGTGCTCTATGTGTTGGATGAGCCGTCCATCGGCTTGCATCAGCGCGACAACGTCAAGCTGTTAGAGGCTTTGCAGCGCCTGCGCGATCTTGGCAACACCGTGATCGTGGTGGAGCATGATGAAGAAGCCATTCGCACTGCCGATCATGTCATCGATATGGGCCCCGGCGCGGGCATTCATGGTGGCCACATCATCGCCGAGGGCACGCCCGAAGACATCATGCGCAGCCCCAAAAGCCTCACCGGCAAATATCTGGTGGGGCTGGAGCAGATTCCCCTGCCCGCCAAGCGCCGCCCGGCGACGCTGAACCGCTGGCTGAAAGTCGTCGGGGCCAAGGGCAACAATCTGAAGAATGTCACGGCGTCGATTCCGCTGGGCACACTGACTTGCATCACCGGCGTCTCGGGCGGCGGCAAATCCACCCTCACCATCGAAACCTTGTTCAAGGCCGCCTCGCGCAAACTGAACCAAGGCCGCGAGCATCCCGCCGCTCATGATCGCATCGAGGGGCTGGAATATCTGGATAAAGTGATCGATATTGATCAAAGCCCGATTGGCCGCACGCCGCGTTCCAACCCCGCCACCTATACCGGCGCCTTCACGCCCATCCGCGATTGGTATGCGGAGCTGCCGGAAGCCAAGGCCCGTGGCTACGCGCCGGGCCGCTTCTCCTTCAATGTGAAGGGCGGACGCTGCGAAGCCTGCCAGGGCGACGGCGTCATCAAGATCGAGATGCATTTTTTGCCCGACGTTTATGTGCAATGCGATGTCTGCAAAGGCAAACGCTATAATCGCGAAACCCTCGACGTGAAATTCCGCGATTACTCGATTGCGGACGTGCTCGACATGACGGTGGAAGCGGGCGCCGAGCTTTTCAAAGCCGTGCCGGTGATCCGCGAGAAGCTGGATACGCTGAAGCGCGTCGGCCTTGGCTATGTCAATATCGGCCAGCAAGCCACCACGCTCTCTGGTGGCGAAGCCCAGCGCGTCAAACTCTCCAAAGAACTTGCCCGTAGAGCTACCGGTCGCACGTTGTACATCCTAGACGAACCCACGACGGGTCTGCATGTCCATGATGTGAAGAAGCTCTTGGAGGTGCTGCACGAGCTGGTCGATAACGGCAACACCGTGGTGGTGATCGAGCACAACCTCGAAGTCATCAAGACGGCGGACTGGATCGTCGACCTCGGCCCCGAAGGCGGCGACGGCGGCGGCGAAATCATCGCCCAAGGTACCCCGGAAGAGGTGGTGAAAGTGGCAAAGTCCTACACCGGACAATACCTGAAGCCGCTGCTAAAAGGCATCGCCCCGGGCAAGGTGACGGCGAGTGCGAAGAAGAAGTGAGGGGCGCCGTCACCTGGAAATCTCGTTAAAGGCAATAGCGCGGCGTCCAATACCAGTGGCTTCCGTTGGTGATTGCGACAGCGGGTGCCGGCGGACTCCCGATCAGGCAGTGGGCGCCATCATAAGTCCCGCTCGCACAGGACATGGCCGTCGTGGTGTAGAATTTCCCTTGGTATTCGAATGCCGTAGTTCCCCAAGGTGCAGAAGCCAGAAGGCAGTTCGCGCCATCGTTTGTGCCCGTGGAGCATGCGTTGTATTTGAGATAGAAGTTACCGTTCCACACGAAGCCCGACGCGGTCGATGCGATGAGGCAATGGGCGCCGTCGAATGTACTCCCAGGCAGGTACGGACACTGCCCGCCGCCGGGGGAAGAATAGTAGTAGTTTCCATTCCAGGCGAACGTTCCCCCCGGCGCGCCACCTAGTAGACAATGCGCACCATCGCTCGTTCCTCGTGTGCAGGCGTCGTATTTCTTGTAAAACCTGTTTTGTAAAATGAACCCCGTCGCCGGCTTGTTCATGACCAGGCAATGCGCGCCATCAAAGGCACCGAGGGCGCAGTTTGTTGTCGATGCCGCGTCGCGGTAGTAGCGGTTCTGGAATATGAAACCGGTAGGCGGCCTCGGGAAAAAATCGCATAAGAAGTTACTATAGGCCGTCGCGTTGAGCGTCGAGTTGCGGTTGCAGTACTGATAGAGATTGGTCGGCGGCGACGCTGACAAGATCTGCGGTAACAGCGTGATGGATGCGCCTCCGGATTGCGCAGCGCTGATCTGAAAGGTCCAATCGATGCTCCACACACCGGGCGTAAAATTTCTCGTGCTAAACGTAGCGACGACATCCTGCGCCGCAAAAAACGGGCCAAAGGTATGGGTCAAGGTTTCGACGGCAACTCCGTCCCGTTTCAAAGCCGCCGTGAAGGTGTGCGCCGAGAATGAAGAATGAAGAACGGCCTCCAAGACAAAATTGAGGTCCCCACACCCTCTGCTAACGCCGCCTCCGGACTGCGTGTAGTTGCCGAAAAGCGTGCCGTTCAGCTGATAGCTGTCGCGGTTTATATACCCCGTGGCGCGAACGGACTGCGCTTGCGAAACGCCAGCCCAAACAGCCACATTCACGATGGCAGCGAGTGCAGCAATGCAGAAAAAGTGACCGTTGCGCATCTTCCCCCAACATCTCGTTTATAATTGTAATACTTACATCCTATCTAAAGCTTAATACTCAACTTCAAGTGTTTCAACACACATGAAGGGTGACGTATTGAGACAGAGTGATAATCCCATTCGTTGTGGCCGGGCTTGACAGTTCGGGCGGAGGACAGGAATTACCAGCAACCGCGTCTCGCCCTCGATAATTTCCGCTGTATTACAAACGATTAGCGCCTCTTGAACCCTCGCGCGCCGCTTCCCATTTCTTTCCTGTGACGTTTGACATGGGAGGCGGTGTGGCAACGGGCCCGGGCGCTCGAATAATCGCGCGCATGACAAAGGCCCTTATCATTTTTGCGGGCATACAGGGTGACAGGCGCTCCCGTGCGCCTTGCGCGAGATTTCTCGCCAGCCTGAGGAAAAGCAAAGGTGCTTGTCGGTTCTCGCCTGACCGCGATGTCCGCCTGCCAGCCGTAGCTTCGCGCCCGAGGCGGAGGACCAAGTCTTCCGCCTTTTGCATAAGCGCCGCGCCCGAACCTCTAAAGCCGTTCCAGCAGCCGCTCCAGCGTTGCCAGCAGATGAGCAATATCGTCTTCACCCACATCCAGCGGCGGGCGCAAGCGGATGCTGTAGACCCCGGCGCCCAGGAGCAGGAAATTCTCTTCCTGCAAGGCCATTTCGATCAGCCGGGCCTTGTTGCCTTTGCCCCAGACCGTGAAGCCCTGATAAAGCCCCAGGCCGCGGACATTGCCGATCTTCTCCGGAAACCGCGTCTCCAGCGCATGCAAGCCCGCAAGCAGAAGCGCGGTTTTGCCCGGTACCGCTTCGATCAGTTTTTCATCTTCCACGATCTGCCATTCGGCGACAAAGCGCACCATGTCGACCAGCGCGCCGCCCCAAGTGGAATCGAGCACGCCGATATCCTGCATAGAGTTTTTCATATAGACGACGCCATTGCCGAACTTCTTGGCGGTGGCCACCGCTTGCGGCGCATGGGGAACGTCGAAGAGATCGATGGCGAACACCGCTCCGGTCTGGCCGCCCGAAGTCTGCACCTCATCCAGGCCCCAAGGCACATTGTAGGTATGGCATAGCTCCGACAGGCCGCTGTAAAACGCCGGATGCGCCAGCCGCTGGCCGCCTGCGCCTTGCATTGTCTCAAGGATTACGCCCGCAACCTCGCCCGGATAGGCTTTGAACGCCGCCTCCAGCGTCATCAGCGTGGCCTTAGCCTTGTCTTCGTTGAAGGCATCGGTCTGGCGCGTGTCGATGGAAGGAAATTGCAGCTGCAGATTGCCCGCGATGATGCCCTGAAAATCCCGCGTTGCCATGGGGTCGTTCTTCAGCCGCGTCACGTTCAGCGCATAAATCGTGCGACCATGGAAGGCTTGATCGAAATAGACAAAACGCGGCGTCGCCGGAGGCTTGCCCTCGGCCGTGCGGCGATGATGGAACAGGTTGATGAAATACTTCATCATGTTCTCGATCGCTTCGGCGCCGGAATTGACCGAATAAACCTCGACCCCCGTGTCGCCCATCACCTTGGGCGCCAAGCGATGCAGCAAGCGGTAATAGGCCAGGCATTGCGGCGTCAGCAGATCGGGGTTGGCGATCTTGGTATTGGCGGCGATCAGAATCGCGCGCGCATAAGCGGGCTCGTAGAGCCGCGGATGATTATAGCCGAGCAGCTTGGAGCCATAGATGCCGCCCCAATCGGTGATGCTGTCGCCATCCACCGTCACGATGGTCATGCCGGAGCTTTTCTCCAGATCGACCACGAAGGGGTAAGGCTCGGTAATGACGTACTGAGCGAGTTCGCCCAGCATCTGGGCGCTGTGGGGTTTGGGAAAGGTCATGGCGGACACCTGTAGGCACGCCGCTCGATACACGGCCTTGGGTGCCAATGCCAGTCTTGTAGCGCTTTCAGGAAAAGTGGGGCCGGTTTTCCGTCCGAAAGCGCGACAATCGAAAAAAATCACACCATCTGGACGATAAGCACCACGTTCAGGCTTAAGACCAGCGCGGTGCCCGCGATGGCGGCAATATCGGTCGCCCGCGAATTGGCAAACGCACCCATCAAATCGCGGCGGCGGGTGAACCAGATCAGCGCCAGCATTGGCACCGGCAAGGCGAAGGACAGCACCACCTGGCTGAAGACCAGTGCCATGGTCGCGTTGACGCCCAATGCCACAATGACAAAGGCAGGCGCCATGGTGATCAGGCGGCGAAACCAGACGGGAATGCGGTAGGTGGTGAAGCCCTGCATGATCATCTGCCCCGCCATGGTGCCGACGGTGGAACTGGAAATGCCCGAGGCGATCAGCGAGATCAGAAACACCGCCGCCGCCCCGGGGCCGAGCAGCGGAGTCAGCATGTGATACGCGGTCTGGATCTCCGCCACGTCGGAATGACCGCTGTGGAAAGCCGAAGACGCCAACACCATGGTTGCCATATTCACCAGCCCGGCAATGGAAAGCGCAACGACCACTTCGCGGTTGGAGAAACGCACCAGCTTGGCGCGCTCGGTCGGCGTGCGGGCGGGGGCGCGCGCTTGCGTCAGACCGGAGTGGAGATAAATGGCATGGGGCATGATGGTGGCGCCGATGATACCGACGGCAATGGTCAAAGCCGCGCCATTGGCCAAAGACGGCACCAGCGTATGCCGCACCGCCTCATCCCAGGCCACCGGCGCCATGCTGAGCTCGATGACATAAGAAATGCCAATTACCGCGATCAACACCGCGATGGCGATTTCCATGGGGCGGAAGCCGCCTTTCTCGAACGACAGCAAGCCATAGGTGATGGCGCCCGTGGCGGCCATGCCCACCAGCAACGGAACATGGAACAACAAGGCAATGCCTAGTGCGCCGCCCAAGAACTCCGCCAAATCGGTGGCCATCGCGGCCACTTCGCTGATCGCCCACATAGCCAACACCACGGACCGGGAGAACTGCTCGCGGCTCAGTTCGGCGAGGTTCTTGCCAGTGACGATGCCGAGCTTGGCCGATAGCGATTGGAACAGCATCGCCACCAGATTGGCTCCCATCACCACCCACAGCAGGCCATAGCCGAATTTGGCGCCCGCCTGGATATTGGTGGCGACATTGCCCGGGTCCATATAGGCGATCGAGGAAATGACGGCCGGTCCTGCGAACAAAAATGCCGTCCGCAGCCCCCGGCGGCGACCAGCCAACACCTCCCCAATATCGAGGACGGTACGCTCCGACAGGCTAATGGTCTGGGATAGGACGGTCATGGGCGTCAGATTATTTGCAAATGGTTCTCATCTGCAAATGTAGGCAATTTTGGCCCGATGTCTAGGGGAACATCAAAAAATTACCGGCCGCGGTGTGCGGGAATAGTTCGCAATGGGGTATATAGGAGGATATTTTTCCCATTTCTGGATTACCGCAGCGATGCGCTGGACGGCATCATAGGCCGCGGGAAGGACACCACCCATGGTCATGAAGCCGTGGATCATGCCGGGATAGAATATCGGCTCCACCGCGACCCCCGCATTGGCCAGACGCGCGCAATACCGCAAGGCCTCGTCGCGCAACGGGTCGAAGCCGGCATAAAGCACGATGGCGGGCGCGACATCGCACAGATTGGGTGCGAACAGCGGCGACAGGCGCCAATCGGTCAGATCGTCCGTGGCACCGGCGTAAAGCTCGCGATACCAAGCGTAAATCTCACGGGTGAGCAGATAGCCGCTGGCGAGTTCCGTATGCGAAGGCAGGCTCGCCGTCATATCAAGACACGGATAGATCAGCAGCTGGAACTGTGGCACGGCCTCGATCCGCCCGTCGCGCGCCGCCAGCGCGGCTGCGGCGGCCAGATTGCCCCCTGCACTGTCGCCGCCAACCGCGATCTGGGTTTTGTCGATGCCGAGCGCGGCAGCGTTTGCGTTCACCCATTCGAACGCCGCAAAAGCATCTTCTATCGCGGCAGGAAAAGGATGCTCCGGCGCCAAGCGGTAATCGACAAAAATCACGATGCGCCCTGTGGCATGCGCCAATTGCCGGGCCAGCGGCCCATAGGTGTCGAAACCACCGAGCACCCAGCCGCCGCCATGAAAGAAGACCAGCGCCGGACGCAGCGCTTGTTCGCGTCTCCCATCATGCGGACGCAGGATGATCATTGGCGGACTGCCGGCGATAGACTCGATGCCAGCCATCTCCTCCTCCGCCGCCAGCAGCGGTGTACGCGCGAGCACATAGTGGCGCCGGATCGCCTCCACATCGCGCGACGGCTGGTAACCGCTATGCGAGAGCCGTTCGATCACGCGCGCCGCAAAGGGATCAAGCGGCGCTGGCAGAAAACACGACGGAGCAGGAACGGTCATAACATCACGCTGACAATTTCCATATATACTCTATCTGCATTGTAGAGAATGTCTAGCCCGCAGGCATCTCCTGGCAAGGCTTCGCAGATTTCTAAAATGGCCAAAAGGGTATTACACTGAAGAGGTCGATAAATATGGCGATACCAGCGGCGCGGTCATGCTCGATCTTACATCTGCCTTGCGCGTCTATGGCCAATTTCGGCTTTCCGCGCTGGCACAAGAAGACCCCGTCCAATCGCAACGCCAGCAATTGATGCGGCTGTTGCACCACGCGGCGAAAACCGCGTTCGGACGCGAGCATGGTTTTGCGGGCATTCAATCGGTCGAAGATTTCCAGCGGGCAGTGCCTCTGCGCCGTTATGACGGGTTCTGGGATGGCTATTGGAGCAGCCATTACCCGGTTCTCGAAAACGTCACCTGGCCCGGCATTATTCCCTTCTTTGCCAACTCCTCGGGCACGAGCAGTGGCGTGACCAAACACATTCCGGTTTCCGCGGCGATGGTAAAGGCGAACCGTCGCGCTGCCTTTGACCTATTGGTGCATCACATCGCCAACAGACCGGGTAGCGGGGTGCTTGGCGGAAAGAACTTTTTCCTCGGCGGCAGCACAGCCCTGACAGCTCTCGGCTCCGACGTGATGGCAGGCGATCTCTCCGGCATCGCCGCTGCAGGTGTGCCGTGGTGGGCAAAAGGATTTTATTTTCCTACAGGCGCGGATGCGAGCATCACCGATTGGGAGGAAAAAAGCCGGGTCCTGGCGCGACGCGCGTTAGCCGAGGATATTCGCTCGCTCTCCGGCACCCCCAGTTGGCTCTTGCTCTTCTTCGACGAAATGAAGCGCGCGGCGCCCGAGCGCACGGGACGCCTTGCGGATTATTGGCCGCAACTGGAACTGCTCGTGCACGGCGGAATTTCGTTTGAACCGTATCGCGCCCGCTTTGCGGAACTTCTGGAAGGAAGCCATGCCGAAACGCGCGAAGTCTATCCGGCCAGCGAAGGCTTCATCGCGATACAAGACAAAAGCCCGCGCGATGGGCTGCGCCTCCTTACCGACAATGGCCTGTTCTTCGAATTCGTGCCCGTGGAGGAACTGGAAAGCGCCCAGCCGACGCGCCATTGGCTTCAAACGGCCGAAACCGGCGTCAACTACGCGCTGGTACTGACGAGCTGCGCGGGGCTGTGGTCTTATATTCTTGGCGACACAGTACGGCTGGTCGAAAAATCGCCTTCCCGCCTCGTTGTGACCGGGCGCACGTCTTATGGGCTATCAGCCTTCGGCGAACATCTGATTGGCGAGGAAATTGATGCCGCCGTCACCGCCGCCGCAGAGACCACCGCCATTGCGGTGACCGACTTCATGGCGGGACCGGTTTTTGCCCAGAGCGGCCCGGGCCATCATCTCTTTCTGGTCGAAGGCGCGGCGGCGCAGCCGGACAAAGCGGCCCTCTTTGCTACGACGATTGATGCCGCCCTCTGCGCCCGCAATGTCGATTACGCCGAACATCGCAAGGGGAATTTCGGCATGGGACCACCGCAAGTGCGGTTCGTGAGACAAGGCGGCTTTGCGGCCTGGATGAAGGGACGCGGCAAGCTGGGCGGACAAAACAAGGTGCCGCGCGTCATCGCCGATGCCGAAGCTTTCGCCGCCGCAGCGGCGGTCTTGCTCACACCACTCTAACTTCCACCACGAAGCTGTAACCACCACCCCATACCGTCTTGATGTAGGACGGATTCTTGGAGTCCGGTTCGATCTTCCGGCGCACCCGGCTGATCAGGTTATCGATGCTGCGGTCGAAAGCCGAGGCTTCGCGGCCTTGCGTCAAATCCAGAAGCTGGTCGCGCGACAGCACGATGTGCGGGCGGTCCAGGAAAGAGAGTAGAAGATTGAACTCGCCGGTCGACAGCGGCACCACCACGCCATCATCGCCCACGAGCTGACGGGCACCGGTCTTCAATTTCCAGGTGCCGAATTGAATGGTCTTCTGCACCGGCAGCCGGCGCGAGCGCGGCACCGATTGGGCGCGCCGGATCACCGCTTTGGTGCGGGCGAGCAGCTCGCGCGGTGCAAAGGGCTTGACCACGTAATCGTCGGCGCCCATTTCCAGACCGATGATGCGGTCGGTCTCTTCCGACTTGGCGGAGAGCAATATCGTCGGGATGTCGAATTTCTCGCGAATGGAGCGGCAGAGGCTAAGCCCATCCTCGCCCGGCATCATGATGTCGAGGATAACAAGATCGAATTTGTAGCGGCTGAGCATATGCCGCGCTTCCAGCGCATGGCTTGCCATGGTGACGCGAAAGCCGTTGCGCTGCAGGTAATGGCCTAAGGGATCGCGCACGCTACGTTCGTCTTCGACCAGCAGAATGTGATGACCTTCTTCCGGCTTTACAGGGGGCTCTTGTCCACTGACCTGTTGAGTCATCACAGGACACCTCTTTTCGCGGCAGTCACGCAAGCGGGGCAACGCCATGGGGCCGGTCCCGGCTTTGAGCATACGACATGCATATGTGCTTCTCCAGTTATCTGCGGACCAATGCCACCCCCTCAGGGTGCTGTCATAACCCCGAAAAATCCCGGAATTCATGAACTCTTCGTCGGCCTACAGGCAATTGTAACAATTGGTATCAAAACCTGGGGGTGCAAAAGCGGCCCTTTGCTACCCCTTTCGCTCACAGCGACGGCAAGTTTGGGCAGGCAGATTTTGCCGAATGCGGCAATAAATGCAGCCTTTGTCCCGCAATTGTAAGCGGGACACTTCCGGGACCCCATATTCCGCCATTTTCCCAGACCGATTGTGGCACGTGGAGTGCTTTTCCTGGATTGCCCAGCCAATTGGCCGGGTTCGTTAAAAGGAGACCCCAATCATGTCCATAGCCGGAATCGGCTCGTCCAGCGGGAATGCATCCCAGCTGCTGGCGAGCCTCTTGTCCCGGCTGGACTCGACCTCCGCCTCGTCGACCAGTTCGGCGAGTTCGAGTTCGAGTTCGAGCCAATCCACCGACACAACCGCCGCCGCAGATGGCGGTCTAACCGGAAGCACCACAGCCAACCTTTCCAGCATGATCCTGGGAATGTTGATGCAGTTACAGCAGCAGTCGGATGCTTCCAGCACGTCAGCAGACAGCACAGCCAGCACCGCCTCATCGTCAACCACGTCGGTTTCGTCCACCAACGCGGCGAGCGATCCGTCTAGCAAGTTGTTTGCGGCGATGGATACGGATGGCAACGGCGCCATCAGCCAAAGTGAAATGGAATCCTATATTACCAATGCCGGCGGCACTTCGGACGAGGCCGACAAGCTCTTTAGCCAATTGACTTCGAGCAGCTCGGCCAGCAGTTCCACCAGCACCACCTCGAGCACATCGTCGGGGATCACTGAAGACCAGTTCGCCAGTGCCGCGGCGGCTCCCCATCACGGCCATGGTCATCACGTTCATGGCGGTTCGCCCCCCTCGAGCGATTCGTCCTCCTCGTCTTCGTCCTCGTCCTCGAGCAGCATCGGCAACGACCTCCTCAGCCTGTTGGACGGCAACGACGACGGCAGCGTCTCGCAGGACGAATTGTCGAGCTTCGTCAGCGCCAACGGCGGCACCTCCGGCGATGCTTCGAACATCTTCTCGGCTTTGGATACGAGCGGTTCAGGGTCGCTGACGGCTGCGAACTTCACGGCAGCCGTAAACAATATGGAAGGCTCCACCGCAAGCAATCCTTACAGCGCCGTGGTGTCGATGTTGAACGCCATGACGAGCAGCACTCTTTCGGTCAGCGCGTAACCCGTTACGCTGGAGGGCTTGATCCCTCTGCAGGCGAAATGCCGAAGCAACGAGCGCAAGGTCCGCAGAAAGCGGCCACCGCCTGCTCCGCCCGAATAATCACACGTGAATAATCACAAGAAAGTGCAGCCCTCAGCACACAAAATCCATTATCCTTCCCGCCGCGTCGCAAGCGGGGAGCACCATGGAACGTCGGACCTTTATGAATATCGCCTTGGCCGGAGCGGCATGGACCGCCGCCAGCGAGACGCTTGGCTTTGCCCAAGGCACGACGCTCACCGCGGGGACGGTGGTGGAGCGGATCAAGGCCCATATCGGCGTACCCTGGGCCGATAAGACAGTGGATGGCATTGTAGCGGGTGAGGCGGGCATGCCGGTCACCGGTATTGCCACGGTGATGATGGCCACCCTTGCCGTGCTCAAGATCGCGGTGGCGAACAAGCAAAATCTGATCATCACTCACGAGCCGACCTTCTGGTCGCATCAGGAAGATGTATCGCAGGTGCAGAATGAAACGCTGTACCAGGAGAAGCGCGCCTACATCAAAGCGCATAACCTCGTCAGCTTTCATTTCCACGACCACTGGCATGCGCTGAAGCCGCGCGATGGCATCGCCGAAGGCATGATCCGTCGCCTCGGCTGGAACAGCGCCGTCAGCGCCGACGATCCGCGGAATTTCACCTTGCCACCGACGACGCTGGCGGGCCTCGCAGGCTTCCTCAAAACACGGCTGAACGCCAAGACCATGCGCGTGATCGGGGATCCGGCGCTGGCGGTCAGTAAAGTCCAGGCCAGTTGGGGCTATGCCATGAAGCAGAACGGCATCGCTCTGCTCAATAAAGATGTCGAGGTTTTGATCGTGGGCGAGACCTGGGAATGGGAGTTGCAGGAATATGCCGCCGACCTTGTGGCGGCAGGGCATAAAAAGGCGCTGATCGTACTCGGCCACATCAATTCCGAACAATGGGGCATGGAATACTGCGCCGAATGGCTGCGAGGCTTCGTGTCCGAAGTGCCAGTGCGCTTTATCGAGATGCCCGAACCTTATTGGGCACCCTAGGGCTCATCCCAAACGCGCGGTGGAAGCAGTCGCAGATAGGCGATCAAAAAGCTCACGGCAAATGGCTGCGGCGCGTGTTGCAAAATCCTGCGTAAGGAAGCCGGGCGCATCGGCGGGCTTTCCGGAGGAGAACTGTTGGCGCCCGTGTGGTGCAAACTCTTCAGGAAATGGCGTGCGGAATCATATATCGCGGTGTGACGGCGGGTCTCTCCCTCTGCGCCCAGCACAGCACGTGGCGGGAATGGCCATAGACGATCGCCAATGCCTTCAGACGCGCAGAGCGCTTTCCATTCGCTGAGGCTTCCTGAGACCGGAACGGCGACATACAAGTCCCCCCCCGGCGCCAGAAAGGATTGCCAGCGGCGCATCACGGCGGCAGGATCGGCCAGCCAGTGCAGCACCATGCTGGAGACGATGAGATCGAATTTTTCCCCCAGCTTGATGTCCGCCGCCTCCGCCTGAACAAACCGGACAGATGGTAGCTTGGCGCGCGCCTGCTCCAGCATAGCGGGCGCCGCGTCGATAGCGGTGATCGTGGCATCTGGCCAGCGTTGCTGTGCCATCGCCGTGAGGAGCCCCGTGCCGCAACCGATATCCAGAATGCTGCGCGGGCGCAACGCAGCCGCATCGGCGATGAGTTGGGCCGCGATCTCCATCTGAATCTGCCCCGCGCCATCGTAGCTGCGCGAGGCGCCGTCGAAGGCCGCGATAATGCTCATGCCAGACAAGCCTCAATCGCATCGGCACACCATTGGGGGCGCGTCAGAGGCAGAAGGTGCCCCCCCTCATCGCTCCAAAGGATCGAACCACCCGTGATGGCGGCGAGATGGTCACTGGCTGCCTTCGGTACCAGCGGATCGTTGCGGGTGGCGAGCACCCGGCAAGGTACGGCAAGCGGTTTTTCTATGTGTTCGGTCTCCAGGAGCGCCAATCCTTCAGCCAGGCGCGTTGCGTTGTGGCGATCGCACGGCGCTGTGTGATTGATCGAGCGGTAAAACGTCGCCAGCGCCTTTCCCGCATCGCGCGCCAGAGCGAGCCGCATGGCGCGCAGCGCAGCGGGCCCAACGCAAGCGCCCTCCTCCGGCGAGCCGGCAAAGCGCGCAAAACCGTTGATGGCGATCACTTGGCGCCAGTTTTGCTGCTGGCGGAGGCCCCACAAAAATCCCAGAGAATGGCCGATCAGAACATCATCTGACGAGAACTCTGCGACGGTTGCAGCGCCGCCGAGAAATCCGAGATCAATGCGGCGTTGCGGATACTGTGGCAGCGCCTCGGCAATGCCATTCCACAGCACCGTGTCGAAACCCCAGCCGTGGACGAAAATTAGCCTCATGCAGCGCTCACAAATTGTGGCGCCAAATCCGCCATAACGGTGATGAGACGGGTGATGTCCTCTGGGACATGGGTGGCACTGAGCGATAAACGCAGACGTGCGGTGCCTGCCGGAACCGTGGGCGGGCGAATGGCGGCCACGAGAAAGCCTTCGCCTTCCAGACGCGCAGCGAGATGAAGCACCGCTTCCTCTGCACCGACTATCACCGGAATGATCTGGGTGGTGGAAGCGCCGCAATCCCAGCCTTGCGCGCGCAAAGCGCGCCGCAGCGTCTCGGCCAGACTAAGCAGCGCCGCACGCTCCCTATCCAGATTTGGCAGCAGTTCCAGCGCGGCAGCCATGGAGCCCAGAACCGGCGGCGGCAAAGCGGTCGAATAAATCAGGCCACCGCAGCGCTGGACAAGATAATCGCACAACCCTTGCGAACAGGCGATATAGGAGCCGAAACTGCCCAGCGCCTTACCGAAGGTACCCATCGCCACATCCACACCTTGCGGACAATCGGCGGCAAGACCGAAGCCATTTTTTCCGAAAACACCGGTGGCATGGGCCTCATCGATATACAGCATCGCCTGATAACGCGCCGCCAGTTCGCCCAGAGCGGCCAGATCGGCGCGGTCGCCGTCCATGCCGAAGACGCTTTCGCTGGCGATCAGCAGAAAGTCCCCCTGTCGCGCCCGCAGCAGTGTTTCAAGATGATCGAGATCGTTGTGGCCGAAGCGCAGCGATCGGGCGCCTGACAACACAGCGCCTTGCAGAATGGAATGATGTGCCAGACGATCGGCCAGAATAGTCACGGGCCGCTTGAGGACCGTTTTGTCGGCCAGCGCCGCAATCACTGTAAGATTGGTCTGATAGCCGCTGGCGAGCAGCAGGGCCGCCTCTTTGCCCTTGCCGGCCGCGAGGCGGTTTTCAATATCCCTATGGGCGGGATGGTTTCCCGTGATCAAGCGAGACGCAGTGGAACCGGTGCCGAACCTCACCGCGTAAGCCTGAGCGGCTTGGATCAAGGCGGGATGACGGCTGAGACCAAGATAATCGTTGCTCGCCAAATTGACGTAATCCCGCCCCCCGCGGCGAACGCGGCCGCATGCCAAAGGTTCGGCCTCCCGAAGCGTGCGCAAGAGGCCGGCCTCATCGCGCAGGCGGCAATAGTCCCGATAGGGATCGGTGATGGTCATAGAAGGTGTCCCGGCGATGCCGCTTTATTCCCTAGCTACGGGAAAGCCGCAACCCGGCGCAATACCGAACGCATCGTTTGCCACACTTGGCGCCGGCGCGGTATTGTTTCACCTTGCGCGCCCCGGAATGCCGAGGAATGCCGGGTTTGCGCCGTACCAGGAGAACCCCATGACCACCAAAGCGGACGGGATCGCCGTCATCCGCCTCAATCCGAATGATAATGTCGTGGTGGCCGTAACCGCGCTTGCCGCCGGTATCTCTGTCGCCGCGGAGGGTATCACCACCCGCGATTCCATTCCCTTCGGTCACAAGGTTGCAACCGCAGCCATCAAAAAGGGTGAAGCGGTGCGCAAATACGGCCAGGTGATCGGCGTTGCGAGCACGGATATCGCTGCGGGCAGCCATGTGCATGTCCACAATCTTGCCTTCACCGAATTGCGCGCCGATGCGGGCGCTGCACCGCAATTCCTGCGCAGTGAAGAAGCGCGAACCTTTCAAGGATACCTGCGCGCCAGCGGCAAAGTTGCGACCCGCAACTATATCGGGGTGCTGACGAGCGTGAATTGCTCAGCCTCGGTTGCCAAATACATCGCCCAAGAAGCCGAGCACAGCGGGCTATTGGATGACTATCCCAATGTCGATGGCATCGTGCCCATCACCCATCATTCGGGCTGCGGCATGGCGGTGAAGGGCGAAGGCTTCGATCTTCTCTCCCGCACATTGTGGGGCACGGCCGCCAATCCCAATTTCGCCGGTGTGCTGCTGGTGGGCCTCGGCTGCGAAGTGATCCAGCTCGCGCGCTTCAAGCAGGAGTTCGGACTCACAGAATCCGATCACTTTCAGTCTTTCACCATTCAAGACACCGGTGGCACCAAACGCGCCATCGCCGAAGGCTTGGACAAGGTTAAAGCCATGCTGCCGATAGCCAACCGGGCCGAACGCAGCTCCCAGCCGGCGCGTGAACTTGTTATTGGTCTGCAATGCGGCGGCTCTGATGGCTGGTCGGGCGTCACGGCCAATCCGGCACTGGGCAATGCCTCTGATCGCCTTGTTTCTATGGGTGGTACCGTGATCTTGTCCGAAACACCGGAAATCTATGGCGCCGAGCATCTTTTGTATGCGCGTGCCCAATCGCCGGAATTGGTGGAAAAGCTCCGCTCCCGGATCACTTGGTGGGAAGAATACACTGCCCGCAACAAGATGGAAATGAACAACAATCCCTCGCCGGGCAACAAGGCGGGCGGCCTCACCACCATTCTCGAAAAATCGCTGGGCGCAGTCGCCAAGGCTGGCACCTCACCGCTGGTCGATGTCATCGAATATGCAGCCCCGCTTAGCAAACACGGGCTTGTTTTTATGGACAGCCCGGGCTTCGATCCCTGCTCGGCAACGGGTCAGGTCGCTTCCGGCGCCACCATGATCGCCTTCACCACAGGGCGCGGCTCGGCGTATGGCTGCAAACCATCTCCCTCGATCAAGCTCGCCACCAACAGCGAAGTCTTCAAGAAGATGCCGGACGATATGGATATCGATTGCGGTACCATCGCGACCGGCGAAGCAAGTGTCGCCGAAAAGGGTGCTGAAATACTCGACTATATGCTTGCGGTCGCCTCCGGGAAGATGTCGAAGAGCGAAGAACTTGGCTATGGCGATATGGAATTCGTGCCATGGCACATTGGCGCGGTGATGTAGGCGCGTAAGGCCGCCACATTATCCGTATACGTATTACCGTGCGCTTTCCGAAATGAAAGACTCCGGCGCCTTTGCCGCCGCGCAAGATGAAGCGGCCTCTATCGTTTTCGGCATACCGAAGGAAGCCACGGCGCTCGGCGCGCTATTCACGTCAGGCGGCGCAAACCGCAGCCGCTGGTACAAGTCGAAGCCATTGCACGAAGGACCGATGCACGTCGCGCTCCTGCTTCATGGTGTAGAGCGTCTCTGCGAACGCCAGGAATTCGGCCAGCGGCGCCTCAAACAGAACCGCATCCTGGGGGCCGTCGGCTGCACTGTCGGCCAAATAATCTGCGACCGCATTGAGCTTGCTGCCGATCTCGGTGTCGAAAGCCAGCCGCTCCACCGATTCGTCGAGAATGGAGAGCACCTCTTCCCCGCGCGAAACCAGGGTGCCGATTTCGTTTTCGGCCCGTTCCCGTGCGCTGCGGATCAGCCGGGCCGCAATGCCAAGCGCCTCTGTCGCCGACAGATCGCCTTTGCCTTGTCCGGCCGTGGCCAAAGTCCCCGCCGCCGCCGTAAGCTCATCCAACTCGGTCAAGCCATTGTTGGCGGCAATTTCCAAATGATGCCCGTGATCGCGCAGTTCCACGGCGATGACACTTAATGGGCGTGCCCGCTCGCCGATCTGGGCGCAGCGGATCGTGGTGTTGAGCGCCATATATTGCACATCGTTCTTCAGTGATTGGATGGCGCTGATACGTGTGTTGAGATGGGCCGCTGCGGCGGCGGTATCGCGTCCGGTCTTCAAAGCCGCCGAGTCCGCACCTTCAATCTCACCCACGAGAACGAGCGATTCTTCGATGCGGGCCAAAAGATTGTCGAGGAAGCCTTGGCCTTTTTCACTGTGCGAGCCATAGGCCATGTCGCGCAGCTTCAAGAGTTCGCGCGATTGATCAGCCATATCGCTCATGGCCTTCTCGATCTCGCTCACTTCCCCATCGAACTCGCCTTTTGCGGCTGCAAGCTGGCGTTTGAGGAGAGCATGGCAGATCCCGGCGTAGCACGGGTCCCCGCCACCAGCTTGGCGGGCAACAAATTCTAGTCCGGCCTGCAGATGCTCGATACGCTGGCGCGTGCTGTCGCCAATCTGCAAGGCCTGCAGAACGCGCACCACGCGTTTGTGGATGTTGCGTGCGATGCTCGCCACATCATCGGCCACCAGCAGAACACGGCTGTAGTGCTGCGCCATCCGGCCAGCGCTCTCGCTCAACTCATTGGGAAGCGCCGGCAACAGCATGCGCAGATGGGAATCCAGGCGGACACTCTCTTCGCAAGCCGTGGCCAAGCCCCGCTTGAGCTCGGCGATGTCAAGCTCGACTTGCAGGAGCTCTTCACGACCGGACTCGATGCAGTCCGATATTTCCTGCGCAAAGGATTCGAAGGTGGAACCAGCCTCGGCAATGCCGCTCGATACGATTTTGATGTTAACGGTGAAGGCCCGCATATAGGCAAGGCTGGAGCGCATGTCCCCGACATGGGTGGCAAGGATTTCACGGTGACGGCCGAGCAAATCCATCGCCGAAAGGCGGTCGCGGTGATTGTCGGAGAGGCCAAGCAAGGTCTCGGCGGCCACCCGCATATCCCTGGTCGTATCGGCCACCGCATTGGCGTCGAGCGCTTTGATGAGATTGTCGAGCGACGCAATAAGGGCGTCGATGCCTTCAATCGAGCGGACAAGAATCTGCCCCCCGGCGAGAAAGCGGCTTTCGATCACGCTGCGCGCTGCTTCGAGCTCTGTGGTCAATTCATTATCGGACGTGCGAACCGGTTTCATGCCCACCTCTAAGGCGCCATTCTGCCCCTTTTCCCCAAAATAGAAGTAAACACAAAACGCCCAAGCTGCGGTAGTTTCGACCAATACGCGAAGAAAACAGCGGCTTGGCGCCCCATCGCCAGGAAATTACCTACAAAATTGTCGCGCAAGGCCGTGACCTCTCCCCCGGCCAGGAAGAGGTCACAGCTTGTGGCACTTATGCGGACGGCTGTGAGAGAATGGTGCTGGCACGCGGCACCGGTGTAAGAACCCCCACCTCTGCCAAAGCCGCATCGATGGCGCGGGCGCGCTGTTCGGGACCGATGTTGATGCCTTCGGCGCGAATGACGGTGAGATCGCTGACGCCGAAGAAACCGAACACCGCGCGCAGATAGCTCTCTTGGTGGTCAAAGCCTGCTGCGGGTGTGCCTTCGCCGTAAAAACCACCCCGGGAAGAAACGATGATTAGCTTCTTGCCTCCGGCAAGACCTTCTGGCCCTTTCTCGGAGTAACGAAACGTCTTACCGGCCACCGAAAGCCGGTCGATCCATGCTTTGAGCTGAGAGGGTATGGAAAAATTGTACATTGGCACCCCGACCACCACGATATCGGCGGCCAGAAAAGCCTCCAGTGCCCCCTGGCCGTGCGCCAGATCGGCTTCCAGCGGCGCGGATTCAGGCGTCGTGCCTTGCGCGGCGGCCAAATGGGCCGAGGACAGGTGCTGAAGCGGATTGGCGGCAAGATCTTCGCGCTGCACGGAAAGGTCCGGAATTATGGCGGCTAGATGCGCGATCACGGCTGCAGAAAGCTGGCGGCTGACCGAATTGCCACCCAGGATGCTGGAATCGACATGAAGGAGGTTCATAACGCGGATCCTTGGTATAGAATTGTTACCGAGGCACCTTATGTAACCATGGCCCATAATGCCGCAAGAAGGCACAGCAATGTCACTCAGTATTCCCGATGTGACTGTGGCGGAACCCGCGTTCCACAGCAGCGAATGCCCCAAAGTAAGCCAAGTATTGTCCAGAATTGGCGACAAGTGGAGTGTTCTGGTTATTATGATTCTCTCGCGCGGTACGCGCCGTTTCTCTGATCTCAAGCGGGATATCGGTGGCGTTTCACAACGTATGCTTACGATGTGCTTGCGAGGATTGGAACGGGATGGGCTGGTCAAACGCACCGTCTATCCGGTGGTACCCCCGCGCGTGGAATACGAGCTGACGGCTATGGGACAATCCCTGTGCGAGCCGGTGCTGGCGCTGGGCAACTGGGCCCTTGACCATATTGCCGAAATCAATACCGCGCAGATGGCCTACGACAGCAAAGACGATGCGGATTGAAGCCAGCGAAGCGGCTATAGAAAGACATGAACTGCGCCTTACGTCTTCATCCCGATAGCCGCCGCACAACGGTCAGCCGCATCGATGTGGCGGTACGCCATTTGGCGCCAGCACGGCTTAACCTGCGCTATGTGCTGGACGGGACAATCGGTGAGATCGCGTGGCCCGCGCCGGCACCTGCGAAGCGTACCGATGAATTATGGCGCCACAGCTGCTTCGAGGTATTCGTGCAGCAGGCTACCGCCGCAGATTATTGCGAATTCAATTTCTCCCCATCAACGAATTGGGCCGCTTATGCCTTCGACGGTTACCGGGCCGGTATGCGCCCGCTCGATGTTGCCGCGCCTGCGATCAGCGTCCGCGCTGATCGCGATCAATTCGTTCTCAATGTAGAATTAGAACTGCCGAGATCTTTTGCGGCGCCATTGCGGCTGGCACTTTGTGCCGTTATCGAAGGGGTAGACGGCACGCTCTCCTATTGGGCACTGAATCATCCGGCGGGCAAGCCCGACTTTCACCATGCCGAAGGTTTTACACTGGCGCTATGAGGCGGGGGAGACGAGCACCATGAAATTCGGTATCGACCGGCTTTTATCCGATGCCAGCTTGCGCAGCCCCCTGGCTGGCAAGCGCGTGGCGTTGCTCGCCCATCCCGCCTCGGTCACCGCCAACCTCACCCATTCCCTCGATGCTTTGGCTGCGCTGGGTGATATCACGCTCTCCGCCGCCTTTGGACCGCAGCACGGTCTGCGCGGCGACAAGCAAGACAACATGGTCGAGAGCCCGGACTTCATCGATCCGCTGCACAATATTCCGGTCTTCAGCCTTTATGGAACGGTACGGCGCCCCACCGATGCGATGATGGAGAGCTTTGATGTTATCCTGATCGACCTGCAGGATCTCGGCTGCCGCATCTACACCTTCGTTACCACCCTGCTCTATGTGCTGGAAGCTGCTGCCAAACATGGCAAAAGCGTCTGGGTGCTCGACCGTCCCAATCCCGCGGGGCGGCCGGTGGAGGGCTTGACCCTCATTCCCGGTTGGGAGAGTTTCGTCGGCGTCGCCCCCATGCCGATGCGCCATGGCCTCACCATGGGCGAGCTGGGCACTTGGTTTGTCTCCTATTTCAAAATGGACGTCGATTATCGCGTCGTTACCATGGAGGGTTGGCAGCCTGCGGCGACGCCGGGTTTTGGCTGGCCGCTAGGTGAGCGCGTCTGGGTCAATCCCAGTCCCAATGCCCCTAACCTTTTCATGGCACGCGCCTATGCCGGCACGGTAATGCTAGAAGGCACCACGCTCTCGGAAGGGCGCGGCACCACACGGCCGCTGGAACTCTTTGGCGCCCCCGATATCGCGGCCCATTCCGTTTTCGCCGAGATGCATTCCCTGGCGCCGGACTGGCTCGAAGGCTGCCTCATGCGTGACCTCTGGTTCGAGCCGACCTTCCACAAACATGCCGGAAAACTCTGCCACGGCCTGCAAATTCATACCGAAGGCCCGGCTTACGATCCCGCCGCCTTCAAACCGTGGCGGCTGGCGGCGCTGGCCTTCAAAGCCATCCGGCGGCTTTATCCCGACTATCCGCTCTGGCGCGATTTTGCTTACGAATACGAGACCGGAAAGCGCGCTATCGACGTTATCAATGGCGGGCCCGATTTGCGCGAATGGGTTGACGGTAGCGCCGCGACACCCGCCGATCTGGATAATCTTGCCACGGCAGACGAAGAAGCCTGGGAGGAGGAACGCCGCGCGTTCCTCCTCTATTAGAGCGCTTTCAGGAAAAGTGGATTCCGGTTTTCCGTCCGAAAGCGCGACAAACAAAGATTCTTACCGCGGCAAAGTCTGTTCGCCATCGATGCTGAGTTGCACTGAGGCAATCGCCTTGGTGGTCCCCGGCTGGCCGCCGCCGACACTCAGTGTGTAGGCGCCGGGCTGGACTTTGATCTCGCCCGCTTCCGTCACACTGGAAAGATCGCGCGGCTTCAGATCGAAATGCACGAGCTTGGCTTCGCCCGGCTGGAGAGAAACGCGCTGCAAACCACGCAGCGCCTTCAGTGGCATACCCGATGTGCCCGGGAAGGAAAGATAAAGCTCCGCCACCTCGTCGCCCGCCACCTTGCCCGTGTTTTTAACTTCGACATCGACGCCCAACGCTTCGCCCGCCTTCAATGTCGGCACTGAGAGTTTCAGTCCGCTATAAGCAAAGCGGGTATAGGAAAGCCCATAGCCAAAGGGATAAAGCGGCTTGCCGGTGTAATAACGATAGGTGCGGTTCGCCATCGCATAATCGGTAAAGGCCGGCAGGTCTTTCACACCGGCGTAAAAGGTCACCGGCAGACGGCCCGAGGGATTGTAGGCGCCCGAAAGAATATCGGCGATCGCCGTCCCCGCTTCCTGGCCGCCATACCACGCCTCCAAAATCGCATCGGCATTCTTCGCCGCCCAGTTCACGCTCAAGGCCGAGCCGTTATAAAGCACGGTGATCAGCGGCTTCTTGGTCGCTTGGCGCGCCGCCTTCAGCAGATCCTCTTCCGCTTTGGGCAGATCGAGGCTGGTGCGGTCGCCACCGACGAAGCCTGGCACGTCCACGGCCATCTCCTCGCCTTCGAGGCCGGGTGTGATACCGACCACCGCGACCACCGCATCGGCCTTTTTCACCGCCGCAAGAGCGCGCTTCAGCATCGCGGGGTCTTGGCGCAGCCACGTCAGGCGCATCGAGACGTGATTGGTGAAGCCGCGTTCGATCCGTACGGCGTATTTGTGGCCGGCTTCCAGATGCACGACCGTCGCCTTGGTGCTGTGCCCACCGGGCCCTGCAACATGGGCGATCTCTTTGCCGTCCAGGAACAGCGTGCCGCCCGGCGCGTCGAGACCGAGCAGATAATCGCCTGTCTCATTCGGCGTCAGAGTGCCGGACCAGCGCATCGCCAGGGCAAAAATGTCGGTCCCTTTGCTGGCTTTGATAAGTTCGTTTTCGTCGCCAAAATCGACCTTGGCATCGCGGCGCGTCACCACCGGCTTGCCGGTGAAGGCTTCGTTGTCGAAATACTCCGCCGTCAGGCCCGGCTCTCCGTCCGCGCTCAGCACCTCCGGCGGAACCGCCACGGCCTCGCGCAGGAAATTGGTGCCCGGCTCATAAACGATCTCGGCGTTGGGGAAGGCCCTCTTGAGACCGTCGAGCGCCGAAATAGCGTGCGTCGGAATGCCGTTGTAATTGCCGAACAGCGGTACCACTTGATCCGCCAAAGGCCCGATCACCGCAATGCGCTTTACGTTTTGCTTCAGCGGCAGCGCGCCATTGTTCTTGAGCAGCACCATGGCTTCGCGCGCAGTGCGCAGCGCCACCTGGCGATGGGCTGGCGAATCCAGCGCTGCATCCGGGATCTGATTGTACGCCACCGCCTCCTTGGGATCGAACAGTCCGAGCCGCATCTGCGCCATAAAGAGCCGCTTCAGCGATTCATCGACCACCGCTTCGGACACCAAGCCCTGCTTCATCGCATCGATATAGCGGCTGTAATCCGGCTCGACGCGTTTAACCAGCCAGTAATCGGCGCAGTCATTGTCAACGCCATGCTTGAGCGACACGGCGGCGGCTTCGGCGATATTCTTGGTGTAGTGATGGCCGTAGGTGATGTCCTCGATGGCATCGCAATCCGACACCATATAGCCCGAAAAGCCCCAGGCTTTGCGCAGCGTTTCGGTGAGCAGGAAATCATTGGCACAGCCCGGCTGGCCGTTGATGCGATTGTAGGCGCACATCACCGAACCGGCATGGCCCTCCACCACCGCGGCACGAAATTGCGGCAGATAGGTATCGGCCATGTCGTGTTTCGTCACCGTAACATCGGCGGTGTGGCGCGTCGGCTCGGGACCGGAATGCACCGCGAAATGTTTCGGCGTCGCGATGGTGCGCAGATATTTGGGATCGTCGCCCTGCATGCCGGTGACGAAGGCTTTGGCGAACTGGCCCGTCAGCCACGGATCTTCGCCATAGGTTTCCTGGCCGCGGCCCCAACGCGGATCGCGGAAGATGTTCACATTGGGAGACCAAAATGTAAGGCCCTGGAAAATGGCGTGATCGACGCCGACACCGCCCGCCCGATTGAACTTCACCCGTGCTTCGGTCGAAATCGCCGTTGCCATCTCGTGGATCAGCGCCGGATCGAAGGTGGCGCCGAGCGCGATGGCTTGTGGAAACACCGTCGCGGTGCCGTTGCGCGCCACGCCATGCAGTGCCTCGCCCCACCAATTGTAGCCGTGCACGCCAAGCCGCGGAATGGGGCGCGCCTGATTGACGAGCTGGCTCGCCTTTTCTTCCAGGGTCATGCGGCTGATAAGATCGTCGACGCGCTTTTCAAACGGCTGCGCAGGGTCCGTATAAATTGGCGGCGGCGGCGGCGGCGCTTTGGTTTCTGTCCAGGGCCAAGCGGCCGCACCAGTGGCCGAAGCCACCGTTAGCGCCGCTACAGCTGTCGCTAGGCGCAAAATCGAAGCGCGGGTCATGTTGTTTTCCCCATGGATTATCAGGGCCGGACCGGGGCCCGCGCCCGCAAAGAATTTCGGCCCCGCGAGAAATCCCGAGAGGCCGAGACATCGTCTACTGCGGCAGTGTCTGTTCGCCTTCGATCGTTATCGGAGCCGAAACAATCGCCTTGGTGAAGCCGGGCTGGCCGCCACCGACGCTGAGGGTATAGGCGCCGGGCTGCACTTTGATCTCGCCGAGTTCTGTCACCGAAGACAAATCGCGCGGCTTCAGATCGAAATGCACCACGCGGCTTTCACCCGGCTCCAGGCTCACGCGCGCCACGCCGCGCAGGGCTTTGTGCGGCATGCCCGCAGTCCCCGGGAAGGAGAGATAAAGCTGGACCACCTCATCGCCTGTGATTTTGCCGGTGTTCTTCACCACGACATCAACACCAAGCGCCTCACCCGCCTTGAGCGTCGGCGCCGAGAGTTTCAGTCCGTCATAAGCAAAGCTGGTATAGGAAAGGCCATAGCCGAAGGGATAAAGCGGCTTGCCGCTGTAGTAGCGGTAAGTGCGCCCCGCCATCGAATAATCTTCGAATGGCGGCAGATCTTTAAGCCCCGCATAGAAGGTCACTGGCAAACGGCCCGAGGGATTGTAGGCTCCCGAAAGGATATCGCCGATAGCCGTGCCCGCCGCTTGGCCGCCATACCAGGATTCCAAAATGGCATCGGCCTTTTTCGCGGCCCAATTCACGCTCAGTGCGGAGCCATTGATCAGCACCGTGATCAGCGGCTTTTGGGTCGCCTTGCGGGCAGCCACCAGCAAATCCTCTTCCGCCTTGGGCAGATCGATGCTGGTGCGGTCGCCGCCGACAAAGCCCGGCACATCGACCTTCATCTCCTCGCCTTCGAGCTGCGGCGTGATACCGACCACAGCCACCACGGCATCGGCTTTTTTCATCGCCGTCACCGCGCGCTTCAGCGCATCCGGGATCTGCTTGGCCCAGACGAAGTGGATCGTCATCCTGGGTTCAGAACCACGTTCGATCTTCACGCTATAGGCATGTCCGGCTTCGAGATGCACCACGACCATCTTGGCCGATTGGTCGCCGGAGCCCAGCGTGACGATCTCTTTGCCGTCGAGCCAGAGCTTGCCGACGCGCGCATCGAGGCCGAGGGCGTAATCGCCGGTCTGGTCCGGCGTCAGCGTACCCGTCCAGCGCACCGCAAACTGCACCACGGCAGGCAGTTCGGCGATTTTCATATTCACCCGGCCGCGCTCGTAATCGATGCCGGCATCGACACGGGTCAGCACCGGTTTGCCCGTGAATTCCTGATTGTCGAAGAACTCGGCAGTAAGACCCGGCTTGCCGTCGGCCGTTTTCAGGTTCGCGGCCGGAACGGCCGTGCCCGTGCGCAGGAAATTGGTGCCCGGCTCGTAGACAATTTCGGCATTGGGAAACGCCTGTTTCAGGCCATCCAATGTCGAGACCGAAGACTGCGGCGTGCCGTTGTAGTTGCCATAGAGCGGCACCACCTGATCGGCCAAGGGTCCGATTACCGCGATGCGCTTGATGGTATGCTTGAGCGGCAAGGCGCCATCATTTTTCAGCAGCACCATGGATTCATGCGCGGCTTTCAGCGCCAGCGCCGCATGTTCCGGCGAATTGAGTGCGCTCTCCGGAATTTGCGCATATTTCACCATCGCTTGCGGATCGAACATGCCGAGTTTCATGCGCGCCGTGAACAGGCGCTTCAGCGATTCATCGACCACCGCTTCGGAGACCAGCCCCTGCTTCACGGCATCGATATAGCGCTGATAATCGACGTCGGTTTTGACCGAGAGAGTCCAGGTCGAACAATCATTATCCACACCGTGCTTGAGCGAAATGGCAGCGGCTTCGGCGACGTTCTTGGTGTATTTGTGACCCTCAGCGATATCCAGAATAGCATCGCAATCCGACACCACCACGCCTTTGAAGCCCCAGGCTTGGCGCAGCGTATCATTGAGCAGGAAATCCTGCGCGCAGGCAGGCTGACCGTTGATGCGGTTATAGGCGCACATCACCGATTCCGCTTTGCCTTCGACAATCGCGGTGCGGAACTGCGGCAGATAGGTGTCAACCATGTCGTGCTTGGTGGCGGCGACATCGACGCTGTGGCGGGTCGGCTCGGGGCCGGAATGCACCGCAAAATGTTTGGGCGTGGCGATGGTGCGCAGATATTTGGGATCGTCGCCCTGCATGCCGGTGACGAAGGCCTTGCCGAACTGCCCCGTCAGCCATGGGTCTTCGCCATAGGTTTCCTGGCCGCGGCCCCAGCGCGGATCGCGGAAGATGTTGACGTTTGGCGACCAGAAGGTCAGGCCCTGGAAAATCCCATGATCCTTGTCATAGCCGGTCTCGTTATATTTGACGCGCGCTTCGGTCGAAATCGCCTCGCCCATCTCATGGATTAGCGCCGGATCAAAGGTGGCGCCAAGGCCGATCGCCTGTGGAAACACGGTGGCGACGCCGTTGCGCGCCACGCCATGCAGCGCCTCGTTCCACCAGTTATAGCCGGGGACGCCGAGCCGCGGGATCGGGCGCGACCAGTTGCCGAGCTGGCTCGCTTTTTCTTCCAGCGTCAGGCGGGAGACCAGATCGGCGGCACGCTGCTCGAAGGGCAACGCGGTATCGGTATAGGCCGGGGGTGCGGGCGGAGCTTTGGTACCGGTATCAGCCCACGGCCAAGAAAAAGCGGTCGCGCCGCCTGTCGAATACACTGCCAGCGCGCCCGCCGCTGTGGCGACGCGCAGGACCGATGCCAACCGCATAGATGTTCTCCCGGGATTCTTTTATTGTGACGGCAAGAATAGCCCAGAGCGGGTCCGCCGCAACCCCGCTTCCGGAAGCGCCGCACCCCGCTCCGCTAATCGTGATCATGGGGACTGCACGGAATGGTTGCCAAGCACTCCCCTACTTCGCCGGATTGGCCAGCGCACTCAGCACGATGTCCTCGGTCAGAATCTGCGGCAGAATGATCGGTTCCGCCGCTCCCGGTGCAAAGTAGAGATATAGCGGTACGCCCGAGCGGCCATGAGCCTCCAGCAGCGCCGTGATCGCGGGACTGCGATTGGTCCAATCGGCCACCAGCAGCACGATGTGCTTGTCCCGAAACGCGGCATGTACATTGGGCCGCGCCAGCGCGGCCTCTTCATTGACGAGGCAGGTGATGCACCACGACGCGGTGGCATCTATGAAGACCGGTCGCCCTGCTTGACGCAGAGCCGCAAGACGCGCCGCCGAGTAGGGTTCGGAGGGGATACCCGCATGCGCCGTCACAGAGACGGGCGCTGGCGGACGGGCCCCTGCGACGATGCAGAGCGCAGCCACTGTTACGATAACAAAGGCGAGTGCGCCCGCCGCAACAGCCCATTTGCGTGCCCCCGACCGCACGGCGAGGCGCCCCCAAAACCACAGTGCCAACGCCAGCGCCACGGCGGCGACAGCGATTGCGATGAGGCCCCTGGTGTCGATCTGTTGCGCCAACACCCAAACCAGCCAGCCGGCGGCCGCATACATCGGCAGCGCCAGAATCTGCCTGAAGCGCACCATCCAGGTACCGGGCTTTGGCAAAACGCGATGCAAGGCAGGCCACAGGCCAAGAAGAATAAAGGGCAGCGCAAAGCCGAGCCCGAGCGCTACGAAAATGCCAATCACCACAGGCGCCGACTGGGTAAAGCCAAAACCAATCGCGGTGGCCATAAAGGGTGCGGTACAAGGCGCTGCCACCGCCACGGCCAAGACACCTGTGAAGAAGGCACCCAGAAGGCCGCCCTTGCGGGCCAGCGTGTCGCCTGCGGTAATCGGCTGTATCTCAAACAATCCGGAAAGATTGAGCCCCACTGCGAACATCAATAATGCCAGCACGGCAACCACGATGGGCTCCTGCAACTGAAAGCCCCAGCCGATAGCCGCCCCACCGGCGCGCAAGGCGACGATGACAAGGCCGAAGGCGACAAAACTCGCCACCGCACCCGCCGCATAGGAAAAGGATTCGGCGCGAGCATGAGCCCGGTCTGCCCCGGCGTGGCTCGCCAGCGACAAGGCCTTCATCGCCAACACCGGCAAGACGCAAGGCATGACGTTGAGGATCAGACCGCCCAGCGCCGCAAAGACCAGCGCCAGCCAAATGCTGACCTCGCCGCCCATGGCAGCATCCGGCACCGCACCGGGTGCGGCCTGCACCTGCAATGCCTGCACCGAACGGTCCGTCGAGGTCAGCACCAGCACGCCGGTCAGGCTTTTCAGGCTCGCCATTTTCGCGCCGGGGACCAGCGACAGCACCAGACCATCTTTGGCAAGGCCAAAGCTCTGCTTGGCCGCATCGGTGACCTCGCCTGCCGCCGCCGGAAAGAACTGCACATCCACCGGCCGCGCCGTGCCCGACAACGCCGGTGCCTTCACATAAAGCCGCAAATCCTTGCCAAGCGCATATTGCATCGGCCAAGGCGAAGTGGCGGGAATCTTCGCACGCACCGCAGCGAACTCCGCAGCACTGGTGGCATCGGGCGGGGCCCCTTTGGCATCGACCACCAGTGGAAGCGCGACAGTGGCGTCTTCAGGAATGCAAACCTCGCGGCAAACGAGGTATTGCACCAGAGCCCTCAAGGTCAGCGCCCCGGCCGGCGCATCTGGCGGCACGGTGAGATCGACCAGCAGCCAGACCTTGCCTTCGTAGCCGTAATCCATCAGCGGCCCCACCGGCACGCGAATGGGGTAAGGCCACTGGATGGCGCCCGCCTTCCAGCCCGGCGGCAAGCTCCATTTGACCTCGGTCGGCTGGCCCGCCTCACCCGGATTGAGCCAATAGGTATGCCAGCCCGCCGCAATGTCCTGCTCCACCGCAACGGTAAAGTGGCTGCCCGGACGGACCGCATCGCGGTCCGAAATCAGGCGGACATGGACCTTAGGCTGCTGATTCAGCGGCAGCGTGTCCGCGGCCCCAGGCAGAGCAAGGCTGAGCAGGGCGAAAAGGCAGAAGAGGATATGGCGCATGGTGCCGAGCTTACCCGCTTGGGCGAAAAAGCGCCAACAACTCAGCGTGAAAGCCCCCTGGAGATGCCCTGCTGCATTGGCTAGGGTCCGCCCCGGAGGATTGCGATGCGCATTACGGCAGGTTTATATGGTGGCCGCAGCTTGGCGACGCCGCGTGACGAGCGCGTCCGCCCCACCGCAGACAAGGTGCGCCAGGCCGTCTTCAATATCCTCCTGCACAATGATTTCGACTGCGGTTTTGCGCTCGAAGGCGCCCGCGTCGCCGATCTTTTCGCCGGCACCGGTGCTATGGGGATTGAAGCGATGAGCCGCGGCGCCGCCTTTTGCCTTTTTGTGGATGATTCTGCCGAAAGCCGCGCCCTCATTCGCCAGAATGTGGAAAGCTTGAGCCTCACCGGCACCAGCAAAATCTGGCGCCGTGATGCCACCAATCTTGGCCCCATGGGGCCGGGTGCGGGCGGGCCTTTCGATCTGGTCATCCTCGACCCGCCCTACCGCAAAAATTTTCTCAGCCCTTCGCTGGCAAGTCTGACCGAAGGCGGCTGGCTGTCCGAGCGCGCCGTCCTGGTGGCGGAAGCCGCTGAAGACGAAGCCATTGTCGCTGAAGGTTTTACGCGCTTCGATGAGCGCAGCTATGGCGACACGCGCGTGGCGTTTTTGCGCACGTAATGCGTGCAGCCCAGTGGTAAGAGGGTCTGTCTTCGGGGGGACGGCCATGCACCGCGTGCTCATCCCAATTTTCTTGGCATTTTTCATGTGCGCCGCATCCATTGCCCATGGCTGCTCGGGCGCCTTCAGTTCCTTACCTGATCCCACTCCACCTTCGCCACCGAGCTGAGCGCACACTGGAAAGCCAGCGTGGATTGGTACAATCCCCAGCAGAACAAAGCGCCGTAGAGGACATGACGTCTATCTCCGCCCGAATAGCTTTTCGATATCGGCCAGCTTCAGCTCGACATACGTCGGGCGGCCGTGATTGCATTGGCCGGAATGGGGCGTGCGTTCCATTTCGCGTAAGAGCGCGTTCATTTCCTCGCCGTTAAGGCGGCGGCCTGCGCGCACGGATGTGTGACACGCCAGCGTGGCTGCAACCTCTTCCAGCCGCTCTTTCAACGACAGCGCGGCGCCGCTTTCGGCCAGATCATCGGCGAGATCGCGCAGCAACCCTTTCACATCCATCTGCCCCAGCATAGCGGGCGTCTCACGCACAAGCACGGCATCGGGGCCAAAGGCCTCTACCACCAAACCCAGCTCGGCAAGTTCGGGGGCCCGCGCCGCGATGCGGTCCACTTCGGCAGGATCGAGATCGACCACCTCCGGCACCAGCAACGGCTGGCGGGCAATACCGCCCTCCTCCATTTGCTTCTTCATGCGTTCATAGGTCAGGCGCTCATGCGCGGCATGCTGATCGACGATGACGATGCCATCGCCGGTCTGCGCCACGATATAGGTCTCATGCAACTGCGCCCGCGCAGCCCCAAGCGGTGCCGTAACAGGCGGCGGCTCCTGCCCGCTGGATTCGACCCGCGCCGCTGGTGCGAAAGGCGATTGGAACGCGCGCGCCGCATCGAACAGTTCCTGTGACGGGCGATAATAGGCGGGGTTATAGGCGCCCGTTGGAAAGCCGCCGGGTTCTGGCGGATTGAAGGGTTCCGGCCGAAACGACGCCAGCGCATCCGTGGCAACGGTGCTCGACGCCTGATGCCCGGCCCGGTGCAAGGCATGCTTCAGCGCCGAGACGATCAGCCCACGGACGAGCCCGGCATCGCGGAAGCGCACCTCGGTCTTGGCCGGATGCACATTCACATCAACGAAAGCCGGATCGCATTCGAGAAACAGGGCCAGCGCCGGATGGCGGTCGCGGGCAAGGAAATCGGCGTAAGCCCCGCGCACCGCACCGATCAGAAGCTTGTCGCGCACCGGGCGGCCGTTGACAAACAAAAATTGCATTTGCGCATTGGCGCGGTTGTAGGTCGGCACGCCTGCAAAGCCGATCAGCGTCAGCCCTTCGCGCCCCGTTTCCACCGGGATGGCGTTGGCGGCGAATTCGCGCCCCATGATGCGCGACAACCGCTTCAGCCGCCCCTCAAACAACTCGCTCTCCGCCGGCAGATCGAGCACCTGGCGCCCATCCAGGGTCAGAGTGAACGCCACGTCAGGCCGCGCCATAGCCAGGCGTTTGATGACATCGCTCATCGCCATGTCTTCCGAGCGGGCCGACTTCATGAATTTGAGGCGCGCTGGCGTGGCATAAAACAACTCGCGCACTTCCACCCGCGTGCCCGCCTGACCGTTCGAGAGAAAACCAGCCGGCCGCGGTCCTTCAACCACACCGCCATGCACTTCCACCGCATGCGCTTCGCTAGTTTTTGTCCGCGAAGTAATGGCCAGATGTGCCACCGCCCCAATGGAGGGCAAGGCCTCACCGCGAAAGCCCATCGTCGCGATATGGGTGAGATCATCATCCGTCAGCTTGGAGGTCGCGTGGCGCTCAATAGCAAGGACGAGATCCTCAGGCGCCATACCCTCGCCGTCGTCTTCGACCAAGACCAGATCGGCACCACCATTGGAAGCGGCGATAACCAGCCGCGTTGCGCCCGCATCGAGCGCGTTCTCGACCAGCTCTTTGACGGCACTGGCCGGGCGCTCGACCACTTCACCCGCAGCGATGCGGTTAACGGTCCCTTCGGAAAGACGACGGATTCTCATGGGACCACTCTAACGGATTCGCACGCCGCGCGTCAGGCGCAAGCCTGTGGGTGCTTTACGGCGAATCCGCGGGCTCAGTGTTGCGGGTGGGCAATGACCCGGCCACCACAATGGTCAATTTTTCCGGATCGAACAGGCGGCGCGCGGCGCGGCGCACATCGTCCCGGCTGACCGCGGCAATCAGATCGGCTCTGCGGCCGAGATAATCGAGCGGCAATCCCAACTGCTGAAAACTGTTGAGCTGGGCGGCGATATCGGCGTTGGAGGTGAAGGCGAGCGGGAAGGAGCCGTTGAGATATTGTTTGGCATCGTCAAGTTCCTGCTCCGTCGGCCCCTCGCTGACGAACTTTCGCATTGTCTCTTTCACGAGCGAGATGGTCTGGCGCACGGCGTCGCGGCGCGTCGACACCGTTCCCAGCAGCAGCCCAGCGTGAGTGTAAGGTACCAGATCGGTCGATACGTCATAAGTCAGACCCCGCTGTTCGCGGATTTCGTGCGTCAGCCGGGAACCGGAACCCGCGCCGCCAAGAATATAATTGGCGATCATGCCAGCGAGAAAATCGCGATCGCGCCGCAGCATCCCGGCTTGGCCAAAATAGATAGCCGGCTGCGGCACCTCCAGGGCAAGGATGTGGAGCCCTGCGGCACCTACGCGCAACGGCACCGGCGGCATCGGCGGCGTGGCATCGGGAAGGCTCCCCAAACTGCTCTTCAGCAGCGGCGCCAGTGCGGCGGCGGAAATATCCCCGGCCACGGCAATCTTCAGGCCGCCCTGCACCCAATGACTCTTGGCGAAGGCTTTCAGATCGTTGGCGGAGATCGCCGCCAAGCTGCGGGGCTCGCCCTGAACCGCGCGGCCATAGGTGTAGGGGCCGAAATAAAGACTGTAAAAGCCGCGTTCGGCGACCGCATTGGGATCTTCGCGGCTGACATCGAAGCTCTGCATCATCTGCAGCCGCACCCGCGTCACCGCATCGGCGTCAAAGCGCGGCCTGGTCAGTGCCAAACCGAGAAGCCGCAAAGCCTCTTTGGCGTTCGCCGACAGCGTCATCACACTGACCGTCACGGTATCGCGCGAAGGCGAAACCTCCAACCGGATGCCGCGCGCCGCCAAAGCCGATTGGAAGGCGTCGGCATTCATATCGCCCGCGCCCTCATCGAGCAGATAGGCCGCCAGCGCCGACATCCCCGACTTGCCCGAAGGATCAAAGCTCGAACCTGCCGGAAACGATAGCGACAGCGCGATCACCGGCAGGGTGTGATCTTCCGACAGCCACACCGGCACGTTGGCAAGGGCCGCAACCGTCTTCACCTTGGCCGCCTCGGCTGGAACCGGCACCAGCAGCAACGCGAAGAGGAATGCGAGGCGCCGCATCATGGCCGCGGCTGAAGATAGGCCGTGACCGCTTCGTTGCGGTCGAGCGCTTCGACAGCGGCACTCTGAATTTGCGCCGGCTTCAAATTCTGGATGCGCGCGGGCCATTGCTGCACATCCGAAGCGGTCAGCCCAACGGCCAAGGCGCGGGCATAGGCCGATGCCAATTCAAACTGGCTGTCGCGCAGAAAGGCGGCTCCGGCCACAAGCTGCGCTTTGGCGCGTGCCAGCTCCGCCTTGTTGGGCGCGTGATGCTGGTAAGTGCCGATCACCTCGTCTACAGCCCGCTCCACCACGTCCAGCGCCACGCCTGAGCGCGGGCTTGCCGAAATGCTGAATTGGCCGGAATCGCGCGCATAGCCATCGTAAGCAACCGAAACATCGGTAGCGACCCGGCGCTCGACCACCAGACGGCGGTACAGCGCGGAGGTCACATCGCCGCCGAGCAGGCGTGCCAGCAATTCGAGCGATTCCGCCGTCGCTGGCGCCGCCTCGGCATAGCTGGGGACGCGATAGATGCGCAGGAACAGCGGCACCTTGGCATCCTTGCGCGGCACCACAATCCGGCTTTCGCCCATGCGCCGCGGCTGTGCATAATCCACCCGTGCCGCCAGTTCGCGTGCCTGCAAGGGACCGAATTCGGCTTCGGCGACGCTGCGCACGTCTTCCTGGGTCACATCGCCCGCAACAATCAGGATTGCGTTGTTGGGGGCATAATGGCGGCGATAGAAATTCTCGGCCTCGGCGCGGCCGATGCGGCGAATCTCATCCGGCCAACCGATCACCGGCCGGCCATAGGGATGGCTGAGATAAAGCGCAGCCTCCGCTTGCTCCTGCACCAGTGCTTGGGGATCGTTATCGATACGCAGACGGCGTTCTTCCGCCACCACATCGCGCTCGGCCACCACCGCCGACTCCGACAAATCGAGACTCACCATGCGATCGGCTTCCAGCCGCGCCATAGTGCGAAATTTGTCCTTTGCGAACTGCTCGTGGAACACCGTGTAATCATGAGTGGTGAAGGCGTTGTCATCGCCGCCATTGCGCGCCACAGCCTGCGAGAAGCCGCCACCCGGAACAGTTTTGGTGCCACGAAACATCATATGTTCAAAGAAATGCGCCAAGCCCGAAATGCCCGGCGGATCGTCTACGGCGCCGACCTTGTAAACCACCATCTGGGTCACGACCGGCGCACGATGATCGGGCACCACCACGACCTGCAGCCCATTCTGCAGCACGAACTGGAACGTCTTGGGAGACGCGGGGGCTTCGGCCGTGCTGGCGGCGCACAGCAAAGCGAGCCCAGCCGCAACCGGCATAACCCAGCGCAGCTTTGTCATCGCCCATCGCATCTCAGAAATCACCCACCGCAACGACATAGCATTCAAGCGCCCCAACACGAAAACGACGGGGCCTCAAGGGGCACCCGCCGTCAGTATAGGCCAGTAAGGCGGTTATCAGAACCAGTCGAACAAACCGCCGAACCAGCCGCTGTCTTCTTTCGGCGGCGGCGGGGCAGCAGCAGGCTTGCCGTCCTGGCCGGCCCGCTTGTCACCCAGGGCCTTGGCTTCCTTGTCGGCGTCGAGCGGAGCGTTGGTCTCGTCCTTGGGCTTCTGCCAGAACAGGATGTCCTTGGTGAAACCGTCGTCGGCGCCGACCATGTTCTTATAATCGGAGGCCAGATTCTGGTGAATCTGCGGATCGATGTTTTGTACCTTGGCATTGGCGAGCAGCATCTTCTCGCTGTCGCTATAGGTATTGGGCAGCTGTGCTGCGATGGTGGCCGGATCGTTGCCGAACAGCGCACCTTCCGCAGCCTCGGTCGGCTCAACCTGGTTGGTCGGCACCGCACCGGGGCGCGGCGGCACCAAGTTATAATCCGGCGGGATCACCAGCGGCGCCTTGGTGGTGACGGCAAACTCATCGGGCGCACTCTTTTCCATGCCAGCGGCCGAGCGCAGCGTATCGCAGCCGGAAAGGGCGATGGCCGAAACGCAGAGGAGCGCAGCGTATCGCAGCATACGGATGTTCATCGGTTACTCCTTCTGTCCCGCGCCGTGGTGCGGGTCGGGGTTCGTCAAGGCATCATACAGCAAACCGATTACGCCAAAGGTGATTGCTGCATCCGCGACGTTGAATACGTAAAAATCATAACCGAAGCTATGAAGGTGGAAGAAGTCGGCCACCTTGCCGTAAACCAAACGATCGATCAGGTTGCCCAAGGCGCCGCCGATGACCATCCCCAAACCGATCGCCAGCGTCCGTTTGCGGACAAACCATAACCACCAACTCAGCACGCCCACCGCAATCATCTGGAAGGTTGCCAGAAATACGGTGCCTTCAACACTGGAGGCCGGAAACAAACCAAGACTGATGCCCGGATTCCAGACCAATAGCAGATTAAAAAACGGCAATACCTCGATGGCGGCCCCCTGCGGGGCGTGGGCGAAACCAACCCCATACAAAAGGATCATCTTGGAGGCTTGGTCGAGCACAAAGGTCGTCCCTGCGACCAGAAGCCCGGCATCACGTATATTCATTCCGTCACCGCTCCGCTGCAGCGTTGGCACAGGTCAGGATGATCGGGGATTTTTCCAACCTCCGGTAGCACCATCCAGCAACGCGCGCATTTGTCGCCTTCGGCATGATGGAACGTGGCGGCGACACCCGCAACATCGGCAAGCCGGAAAGCATCCGCCGGCGGCTCTTTGATAGAGACATGGGCGGCGGAGGTGATGGCGATTTCCGCCAGATCGATGCCCTTCAGGATAGCGCTATCGGCTGCATCTGAAACATAAAGCACGGGCGCGGCTTCCAGACTGGCGCCGATAATCTTGTCGCGGCGGGCCACTTCCAGCGCCCCGGTGACGACCCGGCGCAAGGTGCGAATGCGATTCCACTTCTCAATCAACGACGGCGAGGCCCAGGCGGCGGGCGTCTCAGGAAAGAGTTGCAGATGCACGCTGTCGGCGCCGTAACGCAACGTCCAGGCTTCCTCCATGGTGAAGCACAAGATCGGCGCCATCCAGGTGACGATGCGCCGGAACGCCTCTTCCGTCACCGTGCGGGCGGCCCGGCGGCGAACCGAGTTCACCGGATCGCAATACAGCGCGTCCTTGCGGATATCGAAATAGAAGGCCGACAATTCGTTGGTGCAGAAATTGAACAGCGCATTGAAGACGCGGTTGAAATCGTAGTCCGCGTAACCGCGGTTCACGACGCCATCGAGTTCGGCAAGTTTCGCCAGGATGTAGCGCTCCAGCTCCGGCATCTCTTCCACGCCGATGCGTTCGGCGTCCGAGAATCCGGCAAGATTGGCCAGCATGAAGCGGATGGTGTTGCGCAAGCGGCGATAAGATTCGACATTGGCCTTGATGATCTCGCCGCCGATGCGCAAATCCTGCGTGAAATCAGACGACGCGGCCCACAGGCGCAGAATATCGGCGCCGTTGGAATCGGCAATCGTCTGCGGCAACACTGTGTTGCCGAGCGATTTCGACATCTTATAGCCCTTCTCATCCAGCACGAAACCGTGGGTGAGAACCGCCTTGTACGGCGCATGTCCGGTGGTGGCGCAGCCTTCCAAGAGCGAAGACTGGAACCAGCCGCGATGCTGATCGGAGCCTTCCAAATACAGGTCGGCTTGATCCTTTTGCGGCCAGGACGGCTCGACCGGCTTTTCGACCGTGAAAACATGCGTCGAGCCGGAATCGAACCAGACATCCAAAATGTCTTTGATCTGCTCGTAATCGCTCGCGTTCTTGCCTTCGCCCAGGAAACGCTCCGCAGGCGAATTAAACCAAGCATCGGCGCCTTCGCTCTTGAAGGCCTCCACAATGCGCGCGTTCACGGCGGCATCATTGAGAAGCTTACCGGTGGCCTTCTCGACAAAGATGGCGAGCGGTACGCCCCAGGCGCGCTGGCGCGACAGCACCCAGTCGGGGCGGCCTTCCACCATCGAGCCGATGCGGTTGGCGCCCGCCGCCGGATACCAGCGCGTATCGGCGATGGCTTGCACCGCGAGCTGGCGTAGCGTCTTGCCGTTCGAGCCCTCAAACGGCTTGTCCATGGCGGCAAACCATTGCGGCGTAGCGCGGAAAATCACCGGCGCCTTGGAGCGCCAGGAATGGGGATATTGATGGCGCAGCGAACCCTTCGCCAGCAGCTTGCCGTCGGCGATCAGCTCTTTGATGACGGCGCCATTGGCATCGCCATCCTTTTTGCCATCGCGCGACAGAATGTATTTGCCGGCAAAGATCGGCACATTCGGCGCAAAAGCACCATCGGCAGTGATGACGGCGAAGGCATCGGGATTTTTGGCGGGATAATCCTTGCCCAGCTTCTCCAGCACAATCTCGAAATCGTCCTCGCCATGTCCCGGCGCGGTATGCACAAAGCCTGTGCCGGTATCGGCAGTCACATGCTCGCCCGCGAGCAATGGCACTGGGAAGTCATAGCCCTTGCCCGCAAAAGGATGGGCGCAGGTGAGCGTTGAAGCATCGACTGTTCCGATGTAGCTCAAAGTCAATTTGGCGTGTTGAGCAACCGTTTCTGCCAGATCAGCAGCCAAAAGAAGCTTCTCGCCCTTAACCGCAAAAGACCCTTCGAGAACATCCGCGACCTCATAGAGGGCGTAGCTCATCGTTGGCGAATAAGAAATCGCTCGGTTACCGGGGATGGTCCAAGGTGTCGTCGTCCAAATGACGACGGATGCACCATCGAGTACATTCGCCCGATCAACGGCTGCTGCAGACGGTGCATCTTCTAGGACGCCCCGCACGTCCCATTTCATGACTGGAAATTTCACATAGATCGTCGGCGAGGTTTTCTCGTGATATTCGATCTCGGCTTCTGCCAGGGCGGTCTTTTCCACCGGCGACCACATCACGGGCCTGAAGCCGCGATAGAGCAAACCATTGGCGAGAAACTTGTGCAGCTCGCCGGCAATCGTCGCTTCGGCCTTGTAGTTCATCGTGGTGTAGGGATGGGCCCATTCGCCCATCACCCCCAGGCGCTTGAACTGACCACGCTGCACATCGATCCAGGAGAGCGCAAACTCGCGGCAATCGGTGCGCAACTCGCTGATCGGCACATCGTCTTTCGACTTGCCCTTGGCGCGATATTTTTCCTCGATCTTCCATTCAATCGGCAGGCCGTGGCAATCCCAGCCCGGCACGTAGGGCGCGTCCTTGCCCATCATGGTCTGCGAGCGGATGACGAAATCCTTCAGAATCTTGTTCAGACCCGTGCCGGAGTGAATCTCGCCATTCGCATAGGGCGGGCCGTCGTGCAAAATGAATAGCGGGCGGCCCTTGGCCTGGCTGCGGATGCGGCCGTAAAGGTCTTCGGCTTCCCATTTGGCCAGCCATTTTGGCTCGGCCTGGGGCAACCCGGCTTTCATCGGAAATTCGGTCTGAGGCAGGAAAAGGGTGGCGCGGTAGTCTTTCGCGCCCGTGTCGTCGGAATTTTTGGACATTGAATCGGCCTTGGCGGAGTGAAAAAAATGGCGGCTTTTCCCGGTCCCCGAATTACGGAGCCGGGTAGCGAATTCGCGTCATCAGCCGGATTACCATTGTCAGTTTCCGCTCGGAAAGCGACCTTTTAACAGGGGGATGGGGATGGGTCCAGCGGCCTTCACCCCCCAGCCAGAATGGCCCTTGCCTGCTCCTTGTCGCGGCCCATCTGGGCGACGAGATCGTTAACGCTGGCAAATTTGGCCTCTGGCCGCAGATAAGCGATCAGCTCCACCGACAGGTGTTTGCCGTAAAGATCGCCGTCGAAGTCGAACAAGAAGGTTTCCAGCAGCGGCTCTTTCGCCTTGTACATGGGCCGGATGCCGAGATTGGCGACGCCATTGTGGCGGGCCACTTCGACATCGCCCTCGTAAATACCAATCCGCACCGCATAGATGCCGAACGTGGGGTGGATATAGCCGTCGAGCGTCATATTGGCGGTGGGAAAGCCCAGCGTACGACCGCGCTGGTCGCCATGCTCCACCCGGCCCTCGATGGCAAAGGGGCGGCCCAGCAGCCGCGCCGCCTCACCCGGATTGCCAGCCCGCAAATGCGAACGGATCAGGGTCGACGATATCTTTTCATCGCTGCCGGCCATCACGGTCGGGAAAACCTCGACACCGAAGCCTTCCATCGCCCCCATATAGGCCAGCACCGTGGCATTGCCGCCGCGCCCATGCCCGAAGCGGAAATCCGAGCCCACCACGATGCAATTGGCTTTGAGGCCGCCCACCAGCGTGTCGAGCACAAAATCCTGCGCCGATTGGCGCGCCATATCGGCATCGAAGGCGAGCGCGAACATGGCATCCACCCCCAGCGCCGCCAAGCGATGGGCTTTGCTGCGGAACGGGGTCAGGCGCACCGGCTCGGCTCCCGGGCGGAAGAATTCGCGGCTGGAGGGCTCGAAACACAACACCGCGCAAGGCACCTTCAGCGCTTCGGCATGGCGCATCGCCTGCGCAATCAGCGCTTGATGGCCAAGATGGACGCCATCGAAATTGCCGATGGCCACGACCGCTCCCTGAAAGGCGGGCGGGATATCGGCGAGGTGACGGAAAACCCGCATGTCGAGGATCATGGTTCGACCTTCGCTTCTACCACTTCAGAACATCGACCGCCGCGCGTGCCGCAAGGCCATGATGGGCGAACAGGGTCGCCAATCCTTCGGGTGTCAAATCACCCAGCTCATCTTTGTGCAGTCCGTGGGCAACAAACAAGGCATCGAACCCCATAATGTTGGCGCCAGCAATATCCGTTTCCAGCGCATCGCCGATCACCAGAATGCGGGCGCCCTCGCCGATTGCCTTAAGCGCCGTTGCGTAAATCGGCGGCTTCGGTTTGCCGTAATAAGCGACTGATCCGCCCATATTTTCGTAAAGCTTGGCGATCCCCCCGGCACAAGGCACCAGCTTTCCAGCCCGCGGCGCGAACAAATCGGGGTTGGCGCAAATCATGGTCAGCGCGCGCGCCTTCATCTGCCCCAGAATGCCCAGGTAGTCCTCCGGTGTTTCAACATCGTCATCGTAGAGACCGGTGCAAAGCACGACGTCGGCATCCTCCGGCCCCGTCAGTTCGACATCGAGGCCCTCGAACACCGGCGTATCGCGTTCTGGACCGATATGCATCAGCTTGAGCCTGCCGCCATGGGCCCGCAGGATCAGGTCGTCTCGCGCGGCACCGCCGCTGGTGACAATGGCATCATAGGCATCATCCGGAACCCCAAATTGGCGCAGCATGGCCCGGATGCCCTCGGGCGGCCGGGGGGCATTGGTCAACAGAACGACCCTTCCCCGCTCCTCACGAAAACGCACCAGAGCCTCCACCGCGGAGGCGTGCGCCTTGGTGCCGTCATGCACGACGCCCCAAACATCACAAATGAGCGCGTCGTAATCCGCCGCGAGAACGCCGAGGCCCGCAACCAGAATTGGAGAACCGGTCATAAATCCACAACTTCAAGAACGCCCGGGGGCTGAATTTCGAGAGGTGCCTATACCGGGTATCGGCAGGCCCGCCAAGGAGCGCGTTTTGCTCAGACCGGTTTGGCTTAGGCCGATTTGCGCAAGGGCAGTACCATAGCCGAAGGCATCTCGACCGGCTTAACCGCATCGCCGCGCACCGCGCGGGGTTCGCCGAAGAGATAGCCCTGGGCAAAATCGACGGCATAATCGAGCAACTGTAGCACCGTCTTTTCGTCTTCGACCCGCTCGGCAATCAGATTGAGACCGTGCCGGGCAAGGAGATTCTTGAAATCCTCCGCCGCCACCACCGCCCCAGAGGCGCCCATACCCTTGGTCAGCATGTCGCAGCGCACTTTCAAATAGGAAAAGCCCAAGGAGCGCAGCTTGGGAAAATCCAGCGCCAGCGTTTTGATATTGTCCATCGAGAGTGCAAAGCCGAGCGCGTTGAGCCGCTTCAGATTGGCCTCGCCTTCCTTACCCGCTTTCAGCACCGCATCTTGGCTGAACTCAAACACCATTTGGCCGCCGAGGTCGCGGTTATGCTGCATATAATCGATGAATTGCGGGAAGAACTCGCCATCGCGCAGCGTATCGCCGGAGATGTTGCAGAAGACGCCGATGGAGCGGTTCTTGGTCATCATGCGGCGCACGATCTGCACACAGCGGAACAGCAACAGATTATCGACCACGCTCATCAGCCCGGCAGGCGCCGCGATCTTGATATACTGCGCCGGCATGATGATCGAGCCGTTTTCGGATCTGAGGCGCGACAGCGCTTCGTAAAAACGCACCTTGCGCTGTGGCAGGCTGACGGTCGGTTGCAGATAAAGATCGACGCGGTTCTCTTCTAGGGAGGACCGGATCACTTCCAACAGTTCGGGCTCGGCAACTTGGTCGAGGTTGGCTGGCGCACCGGCGGGATGGCCACCAACCTCATGCTTGGCCTTGTCGGAAATGCGATGCGCAAATTCCTTCATCAAACTTTCGAGCACTTGCAGCTCGGAGACGATTTTCTTGTTCTGGGCGGTGGAGCGCGCCTCCATGGTCTTGGAAACTTCGTCCATACGGCTTTGGGTTTCGCTGATGGCCTTTTGTACGGCAGCGCCTGTGCGCTTCAGCCCAGCGATTTCTTTGTTGTGTTTCTTGCGATCCCGGGCACGGCAGATCGCACTGTCGGCCTCTACCATAAAGAGGAAGGCGACGGCGCCGCACAGAATGCCGACAGCGATGCCCTGCACCATCCCGGCCAAACAGCCAAGCGTGGCGCTTGCCAGCGCATAAATGATGAGTAGGAGAACCCTAATCATGGCCTCTTCCGGTTCGACACTGGTAACCATGCCCTGCCGCATGTTTCCAAGTCGTTAACCAGGTCCGCGCTCAGAAATCCGGGTTGCGGAAGAGATGGGCGGGAATGGCGAGGCCTGCCCCGATCGCAGCCAAGGTAAAGAAAACACGTAAGAAATACTCTGTCGAGGTCAGGATCAGGGCGGCGTTCTCGGGATGGGGGGTGGTCACCGCCAGCATGCCGAGCAGGGCCTGGCCGAAAAAAGCCCCCGGCACCATCGGGATACAACCCGCCAGTGCCACCGCATTGCCTCTGGGCCCCAAGGGGCGGCGCAGCATCGTAGAGACGCAACTGGTGACGACCGCCGCCACAAAGGAGGCCGCTTCCAGGCTCCAATGGACATCTTGTCCCAGAGTGCGAACACCCAAAGCCAGCGCGCCGGCGGCGGCACACCACAACAGCGAACGCAAACCGAAATTGAACAACACCCCGAAACCGGCCGCCGCAAGGGCGCCGAACACGATCTGATGCAAAAGATACAGGATATCTGGAGGCGCAAAAGCCATCAGTGCATCCCCAAAAACCATTCGGCAATCAAGACGCCGGTGGTGGCAAAGATCATCACCATCATCACCGAGACAGCGCGGGCGCTGCCCATGGAGGGATAGCCGTCCATGATGTCCGTCTGGGCATTGGTGATCGGCACGCCCGGAACCAGGAGCAGGATCGCCGCCATCATCGAAAGATTGACGGTGCCGCTGTCCAGAAAATGGGATCCGAATCCGGCCAGAGCGGAGGCTACAAAGCCGATCACCGTGGCCACGACATAAGAATTCACGCCTCGGCGGAGCAGCAGCATGCGCGCCGCCTGCCCCAGCCCGCCGCCCACAAAAACCGGCCCGAAAGCCAGCCAATCAATCCCGAGCAGGCGGCCGAAGGCGGCGCAAGCCAAGCCCACCGCCAGCGCCACCAGCCATAGGGGATGGCGCGGGGTTTCCTTCACCAGCCGGTCGATCTCGTGCTCAACCGCTTCGGCACTCATGCCGCCCTGCGACACCTGCACGGCCAGTGCGCGCATGGCATGGTCGAGGCGATGATTCACACCATGCGGCCCCATGCTCATCATGCGGGTGATCGTATTGTCGCCGCTGCGCACAGTAATTTCCTGCGAGGCGTAACCGGTGCGGATACCGACCGGCTCGACGCCCAGCCCGCGCACCACGAGGCTGGCGCCCTCATGCACCACCTTCACTCGCGCCCCGCATTCGGTGAGAATCCGCGCCATGCGCAACGCCGTCATGGCGATCTTCTCAAGCTCGCGATGCTTACGCCGGACAGGATCGTCGGTCGTCGGGAGCAATCAGGCACGTCCGGTATGATAAGGGCGAAGCAAAACCTCTGCCGGAATGTTCCAATGGTGATGCAGCTTCCAGGCCTGTTCCATCGTCAGAGGACGCTTTCGGCCCATGATTTCCGACGCCCGGGAACGTGAACCAATCAGCTTAGCCAAATCTGCCTGACTGTAACCCGACAAATCCATGCGGAAACTGATGGCATCGACCGGATCTGGTGGGTCAATTGGCCAATGTTTGGCTTCATATCCCTCAATCAAGGCAGCCAGAACATCAAACCGATCAGCCTGAGCAGTACCGTGCTTCGGCACATTCTCGAAATAGGGTTCAATCTCGGCGAGCGCCCAGTCGTAGTCTGCCTCCGTCCGAACCGGTCGGATAACAAGTTGGGTCTGCCGCTCATCGGTTTGGGCGAGAAAAGAGAGGGGTGCCTCACCCTTGCTTTTTGTCATCACACGCTCCCAGCACTAATCCTGTCGTAGTCCTTGTGAGTTCCGACAAACTTCACCAACACACGCTTGAACGGATATGCGACATGGACGACCAAGCGATACTTGTTGCCCGCGATATCGAAGACGATCCGGTTATCACCGAGAAAATCCACCGTTGCTCCGAACGCCACTTTCACATCTCCCGGCTGTCGCCACTCGGCCTTGTCCACAACAGCGTACCAGTTGCGCAGCGGAATTTCGGCCTGTGGATGGCGTTGCCAAAAGAGTTTCAATGTCCTCTTGGCGATAATCTGCATCGGCACAACCTAGCATGTTCCATATTTGGGAACAAGTCTTAAGCGTCCTTGGAATAGCTCTTGGTCCGCATGGTGACGAGTTCTTCGGCGATCGAGGGATGCAGCGCGAGGGTGGCATCGAACTGGGCCTTGGTGGCGCCCATTTTCATCGCCACGGCGACGATCTGCACGATCTCTGCAGCGTCCGGTCCGAAGATGTGGCAGCCGAGTACGGTGTCGGTCTTCTGCTCGACCACCAGTTTCATCACCATGCGGTCGCCAGTGCCCGCCAGCACTGTACGCATGGGGCGGAAAGTCGATTTGTAGACATCGATGGCATGGCCGTGTTCCAGCGCCCGTTCCTCGCTCATCCCCACGGTGCCGATTTCCGGTGTGGTGAAGACGGCGGTCGGCACCAGCGCATGATCGGGGCGCGTCGGCGTATCCTGAAAGGCAGTCTTCACAAAACACATGGCTTCATGAATGGCGACGGGCGTCAGCGACAGCCGCTCGGTGACATCGCCGATGGCGTAGATGTTTTCGACAGCGGTGCGCGAATAGCCGTCGACATCGATGCGCCCGTTCTTGGCGGTGACGACACCCGCTTTTTCCAGACCAAGCCCGCCGGTATTGGGCGTGCGGCCCCAGGCGAGCAAAATCTTGTCGGCCGCCAGCCGTTCGCCCGCCGTGGTACAGGCGATAAGGTGGTCGCCCTCTTTGTCGACGGCGGTAAGCAGCCGCTCCGTCAGAACCTTGATCCCGCGCCGTTCCATCGAGCTGTGCAGCGCGTCGCGCATATCCTCGTCAAAGCCGCGCAGCACTTTGGGTTTGCGCACGATCACCGTGGTATCGACGCCGAAGGCGTGGAAGATGTGGGCGAATTCGAGCGCGATATAGCCGCCGCCGGTCACGATCAGCCGCTTGGGCAATTCCTCCCAATCGAAGGCATCGTCGGAGACATCGCAATATTCGGCGCCCGGCGCGCCCATCAAATCGCGCTGTGGGCGCCCGCCGGTTGCGATCAGGATCTTATCGGCGGTGACGGTGGCCCCGCTCGCCAGCCGGATGGTGTGCGCGTCTTCCAAGCCGGCATATTCCGAAAACACCTGCACCCCTGCACTTTCGGCGCCCCTGCGATAGAGGCCTTCCAGGCGGGTAATCTCGGCGTTCTTGTGCGCCACCAGCGTGCGCCAATCAAAGCGCGGTTCGCCCAGCGTCCAGCCGAAGCTGGGGGCAAGCTCGAAATCCTCCACGAAACGGCTGGCATAGACATAGAGCTTCTTGGGCACACAGCCGCGGATCACACAGGTGCCGCCCATGCGCGAGCCCTCGGCCAAGCCGACCTTTTGGCCCAGCCCCGCCGTTACCCGTGCCGCGCGGACCCCGCCCGAACCGCCGCCAATGACAAACAGATCAAAATCGAACTTGGCCATGACAATATCCCGCCTTGCCAGCCCTCGCTTAAAGGAGGTTTGATACACCTTCAACGCCGGAGGGGGCATGCGCCAGATATGGGCTGTGTTGCTGCTTGCCGCAACGGTGACAGGCTGCGCCATCGACGATTCTGGTCCGGTGCGCTCGGTCTGGCGGCCGGAGCCTGCCAAACCCACCTATAGCGCCGTCGTCTATGTCACCGACCGCGAGGCGGATGCCAGTTTTCCGGGCGGCTATGCCACGCGTTGGGCCGGAACGCCCTCCTGCGGCACAGCCGAGGCCGTTGTCCCCCCCGCCATGGCGCCTGGCGAAGCGCCGCAATATGGCTATGTCGCCAAAAGCCACCCGGTCGCCTGTTCTACCGCCGGAAAGGCCAAGCTGGCGGGCGCCCCAAATCTTTCAGGCGCCATTGGCCTGATTGAGGCCGAGGCCAAAGCCAAACATTGCCGTTCGGTCTTTCTTTTCGTGCATGGCTTTCACACCGGTTTTGATGGCGCCGTGCTGCGCGCCGCTCAGGTCGCCCATGACGCCCAGACCGGCTGCGTCGTCGCCGCCTTCTCCTGGAGCGCGGAGATTAACGTCGACCGCTATGTCTCCGATCTTGAGCACAGCGATTATGCCGAGCCCTTGCTGGCCGAATTTCTGCGCGAATTGGCGGAGTCGCGGCTTCGGGTAACCGTGCTCGGCCACAGTTTGGGCAGCCGTCTGACGCTGATGACGCTCTCGGGTCTGGGCCAGAGCCGCGAGCCGCCACCGCCGGGTTTCATCGACGAACTGGTGCTGGCAGGCGCCGATGTCGGGGTTGAGCCCAAAAACAACGACTTTCTCAAACTGATGCTCGGCGCCGCACCCTTCGCCAAGCGCACCACAATTTACACTTCGGCCTATGACACGGTGCTGGAACTCTCGCAGCGCGTGCATGGCGGGGTAAAGCGGCTTGGCAGCACCAGCGACCTCGCCTTTCAAGCGGACGACGCCAGCCATGTGGTGGATATGATCGATGCCTCCGGCGCCAGAGCCGACAGCCTCGACCATAGCTATTATGCGATGTCGCCGGAAACGATGAACGACATGACTTTGGCGCTAGCGGGTGTGTCCCTGCAGACCCGTATCAAACCTGCCAAAGGCTCGGCAGCAACGCTCACCTGTGGGCCTTCCTGCAGCGAGAAAATGCGGTTGCGAACCCCAGACACCCGCTCGCCGCGCTTCATCACCCGCTTCATCCTGCATGTGCTGCCCGTCATTCCGCTGTTGCGTTAGGACCGGTCCATGACCTCGATGCCGCTGTCGCGGGCGATGATCAGCGTCTTGGCAATGCCGATATAAAGCCCGTGCTCGACCACACCGGGCACGCAGGAGAGCGCTGTGGCCAGACTCTTGGTGTCCGCCATGGTGGGACCGAAGGCGACATCGTAAATCACATTGTTGCTGTCGGTTTTGTAGATCGCATCGTTCTTGTGGCGCAGAGTCATCGGGACTTTGCCGTAACCGAGTGCTTCCACCGCTGCGGCAATGCGCTTGGCGGTTTCGATATGGCCGAACGCGATCACCTCGATGGGCAGCGGGAAGGCCCCCATCGTCTTGACCAGCTTGTCGCCATGGATCATCACAATCATGCGCCCCGCCGAGGCCGCGACGATTTTTTCCCGCAACAGCGCACCGCCGCCGCCTTTGATCAGATCAAGCTGGTAATCGGCTTCGTCGGCGCCGTCGATATCGAGGTCCAGCGGCGCCAGATCGTTAAGATCGCCGAGCGCAATGCCCAAGGAGCGGGCCAGTTGTGCCGTGCGTTCCGAGGTCGGCACGCCAACGACGTCCAAACCACCGCGCACGCGCGTGCCCAGAAGATTGATAAAAGCTTCCGATGTCGAGCCCGAGCCAAGCCCCAGCCGCATCCCGCTGGTCACGAATTCGAGGGCGCGGGCGGCTGCCTGCTGCTTGAGATGGTCGGCGCTGCTCATGATGTCGCTCCTGCTGGCCGAAATGAAGCCGATCCCGGCGGCTTAGTCCAGCGTATGACCCGCGCCTTTTGCCCGCACGCGCTTGGCTCTCTTGGCCCTTTAAAAAGACCCTAGTTGGATTCAGGATATATCCGGTCGCGCCGCAAGCTGGCGGCCCTCATGAAGGGATCATACGAGAATGGCACGCAAAGACAGCAGCAACCCCGTGATCGATATCGGGATCGACGAGAAAGAGAGAAAGGCCATCGCGGAGGGGCTTTCGCGCCTTCTGGCCGATTCCTACACCCTCTACCTGAAGACCCATAACTACCATTGGAACGTCACCGGTCCGATGTTCAACACCCTGCATCTGATGTTCGAGACGCAGTATAACGAGCTGGCTCTGGCGGTGGATCTCATTGCCGAGCGCATCCGTGCGCTGGGCGTCTATGCGCCGGGCAGCTATACCGCCTTCGCCAAGCTCTCCAGCATCGAAGAAAGCGATAAAGTTCCTGGCGCCACCGAGATGATCGCCGATCTGGTCAAGGGCCAGGAAACGGTCGTGCGCACGGCCCGCAAAATCTTCCCGCTGGCGGACAAAGCGGCTGACGAGGCCACCGCGGATCTTCTCACCCAGCGTATCCAATTGCACGAAAAGACGGCCTGGATGCTGCGCAGCATGCTGGAATAGCGTTACCAAACCGGGGCACTTACGGTGCCCCGGCATCTTTCCTTTTGGCGCGCCGTATCAGGCGCCGCTGGCCACCAAGCCAAAGCGGAAACGCTTCACCGAGAAATAGCCGGCGATTGCGAACGCCAGCAGCACCACGGCTTGTGCGGCCACGAAGGGTGCCTCGGTACCCGTCGGCGCCAGCGCGTGTACGGGCGGGATTTTGACAAAGGCCTGCACCACAAACACGAACCAATCGAGATATAGTGCCGCCACCGCGCTCGTCACATAAACCGCGCGCCAAGGTCCCGCCATGGCGAAGCGGTAGCGGGCGGCAGTGGCCAACGCCAACAGCACCGTCGAGACGATGCCGGTGCCAAGTGCGGGCGTGAAGCCATGGATGGGAAACAAGAAGCCTGTGATGGTCGTGGCGGCGAGCAAACCCAACGCCCAAAGGGTCAAGCGTTCCAGGCGCTGGCCACGCAATAAGCCATAGACCAAAAACAGACCCGCGATCATCGCGGCGATACTGATGAGCGTGTGGAAAATCGTAAACAGTGCCAAGCCGGACATAAGATGCCCCCATAGTACTTCTTATGCGAGCCTAGCGCCTGCACCCCATGCTTGCCAACAATACCTTAAGGTTAACCTTGCACCGGAACCAAAAGATCAAGCCCTCCGACGGCCGTCGAATGATTGAAATCATCCCAATAGCGTTCGACAAATTCCGGCATACCCGATCTGCTTGGCAGCAATGACAGACCGGCAGCGGGAAGCTCATGCGCGAAAACCTTGCGCACAAAATCGCGCAACGCCCCAATGGGCTGGGTATAGGCAAACACAGCACACCGCATCGCCGGCAGATGCAGCGCGACAAAGCCCTGGGGCAGCGGTGCCTCCGATGGCGCACCGCAGAAGTAATCAAAATGCGTCGCGCCATCGGCCATACAGCCAAAGACGCCGAAATTGCGCTTGAAGGTTGGCGGTTCGGGCCGCTGCTTGATGTAGTCGTGCCACTGCGTGAAGAGAACGCGATAGACGGCCTTATTGTCCTGCGCCGCGTTGTGCTGGCGCATCAGTCCCACAAGCCGGAGCGGTCCAAATTGTTCTAAGCGCGCAGACGGCACGAATGGTCCCCATATGAAAGGGGCCGACATGTAATGCATGTCGCGCATCAATGCTAGGTTGTGGTGTGCCCACTATTTCACGCGGGAACATTGGTTAACAACGACCATGCCGTGTGTGCGGTTGCAAGACCGCAAGGCTCTACTCCACCGTCACCGATTTGGCGAGATTCCGGGGCTGATCCACATCGGTGCCCTTGGCCACGGCGGCATAATAGGCCAGCAGCTGCACCGGCACCGCATAGAGGATTGGGGCGATGAAGGGATCGGTGGTCGGCACTTCCACGCTCTGCCAAGCCTGCCCGCTCGATGCATTGAGCCCTGCCTTATCGGAGATCAGCAGCACCTTGCCGCCGCGCGCCATCACCTCCTGCATATTGGAGACGGTCTTTTCATAAAGCGCATCGTGCGGCGCGATGACGATGACCGGCACGTTCTCATCGATCAACGCGATGGGACCGTGCTTCATCTCGCCCGCGGCATAGCCTTCGGCGTGGATATAGGAGATTTCCTTGAGCTTAAGGGCGCCTTCCAGCGCCAAGGGATAGCTTGAGCCGCGGCCCAGGTAGAGCACATCGCGCGCTTTGGCCACTTCCTGGCCGATCTGCTCCAGCCGCGGTTCCTGCTTGAGGAATTCCACGATATGGCGCGGCACTTCCAACAAGGCGGCGCAAAGCTTTTTCTCCGCCGCCTCGTCCAGATGACCGCGGGCCCGTCCTGCCGCAATGGCCAGCGGCGCCAGCGCCGCGAGCTGGCAGGTGAAAGCCTTGGTGGAGGCAACGCCAATCTCCGGCCCGGCAAAGGTCGGCAGCACGATATCGGCTTCGCGCGCGATCGAGCTTTCCGGCACATTGACAACGGCAATGGTGGTCTGGCCATGGGCCTTGGCATCGCGCAAGGCGGCCAGCGTATCGGCGGTTTCGCCAGACTGCGAAATGAACAACGCCACGCCATTTTTGGGATAGACCGGATCGCGATAGCGCAGCTCGGAGGCGACATCGATTTCGACCGGCAGACGCGCCAGCTTTTCAAACCAATATTTGCCGACCATGCCGGCATAAAAAGCGGTGCCGCAAGCCGAAATCGTCAGCATGCTGGCATCGGCAAGGGCCTTGAGCAGTTTGGTATCGCGGTTGCGCGTGGTAGGGCCATCCGGATCGATATAGGCGGCCAGCGTATGGGCAATGACTTCCGGCTGCTCGTGGATTTCCTTGGCCATGAAATGGCGATGGCCCGCCTTGTCGACCAGCCCGGCGGAGGCCGAGGTGATTTTCACCTCACGATTGGCCGGGCGACCGGCGGCATCGTAAATCTTCACATCCGTGCCGCGAATGATCACCACATCGCCATCTTCAAGATAGGAGACGCGGTTGGTGAAAGGCGCCAGCGCAAAGGCGTCGGAACCCAAATAGGATTCCTCCGCGCCATAGCCGACAGCAAGCGGGCTGCCCATGCGGGCGCCGATCAAAAGCCCCTCTTCACCCTTGAAGATCATGGCGAGCGCATAGGCGCCATGCAGACGTTTCACCGCCGTCTTTGCCGCCTCTTCCACGGGCAGCCCCTCATCGAGATAGGCGCTGACAAGATGGGCGCAGACTTCGGTGTCGGTTTCGGATTCGAAGTGGTGGCCTTTGGCGACCAGTTCCGCCTTCAGTTCGCGAAAATTCTCGATGATGCCGTTATGAACAACGGCCACTTTCTCGGTGGCATGGGGATGGGCATTGGCTTCCGAAGGCTTGCCGTGCGTGGCCCAGCGCGTGTGGCCGATGCCGGTATGGCCGGGCAAGGGACAATCCTTGAGCACGAGTTCGAGGGCCGAGAGCTTGCCGACAGCCCGGCGGCGATCGATCTGGCCGCGCACCAGCGTGGCGATTCCAGCCGAATCGTAGCCGCGATATTCCAGCCGCTTCAAGGCAGCCAAGATCGCGCCTGCGCAGTCCTTGGTTCCGGCTATGCCAACGATACCGCACATGGTGTTCTCCTTAGCTCTGATCAAGAGCCGCAGCGGGATTATGTCTTGGCAGCCTTTTCCGCTTTCTTGCGGCTGCGGAATTTTGTCGCCCAATCGTCCAGCACCTTTTGCTCGGCACGGGTGACCGCCAGCGCATTGGCCGGAACATCCCGCGTGATCACCGAACCTGCCCCGGTGATAGCGCCATCGCCCACTTTGACCGGAGCCACCAGCGCCGTGTCGGAGCCGATGAAGGCGCCTGCACCGATGTCGGTCTTGTGCTTGAGAAAACCATCATAATTGCAGGTGATGGTGCCACAGCCGATATTGGCGCCCGCGCCCACCCGCGCATCGCCGAGATACGTCAGATGGCTGGCTTTGGCGCCCTTTTCGATGCGGGTGTTTTTCAGTTCGACGAAATTGCCGATATGCACATCTTCATCGACCACGGTGCCGGGGCGCAGCCGCGAATACGGTCCGACTATCGCCCCCGCCGCAACGCTGGCCCCTTCCAGATGCGAAAAAGCACGGATATGGGCCCCGGAATGCACCGTGACCCCAGGCCCGAACACCACATAAGGTTCGATCAGGCAATCAGGTTCAAGCACCGTATCGAAGCAAAAATGCACCGTTTCCGGTGCCACCAGACCGGCGCCAGCGGCGAGCGCACGGTCGCGCAAACGCTGCTGCATCAGGCTTTCGGCGCGGGCAAGCTCGGCACGGCTGTTGACGCCCATCATCTCGGCTTCGCCGGCTTCCACCACCACCGAGCGCACGCCGTCCGCTTTGGCCAGAGCCGGCACATCGGTGAGATAATATTCGTTCTGTGCGTTGGTGTTTGTGAGCCCCACTGCCCAGCGGAAAAAATCCGTGGCCTTGGCCGTCAGAATGCCCGCATTGCAGAGCCGCACCGCTTTTTCTTCGGCGCTGGCATCCTTGAATTCGACGATCCGATTGAGCAGCCCATCGCTATCCAGGATCATGCGGCCATAAACGCCCGGATCGGCAGGACGAAATCCCACCATTGCCATGCCGGCGCTTTCCTGCGCCGTGAAGGCGGTCTTGAAGGTTTCGGCGGTCACCAGCGGCATGTCGCCATAGGCGATGATCACTGTGCCGGAAAAATCCTTGAGCAGCCCGCCCGCACAGGCGGCGGCATGCCCGGTCCCCAGTTGCTTGTCCTGGATCACACTTTCGGCGCCCAGCGTGGCGGCGAAGCGGCGCACCGCCTCGCCCGAGGCGTGCGTGACCACCACGATGCGATCGACATCCGCTGCGCGCATGGCGCCGATGACATGGCCGAGCATAGACAGCCCCGCCACTTCGTGCATTACCTTGGGCCGCGCGGACTTCATCCGCGTGCCCATGCCTGCCGCCAAAATAATTCCTGCGCGTGCCATCTTCGCTGGATAACCCTCGCCCCTTTAACCGTAAAGTGACGTTTTACTTCATGATGTTGCGATGACCAAACCGGTATTTATTTTCGACCTCGACGGCACGCTGGTAGACACCGCGCCGGACCTTTTGCAGAGCATCAACTGGCTGCTAGAGCGCGAATTGCGCCCGCCCGTGGCCGAAGACCAGCTGCGGCGTCTGGTGGGGCGCGGCGCCAAGAATCTGATCAGCGAGGCCTTTCTGGTCACCGGCGATCCCATTTCGCCGTTCGAAATCGAGATGCTATACCGCGCTTTCCTGCAGAATTATGCCAGCCATGTCGCCGACAAAAGCCTGCCCTACCCCGGCGTTATGGCGACGCTGACGGCCCTCAAGGCCGAGGGGTTTGCCATGGGCGTGCTCACCAACAAGCCGCATGGCCCGACCACACTGCTCCTGGATGCTTTGGGGCTTTCGCCCTTTTTCGGTGCCGTCTATGGCCAGGGCAAGCGCACCTACATGAAACCTGACCCGCGGCTCTTCGCCGAAATCAAGGACGAGCTTGGCAGCGGACCAGCCCTGATGGTGGGCGACAGCATCACCGATGTCGAAACCGCCCGTGCCGCGGGCGTGCCCGTGATCCTGGTGCCTTACGGCTATACCCAGCAGCCCGCTGCCAGCCTTGGAGCCGATGCGGTGGTGGCCGATTTCAGCGAAGTCCCCGCCGCAGGAAGGCAGCTTCTGGGTCTTTAGGGCCTGGGGCCACACAGCGCAGACGGCCCCAAAACGCCCGCTTGCACCGGAGAGGCCAGGGCTTTATACGCACTCCTCCCGAAGCGCTTGCTGGCAAATTTGCCCCGGCAGGCGCCATAAAATGGCCCGGGCGCGTAGCTCAGCGGGAGAGCACACCCTTCACACGGGTGGGGTCACAGGTTCAATCCCTGTCGCGCCCACCATCTTCTGCCCCGTGCGGAGGATGGCATGCGGCGGGGCGACAGTCGCGCATCCGTGACCGCCCAATCGCGAAAGATTGAGATCGGCGTCACGCTGGCGGGCGGCATAATCAGGATGCCTTGAATGGGAGTGCCAGCGATGCGTCTTGCTGCTTATCCGGTGGTGGTCGCATGCGTCGCTGTCATAACGATCACCGCCCCGGCGCGCGCCGCTCATCTCTCAGATTTCGAACTCGCCAAGCTCGATAATTGGGCGAATGCGATTGCGGTCTGTGATGTCACGCGGTTTCTACTTATCGATCCCAACCTCGATGCCGAGGCCATTGTGGTGGCGGGACGTGGCAATACCTCGACGGTCCTCACCAAACCGCTTTATGCGCCGCCGGCCAATTTCTTTTCCGAAGTAATGCGCGAAGCGTACGAAAACCTCCACAAGGCCGGCCAAATCACCCCCGATGGCTACTCGCGCGCGCGCATTTTTTATGCCGGACACATGATCGACGCTTATCGCAGCGCTACGCTGGGTGAAAAACACGCCCTCGCTGACCAAATGGACCTTTGCTACCATTTGGCCGCGCGCACAGGTGTCAAATTGGAAATGAAACATTAAGCCTGGCGGGCCCTTCTGTCGCGCAATACAAGCTTTTATAACCCGGTCGCTGTTACGATAATAGCGTCACGGTGGTACGTGGCGTTTGAGAAGGACTGCGTGATGAGCGGCAAGGTGTTTGGTGTGGTGGTGCTCGGCTTTTTGGCCGTCGCGGCGGGAGCCCAGACTTCGGCACAGCAGCGCCCCTGGATGAATACGAGCCTCTCGCCCGACGCGCGCGCCGATCTGGTGCAGGCGCAAATGAGCCGCGACGAAGAGTTCATCCTGATCGACGGTTATTTCGGCATGCCCTATCAGGCCGCCAACCGCCCATTGCTCAGCGCCGAATTGAAAGCGCAAATGCCGCTTAGCGCCGGTTTGGTCCCTGGTATTCCACGGCTTGGCATTCCGCCGCTGACCGAATCCGATGCCAGCCTCGGCGTTGCCAATGGCGGCAACATGCGCCCCGGCGATACGGCGACGGCCTTGCCCTCGTCCTTGCTGACGGCGGCGAGTTTCAATCCGCAAACGGCTTTTGCAGGCGGCGCCATGATCGCCAAAGAAGCGCGGGCCAAAGGCTACAATGTGCTGCTGGCAGGCGGCACCAATCTGGCGCGCGAACCGCGCGGCGGGCGCACCTTCGAATATTCCGGTGAAGACCCGCTTCTGGCGGGCATCATGGTGGGTGAATCCATTCGCGGCATCCAAAGCCAGTATGTCATCTCTACCGCCAAGCATTTCGCGCTCAACGATCAGGAAACCGCCCGCACCGTGATGAGCACCAATATCGCCGACGCGGACGCGCGCGAAAGCGATCTTCTGGCCTTCGAAATTGCCCTGGAACGCGGCGACCCCGGTGCCATCATGTGTTCCTACAACCGCGTCAACAACAACTATGCCTGTGAGGACCACTACCTCCTCTCGGAAATCCTCAAAGGCGATTGGGGCTATCGGGGCTTTGTGATGTCGGATTGGGGGGCGGTGCATTCGACGGTGCCCGCGGCGCTCAACGGGCTTGATCAAGAATCCTCAAACGGCTCGGACCGTCTGGATTATTTCGGTCCGCCGCTGAAAGAGGCGGTGGCCAAAGGCCAAGTGCCCGAAGCGCGCCTGCGCAACATGGTTCACCGCATCCTGCGCAGCATGTTCGCCAAAGGCCTGTTCGATCACGCTGTGGTCAAGGCGCCCATCGATGCCGATGGCGATCTCGCCGTCGCGCAGAGCGCAGCCGAAGACGGCATCGTGCTGCTCAAGAATGACAAAGCCATCTTGCCGCTCACCGCGGTCAAGCGGCAGAAGATCGCCCTGATTGGCGGCTATGCCGATTTGGGCGTGCCCTCCGGCGGCGGGTCCTCACAGGTGCTCGGCATCGGCCATACCAAAGCCATGGAAGTGCCCATTGGCGGTGGCACACGTGTCATTGCTGGTGAAACTTGGCAATTGCCACGCGATATTGTGGTGCTCCATGCCTCCGCACCGCTGGCCGAAATTCACCGTCTGGCGCCCCAGGCGGCTGTGACCTATGCCGCCGGTGACGACATCGCCGCCGCCGTGGCGCTGGCGAAAAAATCCGATATCGCCATCGTTTTCGCCCATCAGCACATGCGCGAGGGCGTCGATGTCATCGATCTGGTACTCCCAGGCAATCAGGATGACTTGATCGCCGCGGTCGCCGCGGCCAATCCCCATACCATCGTGGTGCTCGAAACCGGTGGCCCGGTGACCATGCCTTGGCTCGATAAGGTGGATGGCGTTGTGGAGGCTTGGTATTCCGGCAATCGCGGCGGCGCTGCCATCGCCCGCATTCTCTTCGGCGATGTCAATCCCTCAGGCCGCTTGCCGGTGACCTTTCCCATCGCCGAAAGCCAGCTTCCCCATCCCATCATCACCGGTCAGCGCCCCGATGGCCGCATCATCGCCACCAATGGCACGCCGACGGTCTATGATGTGATTTACAACGAGGGCTCGAAAGTGGGCTATCGCTGGTTCGAGGAGCAGAAACTGCCGCCGCTCTTTGCCTTCGGTTATGGGCTTTCCTACACCAGCTTTGCCTATGAAGGTCTGAAAGTGACGGGCGGCGCCACGCTCAGCTTCGGCTTTGATGTGCGCAATACCGGCGCGCGCCAGGGTAAAACCGTGGCACAAATCTATGTCAAACCGCCCTATGGCGAGACGCGTCTGGTCGGTTTCAGCAAAGTCGATCTGGCACCGGGTGAGGTCAAGCATGTCACCCTCAGCGCCGACCCCAGATTGCTCGCCATGTTCGATGGTGACGCCAATATCTGGCGTGTTGCCGAGGGGGATTACCAAGTGCGGCTGGGCGATTCGTCCACCGACAGAGCCGCCACCGCCACCGCCCATGTCAATGCGGGGACGATACGGCCGTAGCGTGCTGATCGATAAACGCCACCACATCCTTCCAGACGACGGCGGCATTCAGATCGCGCAGCAGCATGTGATAGCCTTTGGGATAAACATGCACCTGCGCGCTTATGGAAGGTGCTTTGGCCTCTAACGCTTTCACCACCGCCTCAGTCGGCGCCCGCGGGATGATCTGGTCCTTTTCGCCATAGAGCATCAGGATCGGCGGCGCGCTTTTGAGGGTCTCCGGCGCATGGCGCGCCTCGTCCATCAGATTGACCAGCCCCCAGATCGCATCGGTGCGGGCCTTTTTCTGGAACAGAGGATCGCGGCCATTGGCGCGCAGCATCGGAATATTATCCGATGGCCAAATTTTGAGTCCGCTGCCCGAGAACGTCATCCATGGCACGGTATGAGCGGTCAGCCATAGTGCCGTGCGATAATAAAACGGCATGTCGTCTCGCGACCATACCGCCGGTGCCACCAGGATCACCCCAGCGACCCGCGGTGGCGCTGCACCGGCAAGGCTGGTCAGCACCACGGCGCCACCCATGCTTTCGCCCAAGGCATAGATCGGCAAGCCGGGATGGCGCGTCCGCACCGCTTCGACACAATCGCTAAGGTCTTGCTGCATCACCACGGAACCAGGCCAGATGCCGGTATTCGGCGCGCGGCCAAAACCGCGTTGGTCATAAGCATAAGTCGTGATGCCTTGGCTGGCCCAAAAGGGTGCCGGCATAGCAAAGGCGTTGGCGTAATCGCTCATGCCGTGCAGCGCCACGATCACGGCGCGCGGCGCTTTGGCATCCCAATGGCGCAACGGCAGTGCGGTGCCGTCGCGCGTGACAAAGCTGTCATCTGCGAGGGCGGGTGAAAGATGTTCCAGCCCCAAAGGCGCCGTCACCGGGGCACAGCCCGCGAGCACCGCCAGAATGACGCAGACAAGAATGCCAGCCAATCTGGCCATCAGGTGATTTCCGGTATTAAATCGTAGCCAAACGACAATAAAGGGGAACGGGGAATGGACAAGTCCGCAGTGCTCGCCGCGGCTCTCCTGCTCACGGGTTGCACAACGGTCGTCAGCACTCCTGTGCCATCTCCTCCGCCAATCCTGACAGTGGTGAAAGACAAATTTCCGCCGCGGCCTCTGAGCCTGCTCTACACCATGTTTCAAAATCACGCCGTCTTGCAGCGCGACAAACCGCTGCCGCTCTGGGGCCTGACAGCGCCGGGCGCCACGGTGGAGGTTTTCTTTGCCGGTCAAAGCGCCAGCGCCACCGCCGATGCCAAAGGTCATTGGCAGTTAACCCTGCCCGCGATGAAAGCCGGCGGTCCCTACACGCTGACCGCCAACAGCAGCAGCGGCGAAACGCAAACGCTTTCCGATGTGATGCTCGGCGACGTCTATCTCTGCTCCGGCCAATCGAATATGGAACTGCCGCTGCGGCTCGCCACCAATTACGACAGCGAACTGCGTTCGGCCCAAAACACGCAGCTGCGTCTGTTTCACGTGCAGCGCTTTAGCAGCGCGGTCCCGCACGAAAGTTTCGGTGCCGATGCCAGCTGGGCGGTGACGAGTCCCGAGACGGCCAAGGAGTTCTCCGCCACCTGTTATTATTTCGGCAGCGAGCTGCAACCCGCCGCCAAAGTCGCGGTGGGCTTGATCGAAGATGCTTGGGGCGGCGCCGCCATCCAGGCCTGGATCAGCAATGACACGCTGAACGCCCTTGGCGGCTATGGCGACGTGCTCGATATTGTCAAAACCTATGCCGCGTCGCCGGCAAACGGTGATCGCAAATACCGCGCCCTGGTGCATGCTTGGTTCGATGCCCACGATCCATCCATGAAAGCAGCGCCCCCTTGGTTCGATCCCTCCCTCGACGATTCCAACTGGGATGCGAATGTGCCGGTCGGTGGCTGGCGGCCCTGGCCCAAACTGGCGAAATTCGATGGCATCGTGTGGCTGCGCAAAACGGTTACGCTGACGGCCGATGAAGCGAAAGGCGCCGCCACGCTGACACTCGGTCAGATCAGCAATGACGATCTTGCCTTCGTCAACGGCGCCGAGGCGGGTGCAGGCGAAGGTTACGATGTCGTCCGCAATTACACCGTTCCATCCGGTACGCTGCGCGAAGGCAAAAACGTCATCGCCGTGGGAATATACGTGGGCGGAGGGTTTCTCGATCCCGCCGAAAAGATGAGCTTGAAGCTTGCGGACGGTACGGCGAAGCCGCTGACCGGCCCATGGCGTTGGAAAACCTCGGTTGCGGCCGATCACCTGCCGCAACTGGCGCATCAGCCTTGGCTCAATCAGTTCGGCGTCTCCACGCTCTATAACGGCCAGATCGTACCGCTGGGCGCGACGCAGATCCGCGGCATCGTTTGGTATCAAGGCGAAACCGATACCGATCAGCCCGCCGAATACCGTCGCCAGCTGAAAGCCCTGATCGATGACTGGCGCCGCAAATTCGGCGGCGGCACACCCTTCTATGTCGTGCAACTGCCCGGTTACGGTCCGTACCGCACAGCGCCCGGAAAATCGAGTTGGGCCGAGTTGCGGGAAAGCCAACGCATAGTCGTGGCGGCGACGCCCAATACTGGCCTGGCGGTCACCACCGATCTGGGCGTGCCGGACAACATCCATCCGCAAATGAAGCAGGACGTGGGGCGGCGGCTTGCCCTTCTTGCCCGCCAGCAAATTTACGGCCAGCCGGTCGAAGGCAGCAGCCCAACGCCGGTTGCGGCCAGCCGCAACGGCAAGACCGTGACCGTGATATTCGATCATGTCGCCAAAGGGCTTGAGACCCGCCAATGGGATCGCGCCATCGGCTTCAGCCTTTGCGAGGCGCCGGACCAATGCGGCTATGTCGATGGCATTGTGACCAAGGATCGTGTGACGCTCGACGCTGCCCATCACCCCAAAGCCATCAGCGTCCGCTTCTGTTGGGCTGATAGCCCGCTCTGCAACCTCGTCAGTTCCGAGGGCCTTCCGGCCGTGCCGTTTGAACTGCCGATCGCAGCGAAGAAAAAGCACCCCGCCAAACAGCCTTGATCACCTCAGCGCGCGCTTCACGCGGCGGCGCAAAGTGGGCAACAGTTCTTCGGCAAACCACGGGTTCTTATTGAGCCAGCCATTGTTGCGCCAGGAGGGATGCGGCAGAGGAATGATCGCGGGCGCATAATCGCGCCAGGCCTGCACCGTTTGCGAAACATTGGCTTTGGCGCGGCCTTTCAAATGCCAAGCGAAAGCATAGCTGCCGATCAGCAGCGTCAACTCGAACTTCGGCAGCACGGCAAAGAGCTTGTCCTGCCAGGCGACGGCGCATTCCTTGCGCGGTGGCAGATCGCCGCCATTTGCGTCATAGCCGGGAAAGCAAAACCCCATGCCGATGATGGCGATCTTGCTTTCGTCGTAAAAAACGTCGCGGTCAATCCCCATCCAGCCGCGCAGGCGATCACCGGAGGGATCGTTGAAGGAGAGCCCGGTCTCATGCACGCGGATGCCCGGCGCCTGCGCCACGATGCCAATCCGCGCCGTGCTGCTGGCACGGATCACCGGGCGCGGGGTGAGATAGGCTTCGCAAATTCGGCAGGCGCGAATTTCCGCCAGCAGCGCCGTGAGATCATCCTTCACAGCCATCGGCGCTCTATCCCTTTAGGTCACAGGCAAGAAGCCGATCATCGCGCCGGTCAACCCGCTCGCCATGGTTCCGGCAAACAGCGCCCGCATCACCAGCGGCACGAACTCATTGCGCCGTTCCGGCTCCAGCGCGCTCATACCTGCAATGACGATGCCCACGGAGGAGAAATTGGCAAAGCCGCACATGGCATAGACCACGATCAGGGTCGAGCGAGGGTCCAGCGCGCCGGGCGGCAGTTTGGTCAAATCGATATAAGCGATCAACTCGTTCAAAATCGTCTTGGTGCCGAGCAAGCTGCCCGCCGTCACCGCTTCGCTCCAGGGCACGCCGTAAAGCCAAACCACCGGCGCAAACAGCCAGCCGAAAATGCGCTGCAACGTAATGGGCGCGCCGAGCACCGCCGGAGCATGGGCCAGGATCATATTGGCCATTGCCACCAAGGCGGTAATGACGATCAGCATGGCGATGATCTGCAGCCAGATTTTGAGGCCCACTTCGGTGCCGTGGGACACCGCATCCATACTGGAGCGATAGGTCATTTCGCTGTCGCTGGTGGTATCGGTGGCGGCTTCGCCCGGGATCATGATGCGGGCAATGACGATGGCACCGAACAGGCTCATTACCGATGCAATCAGAATATGCCCCAGCGCGCCGGGCAGCACCGGCTTTAAGATGGTGGCGTAGAGCACGAACACCGTGCCCGCCACCACCGACATGCCCACCGTGAACATGATGAAAAGCTCAGAGCGGTTCAGCTTGGCGAGATAAGGCCGGATCACGAGCAGCCCCTCGATATTGCCGAGGAAGACGGTTGAGGCCCCACCCAGGCCCACCGCCCCGCCGATGCCCAAAACCCGGCGCAGCACCACAGCGATGCCTTTGACCAACAGCGCCAGAATGCGCCAATGCCAGAACAGCGCCGCCAGCGCCGAGATCACAATGATGATGGGCAGCACGCCAAAGGCAAAATTGATGTAGGCTCGCGGCTGGGTAATGGTGAAGGGAGCATCGCCCTGCCCGATATAACCGAAGACGAAGGAGGTTCCCGTTCTGGTCGCATCGGTCAGCGCCGTGACGAGGCCGTTCAGGGCAAACAGCCCATCGCGCGCCACCGGCACTTTGAGCAGCAAGAGGGCGAGAAAGACCTGCATCGCCAGACCCGCCACCACCGTGCGCACCGGAAAGGCCCGCCGGTTCTCGGAACACAGCCAAGCCACCAAAATAATGGTGCCAATCCCCAGCAGGGATTGCAGATGCAGCCCGCCCGCAGCAAAATTCACAGTCTCAAAGAATCGCGACAAGCAGACCCCCGTGCTTCGGCCGTCCCAATAACGGACCGCACCCCTCTGACATTAGAGCTTAACCCCCGAACGGCTGCCATGTCCTGGATTGAATGCATTGCCGCAGGCACGGTCAATGGCGGCTTGGCGCCAAAGCGGGGCTTGCCCCTTGCCCATTTGAGCAGCGAACATATCGATGCGGCGATCTTCCCGGAGCATTATGGGTCATGAGCACTAAACCCGTCGAAATTAAAGCCTTGGCGGGTGCACGCGCTTTGCCGCCCCTGATCCTGGTGCTGTTTCATTTCTGCGAGGGCCATGGCTATCGCGGCATCGATCAGCCCATCTGCCATGCCAGCACCTGGGCTTACTTTTTTACCTGCGCCAAATGGTTCGATCTGCCGGTCAGCCGCGGTTATTTGTGGGTGGAATTCTTCTTCGCGCTCTCCGGCTTCATTCTGGTACATGTCTATGGCAGCCAAGTGCAGGCCTTCTGGAAAGGCAAAGCCTATCTCAGCTTCCTGCGGGCGCGGCTGGCGCGGCTTTATCCCGTTCACTTCGCCACGCTGCTCTCTATGCTGGTGCTGATGGGAACGCTGAACCAGCTTTCCTATGTTGGCGGCTATCTCTCCATCTATCACCAGCCCTGGCCGCCGATTAACACTTGGCCGAGTTTTGTCGCCAGCCTCTTCCTGATCCAGGGCTGGAATTTGTTTCCCTGGCTGACATGGAACGGCGCCTCCTGGTTTGTCTCGGTCGAGTTTTTGCTTTGCTTGTTGTTTCCCCTTTATCTGCTCCTGGCGCGCGGGCGCTGGTGGGTGGGTGTGGCACTGGTGGGCTTCGGCATTTCTTGGCTGACCTTGCTGGCGATCAATTCGCATCACGGCCTGGACATCACCTATCGCGATGGCATGTTTCGCGGCATGGCAGGCTTTGCCGTCGGCGTGGGGCTCGCCGTGCTGTATCGCGAGGCCAAAGCGGCCGGTGCTGACCGTCTGCCGGACGGATTCTTTCATGCTGCCCAATCCCTCGCCCTCATTTACTTCTTGTGGGCGACTTATCGCACCGGCTGGTCGCACACGCCCAACGACCTGTGGTTTGTAACCTCGCTTTATGCGCTGATGTTTTTGCTCGCCTTTGATCGCGGGTTTCTCGCCACGGTGTTTTCATGCCGGCCGCTGCGCCTTCTCGGCGAATGGTCTTATGGCATCTATATGGGCCAGACCTTTTGGCTGCAGGCGATCCGTTATTTCGAGCAGCGTTGGTATCCGCACCCCGACACCATCCTCTTGGGCCAGCGCTTTGCCACCGTGATGTGGTGGGCCGAGCCTGCGCTATTGGTCGCGATCTGCATCGCCTGGGGCGCCCTTCTTGCCACCCTGATCGAACAACCCGCCAACGCATGGCTGCGCCGCAGACGCCCGGACGGGGCATAAGCAGCTCTGCCCATTTGTCGCGTCCAGCCAGCCGATATGACATCGCGCCGACACGAATAAGTTGCAAAAATCACCGCCACGATTTGGGCCGGGGGTTAGCCAATGTTTCGTCTATTGTTGAGCGCCATTTTGGCGAGTCTGCTCGCGCTTCCGGCCGCGGCCGAGGATATGTTCCGGCCCGCCACGGTTATACCAATCGGCGCGCCGCACGCCTGCAACGGCTTCTACCCTGAGGCGGCACGCCTTGCGCATGTTGAAGGCGTCACCGCGCTCGACTTTCATATCGACGTCAACGGCGCGGTCAGCCATGTCCGCGTCGCCAAATCGAGCGGCAGTGAGGACCTCGACGATGCGGCGGCAAGCTGCGTGCGCACCTGGCGCTACATCCCGACTCTTAAGGACGGCAAGCCTGTCGAAGTGCTGTGGTCGGCGGAGACGGAATGGCGCGTACCGGCAGCGCCCCCGCCGCCGCCTGCCCCTCTGACGACGTTGACGGAGCGTGACAACGACTGTTTTCACTACCCCTTCTGGCCGGAGCGCAAACACATCGGCGGCACCGCGACTGTCAAGTTCTCCATCAGCGCGGACGGACTTCCCGGCGATGTTGTCCTCAGCAAGGAAAGCGGCAACGCAGATCTTGATAAGGCTGCTCTGGAATGCGTTAATTCCATGCGCTTTCGCGTGCCCGACGCCACCAAGCATATGGCAAGCGCAACCGCCACTTGGTCGACGCTCGGACGGCCAAAAGCCGTGCATTGGCAGTTCGTCGGCTTCCTCGGTTCCGAGGCCATGGAAACAATCACCGAGCTGAGAACGGGCATCAAGCAATGCCTGAAGGGCATGGCAAGCCATAGCGAATTCAGCAGCGGCTTTGGCGGCACGACGGTGATTTGGGCGACCTATGACCGCGGCAAAATCGATGAAGTGTCGGTGTTGCGCTCCAGCGGCAATGATCCGCTCGACCGCTTTGCGGTGGAGTGCTTCAAAAGCGAACCGCCTGATGAGGATCAGGTCCACACTTTGCGCCATATCGGCAAAGTCATTTTCGAGATCAGATGGTCTCGTTATCTGGTGCCGTGAGGGGCTTTCGAAATTATAGCCCCGCCTCCGCAAAGCGCCGGGTCACCCAATCGATAAACACCCGCACGCGCGGCGATAGCAAGCGTCCGCCCGCATAGAGCAGCGACACCGGCGTCGGCGATGGCGGCGTCTCTTCCAGCACCGCCACCAGCGTGCCGCGCGCGAAGGCCTCGTCCTTGGCATAGCGCGGCGACTGCACCAGCCCTAGCCCCAACTGCACGGCAGCGCTGTAACTCTCGGCCGCATCGACGATCAGGGCGCTCGGCAGCATGACCGTTCTCTTCTCACCCGCCACCATGAATTCGAGCGGTAGCACGCCGCCAGTGGCCGAGGAGCGAAAACCGATCATGCGATGGCCATCGAGCTGATCCCAGCGCCTGGGCATGCCGTAACGGGCGATATAAGCGGGCGAACAGCAGGTCACCTCCGGGAGCAACGCCACGCGCCTTGCAACGAGATCGCCATCCTTCACCTCGCCTGCCCGCAGCACGCAATCGATACCTTCGCGCAAAGGGTCGACAAAACGGTCGGTCTCGCTGATCGTCAGTTCGATGTCCGGATAGTCGGCAAAGAAAGACGGCAAGCTTGGAAACAACACGCGCCGCGCCAAGCCGCCTTGCACATCCACCCGCACCGGCCCTTTGGGTTTGGCGCCTCGCAAAGCGCTTTCGGCATCCTCGACCTCACTCAGAATCGACAAACAGCGGCGGTGGTAGGCCTCGCCATCCGGCGTCGGGCGCACCGCGCGCGTCGTGCGCTCGATCAGGCGCACGCCGAGGCGGGTTTCCAACTGCTTGACCGCTTCGGTCACCTTGGAGGCTGGCAGATGCAAATCGCGGGCAGCGGCGGAAAAGCTGGTCCGCTCCACCACCCTGGCGAAAATGCGCATGGCTTCCAGTTGGTCCATTATTCACACTTTCAGAATAGTATTTCCGAAAATTGCCGTATTGTTTGAATATACAGAATAGCTACCTTGCACTCAACCACCCCGTTGAGGAGACCACCATGTCAAAAATTGCCATTATCACTGGAGCCAGCCGTGGTTTGGGCCGGGCCAGTGCCCTCGCACTGGCACGCCAGGGCGTTGCCGTCATCGGCACCTATCTCAGCAACAAGACCGAAGCAGACGCCACCGCTGCCGCCATCGCCGCGGCAGGCTCCAAGGCTGTGATGCTGCCCCTCGACACCAGCGAGACCGCCAGCTTTGCCGCCTTTGTCGAAGCCGTGCGTACGGTCTTGAAGGAAAACTTTGGCCGCGAAAGCTTCGACTATCTCCTCAACAATGCCGGCATCGGCCATTACGCGCCCTTTGCCGAGGTGCGCGAGGAGGATTTCGACCGGCTGGTGAATATCCATTTCAAGGGCGTCTTCTTCCTCACCCAGAAGCTGTTGCCGTTGATCGCCGATGGCGGACGCATTCTCAACGTCTCGAGCGGTCTGGCGCGCTTCAGCCTGCCGGGCTCTTCGGCCTATGCCTCGATGAAAGGGGCGGTGGAAGTGCTGACCCGCTATCTCGCCAAAGAGCTGGGGCCGCGCCGCATTGCCGTTAACACCATCGCCCCTGGCGCCATCGAGACCGATTTCGGCGGCGGACGGGTGCGCGATAACAAAGATATCAATGCCTTTGTGGCGAATGTCACCGCGATGGGCCGCGCCGGTCTGCCGGATGATGTGGGTGGTGCCGTCGCCGCGATCTTAAGCGATGCGGGCTGGATCACCGGCCAGCGCATCGAGGTATCCGGCGGCATGTTCGTTTAACCAAATCCAGCGCAGCCCCCGCACCAACCGCCCGGTGCGGGGAATTGTCGAAGGATTTCAAGGACAAGATCTCGCTTCATGCGGCTATGGAGCCAAAAGCAATCCCCACTGCTAGATGGCATTACACTATTGTGAAGTAGCTAGTAGGTGGCTCCTGTATATTTTCAAGTTTTTACCGCATGTGCTTTGTGCATAGCCCCTCCCCGCTGCAGTGCAGCATAGAAAACTTGTCCTGCGACAAAGGCACCCTATCTGAAGCATGTCACCAGATGAGAGCGGTTCAAGGGAACGGCGGCTGGGGACACCAAAATGGAGCGGGTCATGTCTTTGAATTTGAAACAAGTTTTCGGTGCAGGTTTGTTGACCTTAGCCGTCGTTGGTGGCACCGCCACCTATCTGACCACTAATCTTTATACCACCAAGGCAACGGTTGCCTTCGACAGCGTCACCACTGAGCAGCCGCAAAATCTCAACCGTCATGCCGAAGTGATCGTTACCGAAGGGCGGGCTTCTTAAGCCCGCCTCACGTGGCGGAAGCTATGCGATGGTCGCATAGCCAATAAATCGGTATCACTTACAAAACCTATTGTGGCGCAAATGTGGCAGGGGTATGATCCAACTGTGGCTGGTTAACGCGAGGCGATACAAGCCCCGCGGGTCCGCCCCAGGATGGAGACCTTCCAATGGACGAAAGCTATTCCTCGACCGTAAAGTCGATCGGCGCCATCATTCTTACCCTCGTTCTGTTCCTCGGTGTTGGCTACTACGTCTACACCTCGCTGTTCGTACCGCCTGGCCCGGCACAGACCGCAGATGCGGCATCGGACACCGGATCGCAGCCAATGCCCGTGACGAACGAAAAGAAGCCCTCATAGGGTCGCGCTATTCGCTAACTTCCTCGAGCACGACTTCGTGCCCCCAAAGCCGCTCGATATGGGCGACGACCATTTCTTTGGTTGCGGGATGAAGTGGCACGCCGCGATGCATCTTGTGCTCGAGGAATAGGGTGCGGTCCCCCTTCAAGTCTGCCCCCGTCACCTGGATATTCGGATCGGCGATGCCGGTATCGTATTGGCGCGCCAGCAAACTGCGCACCCGCCGATAGCCCTGCTCGTTGTGAATGGCCGCGACGTTATAAGCGCCATCGCTGGCCTTGTCGTGCAGGGCGAACAGGCGGAAATCGCGGATCAGCTTGGGCGACAGAAACTGCTCGATGAAACTTTCGTCGCGGTAATTGGCCCACGCATCCTTCAGCGCTCCCATCCAATCGCCCGAGCCCGCCAGATGCGGAAACCAGTCGCGATCTTCTGCCGTCGGATTTTCGGCGATGCGGCGGATATCATCCATCATGGCGTAACCGAGGGCATAGGGATTAAGGCCGTTATAGCGCGGATCGGAAAACTCCGGCTGGAATACCACCGAGGTGTGGCTATGCATGAATTCCAGCAGCGAGCCTTCGCTGATCAGGCCGCGGTCGAACAGCATATTCATGATGGTGTAGTGGACGAAGGTGGCACAGCCCTCGTTCATCACCTTGGTCTGGCGCTGGGGATAAAAGTACTGCGCCATGTTGCGCACGATGCGCAGAATTTCGCGTTGCCAGCCCTTAAGGCCGGGGGCGTTCTTCTCGATAAAATAGAGCAGATTTTCCTCGGGCAGCTTGCTGTCGCCATTGAAGGCCTCATCGTCCAACGGCATCAACGGGGCCGAGGGCGGCTCGATACCTGCCGGCAGCGTACGCCACAGATCGTTATAGGCTTCCGCTTCATAGGCGACGCGCAGACGGCGCTTTTCCAGCACCCGCTCTTTGGAAGGCTTGGGCGGGCGGCGATAGCGAAAGACGCCCTGATCCATCAAGGCATGCGCCGCGTCCAAAATACTCTCGACCTCTTCACGGCCGTAACGCTCCTCGCATACCGCGATGTAATGCTTGGCGAAAGACAGATAATCGAGAATGCCCTCGGCATTGGTCCATTGCCGGAAAAGATAATTGTTCTTGAAGAAATGATTATGGCCGAACGCGGCATGCGACATGACGAGCGCCTGCATCGTCATGTTGTTCTCTTCCAAGAGATACGAGATACACGGACTCGAATTGATCACGATTTCATAGGCAAGCGCCGAATAGCCGGCCCGGTACATCGTATCTTCCCGCGCGAAGAGCTTGCCGAAACTCCAATGGTTGTACATCAGCGGCATGCCAAGCGAGGAATAGGCATCCAGCATCTGCTCGGTGGAAATGATCTCGATCTGGTTGGGATAGACGTCGAGCTTCAGATCGTTCAGCGCAATATCCTCAATCGCCTTGAACGTCCGGTCGAGCGTCGCGAAATCCCATTCGGCTTCGGTGAACAACAACCCGCTCATGCTTCATCGCCTTTCGTCATAGCCGTCCTTGAGGCGGCCATCCAGTCCCCAAATGTCCTCGCTCTGGAAGAGAGCCATGTTCCTCTGGATGGCCGGGTCAAGCCCGGCCATGACGAATTCCGGCAATTGATGAACGTAGAATTAGCACCTTGTGCGATCATCACAATTCAATTCCCGCAGCTCGCAGTTCGCCGCGAAGCTCTTCTAGTTCAGTCTGACTGTTATCAAGCAACGCCATGTAGGCTGGCCAAATCGCCGATAGAGCGGCCATTTCTGCCATTACATCTTCCTTGGATGCTGTCTTTTAATCAAGCTTTTGCCTAAATAGCTCGTCCTGCTTTGCAACTATCGCTCTTTCCGCCTTGCTTAGCGGTTGGAAGTTCGCAAGCAGAAGATAGCCTACCTTAAGCCAGTCCTGCCGCTTTGGCTTTTTTGCCTGCCGAAGCAGCAACAGCAGACTCCATTTCATCTTGTCCTTCTTCGCAGGAAGAAGGCTATCATTTTCAATTGTACCGGGATGCTTCTCTACAACCTCGGCGTAATGCTGAACAATCGCGTACGCCTCCTCTATCTGGATCGAAAATTCCGCTGCTCTTTTGCTAGAGTGTGACGCATGTGAATTTCCTCCGAAGATCATCTAAGTCTCCGCTTTCTTGAACAGCTCGCGGAAGACCGGGAAGATGTCGGCGGGTTTAGAGATGCGTTTGGTGGCGAAGTTTTTCCACTCATCGGCCACGGTGCGATAGGCCCGCCACAGCTCGGCGCCGGAATCCTCTGATGCGAAGACCTCCATCTCGCGTTCGTCGAGAATTTCGATATAGGCGTAATACTGGCACAGCGGCATGATATCGGCGTTCAGCATCTCGACGCAGCGCCGCGCATCGCCCGATTGCGTGTAGCCGTCGGAAGCCTGAGCCGCATAGATGTTCCAATCGCTGGTGGTATAGCGCTCGCGCTGGATTTCCAGCATTTTGTCGAGCGCCGTCGAGACGATGGTGCCGCCCGATTGGCGCGAATAGAAAAACTCCTGCTCGTCCACCTCCTGGGCATCATGGGTGTGGCGGATGAAGACGATATCGACCTTTTTGTAGCAGCGCCGGAGGAACAGGTGCAGCAGCATATAAAACCGCTTGGCGAGGTCCTTTTCGCGCTCCCCCATGGAGCCCGACACATCCATCAGACAGAACATCACCGCCTGGCTGGTCGGAACCGGCTGCTCCGAATACGAATTGAAACGCACATCGAGAGGATCGATAAAACCGACCCATTTGCGCTTGGCGATGGCGTAGGCAAGTTTTTCCTTCAGCGCTGTGATCAGCGCTGTCGTCTCCTCCGAGGGCTCGCGTTGCTCGAGATCCTCCAACTCCTTCTGCATCGTCTCCACGGCGCGCAGCGATGGCCGGCGCATGGCCAAACGCCGCCCTTGGGCGTTGCGCATGGTGCGCAAGAGATTGATCTGTGATGGCGAGCCCGCTGTGGTGATGCCGGCGCGCTTCCAGGTCTTGGCCTGGGTGTCTTTTAGCGTCGTCGTCACCAGATTGGGCAGTTCAAGGTCTTCGAAGAAGATATCGAGAACTTCGTCCTGGCTCATGACGAATTCAAAATCGTCGTCGCCCTCGGCATGATCGGCCGCATCTTTGCCGCGCCCGCCGCCCTCGCCTTTCGGCGGCTTCTTGATCTCGTCACCGGGCATGAACTCCTTATTGCCCGGCAGCACGAACTCGCGCTCGCCTGCGGATTTGGGGTCCAGACGGAAGCGTGGCTCTTTGGTGCCTTTGGTGGAGATCTTGATTTTGCGCTCTTTGCCGATATCGGCAACGGCGGCATCTTTCAGGGATTTCTGCACCGCATCGCGAATTTGCGCGCGGGCCCGGCGCAAGAAGCGCTGGCGATTGCCCAGGCTCTTGCCTTTGGGATTGAGACGCCGGTCGATGAAATGAGTCATGTGCCATCCTTCCGCCTACGCGATGCTTCGGCGGACCAAGTTCCGATGACTTGCCCGCCATAGCCTTGGCGTCGGCGGGTCGGGGCTCGCTGCGCTCGCACCTCGGAATGACGCAATCCCGTCATCGAAAGATGCAAGCAGAGCACAGCGAAGATAACCCCGAACAGTTGATTAGCCAGCTTTGTTCACCCGCATGTACCATTCGACCAAGCGGCGGACCTGACGGGCGGTATAACCGCGCGCCAGCATGCGCTTGACGAATTCGTTGTGCTTGGTCTGCGTGTCCGAATCCTTTTTCGACTCGAAGCTGATGACCGGCAAAAGGTCTTCCACCTGGGTGAACATCCGCTTTTCGATCACCGAGCGGATTTTCTCATAGGCCGTCCAGCCCGGGTTTTTGCCGTCATGCTGGGCGCGGTAGCGCAGCGCGAATTTCACCACCTCGTTGCGGAAGTCTTTCGGATTGGCGATGCCCGCGGGCTTTTCAATTTTCGACAGCTCGGTATCGAGCGCGCCGCGATCGAGAAGCTGACCGGTATCGGCATCCTTGAAATCCTGATCCTCGATCCAGGCATCGGCGTAGGAGATGTAACGGTCGAACAGATTTTGACCGTATTCGCCATAAGACTCCAAATAAGCCTTCTGAATTTCCTTGCCGATGAACTCCGCATAGCGCGGCGCCAGTTCCGCCTTGATGAATTCGAGATATTTTTTCTCGACTTCGTCGGCGTATTGCTCGCGCTTGATGAACTGCTCCAGCACATACATCAGATGCACCGGATCGGCCGCCACTTCGGTGACGTCGTAATTGAAGGTCTCCGATAGCGCCTTATAAGCAAAGCGGGTGGAAATGCCCGTCATGCCCTCGTCGACGCCGGCCTGATCCTTATACTCCTGCAAGGTCTTGGCCTTGGGATCGGTGTCCTTCAGCTTTTCGCCGTCATAGACGCGCATCTTGGAAGTGAGATTGGAATTCTCATGTTCCTTCAGCCGTGTCATGACGCAGAACTTGGCCAGCATCTCCAATGTCTCGGGGGCGCAAGGCGTGCCGTTCAGTTCCGAGCCCTTGAGCAGCTTCTTGTAGATCTGCGTTTCTTCATGCACCCGCAGACAATAGGGCACTGTGATAACGCAGATGCGGTCGAGGAAGGCTTCGTTGTTGCGGTTGGCCTTGAACACCGTCCATTCGGCTTCGTTGGAATGGGCCAGAACGATACCGGAGAACGGAATTGGCCCCAGTGTTTCGGTGCCGATGTAATTGCCTTCCTGCGTTGCAGTCAGCAAAGGGTGCAGCACTTTGATCGGCGCTTTGAACATTTCGACGAATTCAAGCAGCCCCTGATTGGCGCGGCACAAACCGCCGGAGAAGGAATACGCATCCGGATCGTTCTGGCTGAAATGCTCCAGCTTGCGGATATCCACCTTGCCGGTGAGCGAAGAGATGTCCTGATTGTTCTCGTCACCCGGTTCGGTCTTGGCCACGGCGATCTGGCGCAGCTTGGAAGGATACATCCGCACCACTTCGAATTTGGAAATGTCGCCGCCGAATTCATCCAGCCGCTTCACCGCCCAGGGGCTCATCACCACGCCGAGGCGATGCTTTTCGATGCCGTATTTCTCTTCGAGAAGATTGGTCAGCTCTTGCGACCGGAACAGACCCAGCGGCGATTCCAGAACCGGGCTGATCTCATTACCGGCCTTCAGTGCATAAATCGGATGCTTCTCCATCAAATCCTTGAGCCGTTCGGCGAGCGAGGATTTGCCGCCGCCAACCGGTCCAAGGAGGTAGAGAATCTGGCGTTTTTCTTCGAGGCCTTGGGCGGCATGTTTGAAATAGCCCACGATCCGTTCGATCGTGTCTTCCATCCCGAAGAAACCGTCAAAAGATTTGTAGACTTTGATCGTCCGGTTGAAGAACAACCGGCCGAGCCGCGAATCCTGCGACGTATCGACGAACTCCGCTTCACCGATCGCAGCCACCATGCGCTCGGCGGGCGTTGCATAAAGCAATTTGTCGTCGCGCGCCGCCAGAAGCCAGTCGCGTAGCGACATGGTTTCGAAGCGCTCGCGTTGATAGTCGCGCGTAAAGATGTCGAAGACATCAAGTGTACCCATCGAGACCAACACTCCGTTCCTTCCGCGCCACCCCCACGGCACGTTCGCCATGAGACAAAAGCGGTGTCAGCGAATTTGAAAGCCGAATCGATTATTCCCCTAAACTTGAATTGTTCCAAGGGATAAGAACTCACCAAGGGCTGGGAACTCTGTATTTTTCACGTCCAATCACGCCCTTTCCGTTGCCGCAATCGCGTGTGCGACTGCGGGCGTTCGACACGCCCCATCTTCCCTCTATTGTCGCCGTCGCAATGCCTGACGCGCCCACCCGCTGTCTGGCGGCGACTGAAGGTAAGTGTACGCTGATTTGCGGGCTTGAAAAGTCTCCGGGCACGCAAAGTTGGGGCCGCGTCACCCAAAGGTCACTCCGCCTTACCATTGGGCATAAGAGGGCTCAGTCGCTTACGGTCTTGGCAAACCGGTTGCCAAGACCCCATGCGCAGCAGTCTTCAGGCCAAATGCGCTGCTGCAGAAACGGTCATTTCTCGGTTGCCACCGCGACCGCCGGCGCGTTGAAAATGCGACAGCCAAAAATTTGTCGACAACCTCCCTTGCGGGCGCCGCCGCTTCGCGCAAAACTTTGGCTATGAGCAACCTTGCGCTCGATATCCGGTTGGCGCGGCAGGACGATGCCGCCGATGTAGCGCAAGTGTACATCGACTCCTGGCACGACACCTATCCCGGCGTTCTTCCCGACGCCTTGTTGCGAGCGATGACCCCAAAGGGGCAGACGGCGCGCTGGCTCGCCTCTATCCGCGCACAAGGTCTTGAGAAGGTGCTGGTTGCCGACAGCCGGCACGGCATCGTGGGGATGGCGAGCATCGGCCCGGCGCGTGATCGCACCTTGGGTTTCGATGGAGAGGTCTTTACGCTCTATGTCGACCCCGCCTATTTCGATATGGGCATTGGTCGCGCACTGCTCAATGGCGCCTTCGCCGCCTTGCGCCAAGATGGGATGCGCTCCTGTGTGATCTGGGCTCATGCCCGCAATCATGCGCGTTTTTTCTACGAAGCCATGGGCGGGCGGCTGATTGCCGAACGTCACGCCACACTGATGGGCGAAGCCTGTCCGGAAGTGGCATTTGGCTGGAAAACGCTGGCGCTGGCGGAGCGGACGAGCGCGCGCTGAATGCGCTGCAGCTCTGGGCAGAATCGCAAAAAGGAAAGGCGGCCCCCCAGCAGCCGCCCTGTCCCTTGCCCGATATTACGACGGGTTGAACTTCAGCGGCACCTTGATGGAGCCGGTCTTGCTGCCCACCGGCAGAGCTTCGGCGACGCACATCGCGGCCTTGTCGAAGCCATTGGCTGGCGTCGGCGCTTCGAGAACTTTGCAACCGGTGAGCTTGCCGTCGGCCGCATTGCATTCGAGCATGACGGAGGCGCCGATCTTAGGATCGGCAAATTTGGTTACGCAGGAAACGAACTGCTCGGCGAGGCCGCCGGCAAATGCCGAGCTGGACATCACAAGAACTGTTGCCGCACTCGCCAAGATATTGATGGTCCTAGTCATTTTATCCCCTTACCGTTGTCTACCCACTGCATGTTACCGTTATCAGTTACGGTAATTGCGTAAGTACACTCCCGATTGTTAAGGAGATATTGCCGGCGCCAACAGGCTGGAGCGGATAGATAAAGAGAGCTTAATAGCCCCCAGAAAATACGATCCACTTCGTCCTTGTACGGCGGAAAAGGCGTCAAACCTGCAGCCAAGCTGTCACGCAAAGGTGATCGCGCCCTGTGAGGCGGCCGCGGGCCGCCCCACCCTTGCCCCGTCTTAGCTGCGCGGATTGAATTTCAGCGGCACCTTGATGGCGCCGGTCTTGCTGCCGATCGGCAGCGCATCGGCCACGCAAAGCGCCGCCTTATCGAAGCCTGGGACCGTCGTCGAATTTTCCACGACCTTGCAATCACTCACCTTGCCGTCTGCCGCGTTGCATTCGAGCATGACCGTGGCTTCGGTCTTCGCATTGGCAAACTTGTCGACGCATTTCGTGAAAGTTTCCGCAAGACCGCCGGCAGAGGCCGCCATCGAAAAGGCCGACACGGCAGCCATGGCTGCCAAAACGTTTCTGAACTTCGTCACGGTAAATCCCCTTACCTTTCTTATTACCCACTATGTTTTTTCCGGCCTCACGGACCGGCATAAACACGAGTATCGCGGCAAGGCTTAACGAGAAATTGCGACTGCGCGTGGTGCCTCCAGAACAAACAGGAATGCAATGCGCATAGATAAAAAACCGCTAATGACGTAGGGGTTTGATGTCAAAACACGCAGAAAACTGCGCTTTTTTTGATCACTCGGGCCCGCGCAAATCGCGTGGCCGGATGAAGGCTTCGAGTTCGCCTTCGCCGCGCTCGACCCCGCTCCAGGCATCGATTCCAAATTCGAGAATTGTGACAGCCGCAGTCGGGTAATCGTCATGCAGCAACTGTTGCAGCTTGCGGGTCTTGGCATCGCCGGGCGGACGGGAGAGCAACCGGGCGCATTCCTCCAGTCCCGGATTGTGACCGACCACCATTAATGTCGCGGCGGCGTCGCGCACTTGGCGCACATGGTTGATGATCGAGAGCCAGCGCGCCAGATAGAGATCGTTCAACTCTCGCACGGTCGGGGCCGTGTCCCACCCGGCCAGCATCACTTCCAGCGTTTGGCGTGTGCGCGCCGCCGAGGAGCATAGCACCAGATCCGGCACCAGCCCTTCCTCATGAAGGTATTGGCCCATGCGCGCAGCGTCACTGCGGCCACGCTCGGCGAGAACGCGGTCATGATCCTCCAGGTCCGGCGCCATCGGGACCGCTTTGGCGTGGCGCAGGAGAATGAGGCGCTTCAAGACACCTGGAACCGGGCGCGCGCGCCGCGCTCAAGGGCAGCAGCCACCAGCTTATCAAGCCCCAGGGCACGGCGGATGGTTTCGATGACGCGGATTTCTTCCAGCGCCACCTTGTGGTCGGAGAGCGCAAGTTCCAGTGCCAGCCAATAAGCGGTTTCGCAAAGCGGCTCTGAAAGAGCCTCGCGGACAAGGCCCAAAACGGCCTCAAATCCCTCCTTCTCCTGGAGAATGGCGGAACAATCCTCCACCGTGGCGGCTAGGCGATCCGGATCGAAGCCGCGGAAAACCGGCAGACGGCGCGTGCATTCGGCCATCGCCGCCCTTTCGCGGTCATCCATCGAGCCGTCCGAGGCCGCGACAACCACCATGACGTAAACCAAGGCCGACTGTGGATTGATCGTTTTCATCAGTTGAATCGCTGTAAAAAACCGCCGCTACTTTTAAGGAACTTGACCCACCCCGGCAAGGCTCGCATGGTCCGGCCTCTTTCGCCGAGGCGCCGTGGCGGCGCCTTTTTCGTGTAAGCGTGACCGGGCTTGATGGGATGACGACACAAAAAGACTCTAAGAATTGGCGGCCGCAGACCCAAGCTGTGCGTGGCGGGCAGATTCGCACCGCTTTTCAGGAAACCAGCGAGGCGCTGTTTTTGACCTCCGGTTATGCCTATGACGCCCCCGAAGAGCCCGAGGCCCGTTTCAAGGGCGAGCAAGACGGCTACACCTATTCGCGCTATGGCAATCCCACCGTCACGATGTTTGAAGCGCGCATGGCCGCGCTCGAAGGTGCCCCTTGTGCCCGGGCGACGGCCAGCGGCATGGCTGCGGTATCGGCGGTCTTCCTCTCCTCCTTGCGAAGCGGCGATCACGTGGTGGCGGCGCGTGCCATGTTCGGCGCCTGCCGCTTTGTGGTGGAGGATATCCTCGCCCGCTTCGGCATCACCTCTACCATCGTAGACGGCACCGACCTGGAAGCGTGGCAGCGTGCCATCACGCCAGCCACCAAACTGTTCTTCCTCGAAACCCCCGCCAATCCCACTTTGGCTATTGCCGATTTGCGCGGCATCGCCGACCTCGCCGACAAGGCCGGTGCGCGGCTGATGGTCGACAACGCCTTCGCCAGCCCGGCTTTGCAGCGGCCGATGGCCTTCGGCGCTCATATCGTGGTCCATTCCTCGACCAAATATATCGACGGGCAAGGCCGCGCCATGGGCGGCATGATCCTCTGTCATGAGGACTTCCTCACCCAGCATCTGCAGCCCTTCCTGCGCAATACCGGCCCGACCATCAGCCCCTTCAACGCCTGGCTGCATTTGAAAAGCTTGGAAACCCTGTCCTTACGCATGCGTGCCCATTGCGACAATGCGCTGGCGGTTGCCAATTTCCTGGCCGAGCAAAAGGGCGTGCGCCGCGTGCTCTATCCCTTCCGCCCCGATCATCCGCAATACGACCTCGCCCGCGCCCAGATGGATGGCGGCGGCGGCGTCGTGACTTTTGCATTGGACGGCGCCAAGGATGAGGCGTTTGCGCTTCTACGTGCCCTCAAGCTGATCGACATCTCCAACAACCTCGGTGATGCCAAAAGCCTGATGACCCATCCGGCCACCACCACCCATTCCAAACTCTCCCCTGAGGAGCGCGCCAAGCTCGGCGTCAGCGATGGCATGTTGCGCATTTCCGTGGGCCTCGAAGACCCGGCCGATTTGTGTGACGACCTGGAGCAGGCGCTGAAAGCCCCCCGAGTATAAGAAAAGCGGTAACGGATTAACCTCTCTGGACGCTTAAGGCTTGCTTGAGCCTTGGGCGGCGGTCGATAATCAGCCCATGTATGAACGTGTCACACGGGGCATCCGGGTGGCGGTAGAGCCGTCTTACCTGGATGACCAATCCGATCCCGATGAGGACCAATTCCTTTGGTCCTATACGGTTACTATTGAGAACACCGGCAATGAGACGGTGCAGTTGTTGTCGCGCTATTGGCACATCACCGATGCCGAAGGCCATGTCCAGGAAGTTCAGGGGCCTGGCGTGGTCGGCGCCCAGCCGGTGCTCGCGCCGGGTCAGAGCTTCCAATACACCAGCGGCTGCCCGCTGCCGACCGCGTCCGGCCATATGGTGGGCCGCTACCACATGAAATCGGCTTCCGGCGAGGCTTTCGAGGCGGAAATTCCGCCTTTCCTCCTTGAAAGTCCGCACGAGCGTCGCCAACTGCACTAGTCTGGATCTGGATATTGTCAGGTTGCCCTCACGCCGAGCGGCACCCCTGGAAAGGCCACGCCATGGCGCAAGCACGCATGATCAAAACCGACCGCCCCAGCCGCGAGGAGGCCGAAGAGGCCATCCGCACCCTGCTGCGCTGGGCGGGTGACGATCCGGCCCGCGAGGGCCTGCGCGACACCCCCTCGCGTGTCGCGCGCGCTTACGAGGATTGGTTCTCGGGCTATGGCGAGGCCCCCGCCGAATATCTCAGCCGCACCTTTGAAGAGGTGGATGGTTATGACGACATGGTGGTGCTGAAAGACATCCGCTTCGAGAGCCATTGCGAGCACCACATGGCGCCCATCATCGGCCGCGCCCATATCGGCTACATGCCCAACAACCGCGTCGTCGGTATCTCCAAGCTCGCCCGCGTGGTCGATACCTTCGCCCGCAGATTCCAAGTGCAAGAGACCATGAACGCCCAGATCGCCGAATGCATCCAGCGCGTTTTGGAGCCCAAAGGTGTTGCCGTGGTGATCGAGGCCACCCATCAATGCATGACGACCCGCGGCGTCCACAAACCCGGCGTCACCATGGTAACATCATCCGTCCACGGACAATTTCGCACCTCCCCCGCCACCCGCAAAGAATTCCTCCACGTCATCGGCAATCCATCGAGCCGGAATGAGGGCTAAAGCCCCCTTCTCAAGGGCAAGGCTATCGCAAAGGATCTTTCCTCCCCTGCGGAGCACGGCACTCTGTACCGCATTATCTCAAAAAGCGGGGGAGGAAAGAGTAAGTCGTGGCCCACTCAAGGAGAGAATTTAAGTCTCTAATTCAACCTTGCCGCACCGATCTCATGCACGGTACCGCAGAATTCGCATTTGGCGCGGATGATACCGTCGGGGTCGGCAAGGCCCGCCCGTTCTTCTTCCGTATACGAACGAAGCACGGCGGCGATGCGCGCCCCGTCGCAATCGCAGCGGAATGAAATCGGCTCGGCCGGCTGCACCCGCACCTCTTCCTGGCTGAACAGGCGCCACAGCAGCGTCTCCGCTGCCAACGCGGTATCGAGCAACTCCACATCTTCCACCGTCGCCGCCAAGGTCGCCATGCGCTCCCAATCGTCTTCGGCGCGTTCCACGCCCGGGGTCGCCTGCAGCATCAAGCCGCCTGCCCGCCAGCTTGGCTCTTTCGAGCCCGCGTGGAACACGGGCGCCGCAGCCAGCCGGATCAAGGTCGGCAATTGCTCGGACTGCATAAAATAGGTCTCTGCCGAGGCGGCAATGCCTTTGGGGGATAGTTCGACAATGCCCTGATAGCTCTGCCCGCCGCGTTGCGGTTCGATGGTGATGGCGAGCGAACCGGCTCCCGTCAGCGCCGCAAAGGATGGCTTTTTGCCGAAGCGTTGCGCCGTGGCAAAGCGGGCATAGCCGCGCACGCCCTTGGGCTTGCCTTCGGCGGCGCCATAATAATCGGCAGCAATCAGGTCCAGCGGCCCGGCAGATTTGGTCTGGGCGGTCAAGCGGCCATCGAGTTTCAGGGCCGAGCCCAGCAAACTAGCCAGCGCCATCACCTCACCTGCCACCCGCGCCACGGGTTCCGGCAGGGTGTGCACGCCCAGCGCCCGCGAGGAGGCCGCGTCAAGCCGGACTAGGCGGCCGCGGATTCCGGCACCGATCACATCGAACGGCAGCACGAAATCGCCCGCCGGAGCCAATTGATAGTTTTCCATGATCGCAGGGATATAGGTGTTCGGGAGCAAACTTCAACGCTGGGCCCTTCAGCCCAGGAAATCCGCGGCGCTAAAAATACCGGCGAAGCGGTCGCTGAGGGCCGCCAACTCCGCCGCGTGCAGCACCGCCGCGGGAATGGTGCCGCCGTCTGAACTGGGCAGGTCGCGGGTGGCGCAGGCATCGGCGACCACGGTCGAGACATAGCCATAATCCAGCGCCGCCCGCACCGTGGTCGAGACACACATGTGGGTCATGAAGCCCATGAAAACGACGGATGTCCCCGCCCCGCCCAGGCGCTCGGCGAGATCGGTTTCAAAGAAGCTGGAAGGCGCGCTTTTCTCAACCACCGCCTCGCCCGCTTCCGGTTTTAGGGGGTCGATGGGCTCGCCGCCCCAAGCCGCGCGATCGAATAGGCTGCCAGCAGTCCCTTTGTGCAAAACATGGATGATGCGGGCGCCTCTGATGCGCGCCGCCAGCAATACCCGCTCGGCAGCGGCAATCGCCTTGGCCGCTTCGGGCAGTTGCAAAGGCCCAGCGAGATATTCGTTCTGATAATCGATCAGGACCAGTGCGGCATCGCTCCAGAGCGGCAGCTTGGGTTCGTGCCCCGCGAGGGACAGCAGCGTACGCGGCGTCATGGGCTTCCTCTCCTGGGCAGCGGTCGCCTTGAAAAGCGGCCGGCTTTACTTACCTCTTTAAGGCTCTTTGACCCGGTGAAAATGTTCAAAACGCATGGCAATCCGGTGCGCCCTCCAAGCACCCACCAGGACGCCATTTCAGCTCACGATTATTGTGTTCTATCATAAGGATACAGAGAAAACGCAGTATTTGAATTCAAATTTGGACGCTTGGCTTTCGCCGGCGCAGCAGAAGAATTCTTAGCGCTCCCTCCCCCATATTTTTCGCATAACAATTATCTTGCTGAAGCCAATCGACTTCTGCGTAGCGCTCAGGTCGCTCCAGGCGCCCTTATTGCGCGCAAGGTGTAAGGCGATAATTCTTCGATATCAGATAGTTACAGGGCAAAAAGTGAATTGTTTTCGCACGCCCCCGGGGCCTCCCCCTCGCGGGGGGGGCCGATCCGGTGTAGCGCAGCGAAGTCGGATCGGGTGGGGGAAGTCTCACGGGGTAGGTCTGCCCCCCGGATTGCTTCGCTCTCCGACCTCCCCGCAAGGGGAGGTCAGAAGAACCAGTTCAAATCTTCCCCAGGCACCAGGCCAGGATTGCCTTCTGCACGTGCAGGCGGTTTTCGGCTTCTTCCCAGACGGCGGATTGCGGCCCGTCGATGATGCCGTCGGTCACCTCTTCGCCGCGATGGGCCGGCAGGCAATGCATGAAGATGGCATCCTTGTCGGCCCGCGCCATCAGCTTGGCATTGACTTGGTAAGGCTTGAGCAAGTTGTGGCGTTTGGTGGAATCTTCATCGCCCATCGAGACCCAAGCGTCGGAGATGACGCATTCGGCCTCGGCCACAGCGGTTTCCGCATTGTCGGTGAAGACGACATCGCCTTTGTTGGCCTTGACCCATTCGCGCAAAGCAGGGCGCGCGGAGAGTTCCACCGGCGCGGCCACGCGCAAGGAAAAGCCCATCTTCACCGCGGCATGGACCCAAGAGGTGCAGGTGTTGTTGGCATCGCCGCTCCAAGCTACGACCCGGCCCGCGATCGGTCCCTTCAGTTCTTCAAAGGTCATCAGATCGGCCATCACCTGACAGGGATGGGACAGCTTGGTCAGGCCGTTGATCACCGGAATGGTCGCATTGGCGGCCAGATCCAGCACCATTTCGTGGTCGAGCAGGCGGATCATCACCGCATCGACATAGCGCGAGATGACGCGGGAGGTATCGGCAATGGTTTCCTCACGGGCGAGCTGCATTTCGCCGCCGGTCAGCATGATGGTGGTGCCGCCAAGCTGGCGCATACCGACATCGAAGGAGATGCGGGTTCGCGTCGACTGCTTGTCGAAGATCATCGCCAGCACATGGCCCTCAAGCGGCTTGTCGGCATCGGGCACGCCCTTGTGCAGGCCAACGCGGGCGGCTTTACGGCGGCGGGCCTCGGTCAGGATGGCGGTGAGGGTGGCGGCGTCGTGATCGGCGATGTCGAGAAAATGTCTCACAGGGAGCGTGCTCATGCTGCGTCAGTCTTTGCTTTGGGTTCAAAAGAAGTAGCGGCAGCCGCGAGCTTGGTCACGGCCTCCCGCACATGGGTTTCGTTGATGATAAGCGGCGGCAAAAGGCGCACCACATTGTCGCCGGCACCGACCACCAGGAGGCCTTCGTGGCGGGCTGCCGTAACGAATTCGGTGTTCGGCACCTTCAGCTTGAGGCCGAGGAGAAGCCCTTGGCCACGAACTTCCTCGAACACCGTGGGATGGTCGGCCAGGAGTTGGCCAAGCTGCTGCTGCAGATAATTGGCAATGGCCGCTACAAGGGGAATGAACTGCGGTTCCAGCACCAGCGCCAACGCCGCATTGGCAACCGCCATCGCTAGTGGATTGCCGCCATAGGTCGAGCCATGAGTGCCCGCCGTCATGCCTTTGGCCGCTTCTGCCGTGGCAAGCAAGGCACCGACCGGAAAGCCGCCGCCAATCGCTTTGGCAATCGGCATAATGTCAGGTGTGATACCCGCCCATTCATGAGCAAAGAGCTTGCCGGTGCGGCCAACGCCCGTCTGCACTTCGTCGAGGATGAGCAAAATGCCGTGCTCGTCGCAGAGTTTGCGAAGCCCGCGCATATAGTCCGGCGTCATCACGCGGACGCCACCCTCGCCCTGGATGGGCTCGATCAGAACGGCGGCTGTCTCCGGCCCGATGGCCGCTTCCACCGCCTTCAGATCGCCTGGCGCGATACTGTCAAAGCCTTCTACCTTGGGGCCGAAGCCTTCCAGATATTTGACATTTCCGCCCGCCGCGATAGCAGCCATGGTGCGGCCATGGAAAGCGCCTTCGAAGCAGATGATGCGGAAGCGCTCGGGATGGCCGCTGACGAACTGATAGCGCCGCGCCATCTTCCAGGCCAGTTCGCAAGCCTCGACACCCGAATTGGTGAAAAAACAGGTGTCGGCGAATGTGACTTCTGTAAGCCGCTTGGCGAGGCTCTCCTGTCCCGGAACGCGGTAAAGGTTGGAGGTATGCCACAGTTTATGCGCCTGCTCAGTGAGCGCGGCGACCAAAACGGGATGGGCGTGGCCAAAGGCATTGACCGCAATACCGGCACCGAAATCCAGATATCGCTTCCCATCCTCGGCGAAAAGGTAAGGTCCTTCGCCACGGACGAAAGCAATCTCCGTCCGGTTATAGGTGGGGAGCACTTGCGGAAACACGTTGACCTCCTGGCCGTCTACTATTGTGGATAACCAAGCGGGCTTTATCGGTTTTGGCCCCTTGTAACAAGCAAAGTCGCATCAGGACGTCCCTGAGACGCAGGCAGAGTCTTGGAATCACGAAGGATTTTGCAGCGTGGGAGCGTGTTTGGGCACTGAGTCGGTTCCTGTGGACGAAGCCCTAGTGGGTGCCCCCAATGTCTTGTGCGCGGGCCATGAGCCGCTACGATAGGTGGTGGCAGATGGCCAAAAGGAGCGCCGCATGACCCAGGCCAATTGGACGGATGATCGCGTCGAACAGCTCAAGAATCTTTGGACCGAAGGCCTTTCGGCCAGTCAGATCGCCCGCGCCCTCGGTGGGGTGACCCGCAACGCGGTGATTGGCAAGGTCCACCGCCTCGGCCTCGCCGGTCGGGCATCGCCCTCGCGTATCGAGCGGCCGCGTCTTCCCGTGACGCCGCGCGTTTCGATCCGCCCGCACATCCCGCCCGCCCCGATCGTCGAAGAGGATCCGCTGACCCTCGACGACGGCAATTTCGCCACCGTGCTGACCATCAATGACCGCATGTGCCGTTGGCCGATCGGCGATCCTTCCGAGAACGAGTTTCACTTCTGCGGCCGCAATCCCAAATCCGGCTCGCCCTACTGCGAGGCTCACGCCCGCAAAGCCTACCAGCCGCAACAGCAGCGCCGCGATAAAATCGCGAGCTGAGAAACGCAGCAGTATTGCGCGCGAGATTGTGATAGTCTCGCGCGCATGAAAAAAACGTCGAACAAGCCCAAAGCCAAGCCCGTCGCTGCAGCCAAGCCCATCACGGTGAAGAGCATGGCGCCCGCGCCGAAGTCGCTGCCGCGCGTTGCGGCGCCAAGTGCGCACGATCCGCTGCACAATCTTCTGCGTGACCGCTATGCGCGGAAGATTTGCGGTACACCCTAGGGCGACTACGGGGCCAGATCGACACAGATCCTGGCGGTTCAAACCGCCGGGACTGGCGTGTCTTCTAGTGCATATCCGGCGGAGCGCACCGTCCGAATGGGGTCTGCCGTACCCTCGATATTGAGCGCCTTGCGCAAACGGCCGACATGGACGTCCACCGTCCGCGCCTCGACATAGACGTCCGAACCCCAAACCGCATCCAAGAGCTGCTCGCGCGAGAAGACGCGGCCAGGATGCTGGATCAGATGATCCAGAAGTTTGTATTCGGTGGGGCCAAGGTGAACTTCCTTGCCCGCCCGGCGTACGCGATGAGCGGCGCGGTCCATTTCGATGTCGCCAACAACGACGACATCTTCTGCCAAACTTGGCCGGATACGGCGCATTACGGCCCGCAGGCGGGCTAGAAGCTCCATCATCGAGAACGGCTTGGTGAGGTAGTCGTCAGCGCCGGTGTCGAGACCGCGAATGCGATCCGTCTCTTCGCCGCGCGCCGTCAGCATGATGATCGGCACATTGCGGGTTTCCTGGCGGCTGCGCAGGCGCCGACAGACCTCGATACCCGAGAGCTGCGGCAACATCCAATCCAGGAGAACGAGGTCAGGCTTTTCTTCCGCTGCAACGAGCAGGGCTTCTTCCCCGTCCATTGCCTCAAGTACGCGATAGCCTTCACGCTCCAAGTTGTATCGGAGCAGCGTGACAAGGGCGCTTTCGTCCTCGGCAACTAGCACCGACGGCTTCATGGCTTAGTCCTTTTTTTCAAGACGCACGTCAGTCTGGGCGGTGACGTCGCCTTTAGGACGGTCAATGGTCAAATGATTGCCGGTCACCATGTGGTAGACAACTTCGGCAATGTTGGTGCAGTGGTCGCCAGCGCGCTCGACATTCTTGGCGATGAAGAGAAAATGCGTGCACAGACCGATCGTCCGCGGATCTTCCATCATATAGGTGAGAAGCTCGCGGAACAGGCTGTTGTACATTTCATCGATTTCGCCGTCCTGCTTCCAGACCAACTGGGCGGAGTCGGCGTCGCGATCCGAATAGGCATCGAGAACGAGTTTGAGCTGGGCTAAAGACTGCCCGCCCATCCGCGCCAAGCTCTGGGCCAGACGGATCGGCTGTTCGCGATTGAGCACGATGGCACGCTTAGCGATGTTCTTGGCAAGGTCGCCGATCCGCTCGAGCTCACCCGCGATCTTGATCGCGGCAAGAGTCTCACGCAGATCGACTGCCATCGGCTGGCGCAAAGCCAAGACCTTCAGCGCCTGCTCTTCGATCTGCTGTTGTAGCTCGTCCACCTTGCGGTCGGCACCAACCACAGCCTCAGCTCGCGCAGTATCGCGTTTCGCGATGGCGTCGATCGAGTCGGCCAATTGGGCCTCGGCGAGCCCACCCATCTGGGCGACTGACGATGCCAAAGCTTCAAGCTGCTCGGTAAAGGCCTTTACAGTGTGTTCCGCCATGACGTTCGCCCACTTCCTCGTTGCCGCACTATTCACACCGACAACGCAATCGGTATGCGATGTTTTTATAACACTTCCATGACAGGTGCGTCGGCCTGCTTTCTTACCGTCGGCAAAGTGATGGTAAAGGTCGAGCCTTCGCCAAGACGGCTCTCTATCTGCATCTTACCGTTATGCCGATTGACGATGTGTTTGACGATAGCTAGGCCGAGCCCCGTGCCGCCACGTTCCCGGCTGCGCTTCACATCGACGCGGTAAAAGCGCTCCGTCAAACGGGGGATCGCTTCGGCAGGAATACCCTCACCTTCATCCTTAACGCTGGCGATGACAAAGGATTCGGGGCCTCGACGACCGGTTGCAGCTTGCTGCCGCAGCGTGATTCGAACCTCTCCATTCTCGCGACCATACTTGATCGCATTGTGTATGAGGTTTTGGAAAATCTGGACCAGCTCGTCCCGCTCACCAGTAACGTTCGGCAGCGTTTCGGCGACATCCACAATAATGTTGATGCCGTCAGCCTTAGCGAGTGGGGAAAGTGCGGCGGCGGCTTGGCGTACAATCGCCTCAACGGAAGCCTCCCCGCGCGGAGGGACATGTTCGTTCAACTCGATTCGGGTCAACGACATGAGGTCCTCGATCAGCCGGCGCATGCGCTCGGCTTCTACGGCCATAATGTCGAGGAACTTATCGCGAGCGAGGACGTCGTCCCTGGCAGGTCCCTTCAGAGTTTCAATGAAGCCAGCAACAGCGGCAAGCGGTGTGCGCAATTCGTGGCTCGCATTGGCGATAAAATCGACCCGCATTTGTTCCGTGCGTTTGATCGACGTTAGATCATGCATCAACAGCATAACCACCGATGGTTCGCTGGAAACACGTGCGGTAAAGGCCTGGTAATGCCGCTCAATCGGCACGCGAACCACGAAATCGATAGCGTTCGGCTCGCCGCTCTGGCCAGTACGCGCCAAGGCCTCAAGGATCGATGGATTGCGCAATACGGCGGAAACATGCTTGCGCTCGATACCAACACCAATCACATCGCGCATGGCGCGGTTGGCGAAAAATACCCGGTCGCCGGCATTAACGAGCATCAAGGGATCAGGTAGGCGCTCCAGCATTTCACGCGCCAGAGGTGGCAGCACGGTCAGATCATTCTGGACGGGGACTTCGACCGGTACACGTGCCGGCCGCCGCTCGCCGATACTGGCGGAGATGGCCGCCGTTGCCATAATGACTGCCGCCGCAATAAGACCCCGCGGTCCGCCCCAGACATAAAGAACCGCGCCCAGCAGCAGCGATGCTGTGGCGGCCCAGAGAATACGCCGAAGGTTGGCCCAGAACGCCGCGTCCTTTGCCATTCCGTACACCGCATATCGATTCGCGTTCGCGGACATCATAGCTGCAATCTGGTCGCGAACTGCGACGGTTCGATAACGGCCAAAGGGAAATTGCCACCAAATCGCAACATCCCGTCATCAGTATATTCCGCTACAGGCTGCCTTGAGGTGCGCTTCTTTGGCAGAACACCCAAACGTTGGCAAATGGGCTAGCGCCAGTTCCCCTATAGGGCGCTTCCTATGCCTAGCGATAACTCCGAACCATAATCATGATCTGTGAATGAGCCGTCATAGCATACCAACAGTGGTCGAGGTAATAGCCACGAACAACCGACCGTCAAAGCGCGCATCCCGCGTCGCCAAAGCCCGATAGCAAAGCCACCAGTCACAGTCTTTGTCGGTGTCAGGGCGAAAACGCTAGCCGGCAAGACGCCGCCTGAGGGGCACGGGTCTGTTTTTATAAAGTAGACCTGGTGCACTCTCGGCAGCGACGTAACCAAGCTCGTAACCGAGATGCGATTCCGCGGGACCGACGAGCAGCGCGCCGTCGGGAGCGAGTATCTCACCGATGCGATCAAGCACCGAGACGCGCGTCTTGGCGTCAAAGTACATAAGCACGTTGCGGCAGAATACAACGTCGCAATCGGGCAACCAACCGTAGGAATCGAGCAGGTTGAAGGTGCGGAACGTCACCATGCGGCGCAGGCGTTCGGAGATCCGCCAATTGTCGTCTTCCTGCGTGAAGTGAACGGCCAGACGGCGAATCGGCAAGCCGCGCTGCACTTCCAATTGCGTGAAAAGCCCTTGTTCGGCACGCGCGATCATCTGGGAATTGATGTCAGTGGCAATGAGCGTGATCGCCCAACCTTGCTCGGCAAGACCCGCATCCGCAAGCAACATGGCGATTGAGTACGGCTCTTGGCCCGCCGCGCAGGCCGCGCACCAGATGCGCAGCTGTTTGCTGGCGGCGCGCTCGATCATGAGCTTGGGCAGAACGATATCGCGGAATTCTTCCATCGTGCGCCGCTCACGGAAGAAGGCCGAGTCGTTTGTCGTCATAGCCTCGATCACGGCCTGCACCAACGCTTCATGGCCGTAATGCAGTTCCCTTAGCAGTGACCCCACATCCCGGAAGCCGAACCGGCGCACCACCGGCGCGAGCCGTGTTTCGATCATGCTGGCCTTTTTCTCGGGCAGCACGATGCCAGTTCGTCGACGCAGTACATTGGCCAAATGCGAGTAGTCGTGGGCGTTCATCACCGCTGGACGAGTCCCACTTCCGCAAGCTTGGCTTCGAGAAGGCCCTTGTCGTAGGGCTTCATGAGGTATTCGTCAGCGCCGGCATTGACCGCTTCGCTGATATTGCTGGCGTCATTTTCCGTCGTGCAAAGCACCACAATGGGATGGTTGCCGTGCGTCTCGCTGCGCAAGGCGCGGAGGAATTCGACGCCGGTCATCGATGGCATTTGCCAGTCGAGCAAGATCACATCCGGCATCAGGCGACGACAAGCCGACAAAGCCGCAGCGCCGTTTTCGGCCTCTTCGGTCTGGAAGGATAACTCGCGCAGGATGGCACATGCCACCTTGCGGATCACCCGGCTATCATCGACGACAAGACAAGTTTTCATAGAGCGCGGCCAGATCTCACTTGAAGCGGGACATTAGCCCTCGAAAGTAAACGTCGGCTTTATCGCTCCCTTAACCCGCAACGATCTCCACAAAACCCTCACGCGGCGTGATCGTAAGCCCAGCATTGACGCCCTTGGCCAAGCGGAAGGTTAGGACCGGCTGGACGCCGCGCGCATCGTGATCCAGCACCTCGCCGCGCAAAGCCCGCGTGACATCCTCGGAGACGCGCACGCCTGTGCCCGTGGCCGTGATGGTGAAGCCAGGCGCCTCGGCCCGTGTCTGGACCCGCACCACGCCGCCGCGCGGCATACAATCGACTGCGATCAGGATCGCGTTCATCAGTAGCTTGGCCCAATCCTTGGGCCACTGCACATTGGCCGGCTCCCATTCGATACTGGTGCGGCCGCCCGAAATCAGGCCGTGGACCAGACGGCCAACCTCGCCAAGATCCAACTCGGCACCGGCGGAACCCGCGGCCCCGAAGGCGATGCGCATGAATTGGAGACGGGCCAAAGCCTGTTCGGCGCTGGAGGTTACGATCTTAAGGGCATCGGCCCGCATGGCCGCATCGCGCTCATCCTCTAGCACTTCCAGCCCGTTGACCACGGCGCCGAGGGGACCAACAAGATCGTGGCAGACCCGGCTGACGAGAAAAGCGGAGAATTCGAGGTCGGTCATGGTGGCCCTAGTCGTCGCTATGCACAAATGGTTATCGTCTGCTTTGGGTCTTAAGGAAAGCTTAATGGGTTGCTGGGGGAAGACCGGCAGGTGCCCGGGCGGCGGTCCTCGCCCCGCCCCAGGCCCATGTGGGAAAACCGCAGCCCCATATCGACGAGCCCCCCTTGGAACTCCTACACTTGCGCCAGGAGACACCATGACCAACCTTCACGCCCACGCATCCTCGCCCATGCTGCGAGCCCTCGCCCGGATCGCTTATGATGCCGGCGCCATCGTGCTATCGCACTATACCAACGAGATTACAGCGACCTGGAAGGAAGACCATTCGCCGGTTACCGCCGCTGACGTGGAGGCCGAGCGCTTTATCCTGAAGCGCCTTGCCCAGCTTGCCCCCGACGTGCCGGTGGTGGCCGAAGAGGAGGTGGCGGCAGGGCGCACGCCCAAGGTCGGCAAGCACTTCTTCCTCGTCGATCCGCTCGACGGCACCAAGGAGTTCGTCAACAAAAACGGCGAGTTCACGGTCAACATCGCCGAAATCATCGACGGCAAGCCGGTGCGCGGCGTGGTCTATGCCCCGGCCCGGGACCGCATCTTTTATGGCGAAAGCCTGTCGGGGGCTTACGACCTGCATTGCCCGCCAGGCGGTGCCCCTGATTTTGCCGAAGGCCACCAAGTCTCGGCGCGTGAACCGGGCAAGGATGGGCTGGTCGTCGCCATCTCGCGCTCTCATAACGATGGCAAAACGGCGGAGTATCTCGCCGCCTATCGGGTGAAGAATTTTCTGGTGGCAGGCTCCTCATTGAAATTCTGTTTGATCGCGGCGGGTGAAGCCGACCTCTATCCCCGCCATGGCCGCACCATGGAATGGGACACCGCCGCTGGTCACGCCGTGCTGGCGGCCGCAGGCGGCGCGGTCACCACGGTGGAAGGCAAACCCTTTACCTACGGCAAACCCGGCTTCGCCAACCCTCATTTCATCGCACGGGGACTGTGAAGAGTGCCCCCGAGGGAAGGATGAAGCAAATTCAATTCGCCATTCCTTCCGCTAAGCCTTTGCTGCAGAAAAATAATCGCCTTGCCAAATGCGCCGATTTAAAGCGCAGGAAGCGAGCTGGACGGCACCCTTGCCTATCCCGGACCACGCAAGATAATTGTTATAGCGGCCTAAGGGAGGGGAGGGGGAGCAGCGCCATGTCCTCGCCCCGCCCACCGTCCAAATTTGCATTCAAATACCGCATTTGGGCAGTATCTGTTTGAACCCAAACAATTTTCGTGAGCTGCTCCGGCGAAGGTGCGAAAATGCCTCGCAGCCGCAGCGCATTCTGATCTCGTCCTCCACGGGGTCAAAGAGCCACCCACGATGTAGCAATCCAGCGGCGGATTTAAAGAGGCGCGGAATGCTATCGCGAGGTGCAAGCCGCTTATACCTGCGTCTCTTTCACCGCCCCCTCAGTATAAACAGCCAAGCCAGTTGGTGAGCATTTCGCTCCACCTGAGGTTGCCGTATAATTGCAGCAACGGGAGGGGCTTATGAAACGTGGACTTTACGCTATCGCCATGATGGGTGCGGGGTTGCTGCTCGGGAGCAGCGCGATGGCAGCCGACGAATGCAAAATGACCATAGCCGCAAGCGCGGATATGGTAACGTTGAAGGATGGCCGTATCGCCGTGCCAATGACCGTGGCGGGTGAGCGCTCGTATTTTCTTCTGGAACTCGGGGTTCAAACATCCTCGATCACCGGCGCCCTGGCTGACCGCCTGAAGTTAGCGCGCGAGCACACATCGTGGAGGTTCGTCAGCTTAGACGGACAGCTTACGCGCATCATGGCGGATGTGCCGACTTTCAACCTCGGCGGCGGGATCCAGACCGACGTCAAGTTCGTCTATGATAACCTGGAGTGGACCTACGGCCCGACGACCTCCGGCGACATCACCATCGGCGGCACGATTGGAACCGATATTCTGCGCGCCTACGATGTCGATATCGATTTTGGCGCCCACAAGCTCAACCTGGTTACGCGTAAGGACTGTGGCAGTGATGCGCTCTACTGGCATCCGGCAAAGTTATTGAAGCTGCCGATGAACTTCTCGGATCAGCACCGCATCGAATTTCCGGTCGATCTCGACGGCCATCATCTGCTAGCCGTCCTGAACGGCGGCATCCCTCTAAGCGCTGTCAGGGCCAACCTAGCCGCTGGGCAGCTCGACGTGGAAAATGGTGCAGCCGGCAACGAGCAGGTCGGCATGCTGGATGCAACCACCCCGCTCTATGCGCACACCTTCAAATCTCTTGCGGTGGAAGGCGCGACCTTTGCCAATCCGAAGATCATCCTGATGCCCGACAGGATCGAGCCGGCATTGAAGAAGACCGCACCCCATCGGCGACTGAACAGCGCCCTGCTCGGGAGCGAGAGGCTAGAGTTGCCCGAGTTCATGCTGGGGTTGGCGGAACTGCGCAATTTCCACGTCTACATCGATTTCCATGGCCAAACGATCTACCTCACTCCGGCGACCAAGGGGGGCGATTTTCCCGCCCTCCCGGCCAAGGCGATCAACTAGGACTTTGGACGGACGTTCGACACTCCCTTTATCCGGATCGACTTTGGGGATCGCAATCAACCGTCGAATACCGGCACATAGCGGAACTATCGCATATGGAACGCGCCTCGTTCTTTCCTCCCCTGCGGTGTCCGGTCATAGCCGCCGCATGATGTCAAAATAGCGGAGGGAGGGCGCCTAGCGACAGCGTCACGCGCGCGAAGCGGACGGAGGGGGGCGCGAGATCCGCGAGCATCGACAGGTACGGACCTTTCACAATTATTCGGCCCCCCTTCGTCCCGCTGCTGCGCCGCGATCTACCTCCCCCGCTATCTCAGCAAAGTGCGGTTCACAGTGCGGAGCATCGCGGGGAAGGAAAGGCGATTTCACCGGAATGACCGTTGCTCTAAGCGGCAACGGTGACCAGCGGCAGGCTGAGGCAGAAGCAGGTGCCTTTGGCCTCGTCCTTGATGCGCCAGATGCGGCCGCCATTGGCTTCGGCCAGGGTCTGACAGACCATCAAGCCGAGGCCCATGCCGCTTTTCTTGGTGGTGTTGAAGGGCTGGAAAAGCCGCTGCAGGATATCTTGCGGCAGTCCGGCCCCGCTGTCGCGCACCAGCACATTGACGAAACCCGGCTCGCCCGGAGCCGTGGTCAGCGTGAGGATGCGTTCCTCTGAATCATGCATGGCCTCGAGGCTGTTGCGGATCAGGTTGATGAGGATTTGCTGGATCTGCACCTTGTCGACCAGAACTCTTGGAACCGTAGGATCGAAGTTCAGCTGGGCGCTGACCTTGCTGTCGGTTGCGTCATACATCACCATGGCCAGGGAATCGCGGACGACATCTTCGAGCTTGGTCTCAAAGCGGTTGCTTTCGCGTTTTTCGACCACGTCCTTGAGATTTTTGATGATGCTACCGGCCCGCAGCGTTTGGTTCTGGACCTTGTCGATCAACCCTTTCAGGCGAAGAACGGCGGCGGGATCAACGACGCCCGCATCGAGCGAATGTTTTGCCGCGCCGACATAGTTGGCAATCGCCGCCAGCGGCTGATTGAGTTCGTGCGCAATGGCGGCCGTCATGTGGCCCATGGCGTTCAATCGTGAGACATGAATCAATTCCGATTGCAATTCGTGCACCTTGCGTTCGCGGCCGGCGCGCTCGGTCAAGAGCTGATCCTTCTCGACAATCAGATGTCTCATACTTTCGATGGCATTTTGCATGGCTGCCGTCCGCTCGGATGTCGCCACCGCCTCTGCGACGACATTGGCAAAGCCCGTGAGGAAGACAATGTCGTGTTCGGTGAACTCGCGATGTCCCCCGCTGTCGACCTCGAGCACGCCCCAGGGACCGGCCTTGCCCTTGATCAGAACGTCCGCCGTCGAAACAATCCCATGCTCCGCATAAAACGCCGGCAGGGTAAGGCTGCCGTTCTTCGCCACGTCTTCGAGAATGACCGGCTTGCCGGTGACAAAGGCTCTACCTTGTGTGGAGGTCTCGTCCGCCTTGGAGATGACGTTGCCGATTACGCCTGCGTGCCAGCCGCAGCCCGCCACGATGAGGAGATCGTTCTCAACCGGCCGATAGCGGCATATCTTGGCGAAGGGAATGAGCAAGCACTCAGCGCAGACGCGCGCCGCTTCCGTGAGAATCTTGCCAAGCTCGGGCTCATGGAAGGCAAAGGTGCCGAAATTTGCAAGCGCCGCTTGTTGGCGGCGCAACTCGTCTAACACCGCCGGATCGTTCATGACGCAGTCTTCATCCATGCGCGGTTCCGGCGTAGCAGTGAAATCGCGCGCTTTGGCATTGCAAGCTAGCTCCGGCGGCCATTGTCAGCCGCGCGTTTGATGGTGTGGGCATGCATTGCTCGCCGTGACTCGAGATTCTTGGAGCTACGGTTCGGGCACAGATTCCGTGATTCCGTTCAGAGAAGTCTAGCGGGGCGCAATTTTTGCGTGCAGACTCGGAATCTACTCAGATCGCCGAACGACGCGTATCTTGGGCGTGTCGAAAGGCGCATATGCGTTATCCATCATGCTTTGGAGGGCTTATGCCTCTGCGCCGCGATTGGACCATCTATATCGTCGATGACGACGACGACGTGCGGGACTCCATTCAAGAACTCCTGCAATGCGTCGGTTTGGCGGTGCTGGGCTTCGCCTCTGGACGCGATTTTTTACAGCGATACGATCCGGTCACCGGTCTCTGCATCGTTCTGGATTTGCATATGCCCGATATTTCCGGCCTTCAGGTCCTCGACGCCCTGCAGGCACGCGGCAACACGGTTCCGATCGTCGTCTTCAGCGGCCGCAGCGATCAGACAACACTGGAATTCGCCCATCGCTCCGGCGTTATAGCGGTGCTCGGAAAGCCCCTCGACCCCGATAAGTTGATCGCGCTGATGCAGAGTCTTTTAACGGAAAAGACTACGGCGCAAGAAGCCGATCAGCCGGTACGCGAGACCTCATAAGGCTCCAGAGCGTCGAGATAATCGCTGAGCGGCTGGCCGTCGTTGACGATGTGACCCGTCAGCCTGTCCCGCCGGAAAGCCAATTGCTCCGCGAAAAAGCATCGCGACCGGTTCGGTTGAGCCTCCTCTGCATAGAGCACCGAATGGTCTTGAGATGCCCACGCAATCTTGCCAATCGGAAAGGGGTGGGATGCCCACCCGGCAAGCGCGATGCGGCTTAGCAACCAGCGCGGATGACGTGGATTTCATCCCTGCCCTCTTTGCAAACGGGTCAGCGCTAGAGCTTTGCCCAGTTTGGGGCGCTCTCATGGAACTCTGGGGCGTTGGCGAGGCGGCGGAATTGAGGGATGCTGTGGCCATCTGATTCGTCCGATGCAAAAGGGAGTGGCCGATGAAACGGCGTGCGTTGATTTTGGGTGCCCTGGCGACCGGCGCCCTTCTTCCTGTTTCGTCTCTGGCAGAAGAGCGCGAGAGCGATGACGAGACCTTCTCCGAGAATGAAATCACCCGCTCGGCCGCCGACTTCTTCGGCATCGCCACCGAAAGCGTCGCCAAAGCGGTGCAGCGCGTTTTTCGCGACCAGGGCCGCCCGGATGGTTATATCAAGGGCGATGAAGGCTCGGGCGCGTTTGTGGTGGGCCTGCGCTACGGTTCGGGTTGGCTGATCCGCAAGAATCAGGAGGCCAAAAGGGTCTTTTGGCGCGGCCCTTCGGTGGGCTTCGATATCGGCGGCAATGCCTCGAAGGTCTTCACCCTCGCCTATAATTTGCGGAAAGAGGAACGGCTGTTCCATCGCTTCCCGGGCGTGGAAGGCTCCTATTATTTCGTGGCCGGGATCGGGGTGATGTATATGCGCTCGGGTGGCGTCACGCTGGCGCCAATGCGCACCGGCGTGGGCCTGCGCGCAGGCGTCAACGCGCAATACGAGGAATTCACCGAGAAGCGGGACTGGTTCCCGCTGTAGGACCTCCCCGAAAAATCAAAAGGCACGAACGCTTCCGCGCTCGTGCCTTTTTGTTTTTCGACCCTGCCACAAAGGCAGGGTTGAACCTCGCTTATGCTTCCGCGGTCACCGGCGTTTCGATATGGCCGGCGGGTTTGGGCAAATAGAGCAGCAGCGCCGCGGCCACATAGGTGGACGAGAAGGTGCCGACCACGATGCCGAACAGAATGGCGCCGGTGAATTCCATCAGCGCGGGCACGAAGAAATAGAGCGGGATGATCGACAAGGCCGTCGCCACCGAAGTGAGGATGGTCCGCGTCAGCATCTGATTGGTCGAGAGGTTGATCAGCTCAGGCAGCGGCATACGTTTGTATTTGCGCCGGTTCTCCCGCAGCCGGTCGAACACCACCACCGTGTCGTTGATCGAATAGCCCGCCAGGGTCAAGAGCGCGGCGATCGAGGTCAACGTGAAGTCCAGATGCAGCAAACTGAAAAGCCCGGCGGTGACGAAGACGTCATGCCCCGTGGCGAAGGCCGCGGCAGCGCCGTATTGCCACTCAAAGCGGAAGGCCACCCAGAGCGAGATGCAGATAACGGCGGCGATGGCTGCGTAAATACCGGCATGTAGCAGCTCGCCCGAAACCTTAGCGCCGATCACCTGAGTGTTCAGGTACGTGTATTTGGTGCCGAGCTTGTTTTTGATGGTCTGGGCCGCGGCGTTGTAATCCTGATTGGCGCGCGGCTGGACGCGGATCATCACGCAAGAGCCTTCCGGCCGGGCGCAAGGCCCGCCGCCGACGGTCTGAATCACCTGATCGTTGAAGTTGAGCGCCGTAATCTGTTCCCGGATGGCGCCGATCTGGGTTTGACTGATCGAGTAAGGCGCTTTGGCCTCCACCTCGACACCGCCAGTGAAGTCCAGACCCAGGTTAAAACCGTGCCAGAGAATGGACACGATTGAGATCAAAAGTAGCAGCCCGTCAAAGGCAAAGGCATAATAGCGCGCGCCAATGAAGTTGATGTTCGTGGCTTCGGGAAGAAATCGTAAGAGAGGCATGGCGTTATGCGTCTTTTGTTGATCGCGCGTCGGCCCGGAAATCGGATCCCACAGGAGCGGAAAGGCACAGGAGGAATAGACGCAAAGTGACTTTTGGACAAGCGGGGGCGCGGGGCTGGCGAAATTCACCGGTCTTGGCTGCGCCGGTTGCGACAACAAGGCCGCTCTCGCCATTCCACCCCCGCAATTGGCGCTATTCGATCAGCGTGTGCCACCATTGCGACATAAAAGCAGATCTCGTAGTAACCATATAATGCATACTGGTTTAGTATTGATTTGATCGGCGTTACGCAATAATATTTTGGTGAGGTTACGATATTTCGGGTGAGTTGGGTCAGAGTACTGTGTTTGTTATAAAATATCGTTTGTGGGGGCTTTGGTAGCAGTACAGAAGTCAGCTAATTGCATTTCCACAATACAAATGCTTCCGCTCGTCAATTAACTCGTTATGGTTGTTACACTACATATGTTCTCGTTTTAGCTGCGAGTTATGGGGGGTAGCATGCAATTACGGGCGCAAATTATCGTGGACATTTCTGCCAGTGATTTTGTCCAGGCAGCGGATCATCAAAGCCGCTTAACAGGCTTCGTCCAAGAGTTGAAGAATCACTATCCCGAGGTTCAGCTTGTTATCCGGGAACGGCGAGATCGCAAACCTGACCCCAGCGGCCTGCCGAACGCGCCGGTGCTTAAACGGCCAGCTATCGGCGCCCGGCAAGCCAAGATCGAGTGAGCGAAGAGCCTGAGCAGTGCCAAGTCATGGCTGCTGGTACGTTGCTCCAAGTTCTTGGGACAATTTTGAAGCGCACGCCAAACCTTCGGCTGGAGACCTTGATCATCTTCCTGGCGGTTTGTATGAATGAAGGCATCGGCGTTAAGGACCTCGTCTATATCTGCGGCCTGAGCGATTCCATGGTCTCACGGGCGGTCGACAGTTTGTGTCGACCGGACGGCGGTATGTTACTGGCGCTCGGGCGCCATGACAGCGACAGACGCCGACGGCTGGTCTACCTTAGCGATGAGGGTATGGCCTTGCTGCGAGAACTCAAGGACATCCTCGCCCCAATAGGGCAACAGAAGTTCCGTTGAGATCGTGTTTCGTCCTTCCTCCGCTGCTATCCTAACGGGTTGCTGCTCACGGTCCTGTGCTGCGATTGGAGGAACGAAAAGTCTCTGTCCCAACCAGAACGCATGACTCCAGGTAAACGCCAACGGCTCTTGCCGACATGTGAACTGGCAGGGCCAGTATTCAGACAGCAAACAAAAAGGCGGCGGACCGTGAAGCCCGCCGCCGAGATTTTTTCGCTCTGGAATAGAGCGACTAATCCTTCAGTGTGACACCGAAGGTGAAGAAGCGCCCGACGATACCAGACTGAGCATAGGTCGGGTTGTAGTTGGTGCCAGCATAGTTGGCCGGATCCAAGGGCGCTTTCGCGTCCAACAGGTTCTTGATGCCAGCGAACACCTTTATATTATCGGTCAACTTATGGTTGGCCGTCAGATCGAGTGTCCAGAAGTCACCATAGCTGCAATTGTGGATGCCGGAGGAGTCGAGGCAGCCCGAATAGACACCCGTGACCGGATCTCGTGCCGAACCGGCATCGAGACCATACTCCTTTTCACCACTCACCATATTGATCGTGGCGGTCAGCGACGTCACGTCATACGTGAAGGTATGTGACCACGACCCGCGCCAACGCGGTGTGCCAGCACCAGACGACATGTTATAGGACGATTGCAGACCCACATATTCGTCGACGCCCGAGCCGGTATCCGCCTTGTAACTCAAGATCTGAGTCACTTCGAGGTCGGTTGAATAGTTCAGTTCATCGGTGATGCCGAAGCCGGCAAGGATGGCGACATCTATACCGTCTGTTGTGATGCTGTTGGCGTTAATGTAAGGCGCCGACACCGACACGGGGCGCAACGGCGCGCTGGGGTGCAGCGGGTCGGGGTTGTCATACGAGATGGCGAAACCGGTTGGAATCGGTGTCCCAGCGAAAGCCGCCAGGATGGCGTCACTGGGATCGGCCGCCTGAATGACGTTTTTCTTCTTGATGTTGTAATAGTCTACGGTGATCGTGAGAATCTGGTCGGAGAGGGGCGTAATAACGGTGCCCACGTTGTAGTTACGCGAGGTCTCCGGTTTGATCGCCGGATTCGATGTCGTGTTTTCGGCGAATGCATATGGCAGCGAGTAGTCACTGTTGCCGTGAGCCGTTGCAAAGGTAGTGCTGTAAGAACTCGGATCGAGAGTCACGAAACCCGTTGCTGCCGCAGATCCGTTTTCCGAGAAGCTCGGCGCACGGAAGCCGCGGGACCACGTGCCACGGAACATGATTTGCGGCAGGACCTGCCACTTAGCGGCGACCTTCGGCACCCAAGAATCGCCGAAGTCGGAATAATGGTCATAGCGGCCGGACACGTCGACGCTCCCCGTACCGGCAATCGTATCCTTGAACAGCGGGATGTTGGCTTCACCAAAAGCCGAATAGACCGAGCGCGAACCAATCGTGTGCGCTTTACCAAGGCCTTGGGTGTTACCGAGCGGATTGAGGTCGGGGTCGAAGGTTCCCTCGTGACGTGCTTCGACACCCAAGCCGATTTGCACTGCACCGGCGGGTAGGTCGAACACATCGCGGTTGACGTGCAAATCGATTGAATCGAGATCGGTCGTTGATTTTTTGATATTCGGTGGAGCGATCTGAGCACGGATGGCCGCGCTGTTCTGGCTCGGATCGCGGAAGTTGTAGGTGCCGTTCTCGATGGCGGCGAGCAAATCGGTATAACTCAAATAGCCATACAGGCTAGAGGTCAGTTCGGAATGGGCCGCGACGACGCCGAAGTCGTAGTCCCATCCCCACAAATCGCCTTTCACTCCAGCTGTGGCGCGGATGACGCGGTTGCTATAGGTCGACCAGTGAGGGATATCGCCAAAGCGATAGAAGATACTGGCGTCAACGCATTGCGGACCAGTGCCGGTCGGATTGTTGGCGCCGTGGCACCCTGCGACCGCGAACGGATCATTGGGGTTTAACGTGCCATTGAGTAGATAGGCTGGCAGCGCAATCGCCGTCGTGTTGTGCGGCGTGGTCGTCCGTGCCGCCGGTGGAGCACCATCGACGGTCACGTCATTGCCAAAAAAGCTGGCGTCGATGTAGGCCTGGGTGTGCGCGTTTATCTGGAAAACACCGTGGCCATAGAAGCCATAGCGGGTTTCTTTTGGTTGATCGTCGCCATAAAGCGCCGCGTTCTGCGAGCAATAGGCGCCGCTGCTCGTGTTGTGCAGTACACCGAGTGGTCCGCAGCCAGCTGTTGCAAGCACAACCGAATTTCCGAGGGCCGAGCCGCCCGATGTCGGGTCGGCTTCATTGCCCATATAGGAAGGTGTCGCTTTGCCATAGATTGAGGTGCTGCCCTGACCGTTGGTGCCGCCGATTGAGCTCAGATCTACGGTGTTGTATGGAAAACTGCGATCGCCGACTTTGATGTGCTGGTCGTCTTCATATTCGGCATTGAAATAAACGTTATAATGGTCGGTAGCCAAAGTGCCCCAGCCAACCGTGCCGGTTATGCGCTTCGTGAGCCCACCACCATGCTGCGAAGTGCCCGCTTCAACCGTTCCTTCAGCACCCTGGAACTCGTTCTTCAGGATGATGTTGATAACGCCGCCGATGGCATCCGCGCCATAACTTGACGACGCACCATCCTTGAGAACCTGAACCTGGTCAATCACATCCATCGGAATAGTGTTCAGATCGACGAAGCCGCGTTCGCCATCGTCTGCCAGCGGATAGTTTGCGGTGCGACGACCGTTGATCAGCACTAGAGTGGAGTTGACCGACAGACCGCGCAGCGCGACGCCCGAAGAACCGGCGGCAAAACCGGCACCGAAAGCCGTCGGAATAGTGCCGCTACTGTCACTCGTCAGCGACCGGATGATGTCGGCCGTCGAGGTCAAACCTTTTGAATCAATACTATCGCGCGAAAGGACCGTCAGTGGGGAAGAGGTATTCAGATCGGTCTGCTTCAACATACTACCCGTCACTACGACCGTCTCAACCGACTGATCTGCAGCACGTGCGGCAGTGGAAATACTTAATACCGGCAAGGTCGCCGCTCCTAAGAACAGCGCCGCATGCAGGCCACGGTTGGATTTTAGCACTTGAACCCCCTTGTCATCGAAAACCATCTCAAAGTGCCCCCCCCCCCGCTCGCGGAATAGTCATGCCGCAAAACTGCGCAGGTTGGGACTTGAGGGGATGATGCCAAGGCAGGCGCTGGGGCGTGCTATGCTCACTTGCGCGTTTGCAATTTCTTAGCAATTCGACATCTAGTGCATTGCAGTGTGCTGAAGATCTTCGATATCTAACAGCAACATAAATGTCTATAAAAGCGGTCTAGAAAACAGAGTTTAACCCCGCTTGTGCCCGTTAGAGCGTTGTTTTGCAACCGGTTTGGTACAAAGACGGAGGCTGCGGAATCTGCCAGCCGCATACTGCCATCAGGCGCAAAAGCGGACAGGCGACGCGTGCGAACACCCGTAATTCGCGGTGTGGCCCCCCTGCATCTCTGTCTAGAAATAGTGCGCAGCTGTCCTCGCCACGCAAAAGAGAGGGCGCATCCCTTCGGAGCGCCCTTTTATTTTCGTCACGGCAGTTGCTTAGCCATGCAGCTTGGCAGCGGTTTCGGCGATCTTGCGGCCCTGATAGCGGGCGCCGGTCAGTTCGTTTGCCGAAGGCTGGCGCGAACCATCACCACCCGTAATAGTTGTTGCGCCATAAGGCGAGCCACCGGTCACTTCATCCAAGGTCATCTGGCCGGCATGGCCGTAATCCAGACCCACGATCACCATGCCGAAATGCAAGAGGTTGGTGATGATAGTAAAGAGAGTGGTCTCCTGGCCGCCATGCTGGCTAGCCGTCGAGGTGAAGGCGCCACCGACTTTGCCGTGGAGCGCCCCCTTGGCCCATAGCCCGCCAGCCTGGTCCAGGAAGCTCGCCATCTGCGATGAGATGCGGCCGAAGCGGGTGCCGGTGCCGACGATGATGGCGTCGTAATTCTCCAAATCAGCCACCGTCGCGACGGGGGCTGCCTGATCGAGCTTGAAATGGCTTTTGGTGGCGATGTCGAGCGGCACCGTCTCCGGCACGCGCTTGATATCGACCGTGGCACCGGTTTCACGCGCGCCTTCGGCAACGGCGTTCGCCATCGTCTCGATATGGCCATAGGACGAATAATAAAGGACCAGGACTTTGGGCATGGGTTGCTCCTTGGGTTGATGATTAAAGGCTATCGACAAGCACGATTTCGGATTCTTCCAGCGCGGTGACGGTAATCACGTCGAGGTCGGAGATGGCCACACCATCGCGGGCATTGACGCGGACGCCCCCGATGTCCACGGCGCCTTTGGCAGGCACGAGGTAACCGTGGCGCGCCTTGCCGAGTTTGTATTCCGCCGTTTCACCGGCTTTCAGCGTGGCGCCTAAGACGCGGGCATCGGCGCGGATGGGAAGCGCGTCTGTGTCATCGGCAAAACCCGAGGCGAGCGTGACAAAGCGGCCAGACCGATCCGTTTTGGGGAACGGCTTGGCGCCCCAGGCCGGAGCACCGCCCCGCTCACGCGGCAAAATCCAGATTTGGAAAATGCGCGTCAGTTCGGTCTCAAGATTGTATTCGGAATGGCGCACGCCGGTGCCCGCGCTCATTACCTGCACATCACCAGCCGCCGTGCGGCCTTTGTTGCCCAGCGAATCCTGATGCGTGATGGCGCCTTCGCGAACATAGGTGATGATTTCCATATTGGCATGGGGATGTGGGGGAAAGCCCGAATTGGCGGCGATCTCATCATCGTTCCAAACGCGCAAGGCGCCCCATTGCTCGCGCTTCGCATCATAGTAATCGGCGAAGGAGAAATGGTGCTTAGCGTTCAGCCAACCGTGGTTGGCGCCACCAAGGGAGTTGAAGGGTCTCAGTTCGATCATTGTGGTCTCCTGGCGGTGCCATCGTCTTTTTGGACCGCCCTTTTCTGCCGACCAGAGATATTGCTTGTAAGCTCGAACAGAAATAGAAACGATTGAAACTTATCGTTTCCACATTTGTATAATGGGGTCTTGCCATGTCCGCCCTGCCCGACTTCGAGGCCTTGGCCATTTTCGCAAAAGTGGCGGAATTTCAAAGCTTTGCGCGCGCCGCCAGCGAGCTGAAACTGTCCAAACCCACCATCTCAAAGGCGGTGACGCGGCTGGAGCAGCGGCTGGGGGCGACGCTGTTCAATCGCACCTCGCGCAAACTGGCGCTGACGGAAGCCGGCCAAAGGCTGCTGGCGCGGGCGGGCGCCATGCTGGCCGAAGGCGAAGCGGCCGAGAGCGAGGCGCTGTGTCAATCACAATCGCCGCGCGGGCTTTTGCGGATCGCAGCGCCGATGAGCTTTGGGGTGATGCATATCGCACCGCTGCTGCCGCTGTTTTTCCGCGCGTATCCGGAAGTGTCGGTCGATCTGCATTTGAGCGACGAACTCGTGGACATCGTGGGCGAAGGCTATGATGGCGCCATTCGTGTGGCGGCGCTACCCGATTCCTCGCTGCTGGCGCGACGGCTGTGCGGGATGAAGCTCTATCTGCTGGCGTCGGCCGCCTACATCAAGGCGCATGGGCGCCCCAAACATCCCTTACATTTGAGCGAGCATTTGGGGCTGACCTATTCCTATCAGCTGCGCCAAGGCGCTTGGTCGTTCCGCAAAAAGGACGGCGAAGTCGCCACCGTGCGCCCGAACGGGCCGCTGCGGGTCAACAACGGTGAAGCCATGCTGCCCAGCATCCTCGGCGGCATCGGCATTGGCATTCTGCCGGATTTCATCGCCAAGGACGCGATTGCGAAAAAGCAGGTGGAAATCCTGCTGCCGGAATGGTCGCTGCAAGAAGGCGCCGTCTATTGGCTGACCCCGCCCGGCGGCCCCAAGCCGCAACGGGTTATCGCGATGGGCGATTTTCTGGCGAAGATGTTTGGGAAGAAGAAAGGATAGATCAGCTCCGACGCGGTTTTTCCTCGCGCTGCCCACCCGCTGCAAAAACTCCAGCAAAAGTGAATTCACGCTGAGGTGTGGAGTAGTAATTTTCTCCACGCCTCAGCGTGAAAAAGTCTGGATGGCCGGGGATGACAAGGTGGGGCGGGCACCGCGGACAAACTGCTAGTTCCATTTCCGCACATAGATGTTCCGCGCCGACACCTTGGTGATGTTTTCGATTTCCAGGCCGAAGAGGCCCGGGAGCTGGTTGGTGGAGGCGGGGTCGTCGTCGATCAGCACGGCCATCAGTTGGCCGTTGATGATATGGATAAAGACGCCGCCGCGGGCAATGATTTCGTATTGGTTCCAATCGTTGATTTTGACATGGCCGGTAAGCTGCTCGGGCGGCGCGATCATGGCGACGAGCTTCTTCTGGGATTGGTCGCCGCCGAACTGGCGCACCACTTGGCCAAGCCATGCCTCGATCCCGAGCGGTGAATTCTCGGCAAAGGCCTGGCCGTTATAGGCAAAGGTTTTGGGGTTCACCGGATACCAGAAATCGGCCTGCGGCCCCGTCAGCATGGTGGCGCCATTGTAGGGCCCGACAGCGGCCAGCACGTCCGGCGGGGTCTTGGAACGCCAGGGCACCCCAAGACGGCTTCGATATTGCACACCGCTGCCGCCGCCGTTCTCGACCTTGATCTCGAGGCGCAGATCGAAATCATGCGCCGACAGCTTTTTGCAGGTGAGATAGGAATTACCGCTGGGATGCCCGGCGCTGTTCTCGCCAATGATGACGCCATTTTCGGCACGCCAGAAGCGGCGGTCACCCTCCCAGCCATCGAGCGTGCCGTCGAAGATTGAGACGAAACCGGCATGATCGTTGAAATCGAGCGGCAGCGGCTGGACGAAGCGCGAATCCACTTTCGCCGGGGCGGGCGCATCGGCGGCGGCGGGCGCGGCCAGCATCAAGGCGGCCAGGGCTAAGCGAAGTTTCATGGAGAGCACTTTGTGTCAGCGGCCCCGATCCTGCGCTGCCACCCTGCCCAAGGCCAATACACGTTTTGGAGTGCTATTCGATCTCGGTGTAGCGTGCGCCGGTGCAGCCGCAGACGGGGCAGCTGTCGGGGGCATCGCCGATGACGGTGTGGCCACAGATGGGGCAGATGCGCATCGCAGCGTCTTTGATGTCGGCGCCGCCGGTCACGGCCGCGATTGCGATGCCATAGAGTTCGTAATGCACCTTTTCGACCTCAAGGGCGAAATGCATGGAGCGGACGGCTTTTTTATCGCCATCGGCTTCGGCGGCCGCGATCATCGGCGGATACATGGTGGTGATTTCGTAATCCTCGCCGCCCTGGGCCTCGGTGAGGTTTTCGAGCGTCGATTTGATGCCTTCCATCGCTTTCAGATGATTGCGGGCGTGAATGGCTTCAGCGGCGGCCACCGCACGAAACAGCTTGGCAATAACGGGAAGACCATCGCGCGCGGCCTTTTCGGCAAAAGCAAGATATTTGGCAGTGGCTTGGCTCTCGCCAGCAAAGGCGGTTTTCAAATTGCCGAGCGTGCTCATGATGCGGTCTCCCAAAGGCGTGATGCGTGCCGATCCGCGCGCAGCAAAGCACAGCGCGCGCGCCACTAGGCGGCGAGACGACGGCTCCTCTCAACACGCAGATCGTCGCGGGGGCGCTGCCGGTCCGTGCGTCAGAGGCGGCAATAGTGCTGACCGAGGCCGGGCTTCGCGGCGGCTGAATTCATCCGCCGCGAAGCTTCAACACCAGGATGGTAACGGCCAGCACCAAGGTGGTGCCGTTGGCAAGGATGACCGGGGCGCTGCTCAGCAAGATGCCGTAGATCAACCAGAGAATGACGCCGAGGGTCATGACCGCGAACATGAGCAAAGAAATGTCTTGCGTCGAGCGCGTCCGCCAGATGCGCCAGACCTGCGGAACGTAAGCGGCTGTGGTACAGAACGCCGCGGCAAAGCCGATCAGAGACTGCAGCGACGTATCCATGAAAAACCTGTCGGTAAGAGGAGAGCGGGACGGTCTGCGCCCAAGCTCGCAAATGGGTTGGCGGACAAGAGGGGCCCCCGCGTGGTTGCTCATAACCATTGCGCTGGAAAAATGGTAGGCGGGCGGATCAGCCTGGAGAATATCCGGGCCCTGGATGAGGCAGAATTCGTCTGAGCCCACACGGTATCAGGGTTCTGCACCCGCCGCCAGAAAGGCGAATAGTGTCACTTATCTGCCAAAATACCGAACGGCAGAAGGACGTCAACGCTGGCGTGGGGCCGCATCGAAGGACATATCAAACCGCTTCTTGGATAGCCCGGCAGTCAGAGATGAAGCAGCGGCAACTAACGGTTCACATCCCTGGCCGGAATGCTGAGGGTGAACAGCGCCCCGGCAGCCATCACGCCAGCCAGCAGATACAGCGCCAGATCCGTGCTATGGGTTGCGTCCTTAACCCAACCAACAAAATAGGGACTGACGAAACCCGCGATCTGACCGGTGCTGTTGATCAAGGCCAGTCCTCCCGCGGCAGCCGCAACCGTCAGATAGCCGCCCGACAAAGGCCACAGCATGGGAAGACCAGTCAGCGCTCCCATGGTTGCCAGCGTCAGGCCCACCATGGCGATCAGCGGATTGCCGGCAAAAAAGGCGGCGATCAAAAGCCCCGATGCTCCCATCAGCATCGGGGCGGCCAGATGCCAGCGCCGCTCACGCCGCGCATCTGCCGAGCGGCCCACCAGCACCATGAAAATGCTGGCGGCCAAATAGGGGATGGCACTCAGCCAACCGATCATTGCCGGATCGTGCTGGCCGCTCGCCTTGATGATCGAGGGCAGCCAGAAATTGATGGCGTAGACCCCGCTTTGAACGCAAAAGTAGATGACGCCCAGAAGCCAGATATGCGGATTGACCACCACCTGCGCAAAAGAATCGGCAGCCGTCTTTGGCGAATTTTCAGCATCTTCCACAAGTTCGGCTTGCAGTGCTTGGCGATCCTTCTGGCTCAGCCAGCGCGCCGTGGCGATACCGTCGCTCAGCAGGAACATCACGCCGATGCCGAGGATGATCGTCGGCACGCCTTGCAGCAGGAACAACCATTGCCAGGCTTGCAGGCCGTCATGCGGACGGCTGGAAAAATGCGCCATAATCCAGCCCGATAGCGGACCACCCAGCACACCAGAGAGGGGGATGGCCGACATGAACTGCGCCATGATCCGCCCCCGCCGCGGAGAGGGGAACCATCGCGTCAAATAGAGCACGATGCCCGGAAAGAACCCGGCCTCCGTTGCACCGGTCAGCAAGCGCAGAATATAAAAACTCTGGGCGTCGTGAACGAACATCAGGCAGGTTGAAAACACACCCCACAACACCATGATGATGGCAAGCCAGCGCCGCGCCCCGACTTTGGCCAGCATCAAATTGGACGGGATGCCGCACAGAATATAGCCGAGGAAAAAGATGCCAGCACCCAGGCCATAGGCAGTATCGCTTAAATGCAAATCGTCCAGCATCTGCAGCTTGGCAAAGCCGACATTGACCCGATCCAGATAGTTGAACAGGTAACACAGGAACATGTAGGGGATCAGGCGCAAAAACACCGTCCGATAGACCGGATCGAGATTGCGCCTGCCGTCTTTATCTGTGGTCAATGTCGGGGCTCCCCGTCAGGACAGTTTACGCAGTACGACATAGGGCAAAGTCCCTTGGCCCGCCACAAATCCAGGATATATCGCAGCCTTGTTCGAGTCGCTCCGGAACACCACGTAATACTGCATGGGATAAGGTGTCCCCGTCGCCGCGGCTGGAATAGCGCCCCGCCACCCCGCCGCCGCCGCCGTCGCCGTCATGGTCTTATGCTGCCACGTGGCCGCTTGATTGACGGGCCGGTACCACAACTCCGCTTCGACCACCGTCTGGTCCGCCGCGAAAACCAGCGGCACGTCGGCGCCGGTAACAAAACCGGAAGGCGGCTGGTGGCGCACGGGGGCCGCCTCGACTGCTGTCGCAGCGCCTGCTGCCGCAATGGCTGAGGCCAAGCGCTCGTCGCTACCCGGTTTGGCCTTTGCGGCCAAGTTTTCGATGGCAGCGATATCGGCATCGATGGCGGCCAGCTTATCCGCCCACGCACCATGTTCGGAAACAATATCGCTTGAGGACAGATCGGCGTAGACACCATCGGCGCGCGCCACGATGGTGGCCCAAGCCCCCCGTGCTTGGCGATAATGCGCCACCGCCGCATCGAGTGCCCGCTTATCGCCACTGCGCTCGAAAAGGGCAAAGGCCACGCCCGCACGGAATTTGGCCGCGAAGAAATGGCCGAGGCCCGCCAAAATCTCGACATCGATCGCCAGACGCATCTCGTCCACCGATAACGGGGTGCCAGCCTCGTGCCGGTACCGCATCGCCGCATCGGCATCGTGCTCAAGCCAGGTCGCGACCTGTGCTGGCGAGCACTTGCCGCTTGGCTGCCCCATCAGTTCATCCGCGAATTGGCGCATGGACGAAAACAGCTGTGGATCGAGCGGCCCGGCATTGTGAAACACCTTCGGTGCCAAGGTGTCGCCATAGGGATTGGGCGACGGTTCGCCGGCCAGGGGCTGGTTCCAATAAACTTCCGGCCAATAAGCGTCGCAGGCCGCCGACGGCATATAGGCGGTGGTGACGGTGGGCAGGATGCGGCTCGCCGCCGCGAGGGCTTGCTGCAACGCTGTCGCTGGTGCAGCCGATTCCGCAGGATCGTAAAGACCACGACCAAAGCTGCGGTACCAATCCTCGTATTTCTGCCAATCCCATTTGGTCTGAAGCTTGGTCGCGGCATAGCCGCTGCGCGGCACACCTTGGACAACGCTGCCGCGACGGCCGCGATAGGTCAGCGGCTCCATCAGGTCGGCGCCACGCGAATCGCAGAAGGTGAACATCTTTCCATAGGCCGCTGCCCATTCTGGATCGCCCCAGGCCAGCACATGTTGGGTACCGGGAAAAACCCGATGGCGGATGGTATAGGGGCGATCATCACGCAACAGATCGGCGTAGCCGTAACGGGTGAAGGCGCGCGCACCTTCACTCAAGGTCATCAGCCCTTTGCCAACCTGACCGGGTTTTGGAACATCAAAGTCACGAATGGCCGCCTGATGATAAGGCATACCGAGATGCTCACCCCAATATTTCGGCGCAACATTGACCGGCATACCGGTCGCCAGCGCGTTCTCGATCATGCGTTCATCCACACCCTTGGCATGCAGATCGATTTCGATCTGACGGCCCGCGGCGGGGACACCGGCGAATACCGTCTTCCAGAACTCGTAGCTGCCTTCCTTGATGCCGCTCTCGCCATGGAATCGCAACGACACCGAGCAGACGGCCGGTAGGCGTTTCAACAACAGGGCAAGGGCATCACGACAATAGGCGGCATGATTGTCCGCCGTCAGCCCTTCGATCGTCGCCACACCCGGCGCCGCCGGCCATTCGTAACCGTGCATCCACAAACCCAGCTCGAAATCGAGGCCGTGGGCTACAGTCTGTTCGCTGATAAATTTCAGCGTCTCGAAATTGCGCTCACGCTCGGCTTCGGAAAGGCCGCTAACGCGAACCTGATAGCCCGGCACGTCCAGCAGATAGGGATAGGTAAAGAGAAAATAGGAATCGGCAACATGGGCAAGCGCATCATAGGCCAATCCAAAACACAGATGCAGGCGGTTGAAGCGCTGCTCGGCCAGCATGGAAAGATAGGCCGGCCACATGGCGTGGTCATAAAACCACGGCTTGTCGTAGGCTTCACAGGTGAACTGGCGCATGACACTGCGCACGGGGTTAAGCGGATGGGCCGAGCGCGGCGTTGCGAAAGTCAGCGCCTTGCCGGGATCGTGCTTCAGCCGCGAGGCGATTTCGCGAAGACCGTACATAAGACCGCGCCCATCCCCACCGGCAATACGTAGCCCTTGCCGGCCTGCAAAGGTCGCTTGCGTTATTGTGAAGCTCTCCGACACCGTCATCTGCTTGTCGCCTTCAATGACAATGCAGAAGGCGTTCTTGGGACTTGCTTCCATCTTGGCAAACCTAGCCACAGCAAAGCCGGCACCACGAAGCGCTGCGTCAAGCGCTTTGAGGGCGAGTTGCACGGGCTTACTCGCCACCATGGTGGGATCTGCGATCAACGCGACCGGACCGCGAGAGCCAGCCTTGGCAATTGGCGCCGCCGCGCCAGCCGCCGCACCGGTATAAAGAAATCCCCGGCGGCTCAATCCGTTGCCGTTGCCTGCATTTTTTTTAAACATCGTCATTGCCTTCGTTGGACAAATCGTTTGGTGCGGTTTCCCGCGGGAAATATTTCCCTTAGCTTTTCTTCGCACGAAGAAATGACGCCGCCATCGCAGCCCGCATCGGCTTTGCCCGATAATTGGGGTCGTAGGGCGACGGACGTTTCAACATGCCGTCGCTGCGCGGACCGCGCGTCTGCAGCCAGGAATGGTGATCCACCATGCCCCAGGCCATGACGTAATCCAATTGCCGATATCGAAGCATAAACTCGAGATAGCACCGGGTCAGATCCGCGATAATACGATCGCGCTCATCGACATCGGCGGGTGTGCCATCTTCGCTGACATCAAATTCCGTGATAGCGAGGCGATAGCCCATACCAACGGCGCTATCAAGGAACAACTTGAACCGCGCTTGCTGGCGGTCATTGAAGGCCATATTGCCGCCGACCTCGCCACGCCGTCCGTCGCCAATATGGGCCTGGACCCCAAGAACCTCGACGGGCAGCCGAGCCGCCCTCAACGACGACAGCAATTCCAGCACGCCGTCGCAATGGCGCTCGCTGTCTTCGGTCCAGGTCATGAAGTCGTTGTAAACCAGGATCGCGCCCGGAGCGGCCTTATGGGCGGCATCGAAGGCGATCTCGATCGCTGCCGGCCCAAGGTAGCGGGAAAATACCGTGTCGCGGAGCTTTCCGGTCTTCGGGTCAACGGTCTCGTTGACCACATCCCAGGTAAATATTTGCTTGTAGCGTGTGCACACCGTCGTGATGTGTTCGCGCAACATCCGCTCGGCCTCGCTCGCGGGCCGCGCCCCGAAATCATAATTCAAAAGCCATTTCGGCATACGGTCATTACGATGCCACAGCAGGGTGTGGCCGCGGACCTTCATACCGTTCTCAACGCCCCATTGCACCACACGATCGCCGCGCTCGAACGCAAAGACCTTAGCGTCCGGCCTGAGCACGGTCCACTTCAGTTCGTTGGACGGCACGAGAATGCCGCATTCCTTGCGATGAATGGCGCGAACACCTTCGTCGTCGAACGATCCCGACACCGACGTGCTTGGAGTCGAGCCGATGCAACTGCCGAAACCGAGCAATCCGGCCGCTTTGGCCAGTGCATCCAATGACGGATCCGCCGGCATCGACGGGCTTTTGCCCAGTGCCGGTGCGGCACTGGCCGCCGCTACAAGGCCCATCCAGCCTCGCCGCGTTACATCATTCGCCATGCGGAAAATTCCGATAGAAAAAGTTGTGGCCGGCATGGGGGGACTATGCCGGCCACCTCGCCATTACCAGTTAGCCCGAACGCCGAAGGTAAAGTATCTACCAATCGCGTCATAGCCGAGCTGGTTAGCGCCACCCAACGATTTGGCCGACATGAAGTAGAGGCCAGGGTTGGTACCGTTCACCGGGTCCACCGGCGGGCGCGTATTGCCGATGTTTTGTACCGTCAGATAGACGTCGGCCACCGAATCGGCCGACAATTCGATCTTCCGGTTCACCGTGACATCGAGATAGTCAGTCGTGCTCATCCGCGGCACGGTGTAGACTTGGCCGTACTGCTGCTCCTTGGAGTAGCCGCTGAACCAGCGGTCTTGCAGGCTAATGTCCCAGTAGCCCAAGGTATAGTCAATAAAGCCGGTGAGGTGTCCCTTCGGATAGGACATGAAGGTCAGCGGTGCACCAGCATACTGGACGGTCGAGTTGACGGGCTGGTAGTTGGCAAGCAGGCGAAGCTGAACCGTGCCGGCCAACCAATCTGCGATATCCGCCGTGTTGAAACCATAGTCAGCTTCAAAGTCGAAACCTTCCAGGGTTTGATCGGCGGCATTCAGGCTCGTATTCTTGACCAGCGAAACGAGGTTGGCGTAGCTATGATCGCTGAACGGTAGCGGACGGACATACAACGCGCACAACGGCGACGTGCCGTTCGAATCCTCGCAGGTCTGCTTGATGGCCGTTGTGGCCGCTGTCAGTGATGTGATCGCATTCTTCAACGTGATGTTATAATAGTCGAGCGATACCGATAGATCCGCAATGATGGTGGGTGTCACCACCACGCCAGCGGTGTAGGTGCGTGCAACTTCCGGAACCAAGTTCGGATTACCTTGCGACGACAGGGTGACGTTCTGGGTCGGATTGCCCTTGGCGTTTGGGTCAGATGCATTCCCCGTGACGTGGATGTCGGTGAAGGTCTGCTGTGACAGTTGCACGGGCATGAACAGATCGTTCAGCGTGGGCGCCCGAATGTCGACGGAGTTTGTGGCGCGCAGCCGGAAGGTGTCGTTAACGTGCCAATCGACACCGACCTTCCAGGTCTCGACCGATCCCGAAGTGGAATAATCGGTGTAGCGTCCGGCGAGGTTCATCGAGACGTCCTGCATAAAGGGGACATCCTTAACCAACGGCACATTCAGTTCGGCGGCAAACTCGTAGACGTTCTCGCTGACCGGTGCCAAGCCGGCAACGACATTGCTGCCATAAAGCGACACAGTCGGATTACAAAGACGCAAACCGGTGCAGTCCACCGTGGCGGACGGGTTCGCGTTGCTCTGGACCTCATAACTCATCCAGCGCGATTCAGCGCTCAGCGCACCTTTCACCGTACCGGCGGGAAGATCGAACAAGTCGCCGGAGATGCTGCCGCCAACGTCATCGAGTTCGTTCTTGAGAACAAACCAAGTATCCGTGGCGAGGTAGGCCGCCATGCCCTGGGTCACTGTGCCAGCACCGAAGACGTTAATCGGGACGCAGTTGGCGTATGACGACGCCTGCGTGGCCGCATAACAAACCGGAGACCCTCCGGATAGCACCGAGTCCTCGGCAGCGTAGAGACGCTGGTTGTTCAGATTGGTTGGATCATCCACCTTCAAATGGCTGAGGCCGTGGGTGTAGTAGACATCCCATTCGAACTTGCCGAGCAGTGTGCCCTCCAAGCCGGTCGTGATGCTTGTATTGCTCGCCGTACCGATGGTCTGATAACCATCGTGCGGTCCCCGCACGATGGTCTCCGCGAGCTGAAAGGTATTGCCAGTCGTCGTCGTGCCATTGTTGCCGAGTGCGGTTTGCGCGGCGGGCGTCAGGAAGGCGTTGTTCTTGAAAAAGGTGTTTGGGGCCGCTCCTGTGCTCAGTCCCCAATTGGTGAAGCTCGCCTTGTCGCGGCTTTGCGCGCCGGTGGCTTGGACGTAGAAGTTCGTCGTATCGTCGAGGTTGTAGCTAAAACGCCCAAATGCCTCATCGGTGTTCAAGCCAGAGTCGATCTGGCTGATGGTATCGTAAGTGCCGTCGCCGCCGCTCGCGATGTTCGATGTCCCGGTCGCAACACCAGGATTGAACGGACCGATGATGCCAGGCGACGCGAACTGCATGCCATTGGCCGTGATGCCGCCCACCGTGCAGTTGCTGCAGGTGATCCTGCCGCCGAAAGCATAAGGCGACTGGCGCGAATTGACCGTGGTGGTGAACGGATTGGCCGCGGTACCGGCGCCCGTTACCAAGTACATGTTAGGCCCTTCCGGCCGGGCGTTGTTGGGAAGACCGTCGGCATGATAATGTTGCACCGCGCCTTCGATATGGCCGCGGCCACCGAACATATCCGTGCCCGCCGTCAAGTCGATTTTGTAAGACGCCGCATCGGAATACGTGGAAATGCCGCTGTTGACGTCGACCTTGAAACCGGAAAACTTCTTGTCGAGGACGAAGTTCACCACACCGGTAACGGCATCAGAACCGTAGACCGCCGATGCGCCCCCAGTGACGACATCAACCCGGCTGACCAGCGCTTGCGGCAAAGTATCGATATCGACGGTACCATCGGAGTTGGTCGGCGCGACGCGGCGGCCATCGAGCAGGATCAAGGTGCGTTGAGCGCCGAAATTGCGTAAGCTGAGGACATTGCCGGAGGTGTTGCGCGAGGCATTGTCGATTCCGCGCGGATTGTTTGAACCTTGGAATACCGGCAGCTTGTTCAACGCATCGGGCATATTGCTCGGCGTCGTCATCTGCAACTGCTGCGCGCTCACGACCGTCAGCGGCGTCGGTGAATTCGAGGAATCCGTGATGACGCGCGAACCGGTCACCACAACGGTCTCCAGCGAGGCACCGGCCCCGTCTGTGGCAGGAGCACTGCCTCTTGACGCCGGAACGCCGGCCTGGGCGACGGTGATTAGCCCCTCCGACGTAAGATTTTCGCTGCGCCGCTGGTGAGGCCGGGCGACGACGAAGGCGCCATTGTCGCCACGATAAGCCGTGACGCCAGTTCCCTCCAGCATGATGTCAAGCGCCCGGACCGGGTTGTCGACATTGTCGACCGCATGACTCTTGATGTTGCTAACCTCGTCGACGCGGTAGACCAGCTGCACGCTGGATGCCTTTACATATTCGTCCAGCGCGGATTTAAGATCTTTCGACGGGATGGTGATAGACTGCCCCCATGCCATCCCGGCGGAAAACGCAATGGTGCTAACGGCGCCCAGCAAGGCACCTCTATAGTTTCTTCTTCCTGGCACTGATTTCCCCTTTTCGATTTTTTTACATTATTGGAACGGGGCGAAAGCCGTTCGTATCAATGATGACGAACAAGGAAACAAGTTCCGCCACGCGTTCTTTTCGTCAGTTTGAAATTATTATGGTGTCTCCGTTTTCTTCGACCTTCAGCTCGAAACCTTCGCTGACGAGTTGCGCGAAGCCTTCAATATTATTGGCGCGAAAACTCCCGCCGATGCGCAGATTGCGGGCGTCTCCCTTCACCACAATTTGCTTGGTGCTGTACCGGTTGAACTGCGCCGCTGCGTCTGCCAGGGTCTGCTGGTTGAATACCAAAACTCCGCGACGCCAGCTCAGATCGTCCACCACAGTTTGTTGATTTTTGGGGACGACAAGCGTTTCGTCCGTCTTGGCGATGACCACTTCGTTTGCCTTCGCGACAACCGGTAACCCCGGATGCTTCTCGCCGGGAATGTCGACCGTAACCCGCCCTTCGCTGACCAAAACTCTTATGTGATCACTGTCGCGCCGCACCGAAAATTTGGTACCCACATCAACAATTCGCCGATCACCCACCAGCACAACAAAGGGACGCTTGGCGTCGTGCACCACATCAAAGAAGGCTTCGCCACGCACGAGAATTACTGTCCGGCGGTTGGCCGTCATCTTGGTGCGCAGCAGGGTATCGGTGTTCAGTTCGACCTGCGTGCCATCAGAAAGGCGCAGCATCTGCCGCTGACCAATCGCAGTCATGTAGCCATCGTGCTGGGGAAGAAACCCAAAATAACCACCGACACCCAGGCACGCCACCACCAATACCGCCGCGAGGGCACGCATTGGCGCCGAAGGGAGCCTTGGTAGAGCCCAAGCACGCACCGACCGGCTGGTCGCAAAAGGAGGCTCCGGCCGCTTTAGAGCCGCAAGCCGGTCCGCTTGGCGCCAAGCCGATTTGAGACGCAAATAAACAACGCGATGAAGATCGGCCTCGGCAAGCCAAGCGTCAAATTGAGCCCGCATGGCCGGCCCAAGACCCTCTTCCTCCCGCGCCAGCCAGCGAGCGGCTTTCTCTTCAATACTATCGATACGGCTCATTGATCCTTGCGCCTTTTCCGAAGCTGCACGCGGCCTGCTTTGGTCATAGTGCTGTTTCTCAGGCCATAGACTGCCTGTGTCAGCAGTCTCATTGCCTTTACCACCTGATGCTCGACGACGACCTCGGTCACGCCCATTTTCGCCGCGATCTCGCGCTGAGAATATCCCTCCACTTTCTTCATCACGACAATCTGACGGCAACGGTGCGGCAGTTCGTCGAGCGCCAATTGCAGCAGCCTTAGTTCCTGCCGAGCCGTTACCTGCCGTTCCGGGTCGGGCTCATTATCAATCACGTGCATGTCGTCGAAATCCGCCACGGTTTCGATGGAGACAACGCTGATACGCCGCAGCTTATCGATCATGAGGTTGCGCGCGATTGCGAAGACGAAAGCGCGGGCTTGAAGCGGCAGTTCGCTGCGGGCCGCCTCGTAGATCCGCGCATACGTCTCCTGCATCAGATCGGGCACTTCGTTGCTGTCTGGCCACTTGTGGCGCAAGTAGCGCACGAGATCGCCCTCAAGCGGGAGAATCTCCCGCATGAACCATAGGTCCAGCTTGTCGTGATCCATCCCCAGACGTTCCTCGCTACGCCTCACAAACCCAACCCACCACATTGGGCCTGATAGGATACGACGAGCGAAAGTCGAATCTCCGCCGCGCTATTTCACAATCCCGTCACTTTGTCTCTCTGGCGGAGGCGCGGCACATGACACTCGGCATTGGAGGTTGCACCGATACCCAGCGCGGCTGCTCCGAAAGAAGTCAGGCGCCAGGCATTAACCGCTTGCGGCCTTCCGACAGGTGCCAGCGCATGGTGAGTGCTGCCCCGTCGCTATCTTGGACACGGATAGCAGCAACGATTGCTTCGTGCTCGCGCATCATGGCCCAAATCACTTCGGGCGGACGTGAACGCGAAATTTCGACGCCGGCATGCATGGTCCGGTTGACATCGATCGACAACGCCTCAAAAGCGGCCAGAAAAGCAGGGTTAGCCGTCGCCAGGACAATTCGGCGATGCAGTTCCATGTCTTCGGCATGAGCCGGCATGCCCGAGGATAACGCCGTCTGCAATGTTCGCAGAGCTTTCCCGATGTCGAGCATATCCTGGACGGAGCGGCGGGCAGCCGCCAAGCGCGCGACTTCCGTCTCAAGAACAAGGCGGACCTCATAGGTGCCGAGGATCGCGGAAAGTGTGCCGGGGCTGGCATAGGAGATCAGGCGATCAGACGGCGTGTTATTGACATATGACCCCGCCCCGCGACGAGACACTGTAATGCCATCGGCCGCCAGCCGGACAAGAGCCTCGCGCACCACCGCGCGCGATACGTCAAATGTTTCGGCCAACTGCGCTTCCGAAGGCAACCGCTCCCCGACACCCAAATGCCGCGCGGTGATGTACTCGACGATCCCGGTATAGACTTGGTCGGCACGCCGCACGCCGCTCATGGTTTATCCTCAAACATGTACCGATCTTGTTGCCGCCCGCTGCTGATAAGGCGCGACAGGCCGAACACCTGGGGCTCGCCCTTTGCCACTCACGCCCTGCCCCATTTGTTTTGCGTTTGTTTGCGCGCCCAGGCGGGCTGTGACAAGCGAACGAAAAATATGGAAGCGCTTACCGAATTGTTCGAGCCACAATTAACAGGGGCTGCCCATGCAATATTGGCGTGGCACCGCTCGTGCGAGCCGACGATTCCTGGTCCAACGCGACCGATCCCTTCGCCTCAGCCGCTCCGAGTTAGCGCGACTGATCGATACGGTAAGGCCGCACTTTGGTTATGCCGCGGAAGCCTCGCGGAACTTCATCGCCTGCACCGCAAGCGCGACCTGGGTGCGATTGCGGACGTTCAGTTTGCGCATGATTGTCGTCATGTGCGCCTTAACTGTTGCTTCGGCAATTCCGAGATCAAAAGCAATTTGCTTATTGAGCTGGCCGGAACGAACGCCATCGAGAATTTTTATTTGCACGGATGAAAGATGCGGCAAGATTGCGTCACAGACACAGCCTTGGTTATCCAGATTCAGCAACGCCTGGCTTTCCACAAACGACCTCCCCTAGTCACGCCCTTCGCGTACGGATTGCTTTGATCGCACAACCGCGGAAGAGACAATGCAGCCTATCAAAATTGGTCTGACCAATTCAAAATTAGTCTGACAGATTCGAGCGTTACTTGTCAAAACCTCGTGAATTTTCTACTTATGTGTGTTTTATGATATAATCTGTCAGACAACTTTGGGTCGAGCAAACGACAACCAACCTGGCTGCGCCCTCCGTCCGGCGGTGTAACAGGCTGCGCGATTTTATCCCGATCCGCCTACAACCGATGCTCGCCCACTGCAGGCGTTGAGATGACGTTCGCGCGGAGGTGATTGGGCGCACGGCGCTTCACGATATTGCGATCAACATGAACGTAGGGGACTGCAACCGCTCAGCGCCGTTGCCGGCCGGCGAACTGCCATGAGCATCACGTTCGTGTGCCGCAGCGGACAAATCAAAACGCATCCGGTGTCACCGGGCGCAGCTTCCTGTGCAGCACCAACAATTACCTTCAGCGACGCCGCGCAGGCCCAACACCGACTTTAGTATCGACTTGAGATCGTCGCCTTCGCGCACTTTTTCGCGCCTTCATTGCGGCCAGCGCGACATTCGGCAGGGCAAAGAATTTCATAGCGTGCATCGACTAAAGAGATAGTCACTGCGACACCCTTTTGCTTGCTGGATGCCACATCGAAGGTTGGAATGACGTCTCGAGGAAGTGCGGCAAAACAAAAATACAGGCCGCTGAGGACATCATGATCCAGGACGATTATCGGGCGATTCAATGCGCGCGCTGGTGGCGCATAATTCCAGCGGCGATTCTGGTTTACCTCTTTTCGTTCATGGACCGTACAAACATCAGCTTCGCGATGGCTGGTGGTATGAACGAAACCCTGGGTATGACGGCCGGGCTCTCCGGGCTGGCGGCGGGTATATTCTTCGTCGGTTACGTCATCCCGCAAATCCCCGCGGGCCATTTGGCCGAACATGGCAATGCCAAACAGTTCATCGGCATCTCGATTCTGTTTTGGGGCGGACTGTCGATTTTGTGCGGCTTGGTGCAGAACCCGACCGATCTTCTGATTATCCGCTTTCTCACGGGCGTTGCCGAAGGCGGCGTGTGGCCGGCCATGCTGGTCATCATCAGCCATTGGTTCCCGAACGAGGAGCGTGGGCGCGCCAACGCCTTCTTTATCATGAACATTGCCATCGCCTCGATCATCACCGGGCCACTGTCGGGCTGGATCATCAGCCACTTCGGCTGGCGCTGGGTGTTCGTCGGCGAAGGCGCCCTGACGCTTGCGCTGATCCTGGTTTGGTATCCCTTGATCAGCAACCGGCCCGAGACCGCAAAATGGCTTTCGAGCGCAGAACGCGACTACCTCGTGAGCCGTCTTGCGGCGGAACAAGAACAGCTCAAAAGCGCCGCGCCCGGCCGGATCTCTTACGGCGCAGTGATGTGCGATCTCAACATGTGGAAACTGATCCTGCTTTATTTTTTCTATCAGGTCGGTATCTATGGCTTCGCCATGTGGCTTCCGACCTTGTTGAGGGAATTGACCAACACCGGCATGACCAGCGTCGGATGGCTGTCGATCTTCCCCTATGTCACAATGATTTTCGGACTCTATTTTTTTGCGCGGCTCTCGGACGGAAAAGGCAACCGGCGCCGCTATACCGCGCTGCCCATCCTCGGCTTTGCCATCTGCTTCTTACTATCGACCCTTCTTAAGAGCGAAATCTGGGTGTCCTATGGCTTCCTGGTAGCCTGCGGCTTCTTCATGCAGTCCGCATCCGGCGTGTTCTGGACCATTCCCCCATTGATCTTCCCGGCGGAAGTGGCCGGTGGCGTACGCGGCATCATCAACGCGCTCGGCAATCTCGGCGGCTTTGTCGGCCCTCTTGCCGTCGGCGGGCTGCGCATGGTCTTCCATAGCTACGATGCAGGCGTTTATTTCCTGACGGCGGCGCTGGTGGCCGGTTATCTTCTCACTCTCAGCTTACCGGCCTGCACCACCGGGCAGACAAGTCCCACAGGCAAGGACTGATACAAAGGACTTGCCACCGCGCAGAAAAGGAAAGGCGGGTCCGTCACCGGGCCCGCCTTCTTTGTCATTGCTATAGAACGGTTGTCTAGTCAGCGGTAGCGCCGCCATCAACGGCAAGCGCGACGCCGTTGAGGAAAGCAGCCTCGTCGCTCGCCAGGTAGACCGCCGCGTTGGCCACGTCGGCCGCCGTGGCGAGCCGTCCCAGCGGCACTTCGCCAAAGCGCTCGGCCCGGCGCTGCGGATCCTTGAGCATGACCTGCACAAGATCCGTCTCCACCGTGGAAGGATGGATGGAGTTGCAGCGGATATTATCCTTGCCATAGCGCACAGCCACCGACTTGGTCAGCAGGGTCAGCGCACCCTTGGTGGTGGTGTAGGTTTCGTTGGTATAGGCATGACCGATCAGGCCGCACACAGACGACATGTTGAGGATGACCCCGCCGCCCGCTTTGCGCATGATCGGCAGAGCGTGTTTGATCCCGAGGAAAGGCCCGCGGACATTCACCGCCATCATAGCGTCGAACGACTCCACGGGCATTTCCTCGATGTTCTTGCGCACATTGATGCCAGCGTTGTTGACCAGAATGTCGAGACGTCCGGCCTGTCCGACCACGGTAGAAAGCGCGGCCTTCCAGGCCTCTTCCGACGTCACATCGAGCGGCAGAAACACCGCACCGATGGCTGCGGCGGTGGCTTCGCCCTGTTCGCGGCTGACATCGGCCACGAACACGCTGGCCCCTTCGCCGCAAAACCGCTTGGCAATCTCGGCGCCAAGGCCGCCTGCCGCACCCGTGATCAGGGCAACTTTGCCCGTAAGGCGCCCGCTCACGACGCCTGCCCTTTGCGAACCTTCACGCCGGCCAGCTTTTCATAGAATTGGATAAGGCCGCCATGGTCTTCTTTTTGTTTGCCGTCGACCTTGAGCGCTTGCATGATTTCCATGACCTGGCTCGTCAAGGGAATCGGAACGCCGTTTTCGTGCGCGGTATCGAGCGCGTTCTGCAGATCTTTGATGTGCAGCTCGATGCGGAAGCCGGGCTTGTAGTTGCCTTCCAGCACCATGGGCGCCTTGGCATTGAGGACCGTACTGCCCGCAAGGCCGCCCTTGATGGCATTGAAAACACGCTCGGGATCGACACCCACCTTGGTCGCCAAGACAAAGGCTTCCGACATCGCCGCGATATTCAGCGCCACGATGATCTGGTTGGCGAGCTTGGTGACGTTGCCGGCACCGATATCCCCGCATAACACCACGCTGCCAGCCATTTTCGCGAGAACGTCTTTCACCTTCGCAAAGGCATCCTCTTTGCCGCCCACCATGACCGACAAGGTACCGTCGATTGCTTTGGGCTCGCCGCCGGACACAGGTGCATCAAGCATCTCGATGCCCTTTGGCGCCAGTGCCGCGGCCATCTCGCGGCTTGCCAACGGCGCGATAGAACTCATGTCGACGAGGATGCTGCCCGGCGTGGCGCCTTCGATCACGCCATCCGCACCCAACACGGCCGCCTTCACATGGGGCGAATTGGGCAGCATCGTAATGATGAGTTCACTCTTTGACGCAACATCCTTGGGCGATTTTCCCGCCGTCGCGCCGGCCTGGACCAACTCGGCCAGGGGTGCCGGCATGACGTCATAGACGATAAGGCTGTAGCCTGCCTTGAGCAGATTCTTCGCCATGGGCTTGCCCATGATGCCCAGGCCGATAAAGCCGATATTCATGTTAGTTTCCCTTTAAAAGTGCTCTGGCCGTCGCCGCAACGGCTTCGGCCGTGAGGCCGTAACGCGCCATGAGACCATCATAGTTCTCCGCCGAAACGCCAAACTGGTCGGGGATGCCGATGAATTCGACGGGCGCATGCGACACGCGGCGCAGGGCCTCCATCACGGCAGAGCCGAGCCCGCCGATCAGCGAATGCTCTTCGGCGGTGACGATGGCATCAACACCGGCCGCATACCGGATCACCGCTTCACGGTCCAGCGGCTTGATCGTGCTGACGTTGATCACCCGCGTGGAGATTCCTTCTTTCTCCAGCGCCGCCGCGGCGCCAAGCGCTTTCGACACCATAATGCCCGTAGCGAAGACCGCCACATCCCCGCCTTCGCGGATTTTTGTCACCTTGCCGATCTTGTAGGGCTCATCCGGCGGTGTCACGAAAGGCAAATCGTTGCGGTTGACGCGGATGTACACCGGCCCCGGCCTGTCCAGCATGCATGCCATCATCTTTTCCATTTCGATGGAATCGGCAGGGCAGACCACCGTCATGTTCGGAACCGCCCGCATCAGTGCGACATCTTCCACACTTTGATGAGTCTTACCGTCACCGAAATCGGAGAGGCCAGCGCTGGAGCCGCAGATCCGCACCGGCAGATTGGGGACGCAAATCGAATTGCGCAGCTGATCGTAGGCGCGGCCCGTGGCGAAAACAGCAAAGGAATGAACAAAGGGAATCATCCCGGCAAGCGCCATGCCGGCGGCTGTCGACATCATGTCCTGTTCGGCGATTCCCATCTGGAAGTAACGCTCTGGAAATTCCGCCTGAAACATCACGGACTGGGTGGATTTGCCAAGGTCCGCTTCCAGAGCCGTGACACGCCAGTCCTTTTTGCCCAACCGGACGAGGCTTTCGCCATAGGCGTTTCTCAAATTTGGCGAGGTCATTGCAGCTTCCTCTTGGCTTGCGCGATTTCGGCAAGCGCCTGGTCATATTGCGCCTCGGTCAAGGACGCATTGTGGAAGGCAGCGGTGTTCTCGGCGAAGGAAATGCCTTTGCCTTTAACAGTCTCCGCCACGATCACGGTGGGAGCACCCTTTGTTACAGACGCCTCGTCGAGGGCGTCGAGGACCGCACTCACATTGTGACCATCCACGTTCAGCACATTCCAGCCAAAAGCGCGCCATTTGTCTTCGAGGTTGGGAATATCGAAGATGTCCTTGGTCGATCCGGTAGCCTGAAAACGGTTGCGGTCCACGATGCCGGTGAGGGAATCGAGCTTGTAACGGGCAGCGGCCATCGCTGCCTCCCAGATCTGTCCTTCGGCAAGTTCACCGTCGCCCATCACGACATAAACCCGGGCCGGGCTTTTGGCGCAACGCAGTGCCAGCGCCATACCGACGCCGATCGACAGCCCCTGCCCAAGCGAGCCGGTGACGGCTTCCATGCCGGGGGTCTTCATGTCGGGATGGCCTTGCAGCTTGCCCGCCAACGTCTTGAGACCGCCGATGTCTTCGCGCGGAATGAGACCGAGCTCGATGAGCGCCGCATATTGGATCGGAACCGTATGCCCCTTGGAGAGCAGGAAGCGATCGCGGTCCTTGTTGGTGCGGTCCTTGGGATCGAACTTCATCTTCGAGAAGTACAAGGCCGCAGCGATCTCGCCGAGCGAACACGAACCGCCGATGTGGCCCACTTTGCCGACACCGATCATCTTGACGACGTTGGCTCTGAGGTCGCAAGCGATCCTTTCAATCCTTCGGATTTCGTCAGGCTTTGCCATCCGGCTTCCTCCCGCGCAAATTGTTCGATCCTTGTCTCATCTGAACCTCACTCTCTCGAAATTTACGCCAAACACAGTTTTGCGTCGGCAGTCAGCGACGCCGCGCGAACGAACGTAGCTGCCGCATGGCAGAAAAGCGGAAAATTGGGAGCCCGCACGGGCGCGACGCCGGAACGCCCTGCCGCCTTCCTCGGAGCGACACGAACACACGTCATGTCGGTCGAAGGTGCGCATTCGTGCATTACGAACGTCGGAATATCCCTGTGTTTTAGACCGGGATGCTTGTCATCCAATGTCATTTGGAAATGCACTTGGCGCCTACAAAACTTTGAACAAACGACTTGCTCTACACATCGTCGGCTGTGTAGCACTCGCATGCCGCCAACGGACCTAGACCAACGTCGATTGAGATGCGTCAGAAAGCTCTAAGAGGGCCAATTTGCAGACTTTTCCGATGATTATTCGCCGCAGCACAACACTTGATCGACGCGATCAAACAATGCAGAGAAGAGCCGAGATGCCGCATCTTGCCAAGTATGCGGACGCATCACGGCGTGCAGTGGTAATTGCGTATACGCACCAACAACGACGTTCAGACCCTTGAGGAATTCCTCTCATGTCTCTTGCACCTCGCCAGCTTCTTCGCGTTCTGTTCGATGCTGCCATCGCCGCGGCGCAACCTGCCCTTTGCGTACCATCGTATTTGCCGCCGCCTCCAAAAGGCCGTTTCATCGTCATCGGCGCCGGAAAAGCCTCGGCAGCGATGGCGCGCGCAGTGGAAGATCACTGGCCCGGCCCGCTCGAAGGTCTGGTGGTGACGCGCTATGGCTATGGCGTCGCCTGCCCCCGGATCGAGATCGTTGAGGCGGCCCATCCGGTGCCCGATGCCGCAGGGCTCGCGGCGGCACGGCGCATTCTGGACCTCGTTCAGTCGGCGGGGCCGGATGACACCGTGCTATGCCTGATTTCAGGCGGCGGCTCGGCCTTGCTGCCGCTACCGCTTAACGGCCTTACTTTGGAGGACAAGCAGCAGGTGAACCGCGCCCTGCTTGCCTCGGGCGCCACCATCACCGAGATGAACACGGTGCGCCGGCACCTGTCGGCCATCAAGGGCGGAAGGCTGGCGGCAGCGGCCTATCCGGCGAGATTGCTGACGCTGCTGATTTCCGACGTGCCCGGCGACAATCCCGCCGACATCGCTTCCGGTCCGACCGTTGCCGACCCCACCACCGCAGCGGACGCGATAGCCATTCTTCGCCGCCATGGCATAGACTTGCCGCCCGCCGTTCTGGCAGTGCTGCATGGCACGGAAGCCGAATCTATAAAACCGGACGATCCCCGTCTGGCACGCGCCGAAACGAAAATTATTGCCGCACCGCAAATGGCGCTTGAAGCCGCGGCCGCAATCGCGCGCGCGCAAGGTTTCGCCGTGCATATCCTCGGCGATGCCATCGAGGGCGAAGCGCGCGATGTGGGCAAGGTGATGGCTGGTATCGCGTTGCAAGTGGCCACACGCCAGCAACCTTTTACACCACCCTGTGTGCTGTTGTCGGGCGGCGAGACCACGGTCACGGTGCGCGGGTCTGGTCGCGGCGGGCGCAATGTCGAATTCCTGTTGTCGCTTGGTATTGCGCTCAGTGGCCGCCCCGGCATTTGGGCCTTGGCGGGCGACACCGATGGCGTCGATGGGTTGGAAGAGACTGCCGGTGCCATTCTTGCGCCCGATACGCTGGAACGCGCCTACCAGGCGGGGATCCGGCCACGCGACGCTCTGGCCAACAATGACGGTCACGGTTTCTTTGGCGCCCTGGGCGACGCGGTCATAACTGGGCCGACGCTCACCAATGTCAATGATTTCCGCGCCATTCTGATCGGTGCGGACGCGACGTAGACCTCCTTCGGGCCGAGGTCACGGAACCCTGAGGTTTATTTCCCCGCAACGATCCTTGTTTCCGGCACCGGCCCATAGGCCACGGGAGCGCCGTCAAAGGCGAGTTCCAGCCGATCCAAAGTGAAGCCCGGATCCAACGCATAGAGCGTGACGCTGTGTGCACCCGGACGCAACACCAGATTGGTCAGCGTTTCTGTGGCGGCATTGGACAGGACGTGGCTTTCCCAGCGCTTGGAGAATTCCGCGGCGCCGAAATCCAGCACTTGCGGCGGCGCGCCATCGACCGACACTGCCGCACGCATCTTGTTGTCGGTGGTGAGCGGCAGGAAGGGCAGCGCCGTCACCTTGAGCGTGGCGCGGTTGGCAGCGGTGGTGGTGGCAAAGCGCCAGGTGGCCACCGGGGCCTTTGCGAGCGTGGCCGGATCGGTGTCGTTGATGGAGGCCATGTCGAGATCGGAGCGGATGGAGGCCCCGGTATGACCGAGGCCATCCAACACCTGCCAACCTTTGCCAAGCACATCGGCATGGACGGCGTACATCGACACGATGCTTTGCGCCTCGATGAAGGACACATCCCTTACCGTGTTCGCCGGCGCAATCGTCACCGCGACGGGCAATGGAACATCCGCAGTCGAGCACTGGAAGGTGATCACGCCCTTGCCGTCCGTTGGTGCCTTGTCCCAATCGATGGAGACCTCGACGCGCGCTTCACTGTTGCCCGGTGCAAATGATCCCTGGGACTTGCCCAGCTTAATCCAGGGCACACTGGCACCGGCCGTCCACCGCGCTTTTGTGGCGCTCTTGAGGAAAATATCGACGTAACTGGAGCGCTTCAGATCGGGCTGGAACGGCATCAGACCGGAGGCATAATAGCTGATCAGATAGCGTTCAAAGGGCGGCTTGAACGGCGGCTCGCCGGGGGTGGAACCACCCGCATCGTAATAACCCCCGCTTTCGACCTGAACCGCACAGCCGGTATCACCGGTGCTTTTCCAGGTTGGGATTTGCGGCTGGTGATAAATCGGCAGCCCATGCGGCGCCTGCCCCATCATGTTCTTCCACTTACCGCCCGCCATTTTGGTATTGTAATAGCCGGTGCTGGCATCGATATCATGCTGCGCCTTCTCCACTGCCGCCGCATAATCGTTGGCGCTGGCACGCTGCTGGTAGGCATAGGCGACGGTCTTATCCAGATTGAGCTGGCGCAGATTGATATCCGCAGCGGCCCCCACTGGATAGCGCACCAATTCATAAAACGCATCCTTGCGATCTTTCGGCATGTTCTTGTTCAGCACGTCGGCATCGGTGACCAGAGCGCGATAAGCCGCTTGGCGCCGGGCATTCTCGTCGCCGAAATTCGTCATGTTGAACTCGGTTTGATGCGGGGGCGTTGCCGGAAGGGTGTGTGTCCAGCCCATGAATTCCGGGTTGCGGGTGAAGGCGAGATCGTAGTTGCGCCACAGGATCGATGCCACCGCGTCCGCATGGTCTTCGCCGAAACTCACCGCCGCCCAATGCCGCAGATGCGCCTTGACGCTAGCGATGTTGGGATAAGCATCGCTGTCGAAGGCCATGTCGAGAAACAACTGGCTGAGATATTCGCCCGGCTTGATATCCCCAACATTAAGCACCCAGATGCGGCGGGCGTTGAAATGATAGGCCTTGTTCATCTCCTCCCACAGCAGCGCCGGATGGGTGTTGGCGAGCCATAGATAGGACATGGGGTAGCCCCAATAGGAGATGTGGTAGTAAACACCAGCGCCGCCGGAGCGCGCCCGCTCCTTGGTATTGCTCAGCCTGCGGATATAGCCGTAATTGTCATCCGGCCAGTTCAGCGTCACATCATCCGGCAAATTGAGCCCGGCATCATAGGCGGGCAAAACTTCTTTGTACGGCGTGAACACTTGCGGGATTTCCGCTGCGGGCTTGCCGAGATCGCGCGACAACAGTGAGCGTTGGTCTTCTACCACCCTTTCCAGGATGCGCGCGGTATCGGCGGGCCCCGAGGTTCCCTGCATCGGCCGGTCTTCCAAACCGCGCAAACCCACGGTGTAGATGTTTTCGTATTGGCCGAATTTTTTGACCGCCTCATCCCAGTAATCGAGCATCGCCTGTTTGTTGGTCAGGTAATTATAGGGACCGCGCTGAGCAACGTCCCATTCGCGCAGGTTTGTGCGCAGCAGCATCTCGGCATGGGAGCTGGCGTGGATGATGGCGTAGGCATCGGCCACCTCGGCATTACCGGGCACTTGATCGAAACTGTGCGAGATGCCGCGCATTGCCGGCCAGATGGTGTTGGCCTTCAGCCGCCACATCAACTCGAAGATGCGGGCATAGGTCTTCGGCCCGAAGTCCTTGGATTTCGGATCATGGGTGGTGGCCGCCCAAGGGAAAAGGCCAAATTCCTCGTCGTTGAGAAAGATGGCGCGATACTTCACCGAGGGTTCGCGCGAATAGGTCGGAGCATCGCTGACCGCAAACCGCGCTTTTCTGGCGATCTTGACATCAGCCCACCATTCCCACGGCGAGACGCCCAGTTCGCGCGTCAAATCCATGACGCCCCAGATCGTCCCGCGCACATCCGAACCGAAGATCACCAGCGCTTTTTGTTTTGGATCCCACGGCGCTGGAATAACGGCGCGCCCATAGGTTTCCCATTGGCCGTTCAGCGGCGCCGTCTCGATATGATGGGCTTTTAAAAGCGCCGCCATTGCCGGATTACGCGCCAGACCGATAATGATACCGGGTCCAGAACCATGTGTCGCATCGGTGGAAATCTCCGGCTTTACACCGCTCAGGGCGCCCAAATCGCGGCCCAGCAATTGTGCCGCCTTGGCAAGCTGCGGTGCCCCAACGTCTTGGTGGACGATGCGGGCCAAGTGCTCGCCATCATAAAGCGCCAGATTGCCGGCGATCGCGGTCCCGGTGAGAGCCGCGAGCAACGCCGCCGCAACGATCATCACTTTGTACGTCTTATACCGCATCCACCTAACCTCGCCGCCGCGGGAACAAGCCAGCGTCCTGAGCCACATTATAAAGAAGGCCGCTTCATAAAAAGGGGCAACAAACTCTTTGCGAGTGTGCCGCCCGAAAGATCGCTTGCCCGCCGTCTCTTGGGGAGGCTGAGACGGCGGGCTGTAGCGACACTAGAATGTGCCGTGGACACCCAGCATGTACGTCGCGCCGGCGTCATAGTAGCTGTGAACCGCGTTGGGATATTGGAAGAACATTTTCTGCTTCGCGTTGAAGACGTTCTGGACGTCGAACGTCAGTTCCGGATCGCTGGGAAGATCGCCCATAAGCCGCGACAGTTTCAGGCTCGAAGAGAAGTCGGCTTGGCCATAGGCCTCGCTGAACAAATAGGCACCAGACGGGCAACCCGCCCCCAAAGCCGCTGTGGTTGGGAAGCAGACGCTCTGATTGTTGGAGGCCGAAGCATAGGAACGCGCCGTGAAGTTGTAGGACATGCGCGCCATGATGCCGTCGTTTTCGTAGTATCCCGTCAAGTTATATGTGTACGGAGCAACACCGGTAGCATGGACGGCCGCCGAACCACTTGATCCCTGATCGACGATGGTGAGGTTTGACGTGATGCCAAGACCCTTCAGACCATAGTCTTCCAGCAAGAAATCAAGCGGTTGAACGTAACCCAGTTCCATACCGTTGATGGTTTCCATGCCGGGAGCGTTGATCTGCTGGGTAACCGTGACCGTGGCGGGGCAGTTGGCATCCGAGGTACACCCCTTGGCCCTGAGTGCCGTTTGCTGATCGCCCGTGATGGTGTTCCAGCTGATGCCGAACTGCTGCATATACTGCCACGGCTCGGTGGTGTTGGCGGATGTCGTGAAGCCGCTGATGCCCTTACGGAACAGCGCCATGCTAAAATAGCCTTCACCACCGGTGTAGTACTCGAAGCCGAAGTCGATGTTGTTGGAGAAATACGGCTTCAGATCGGGATTGCCGAGCGTTGCCGAATTTGCGGTGATATCGGCAAAGTTCACCGCCGCGATCATCTTCGAGACGTCTGGACGATTGATGGTGCGCGATATCGAACCTCTCACCTGGAAGTCTTCCGCCACCTTGTAGACGACGCTGAACGACGGCAGGAACGCCTGGTACATGCTGCGGGCGGTGCCGAAGTTATAGTAGGTGTTGGCGAGTGAGCCGTCGCCGAGCTTGATCGGTGAGATGACCGTCTGCAGCGTCTGAGTCCAGCGCAGACCGATATCGTACAGCAGGTCGCGGCTGCCAAGCGTCACAACGCCGTCCAACTGGCCGTAAAGGCCGACGTTCCGTTCCTCATAGCAACCCGGGAAGTCATTTGTCGAGGTCGTGAAGTTGCTCGACGTGCCGTTCTTGCAGCCGGTACGCACGCCCTGCCAGCCCTGCTGGTCGATGGTGGCGTAGTTGGACGCCTGGTCGAAGGAACCGTAATCGACGCCGATAAATCCGCGCGGTCCCGGCTTCAGAAACTGCGCCAAGGCAGCCTGCGGAACCAGCCCGCCAGAGCCGGTGCAGGTACCGGTGCCATTGGCGGTAACGGGCGCGCCGCAAGTCGCGGTCTGCCAGGCATTGCTGGCGTCGATCGAAACATTGCTGCGGTAGGCGTCGTCATAAGCGGCCCCAACCTTGACCTTCATCGTTTCGCCGCCATAGGCCAAATCGAGATGGGCGCCCAAAGTCTGGTCATAGCGCCTTGTGTCCTGAATACGCATCAGGCCGTTATTCCACTGGAAGTTGGCCGGATTGGCGGTGTCGATGTTGGTGGTGGCGACCGGATAGACGCCCGTGTTGTTGAACGTGGCGGAGACGCCGCCAACCGGCGCCGCACACCCCGGCAAAGCGCCGTTGCCGGCACTGGGACAGGTGACCAGGAAGATGGTGGGCATGTCGCGGTAGAAGTGACTGCGGCTGGCATTTACCTGAAAGTCCACCTCAAACAGGTCGGTAACCTTCCAATTCATGCCGGGGTTGATGCTGAAGAAGTCGCCTTTTTCCTTGTAGGGGCGGGCTTCCATCGCAAACTGCGCATTGGCGAATTGGCCGCTTGTGACCACATCGTTGGCATCGACTTTGACGCCGATCGGGATCATCGGCTGCGAACCCGAACCGGAGCGCACGCCGAGGCTCATATCGCTGCGATTCCAATCATTGAACGGACGGCCGCCAATCAAATCGAGGTAGAAGTGCATATCCTCGGTGGGACGCCATTCGAAGCTGGCAACCGCGTTGTAACGATCGCGCGTGCCGCTTTCGTACATCGGACGACCCAGACGCGGCAGCAGCATGTTGCTGATCTGCGTCATGTTCAGGCCGGGATTGAGGGCCAGCAGCATCGCTGCCGTGACCGGAGTGCCGGGGGCATAGCCGGGAATATTGACGTTGTTCGGAACGGTTGCGGGAAGCGTCATTGCGTTGCCGCCGACCGACACCGTCGAGCCGGTGATGTCGCAACCCGTTGTGGCGCCGCACAGAGCCGGCGTGTTGATGGTCGGCGTGACCCAACCGGCATTGCCGTCTTCGAAGCCGCTGATGTAGTTGTAGGCCGTCTTACCGGCGATACCGAAGAGGGCGCCGAAGGAACCGAGCTTGGTGCCTTCCCAGGTATCGCTAATCACCAGAGCGCCGTTGCCGCCCAAGCCATTCGACTTCCCATTGGCCATGGCTTGCGCAACATAGGTGACGTGCAGGCCCGGATCGTCGAACGGACGGCGGGTGCGCATATTTACCGTACCGGCGGCGCCGCCTTCCAGCAATTCCGCACGGGGTGTCTTGTCCACCTGCAACTGGGTGAACAATTCGCCGGGGAACATGTTGAGGTCGACTTCGCGGTTGTTGTTGCGCGCGTCGGTAACGCCAGTGGTGGCCACGGCAACCACGGTGTTGTTCAAAAGAATCTTGGTGAAGTTGGTGCCGAGGCCGCGGATCGAAATGTTCACGCCCTCACCGTTGATGTCGCGGGTCAGGGTAATGCCCGGGATGCGGTTCAGCGATTCTGCGAGATTGGTATCGGGGAACTTGCCGATGTCTTCGGCGAAGATTGTATCGGTGAAGCCGATCGAATTGCGCTTGGAGACCGTCGAGTTCGCCAAGCTGGCGCGATAGCCGGTCACCGTCACGGTCTCCACCATGTCGGAGGCCGTCGAACTGGGAGATGCGGCTGTGTTCGCCTGTGCCACCTCTACGAAATCACCGTGCAGTGTCGCCGAACGCGACGGAGCCTGATTATAGGCTGGCGACAAGCTCGCCTCTTGATTGTGACCCTCCGGCATTTTGTTGGGCGACTGCTTTACCGTCCGGCGAACAATCAGCCCCCCGTCTCCGTCCGGAACGCTTTCTAGATTGGTTTTGAAAATCAGATTTTGAACGGCTTTCTGCGCGTCCATGTTTCCGACCAGGACACGACCCCGCAAACCCGAAACCACCTCGGGCGCAAACAGAATATTCGTGCCGGTCTTGCTTGCGATCTCCGTCAAAGACTGGGAAAGCGACTGATCCGGTAGCGAAAGATCGGCGTTCTCGGCGACAGCGGTCCCGCCACACAATGCAAATATCGCAGCGCCCCCAACGAGCCGTGTGCGCAACAATTTGTGAATAGGCCTGGTCATTTATGCCCTTCCCTCCCTGTATGTGGGTGACCTTTTACGAGCCACCTCTATTTGAAGGACGTGTGACCGCCGCATTTTCTGTACCAAAGACTTTGGTCGATCTCCTATCCTTCCGTGTGGCGTTGCGGATCGGCGAGCAGTTGGACGTGATCGTCCGTCTCGCGCACGTCGATCGGCAAAAGGCGCGCGAGCGAACGGGCAAACGCCGCAACATCGCCCACGCGGTAGACGCCGCTAATCCGCAGCTCGCGGATCGACGGATCGGCAATCTCAAGCGTCACCGAGGAATAGCGGTTCATTTCCGCCACAGCATCTTCCAGCGTCTCGTTCGCGAAGATCGCCTGCCCGGTGTGCCAAGCCAGCAACGGCCTGGGGTTGGGCCGGTCGATGTTCACCGCATCGGCGGACCTGACGACCAAGCGCTGCCCCGTCTCGACGACGGTCGATTTTTTCACATGATGACGTTCCGTTTCGACCGTCGCCGTGCCTTCGACCAGAAGGACCGCCACCGTGTCGCCAATCCGGCTGACATCCAAATTGCTTTGCTGGGCAGAAATCCGATGATCCGCCGCCGTCACAACGAATGGCCGGGCATTGTCCGGCGCCACGCGAAAGTTGGCACGCCCGACCTGCAATTCGATATTGCGGGCCTTATCATTGAAATCGACACGAATATGGGTGTCGGTATCGAGGAAGGCATAGGTGCCATCCTTCAGCATGACGCGCTTCTGCTCGCCGACTTCCGTTTCGTAGACACCAGCATAGGCGGCGCGCCACACAGTCAACGAACCGCCGAGCAACGCGAGCAACCCCATACCGCCGATCACCGCGCGGCGTTTAACCGGCCGCAACTCCTCGCGCACAGCCCGCGCTCCGGCCGCCACTTCCCACATTGCGGTGATGGAATCAAATGCAGCCAGATGCGCCGGATTCTCGCGAATCCACGCCCGAAAACCGTCCTCGTCGGCGGTCGAGCGATTATCCGCATGCAGAAGCCCCAGCCACATGGCGGCTTCGGCTTTGATTTGCGGCGTCAATTGACGAGACGCACGCTCCATATTACCACCCTTCCATCCATTCCGTCAGAAACAACGCAGCCTTGGCGATATGCTTTGCCACGGCACCGTCACTGATACCAAGCCGCGCAGCGATCTCGCGATATTTCAAGCCGTCGATCCGATACATGAGGAATACCTCACGCGTCCGTGGACTCAACTTCGCCAGCCCTTGGTTCACTCTCGCTAGACGTTCACGCGCCTCGATTACTTCATCCTGCAACGGGGCATCATCGATTATGTCGAACGCATCTGCGTTAATCCCGCTCTCGGACAGGTAGTTGTCGTGACGGTGGTTGTCGACACCGATATTCATGGCCGTGCGAACGAGGAACCCGGCCGGATTGTCGACTTTGTGCTGGATGCGATAGTTTTCCAATCGGATGTAGGCCGTATGCAGCAGGTCTTCTGAATCGTTGCGGCCACGCGTGAGGAAGAATACCCGCTTGCGTAACCCCACCCAAAATTTGGCGTCTCGCGGAATGTCATCCATATGATCACGCCCCGTTGACCAAGCAATAGCAACGATCACTTGCTGGCAGAAACGATATATTTCTCGTCCAGGGGGGTACAGAAAACAACACCGACATTCGTCTACGATAGAGTCGGTGGAGATCACCGTCGCCTCACTATCAGGAGTGGTGCCTTGCCATCATTATTATTAAGAACGTGTCGGGTCGCATTCCTGCTGTGGTGCAGTGCTGCCGTTTGCCTGGCGCAAGACCGCACCGAGGTTCTGCATCCGCAGTGGATAGGGGCCTGGGCTTCATCACAAGCCCTGCCGGGTGCGAAGGATGGCTTGGATACAAGTGACGATCTCACATTGCGTCAAATCGTGCACCTTACGGCGGGCGGTGATGCGCTGCGGGTCAAGCTATCAAACCTCTTTGGAACCGAGCCTTTGCACATGTCATCCGTGCATATCGCCCGGCCGCTGTCTGTGTCCTCCGGCCAGATAGAGGCGGCGACAGACCGCCCCGTAACCTTCTCCGGTCGCGCAGATGTGACCATTCCCGCCGACGCTGAATATCTCTCGGATCCGGTAACCCTCCCGGTCGCGGCCTTTACGGATATCGCCATCTCGGTGCACCTCGACACAGTGCCGGCTCAGCAGACGAGCCACATTGCATCCCATCAGAATTCGTTTGTGGCCCATGGCGAGCAAACCGCCCTTGCCGATCTGACGGACGCCAAGAAGATGGACCACTGGTTCTTCCTCTCCGGCGTAGACGTGGCGGCCTCACCGGGCAGCGTCGCCCTCGTCGCGCTGGGCGATTCGATTACGGATGGCACAGGCTCCACCACCAATGGCAATGACCGCTGGCTCGATGACTTGGCCCGGAAACTGGCGCTGTCGCGGGACCGCCGGCAATTTGCGATTTTGAATGCAGGGATTGGCGGTAACCGGCTGCTGGCCGATGGCCGAGGGCCGAGTGCCGTAACGCGGTTCGACCGGGAGGTGCTGGCACAGCCGGGCGTTCGCTATCTCATCGTATTGGAAGGGATCAATGATCTTAGACGCGCCGATATGGAGCCGCCGCGGTCGGCAAGCGAGCATGAGGCGCATGTGCGCAGCATTACAGCGGCCTACGAACAGATTATTCTGCAGGCGCATGCGCATGGTATGCTTGTGATGGGCGCTACCATCACACCCGACATGGATGCGGTTTATAGTCAGCCAACCGTGCTAGACCGCCCATCCGCCGCACACGAAGCTGACCGACAGACCATAAACCGCTGGATCAGGACTTCGGGCCATTTTGATGCGGTTGTCGATTTTGACGCGGTCGTGCGCGATCCGGCGCATCCCGATCACCTGCTACCGGCGTATGATTCTGGCGATCATATCCATCCTTCACCCGTGGGTTATCAGGCTATGGCCGATGCCATTCCGTTGTCGTTTTTCTCCGGGCCCTAATCCATTTCGTCTCTCAGAAGCAGGGTGACATTCAGTTGCGCACCTGCAAAAATTGCTGGGCGAAGGTCAGGAAGGTCGGCCAGTTCGGATTGGGTGTGTGGCCCTGGTCGTGCTGACGGAAACCGAGATCACCGGTCAACAGCGGCGTGAGCTGCGGCGGATACTGCTCGGTGCCGAGGCCCGTTTTCCCTAGCAGTTTATAGACGGGCGTGGCACCCACCTCTGACATGAACATGCCGTGCGCATCCACCCAGGCATCCCCTTGCGACGAGGAGCCGCCGCCGACGAATACCGGCCGCGGGGCACACAATGCCACCAAGGCATCCATGTCGACCGGCAGATCCTTCACACTCAGCGGATCGGCTGCATATTTGAGGAAATTGCCTGCCATCCAGTGAAACTCATTGGCGGCGGCAACATTTTCCAGCGTTTCGCCGAAATAATGGTGGAACAGTTTGGCCCCACCCGCCCCCGACGAACTGATAAAGCCGATGGCGATACGCGGCTCATAAGCCATGGCGACGATGGCCGCCTTGCCATAGCGCGAGTGCCCCATGATGCCGATCTCGTTAGCCGCCACATGGGCGTTGGTTTTCAGATAATCAATCACGCGGCTAGCGCCCCACCCCCAGGCCCGCAGCGCGCCCCAGTCATCCATCTTGCGCGGCTGGCCTTTGTTGACCAATCCGATGATGCCCGCATTAAGACCTGCACCATTGTCAGCCTGTACGCTGCCGGGATCGAGCACCACATAGCCCCAGCCCAACGCGAGAACCTGTGCACGCCAGTCGGGACCGGGCTCCGGCGGGCGTGGCATTCCGTTGGGCAGCGGCCGTAGAACGACAGAGCCGAATTCGATGATTACCGGTACCTTGCCCTTCACATGGGCGGGCAATGTCACAGCCATATCGATATCAACCGTAATCGCGGGATAGCGGGTATTGTCGACATGACCTGTCAAATGCCGGGTCGTGGCTTCATAACCGCCGATGGTCTCGTTCTTGGTTTCGGCAACCGACCAAGTGACCTTGGGCGTGAGCGTTGGGACGCGACCGAAGATTTCGCGGTTGAAGGCTTCGACGATCTGCGGGCGGCGTACTTTCCACCATTGTGCCGCCGTCGTGGTCTCTTGGCCATTGTTCATTTTCAGAACATCGGATGTGTAAGGATAGGGAGCCGACGCTGCCTCGTCGTAATTGGGCACATTGGCTGCATCGACCGGACTATGAGAATCCGGGACTTGGCGCAGTTTTCCGGTGATACCCAGCACCGCCTGCTCGCGTTCATATTCCTTCTGCGTTGCATCCAATATTGCCTGGCGTTCCGGCGTCATGGGAATGACAGCGCGTGGCCCCAGATAGGGCACATCGGAATTCTTGTAGGTGACTGTTGCGGAGAAAGCGGGCAACGCGAACAGCGCGATGGCCGCGACAGACGTCCATCTGCGCATGCGCCGTGACCGTACCACATCAGGCGATATCAACTTGAGCATGGCCAATCTCCTCCAGATATTTTTTGCTGCAGCGCTTGGGCGCCACGCGGCCATATTGGCAATGGCTGCACAAAAACTATCAGAGGCGTTCCGCCATGAATAGCGCAGCACCGATCAGTAGTTTTGAAGGGGATATCTGAAATTCAGATGACCTGCGGCCGCAACACATCGGCTTTAGCGCTGAGCAAGTTTCGCCTGCATGGCAGCAAAAACGCTTTCCCAATCGCCTCGTGCGGGTTGGCGAAACAGCGTCATGGTTGGGTACCATGGGCTATCGAGACGTTCCAGAAACCAGCGCCAATCCGGCACATATTGCAGGGCGACCCAGACCGGCCGACCCAACGCGCCAGCCAGATGAGCGATCGCGGTGTCAGAGGTGATGACGAGATCCAGGCTTTCCATTATCGCAGCGCTGTCCAGAAAGGCGTGTCGACCTGTATCGACATCGTCGCCGAACGTCTCTATCGCCATCCCAGGGGGTAGCGTATCGAGCTGTTCACGGCCGTCATTCTTCTGCAGGCTGATCAAGCGCACGCCCGGCATGGCGGAGATATCTGCGAACTGTGTCAGCGGGAAGGAGCGGCCCAAAGCGACCGTGCCACGTGGCGCGCCCTGCCAACCGATGCCGATCTTGAAGCCGTGCATGCCGATACGGGCCCGCCAATCTTCGACACGCCGAGGCTCAGCACGCAGATATGGCACCGCGGCGGAAAACGCGTCACCAGCAAAGGCCAACGGCATGCTGAGTAGGGGAATATGATAGTCAAACTTCGCTGGCACGGTGCTGAAATCCACCACCGTGATGTTCGGGCCGATATCCGACAGCAGTCGCACCAGAGAGTCCTGCACCGACAGCACCACTTTCGCGGTTTTGGCGGCCAACAAGGCATAACGGCAAAATTGAATGGTATCGCCTAGCCCTTGTTCGGCGTGCACGAACAGAGTTTTGCCAACGATATCCTCATTGCCCAACCATTCCAGTTGCGGATAGCGGCGGGCGGCCTCAACGCGTTTCTTGCGCCATTCATAGAGCCGTAAGCCCTCCGCAAGGCGACCTTGCAACAGGCAGCATAGCCCCTTGTTCCAGTAAGCGTCGGCATAAGCGGGGTCCGCCGCGATGGCATGGTCATAACTCTGGATCGCATCGTCCAACCGCTTCATGGCCTGCAATATCAGCCCCCGATTATTCCAGCTGCGGGCATTTTGCGCGATCGCCAAGCCGCGATCGACGCTCGCCAAGGCTGCGTCCAACCGCCCGATCTGTTGCAGCACCACCGCACGATTGCTCCAGCTTTCCGCCATATGAGGGTCGCAGGCCAGCGCTTTGTCCACGCTGTCCAAGGCTTCGTCAAAGCGCGCCAACTGCTGCAGCACATTGCTGCGATTGTTCCAGGCTTCGCTGTAGTGCGGTTCCAGCCTGAGCGCCGCGTCGAAACTCGCGAACGCCTCTTGCGGCTGGTGCAACACATCCAGGATCAGTCCCTGAATGTTAAACGCTTCCGCATTGTGTTCCAGGGCAAGTGCACAGGCGACGAGATCGAGCGCTTCAGCGGCATGGCCGGCGTGGAAACGGATCACGCCCAAGAGATAATGCGGCAGGAAGGCATGCGGCTCCGCCGCCATGGCCTGACGGTAAAGCCGCTCGGCCTCGACCAAATTGCCCGCCTGATGAAAACGGATGGCCTGACCGCAGACCGCAGTGATGGTTTGCCGTTTCATGCAAAAAAGCTACAGGCCGGCGCGGGGGGAAGCAACCGGCCTGCAACGCCCGAGCAAGGGCGCCTGCCTTGGATTAAAGGCAGGCGCGATTGCTCAGAACTTGCTGCGAACGCCGAAGTGGAACATGCGGCCGATCACGTCATAGAGAAACTGGCCGTCGGTGCCGGGCTGCAGACTGTTGAACCAGATCGGCGGCGGTGACGTGTCCATCACATTGTCTACCTTCACATAAGCCTGCCAATTGTCGTTGAGTTTGTAGCTGCCGCCAACGTCCAGGTAGATCACACCGGGAATATCGTTCTTATTGACCGTCGGATTGTTAACAGTGGGCAACGGGCAGTTCGAGGTGCATTGGATATAGGAGCGGTTGTATACACCGTCGGAAATAAAGCTTTCCGTTAAGGTGATAGTCCACTTGCCGGAGTCGTAGGTCTGCGAGGCGAGCCCCTTCCAATGGGGGACGCCATTGAGGCTACCATTGCTGCCGGCAGATTCCACCGGGATGGTGCCCGGCACGCCTGAGGTGGTGATGAACTTGCTTACACTGGTGACCAACAGGCGTACGACAAAATCACCCGGAATTTGCCAGTTGTTCAGTGCGAACTGATAGCTGCTCTCGAAGTTGAAGCCATCCGTTACGGTGGAGGCGATGTTGTAGGGCCGGGTGAGGATCTGAGTCCACACGGCCGCTGGATCGCGCGGATCGATACCCCCCACGGTGATGATGCCGGCACAGCCCTGGGCGTAACCCTGCTGGCACAGCGTGATCGGGCTGACACCGCTGCCGATCTGATCCTTGATGCCCACTCGATAATAATCAAGGGAGGTATTGAGACCTGGGAGCCAAGTCGGCTGCCAGACAATACCGATCTGCGTGTTGGCCGATTTCTCCGGCAACAATGACGTGTTGCCGGTGGTGACGACCTGGATTTGCTGCTGGGGGTGAAGCGTGCCGGGGAAAGGATCCGTCGTGGTGTTGTTGGTGACGGAGGCCGCCGGATAGAGTTCGCTGAGGTTGGGAGCGCGCACGTCACGCGACTGCAATGCGCGCAGCCGGATGCCGTCAACCGGCGTGTCCCAAGTCGTGCCGACTTTCCAAGTCTGGACATAGCCTGAGGTGGAATAGTCGGTGGCGCGCCCAGCCACGTTGAGATCGGCCTTGCCCCAATCGGTATTGTTCACCAGGGGCACAACAAATTCCATAAAGCCTTCCACCACATGGTAGGAGCCTTTGCCGCTGTGGAAGTTGCCGGCGTACCAGTTGCTGCCCACAGGATTCAGCAGGCCATCATTGGTTCCCCCGTTACTCGCCGGGTCACCGGTCACATGATAACCTTCCTGGCGATATTCCATGCCGGTCGCGATCGACACCGGGCCGGCCCAGTCCGACAAAGGCGTGCCGTTGAAGCTGACGCTCGCGACGTCCTGAGTTTCATGGCTGGCTTGCCACGGCCCCGGGTAATATTGTCCGCCATAAAGCCAATTGCGCTGAGCCAACGTCGGCTGGGTGTTGCCGAAGGGATTGAACGGAACACAGCCGAGGGACTGGGCGACCACGTTACGGCAGACCACGACGCCTTGCGCATTGGTCGCCGCATCGATTGCGGCGTTGAAATTGGGCGTCAAAGTCTCGTTGTCGACATTGATATGGGTATTGTTTTCGCCATGCTCGTAATAGGCATCCCAGGTCCAATCGCTGCCCAACATCTTGAAAGAACCGTCACCGCCTAACACGACGCGGCGCTGGTCGCGCAAGGTGTGAACGTATTGCGGCCCAAGGTTGGCAAAGGCCGAGCCAAAGGCAAAGCTCGAAATGTTATTCGCCGCGCAGTCTGCCTTGATCGAGGCTGCCACGAAGGCATTTGAACACTGGATGGTGAGAGAACCCGCTTTCCACGCGGTCGGATTGGGGATGTTGGACGCCCCCACTTCCGCCAAGTTCACGGTAGCCCAAATCGTCGTGGCGGGCGTTATATCATAGGAGACTCGGGTATAGACATCACCGCGGGTCGAAGGCGAAGCCAAGCTGACGCCGCCGCCCAGCACACCCGATAAATCACCGCCGACGCAAAACGGCGCAATACAATTGGCGGGATTTGGAGCGTTCACGGCGCCAGTAGCGTCCCTTGCCGGAACGCCACCCGAACCATAGTTGAAGTTATAGGGCGTGCCGTCGTTCTGAAAGGCAATGCCCTGCAAGGGGCCGGACGTAATAATGCCGTAGCGCGCGGTTTGAAAGTCCTGAACATTATTGGCAACAATATACTGCGGTTGGCCGGCCGGGGTCGCTGCGATCGTCCGCTGCATCAATGTGGGCTGAACCCACCATGTCCGCCCGCCCGGAAGGGCGCCCTTGCCGACACCACCCACGATACCCGACGGCACGCCATCAGTGTGGCTATACTCGAAGCTGGCCTCGATATGGCCCTTGCCGCCGGCAAAACCCGTTCCCGCCGCCAATTGCAGCGTGCCTGTGGTGTTATCGCCATAGGTCGAAACACCGCCCTGAATGTTGGATTTGAAGCCATCGAATTTTTTATCGGTAACGAAGTTGACCACACCGCCAACAGCGTCGGAGCCCCAAGAGGCGGATGCACCGCCAGTCACCACATCAACACGTTCGGTCAGAAGCTGCGGAAATTCGCTGACGTCCGGAATACCAGTGACGTTTGCGGGAACCACGCGCTGACCATCCAGCAACGTCAGTGTCCGGATTGTCCCCAAACCCAAAAGACTAAACGCGCTCACACCATTGGTGCCGCCGCTGGTACCGCTGGCATCGGTGCCCAGACTCTGACTGCCCATCAGCGCAGGCATCTCAATGATGGTGTTGAAGATGTTCGGCTGTGCCTGAGCTTCAATCATATCGGTGCCGATCACCGTGGTCGGCGTTGGCGCGTTGAAGCCCGAGGCGGTGATACGAGTCGATGTCACCACCACCGTTTCAAGCGATTCATCGTTCTGCGCCATGGCGGCACCGCAGAAGCCTGATGTCGCTGCGATGAGTGCCATGGTCGATACTTGCAGCTTGAGCTGTCTATAAAACGCTAAAGGCATCTTCTTACTCCCCGCGATATTTTTTGTTTTGACACTTACGATTCGAATGACGAGTGCGGCGTCATAACTAGGGCCAAAACTCAATAAAAGTGTTGCCGCCTGAATCGGTTGTTGATTCCCTATGCTGGGTGATTTGCAGAGAATCGCATGCGGCGCAACCTTTTCTGGCTGAGCGACGAACAGTGGCTGATGATCGAGCCGTATT
>JAATGP010000025.1 GCA_015654635.1 Alphaproteobacteria bacterium | reverse complement strand
GTCGCCGAATGGCGCATGCGGTCGATCTCTTCGTTGATCGACGAATCCTTCTCGATGTAGGTGTCGGTGCGCGGGATATAGGCTTCGGGTTGGTAGTAATCGTAATAGGAGACGAAATATTCCACCGCGTTGTTGGGGAAGAAGCCTTTCATCTCGGCGTAAAGCTGGGCGGCCAGGGTTTTGTTGGGGGCGAGGATCAGGGCCGGGCGCTGGGTGATCTGGATCACCTTGGCCATGGTGAAGGTCTTGCCCGAGCCGGTGACGCCGAGCAGCACCTGATCGCGGTCGTTGGCGTTGACGCCCTGCACAAGGTCCGCGATGGCAGTGGGCTGATCGCCAGCGGGCTGATATTCGCTTTCGAGCTGGAAGCGTTTGCCGCCTTCGGATTTTTCCGGCCGCGCGGGGCGATGCGGCACAAAGCCAGCAATCTCCGCCCCCGTCATCTCGCCGAAGCCGCGCGCCACTTCCACGCCCCCGCGGGGCACCATGCCGTTGTTATGCATAGGACCAATATAGGGGCTGTTTCCGTTGTGTTCCAGTGCGGCGGTTTTTACTCTGGGGTCGATTGTGAAGGTTCATGCGGAGGCGGGGAGAAGTGGGATGGCGGATGTTGGCGTCCGGAGAGTCTGAAAGATAAGAGGAACTCCGCGCCTCAGCGTGACATTTTCCTTGTTGTCAGTCCTTACGCCAAATTCATCCCGTCCCCAGATTGACAGCGGCCCCAAGTGATGCCAAAAATTTGGCATGATGAAGCAGAGCGGCAAATCCAGGGGTGATGGTGTTTCTGACGGCAGCGCCGCCGATGGCCTGTCGCGGCGCGAGCGCGAGATTATGGATGTGCTCTACAAATTGGGCAAAGCCACCGCGGCGCAAGTCGAAGAGGCATTGGCCGAGCCGCCGAGTTACACCGCCATCCGCACCCATCTGACCATTCTGGAAAAGAAGGGCCATTTGCGGCACAGCGTCGAGGGGCCGCGTTACGTTTATGCGCCCAAAGTGGCGCGCGAGAAGATGGCGCAAAAGGCAGTTAAAGCGATGCTGTCCACCTTCTTCGACAACTCTGTTGAGGGCGTGGTGGCGGCCCTTCTCAATCAAGAAGACACCAAACTTTCCCGCGCCGAATTGGAGCGGTTGTCATCGCTGATCGAAAAAGCCAAGGAGGACGGACGATGATCGTGCTCAATATCTTGCTGCTGGCAAGTGAATGCTTTTTCGGTGGCAGTCTTTTGTTGGCGCTGGCTTTGGTGCTCGGCCAGGGCAAGCCCGCGAGCCAGCGCCATCTGATTTTGAGCGGCACCTTTGCGGTGCTGCTGGCACTGCCTTTGGCGTCTTTGGCGCTCCCGTCTCATATGGTCTGGCATCTGGCTGCAGCGGCGGCCCAAACGTCTGAGCCAGTTGCGATGCAGGCCGCGGCGCCTGCCTTCGATTGGTCGCTGGCCGTGCTTGGCCTTGCCCTGCTGTGGGCGATGGGGGTGATTTTCCTGCTCTCGAAAGCGGTGTTTGGCGCGGTGGCACTGAACGGCCTTTATCGCGCCAGCGTACCGCACATTCCATACGGGCTTGCGCAGGAAAAATTCCGCGGCTTGAATTGGCAGCTGCGCCTGCGCACCACGCCGGGCGATGCCGGGCCTATCACCTGGGGTATTTTGCGGCCCATCGTGCTGCTCCCGAAAGCATCCGTCACCTGGGAGCGGGGGCGCCTCGAAGCGGTGCTGCTGCACGAAGCGGCGCATGTGCGGCGCAAGGATTGTTTGACACGGCTGCTCGCCGTGCTGGCTTGCGCACTTTATTGGCCCAATCCGCTGGTTTGGGTGGCGGCGCGGCTGATGCGGCGCGATGGCGAAACCGCAGCCGACGATGTGGTGCTCTCCTGTGGTATCAAAGCCAGCGCTTATGCCGAACATCTGGTGGGGCTGGCACGCGCCTTTGCGGGATCGCGCCCTTCTTATGCCGGGGTGAGCCTTGCCATGGCGGAAGCCTCGATGCTGGATGCCCGTGTCGAAGCCATTCTCAATCCCACCCGCTTGCGCCGGGCCGTGCGCAAAAGCGACGTGTTGAAGATTGCAGCCCTCGGCCTTACGGCCACTGCCGTGATGGCCTTGGCGCGGCCTTCCGTGGCCGAAGCGAAACCCGAAGCCGTGGTGACCGCAACGCCAGCAGCACAAGCAGTCCCTTCGGCGCAGGCAGTATCTTCGGCACAAACGGCACAAACGGCACTTTCGGCACAAGCCGCCCCCCCGGTCGAGAAAACAGTTAGGGTTCGCCCGGTGCATAGCATCGCGGCGGCCGCTGACGAGGCGGATGATGTTCCGCCTGCTCCGCCGGAGCCGCCTGCGCCGCCGGAGCCGCCAGCACCGCCATCCCAGATCACCATGGGTTGGGAAGGGCCGAGCGGAATCAAGATGCATTGGGATACCGACGGCCATGAGCGCGCCGAGGTCCGGCGGGCGCTCGCCGCCGCCAGAGCCGAACAACGTCACGCGGTCGCCATCGAGAAAGCCGAGATCCATCGCGCCGCCATGGCGGTGCATAAGGAGATCGCCATTGCCTTCCGCGAACACACCGCCGACTTTGCCAAGGCACAGGCCGATATCGCCAAAGCGCGAGCCGAGATTCACGCCGCCTTGGCCAAAGCCAATGTCTCCGCAGTGGTCGCAGAGGCATTCGACAAAGCGACGGTCAGCGCCCTTAAAGAGGTCCGCCCGGCACTTGAGCGCACCCATGCCAAGGCCGATGTCGATATCAAGATCGAGGGCGACGAATAGCTGTTTCCCGGCGCCTTTGCTGCTGCCGTCCGTCCCCCAAAGCGTTCCAGATGTTGCGGCCAGATGGGCGCAGTCACAGTTATGGCCGCAATAGCCGGTGCTGGTAAGCGATAGCTCAGGCCGCCTGGCGGGCGGCATGGCAGGGATAGAATTCGCGCATCAAACGGTTCTGATAGGCCATCAGATTGCTGCAGCGTTGCGCGAAATCTTTGAGCGGCGAGGAAAACACCGGGGCGGTGGCAGCCGCAAGCATTGCGAAAGCGGTGGCGTCAATTGCGGCATACGCCGGTCCCATGAGATAGGGCTTGTTGCCGAGCAGGTTCGCCAGCGCCGCGATACTGCGGCTGCCGAGATCGGCGACTTCGGCGGGCGAGTGATGACCAAGGCCTTGGCCGAGAAGATTGCAGGCCACCGCACGGCGGGCCTCATCGGCCGCGTCTTCCCGCAACTCCCGCGGCAGCGTGTCGAAGAAATGCGCCGGGCCAGCTGCGAAATTGGCCTCATCCATCCAACGGAAATAGACGATGGCCCAGTAGAGATGATCTTCCAGCATACGCTCGATAGCCCAGCTGCGGGCCCGCATCTCGGGAGTCAGCCCGCGGTCGAGGTCGAGGTGGTAGGCCTTCTCGATATGATCACGGATGAAGGTGGAATCGCCGATTTTGTGCTCGGCTTCCGCGATATAGGGGATTTTCCGCTTGGGGCCGTCGGCGGGGGCACCGCGTTCGAGATGATAGGGAATTTCCGCCATCTTGAGCTGGACTTCGGTCTTCATCACGAAGGGGCTGGCATGGGGCAGACCGAAAGCGGGGAAGGAACCGTAAAGCGTGACCATGAGCCTCTCCAAGGATAGCACCACATTATTTGTGGCTAGCCTCTTCCTAAGCGAGGACTACTGACAGCATGCTGTCAGTAGTATGGCAGCAGGGTGGCATCATGCGCAGAGCCGACCGTCTTTTCCGGATCATACAAGTGCTGAGACGCAAGCGCCGCCCCGTGACCGCGCAGCAAATCGCCGAGGAGTTGGAGGCGAGCCCCCGTACCATCTATCGCGATATTGCCCAGCTCATGGCCGACCGCGTGCCTATCCGCGGCGAGGCTGGCATGGGTTATGTGCTCGAAGGCGGGTTCGACATGCCGCCCTTGATGCTCACCGCCGACGAGATCGAAGCGGCGATGCTCGGGGCGCAATGGGTGATGGGGCGTGGCGATGCGGCGCTGGCGCGGGCCGCTTCCGATCTCGTTGCCAAAATCGGAGCTGTCATTCCCGATCACTTGCGCCCCATCTTGGTGGAACCGGCAGGCGCGGCGCCGCCCACGATGAGTGACAGGGTTGCCGATGTCATCGACATGGCAAAGCTGCGCACTGCCATCCGGGCTCAAGGAAAAATCCGTCTGCTTTACCGCGACGAAAAAAACGCCGAATCCACGCGCATTATCTGGCCGATTGCGGTGCTCTATTGGGAGCGGGTGCGCCTCATCGCGGCGTGGTGCGAGATGCGCAAAGCCTTCCGCCATTTCCGCACCGATCGCATCACGGACTATGACTTTCTCGAGGCGCGCTATCCCACGGCGCGCAGCAAGCTGAAGGCGCTTTGGCAAAAGGAAATGTCGGAACAACAGGAAATGTGGGGGCAGGCGGGCAATCCGTTGCATAGGCCAACGGATGGGATACGGCCGTAATTGCTCTTCGTTTTGCCCAGCGACCGCACGCCCTCTTGACCGGGGGTGAGCATCTTCCCACCATGCATGCTATAATAAATATTGGGGGACGATCATGGGTTTGCCACTCGGCGCCGCTTTGGCGGTATTTCTTGCAGCAGGTACGGCGCCAGCGGCGACCGCCCCCAGCGCTCCCGCCGCACAGCAAATCATGGTGCCGCTGATCGCGCCGCAGGCCCTCAAGGGGCTGATGGCTTCGCAGAGGATCGCCCTCATCGATGTGCGCGAGCCGGGGGAATTTGCTGCCGGTCATATCGATGGCGCTGTGCTCGTCCCGCTGGGCGTGCTCGACGCCGAATATGCCAAGCTGCCGAAGGACGTGCCGCTGGTGGTTTATTGCCGGGCTGGCGAACGCAGCGCCAAAGCCGTGACCTTTCTGATTGCGCACGGCTATGGCCGCGCTGTCAGTCTTGCTGGCGGCTTTCTCGCCTATAGCAGCCGTCCATAAGGGCGCGGCAGCGATAGCGGTTTTCGCCATCCGCTTTTTCGCTTGGCCGGGCGCGTTTACCAAAGATTTTGAGGACGTCCGCAAACAGTCTTGCGATTGACGTTTCTCTGTCATCGGCATGCACAAGATTCAGGCACGGACTTTGTTTGTGCGGAATGCCAAAATGTGTTCTTCTTTTCCAAAATCGGGGTCGGGGGACTAGCGTGATAACGATTGATGTCAGGCACGACGGTCTGGGCCGTTTGGCGCGTGTGGTAGCGCCGGTGAAAACGCTGGCGGAGCGCCGGGCGAAACGGCTTTCCAAACATTGGGATGAGGTGGAGGGGCGCCGCAAAGGCCTGCTGCGCCATGCTGGCAATGCCGATGTGTATCTGAAAATCGATGCGGAGGAACGCACCAAAGAGGCTGAGGACGCGGCCTCGTCGCTCACCGCAATTCTTCTCACGGCCTTGCAGCAAACCGCCTCCGCCGATTGGGCGCTGCACTATGAAGATGCCGCCTTTGCCGAAGCGGCCCCCGCCGAACCGCCACGCCCGCCGCTCGAAGAAGAGCCCCAGCAAGCCGATTTTAAACCGCAGCCGCTGACCCTCGCCACGCTTCTCAGCCCGCGGGCTATGCGCCGGCGCAAAGAAGAGGCGCGCGCCAAATTTGAAACCGCACATAACGGCTGGTCGTATCTGAAACGCTGGCGCGAACACGAATACGCCAAAGCCTGTGACGCCTTTCAGAGCGCCGCGGCGGGATGGAACGCACGGCAAACGAATTTTTTCGATCTGCAGGCGCGCACCAATGCGCGGCTCGATGCGCTGGTGCAGGGCTATGCGCGCGGTGAAGCGGACGCGGTGACGGGGCACGCGGATCTGGCGCTGTTGTCGCTCGACCGTCCGCAGGGCTTTCCGGTTTTTTGGAGCACCTCTTATGCCGATGGTGTGATCCAAATCGATTACGACTTGCCGAGCATGGCGGCGGTGCCGGTTGTCAAAGCCGTGAAATATGTTGCATCCCGCCAAGGTTTCGACACCGTGGCGCTGAGCGAACGTGAGCGCGAGCGGCTGTATGGCGAGGCCGTCTTCCAAACCTGCCTTGCGGTGCTGCACACGCTCTTCGCGTCGGACACGGCGGGCGCCACCCGCGCCGTTAGTTTCAACGGCTGGGCCAATTTCGTCGACACGGCGGCGATGCGCCCGGTGCGGGCGTGTATCGTTTCGGTCACGGTGGATCGCGCCCGCTTTGCCGAAATCGATCTGGCCAAGGTCGATCCCAAAGCCTGTTTCCGCGCGCTCAATGGCGCGATGAGTCCGAAGCTTGCAGCCTTGGTGGAGCGGCCGGCAGTTTAGGGCCTACCAGCGCAGCAGCCAGCGGCCGGTTAGGGCGCCGAGCGCGGTCATGGCGGCGATGCCGGCGCTATACCAGATGCTGACGAAGACGAGTGCGCTTTCATTGCAATGAAAGCCATAGACAAAGGCGCCCGCGCTACCGGCCAAAAGCCCCGCGGCGGCGCCCGCAGCGATGGGCCGGGTAGGGGCCATCTGGCGCAACGCGGCAATCACGCCAACAAAGATAGGCAGCGACACCAGTACGATCAGTGGCACACAGACGCGCCAGGACCGGCCGAAGAAGAGACCGGCATGCGCTGCGCCGGGCGCACTCAGCCATTGGGCGAGGCCGCCGGCAGCTATCAGAACCATCACCGCCGCCACCAGAAGAAGGCGGCGGCCGGGACGGGTGCCCGGCCGCGCCAGCCGCTCAACGACGACAAATCCGGCGATGGCAAGCGCCAGCGCATAAGCGAATTTCGACCAATACATCCAGTCCGCAACCGCATGGAGCATGTCGGAACGAAATCCCAGTACACTCCAGGTGAGCACAATGGCGGCCACAACGCCGCCGCCAAGCCCTTTGGCAAATACCGTGCTGAGCTTTTCAAAGGGGGCAGGATCTTCCGCCAGCCTGGCGATCAGGGCGTCGGTTCTCATGGTTTGACGCCGATCCGCTTCATCAAGGCCTGCAAACTGCGATGCACCCCGACCTTGACCGCGCTTTCCGACATTCCGGTGGCCGCCGCCGCTTCGGCGGTGGAAAGGCCCTCCAGCTTGACCTTGCGCAGCAGCGTCCGCTTGGCATCGGGCAGGGTGGCGAGGAGGTGTTCGACATCGCGGGCGGCCTCCGCAGCGTCACTGTCGCTCTCGGCGGTGATGGCGTCGGCTTCTTCCAAAGCCACGGTCTTGCGGATGCCGGATTTGCGCAAGTAGTCGATCAGCTTGTAGCGCGCAATGGCATAGAGCCAGGCGGTAAAGGGCTGGGCAGTATCAAAGCTGGCGCGCTTAGAATGGATCGCAATCAAGGTTTCCTGTACCAAATCTTCGGCCTCGGCTGCCCGGTTCAGGCGCCGCGCAAAATAGGCCCGCAAATGCGGCGTCAATGTTTTCAGCAGGCGATGATAGGCCACTCCATCGCCTGCCAGCGCCGCAACCATCAGCGCTTTCAGCTCGACTTCGCCCCTCACCTCAGCAATTCGCATCAAAGCCCATTCCGTTACAGCGCCACAGGCTGTCACAGGAAATTATCGCAAAGACCCGCGCGCCGCCAGGAAGGGCCGTTGCGCTACAAACGGTAATAGTTTTGCGGGCGCTCATAGACAAGGGTGCGGCCATCCCACACTTCGATGCGCTTGGTGCCGGCAGCCAGCATGGCATGGGCCATCACTTTGGCCTGCAGGTCGGTGTCGCATTCGGCGGCGACAGCGGCACGGACGGTGCCGTCCTCGTTCAGATAGCGGATGTCGTAGCTCGGCATCGGTTTTCCCTTATCCTAACCCCCGCACCCCTCTGATATGGGCGCCCGACGTGGCAGGACAAGTGCGAAACGCCTGCAATTCCATGACATTTTTGCAGGATTGGGGACGGCTTGCGACGAATGTTGCAAAATCGCCCATGCCTCCCCACATACTTAGAAAGACTTGAGGGAGATGGAGCGTGAGTGAGCAAGCCCAGAACACCTCGGTGACGGGTAGCGGGTCCAACCGCACCGTGGTGATCGTCTCTTATATTTTGATGTTGGCCGGCTGGCCGACCTTGCATCTGGCCACGATCGGCGGGGTGATCCTCGCCTATGTGCAGCGCGGCGACGCCCGCGGCACCCTCTGGGAAGGCCATTACGAGGCGATCATTTCTACTTTCTGGATATCGCTGGTGGTGGGCTTGGCGGCGATCCCGCTCTGCTTTGTCGGTGTCGGCTTTCTGATTCTTGCGGGCGTGATTATCTGGTTCCTCTACCGCATCATCCGCGGGCTGGTGCACGCACTCGACAACAGGCCCTACTAAGACCGGTGGTGGTGTTCGCCGAAATGGCTCTCTGGACCGTGGCGGCCCATATGCGCCATGGAATGGGTCGCGGGCTGTTGGCGCGGCCGGGCGAAGAAGAAGCCTAAGACACCCAGCACGACGGTGAGCGAAAAAGTATAGGGCACCACGGCGTCAATGATGTCGCGCGCCACGGCCGCGTTATGGAAACTCATGCCCATGCTGGCGCCCCACAACCGGCAGGAACCGATGGCATCGATCGAAACCGGGCAATCGTCATAGCGCGTGACCAGCACGGCCAGCATCGGCAGCAGCAACGACAGCACCGGCAAGAGCAGTAGGGTCAGCGTGCCCAGCATCGGGCGAAAGGCGCGAAACGCCAGCAACGCCGCCAGGATCGACAGACCGATCAGGAGAGGCGTGTCGGTGGCAACCGTCCAGTCCAGCGTCAAGGCATCGCGAAGCCCGGCCCCAAAGGCAAGGCCGTGACAAAGCTGCGGCCCTGGGTGGCACCCCGCTGCCAATGTCACCATGCGCACGAACCATACTAGCATGGCCGGGCCCATCAGAACGGCCACGCACAACGCCCAAGGGGTCAGCGTCGGCGGCGCCCTGGCTGGGATTTCGTCGTCGTCCATGGCGCGAAGTGTAATGCTGCTGCCGCGGCGGCGTATCTGTTACCTCGCCGCATGCTTAACAGGCCTGCGCGCGATGGTTGCATTTCGTCCGGGTACGGACGGCTTTGCGGAACGGCGGTCAGCCGCCGATTTCCCGCACCAGGAAGGCGCGGATCAAGAGGGCGTTGTGCCCGGCATCGCTTTGCCCGACCCGGCTCTTGGAACGGATATCGATGCGCACGCCGATCTGGCCCGCCGGCTTCACCCGGATGACGATATCCGAGACCGTGCCGAACCAGAGCGTCGTGCTGGTGGCTTCGATGCGTCCGCTTTTGAGATCGAAACCGGCGACCTGCCAGCCGAGCCCATTGACCGCATTCAGCGCCCGCCAGAAATAGCGCGCCACGTAATCGTGTTGCGGGATCTTGCTGTCCAGCCGCTCCAGCGGCTTGATGTCGGGGTAGGCATATTTCTGGGCCAGCGCCGTCGTCATCGCCTCCCCGCCATAGGTCACGACCGCAGGTCCGTCGTAGCGGGCGGGGTTGGGCGCGCCCTGACGCCAGGACAGCAGCGTCACAAAGGCGGGCGCGTTGCCGATATCGGTGGAGACGTCGTGAATCGGCGGCAGGGTATAGGTGAGCCAGAGATAATTCGTCGGGATGCCGATGAGGATCGCCGAGCCGATAAGGCCGATCGTGCCCAAGCGCCAGCTGAGACTGTTGTTCATGGCAAGCGCGCGCCAAATCCAGGCGGCGCCGGCGATAACACCGATGCCCCCGGCGGCGACGCCCGGCATCAGCACTTTGGTCCCGAAGGTAAAATCCCAGTAATGCGCCCGCGTTCCGCCACAGGCCACGAGGGTGATCAAGAGGCCGATGACGAAGGCGGCGAAGGCAATATTGGCCAGGATGGGTTGGTGGCGCATATCAGACCGCCCGGTCAGAAGGCGTTAAAGCCCCGCCGTCCCTGATCTCTCCCTTGGCTTCAGCCATCGTCTCCACTGTCATCCCCGAGAGATAGGGGAATATACCCCCTTTTGTCTGCGCCTTGCGCCGCATCCTGCCTCAGCAAAGCAGCGGCTGTTCGTCTCATTGGTGTGCTATGCTACGAAAGAGACGCAAATGCTGTTGCGTTGGGCCGCCCAACTGAGCTGTAATGGAAATTTTTTCAACCCTACCGCGACGCTAAAGTGAATTGCGACTAGGGGGTATTCAATCACTCATAAGTGGCGGATTCAAATATTAAATCGGTTCTAAACCGGGTTAAGACCAAGTGCCGCACTCATAAATTGTCGTATAATCGCCGCCATAGCATCGCTAAAAAAGCAACTGTTTTGGTCGGACATCGCTTGCCCTTACCCAGCGACACTCATAACATCCCCCTCTCTGATGTTTTGTCAGCATGGCAGATCCAGCCCTGCAACGTGGAGCGATGGGAACCACATGAACAAGACCTTTACGATACGACAGCTCACCAAGGAGTTTTCCGTCACCGCGCGCACTTTGCGCTTTTACGAGGATGAAGGGTTGATCGCGCCGGAGCGGCGGGGTCAGACCAGAATCTATTCGGTGAAGGACCGGGCCCGCATCATTCTGATTTTGCGCGGGCGCCGGCTCGGATTTTCGCTTGCTGAAATCCGCGAATATCTCAGCCTCTATACCCAGGGCGATAATGCGCGCCAGCTTTTGCACGCGCGCAAAAAGTTCGAGGAACGGCTGGTGGTGTTTGAAAAGCAGAAGCAGGATATCGACGTTGCCATGAGTGAACTCAGGCGTGGCATCGGCGAGATCAACCAGCATCTGGCCGATGCTGTCAGTGACGATGATCAGGCGCAGAAGACGGAAGCTGCCTAAGCCGAATCTTCGGCCTGAACCGAAAGGCGTCTAAACTCCGCTCAGGATTGATAAGGGGGAGCGGAGGTTATGCGCAAAATGACGATGCTCGCCCGGATCGTGGCGGTTGCGGCTTCACGAAATCCGGTACTTCGGGATTCGCGTTCACGCAAACCAATTTCCCAGCCAACCGCGATATCCGTCTGGCGGCCAGCGGCGCTCTAAGCGCCATCAACAAAGCTCAGCGGCCCAAAAACCAATCTGCAATCCGGCGCCAGAAACGGCGCGCGGGGGCTTGAGGAAGGGTGCCGGAGGCGAGGGTGTGGCTGCCGGCGACAAGCAATCCGATCATGGTATTCCTCCATACGCAGACTATTCGGATTGCTGAGAATACACGCGCGCCTTTATTTGTCCACAGTCTATCAACAGGCTAAGTATAGGTATTTTCACAAGAATTTGTGACAAAGCGGTAAATTTTGTTAAGAAGACAAACGATCTTGCCACGAGCCGATCAAGCGCCGCGTGCAGCCCAAACGGTCACTCCGCCCGGCCTCAGCGCGGGTCCATAAATGGGCAACTGCGGTAGGCATGACCGAGCGCCGCGCTTGTTCAACCGCCAGAGCGCGGCAGGGCTCCATGGTGTGATAGGCCAGATAAAGCCCGGCAAAAAAGCCCGCAAAAACCACGAGCGCCAAAACAAACACATTGCGGATCATGGTGATCTCCTGGGCTTGGGCGCCATCAGTTGGGATGGCCGCCGGGGGAATTGTCCGGGATGGGCCCGGCATTCGGCATATTGCCCCGGCTGTTGGTGTTGGTGCGGCAGTTGTTGAAACCGCTGGCCCAACCGGCGCGGTAACGGCCGTCGGTTTTGTAGAGGTTGTCGTCGCGCTGCTGGTCGGCGCGATGGTTGACGTCCTGCGCCGTAGCCGAGGCACAGCCATCCGAATAGCCGTTACGGAACTCCGCTGTCTTCTTGGCCGCCCGATCCCTGGGCGAGGGCAAAAGAATGCCGCAACCGGCAAGGCTGATCAGGGCAATAGCAGCAACAGCAGAACGGAACAGGCGCATTGTGGGGATCACTTCTTGGCAAGCGGGGATCGCGAGGCCGCCAAACTAGGGCCGTGGCCGCCTGGGGTAAAGTTACGCCTGCAGCAGGATGGTAAGTTTTCTGGGACGGTAAACCTACAACTTTTGATACGCTCCATGACGTACCCTGCTAACCAAGATTTTTTCTATCCCCCTCAGTTACAAAAAGATAGGTACGGCCTAAGCGTAAGCACTGCCGTATAAATTCGCGCGCAGTTACCATTCCCGGTTGTTTTTCTATCCCCCTTTCCCATTTATGTAGGATAATCTTCCTTGCGCGAGCAAAATCGCTCGTGGCGTCAGCGCGTCAAACAGGGAGCCGAACATGTTCAAGCCGTATATGGGAAAAGCCCTGCCGAAAATTCCCCCAGCCATGCTGCAGCCGGGCGGCGCGCGCGCCTATCTGGCGCAAATGGCGGTGTGCGAAGCTTTTGGGGTGCATCTTGTGGCGCTTTCCGCCGAGGGGCGCGGCAAGCGCAGGGTGGCCTTCGCGCGGCAGACGGCGATGTATCTCTGCCGCCTCGTCTTCGTCATGCGGCTGAGCGAGATCGCCCGGTGTTTTGGCCGTGACCGCACCACCATTGCCCACGCCCTTAGCCGCATCGAAGAGGCCCGCGAGGATGCCGCTTTCGATGCCAAGCTGCGCCTGCTTGAGGTTTTGCTGCACGAAATCGGCAGTGCGGACACCGAAGAGAGGAAGGCGGACGGAAGGGAGGCGCTTCATGACAGCCTCTGATGCCATCCAGGCGCTGCTGGCCCGCCTCAAGCGCGGCGGTCAGTTGAGGCGCCATGACGCCGGCTATGTCGTGGTGGGCCTGCGCGGACCACGCCACGCGGTCGCCGGCGATCTGGTCGAGGCGCTGCTGGCGCGCGGGCTGCTGCGCCGCGAGGCCGATACGGTCGTGCTCGCCAAAGCGGGCGAGGATTGGCTGGCCGATGGCGCCCGCTTTGCCGAGCAGCACCAAATCCTCACCACACGTTCGATCAAGGACGAACGCGGCCGCGGCGCCTATGTGGTGGTTAATGCCGCGGAGTCGCCCCTGAGCCTCTTGCAGCGCTTGGGCTGGATCAGCGCCCAGGAATACGACGCCGGGGAAAAGCTGCGGCGCGACTATACCATTGGCCAGCTCAGTCCGCGCATGGGAGTGGATTATGCGGCGCCCATCCATACCCGCGGCTATCGCCCCGCTATGGCCGAAACTGCGCTCGCCGCGCGCCAGCGGTTCAATCTGGCCCTCAAAGCCGCCGGACCCAGCCTCGCCGACATTCTCTTCGATGTCTGTTGCTACCTCAAAGGCTTGGAGGCGAGCGAAAGGGCACGCGGCTGGCCGCGCGGCTCCGCCAAGGTGGTGCTGCGGCTGGCGCTGGAACGGCTGGCCGCCTTTTACGGCATGACGGCACCTGCCCACACGCGCACGCGCGCCTGGCACAAAGAGGACGATGCGCCGGAATAACAGCCATCACCCCGCTCTTCCTCCGGGGGAGAAGAAAGAGCGGGGCAGTGGGCTTAGTGCAACGGAATCTGGCGGGCGAGGCTCGGGGGGGAACTCGCTTTCAGATCCGCCTTGGCGCGCTCCAAACGTTCGCGAACCGCCTGGCGGAAGTCAGACGCGAGCGAGAGACCGGCGACACATCGCGAGCGTTCGTCACAGGGGGGGACCTTGAACGTCGTCGCAACGAATTCGGCGATCTTTGGAGGCACCGCTATCGCGCCTGGAGCGCCATACCCAAGATCCGGTTCACGCGGGATAAAAACCGCTACCACGGCTATCCAAAAGAGTGCGCGAAAGATCATGAGAACAACCGTCGCCAAAACGCGAGGTCAGACTAGGCGCAACGCTTTGCCGGGCGCTGAAGGGATTTCGTAAACTTTGATACGATTGGATTAAATGCGGCCGTATCCGCCCTCAACAAAAACAAGAACTTGGCAAAATGCCTCTGCCTCGATTCAAGAAAGAGACAAATACGCGGCGATGTTGAGACGAGATTGAAGGAAAGTTGATTCAAAATTGAGCGAGTGGTGCGGGCCTCGAAGCCCGCAGGTCCTTGCAGCACGCTGGATCTCTATTCCGCTCGTGGCAGCTCGGCGATGGCGATGAAGCCTTGGCCTTTGGCGCTCTGCAGCGTCAGCCTGCCGCCATGCAGCTCGCAATAGGCTTTGGCGAGGGTCAGTCCGAGGCCGCCGCCTGCGGGATGATCATGGGTGGAGCGCCCGCCCTGTTCAAAAGGCTCCTGGATGCGCGCCAACTCTTCGCTCGCAATGCCCGGTCCATTATCGCTGATGATCAGGCGCAGGGTGCCGGCTGCGGCTTCGGCGGTGAGGCGCACCGCACCGCCGTTTTGGGTGAAGGCGACCGCGTTCTCGACCAGATTGCCAAGGATCGCGGCGACCGCGTATTCATCGGCATCCGCCGTCAATCCCGGCAGTGCATCGCGGCAATCGATGGTGATGTCCTTGTCGGCGGCTGCACCGTCGAAACGGTCTTTGGCGGCCCACAGGGCAAGGCCCGCATCCAAGGGCTGGCGATTGAGTTCATAACGCCCCGCCGAAATCCGCGTCAGGTCCAGAATCTGGTTGAGCAGCCGCAGCAGGTTCTTGCCGCCCAGATTGATCAGCCCGGCATATTCGCGAATCTGCTCGGGACCCGCCTGATCTGCCAGCGTCGCCAAGAGATCGGAGAAGCCGATGATGGCGTTGAGCGGGGTCTTCAGCTCATGGCTCATCGTCCGCAGCAGCGTTTTTTTGGTCTTGTCGGCGGAGGCTTCGGTCTGATCGAGCCTAGTGGCAAGATCGGCCAGATAATTCGCCTGGACTTGGCTTTGGGCTTTGGTGTCCGCCAGGGCTTGGCGGGTGCCGTCCAGCGTGCGGGTCTGTTCGGCCAGCGCCGTTTCGATGCGATGATGCTCGGTCACATCGGTAAAGACCACGATACGCTCGCCATCATGGCAGGCCCGGTCGCGGATGAGAAAGGCGCGTCCGTCGGCAAGCTCCATAGTCATGGCACCGGCCGCCTCGCCATGGATGGCTTTGCGCTTGGCGAGCCACCCCTGCGCATCGCCCTTGGGAATGGCGTTGAGGAAGACGCGCACCGCAATGTCTGAGAAGGCAAGGCCGATGAGATCGCTGGGGGCTACGGCGTCGTTGATCGCAGCGTATTCGGCGTTGCACAGCGTCAGCCGGTCGCTGCGGTCGTAAAAGGCGAAGGCATCGGCGGAGAGCGCGATGGCGGTGTGGAGGCGGTCGACATTGCGCCGTGCCTCGGTCACATCGCTCCACAGCGCGATCCAGCCGAGCGAGGGCGTGCGCCGCGTCTTGATTTCGATGATGCGTCCGTCCGCAAGCGGAATATCGCGCGAGCCGTAATCGCGGGCAAAGAGCTGGGCCCGCCGCCTTGCGACATAGGTCTCGACCTCTTCATGCAGCGTGGCGATGTCGCCGCCCGCGATTTCGAGCCGGATCAGATCGTCGTAGCGCCGTCCCACCAACTCCTGGCGCGGCGGCAGCGAACGGAAAATATAGGTAAAATGCTCGTTGGCGAAGACCAGGCGCTCGTCGCAGTCGAACACCGTGATGGCGACGCGCAGACAGTGCAGGGCTTCGACCAGCCCGGCACCCTCATCCTCGAGCAACGCCGTGGCCTGCGGGCGCGAACGAGCGACACTCATGGCTGGAATCGGCTTTTGGCATACATATCGCCAGGGTGAGCTGCGCCGTGTTTCAAAATCCTTTCAAGTTGCCTCAATTTTCCGCCTATTGGCGTCAATCCCCGTCAATCGCGGCCACTTCGTTAAGAGAAGGTAAAAATAGACGCCACAATACTTGTGAATTAACTAAGGAAGCCCCGCCATCTTCAAACCTTGTTAATCAGATTAAAGCGAAACTAGCGCTACCACGAATCAGCCGATGGCTTGGGGTTATGGAAATTCCCAGAACAGAAACCGGAAAGCCTGAAGCGCACCGTTTGCGCCGGCAATTCGTTGCAGTGCAGCTTTGCAAGGCTGCGCTTGGCGTTTTGCTGTGCGCCGGTTTCATCGCGCTGATTGGCCGGCCGGTCCCTGCCGAGATGGTGGCGATGGCAGGGCTGATCGCGCCCGCATTTCTGGCGCTGCTCACGCTCACCAAGATCCGCCTCGTCACCCTGGAGCAGGCCGCGCTGGTGATTTTTGCGGCCCTGGTCGGCTGGATGGCCGCGCTTACCGGCGGGGTGCTGTCACCTTTGGTGGTGTGGTTTGCGCTCATTCCGGCGGAGGCGGCGCTTTCGGGCGGACGGCCCACGGTGTGGCGTGCGGCGCTGGCGGCCACCGTGGCTTTGGCGGCGCTGACATTGCTGCAAGGCTTGGGATCGTTGCCGCAGGCACAGCTGGCCCTTCCGCCTTTCACCCTTTATGCCGGCAGCATCTTCGTTGCCATCGTCCAGGCCGCTCTGGTGGCCGCGGCCGCCCAGGATCGTCAGCATGCGGCCGATCAGGCTGCCGCCGAAGGCGCCGCGATGTATCGTTTCCTTGCCGACAACGCGATGGACTTGATCACGCGCCATTCTTCTGACGGGCGCATCCGCTTCGCCAGCCCCGCCGCGCTGACCCTGCTCGAGATGGAACCTGCCAGTCTGGAGGGCCTTGCCCCCACCGCGCTCTGCCATGGCGATGATTTGAAGACCATGCAGGCCGCGTTCATGGAGGCGTGTTATTTTGGCCGCTCCGCCACGGCCGAGGTGCGCCTGAAAAAGGCTGGTGGTTCGCTGGTCTGGGCCGAGATTCGCTGCCGCCCGGTGCCGCGCGCCCATGGCGACGGTGCCGATATCGTGGCGGTGACCCGCGATATCACCGAGCGCAAGGCTCATGAGCGCGAACTGATCGAGGCGCGCGATCTGGCCGAAGAGGCCAACCGCGCCAAATCGCGCTTCCTGGCCAATATGAGCCACGAGCTGCGCACGCCGCTCAACGCCATCATCGGTTTCTCCGAAGTGATGATGCAGGAAATGTTCGGCCCGCTCGGCTCAACGCGCTATGTCGAATATTCGCGGCTGGTGCATGAATCCGGCAATCACCTGCTCGAACTCATCAACGGCGTGCTCGACATGTCGAAGATCGAGGCCGGCAAGTTCGAGCTTGCCGAAGAGGTGTTTGATTTCAGCGCGGTCGCCGAAGCGTCGGTGCGCTTTCTCAAATTGCCGGCGGAGCGCGCCGGTGTGGCGCTGCGCACCCAAGTGGCGCAGACGGCGCAATATGTCTTCGCCGATAAGCGCGCCATCAAGCAGATTCTGGTCAATCTGCTCTCCAACGGCGTCAAGTTCACGCCCAAGGGCGGTGAGGTCGCCATCCGCGCCGCGCTGGATTCCCGCGGCATCGAAATTGCGGTCAGCGACACCGGCGTCGGCATTCCGGAAAAAGATTTGATGCGTCTCGGCCAGCCTTTCGAGCAGGTCGAAGGCGAGCATGTGAGGAAGAAGGAAGGCACCGGCCTGGGCCTGTCGCTGGTCAAAGCGCTGGCCGGCATGCATGGCGGCGAAGCCACCATCGAATCGGTCTTCGGTGTCGGCACCACGGTGCGTGTGCGCCTGCCTTACGCTGCCGTGGGCGAAAACGGCGAGCGCATAGCCCCGGAGGATAGCAAGATCATTCCGTTTCGCTCCGGCGCCGCGGCGTGACATAAGCGAGTGGCGAATAGGGGACTCGGTTATTCCCTTTCTTGCCCTACTCGCTATTCGCGTCTTCTGCTAAACCCGCGTCATGACCACACGCCTCAAAGCCGGTTTTTTTGTTCGCGCTCTGATCCGCCGTGCCGAAGTGGCGGGGGCGCAGGCTTTTGTGGTGAAAAAAGGTGCGGAAGAAGCGGGGGCCGTGATCCTCAAAATCGCCCGGCTGGATGGCACTTGCGTGGTGCTCAATCAGGTGACGCTGGGCGAGGAGACACGCGGCTGGGCGCGGCCCTTGGGCGAAAGCTGCGATGAGCCCAAAGCCGCCGCCTATCTTGAGCGCCAGCAAAAATACGATCCCGACCTCTGGATCGTCGAAATCGAAGACCGTGAGGGGCGGACCTTTGTCGATGAGAAAATTGTGTGAGGATGAGCTGGCCTTATCGCCCGCTTTCTGTTCATAGGGGATTTTCCGCGGAGATCAGATATCTGGCGGAATTGCTGCAAAATTTTCACGAAAGAGGGCATGGCGCGGAGGATCGTACGGATGACCATTGTGCCCCACCGCGACGCCTGCTAACTCCGGCTCGCTATGACCCTTGCCCAAGAAGCCCACAGACGGCGCACCTTCGCGATCATTTCGCACCCTGACGCCGGCAAAACCACGCTGACCGAGCATTTGCTGCTGCTTGGCGGCGCCATCCATGAAGCCGGCCGCGTCAAAGCCCGCGGCGAGGCCCGGCGCGCCCGCTCGGACTGGATGAAGATCGAGCAGGAGCGCGGCATCTCGGTGACCAGCGCGGTCATGACCTTCGAATACGAGCATGCGATCTTCAATCTGCTCGATACGCCCGGCCATGAAGATTTCTCGGAAGACACTTATCGCACCCTGACCGCCGCCGATTCCGCCGTCATGGTGATCGACGCGGCCAAGGGCATCGAAAGCCAGACCCGCAAACTCTTCGAGGTTTGCCGCCTGCGCGACATCCCGATCATGACCTTCATCAACAAGATGGACCGCGAAACCCGCGACCCCTTTGAGTTGATCGATGAGATCGCCGACCAGCTGCAACTCGATGTGGCGCCGATGAGCTGGCCGGTGGGCTATGGCCTCAATTTCCGCGGCGTCTATGATCTCTACAAAGACGATTTCTCGGTATTCGGTGCCGACAAGCGCCATAGCGCCGACCGGCTCGGCGCCAATGCCATGGCTGATTTCCTGCGCCCGGAAGAAAAGGCCAAGCTGGACGAGGACATCGAGCTGGTCAAAGCGGGGCTGTCACGTTTCGATGCCGCATCGTATCGCGAAGGCCATCTCACGCCATTGTTCTTCGGTTCGGCGCTGAAAAATTTTTCCGTGCGCGACCTGCTCAGCCATCTGGCCGAACATGCGCCACCGCCGCGGGTGCAAGCCGCCAAGGACCGCATCATCCATCCCGATGACGAGGAAGTCTCCGGCTTCGTGTTCAAGGTCCAGGCCAATATGGACCCCAATCATCGTGACCGCGTGGCTTTTGTGCGGCTGGCCTCTGGCCGCTTCCGCCGCAACATGAAGCTGACGCAATCGGGCACGGGAAAATCGATCGGCGTGCACAACCCTATCCTCTTCTTCGCCCAATCGCGCGAAACCGTGGATGAAGCCTATCCCGGCGATATTATCGGCATTCCCAATCACGGCGTCTTGCGCGTCGGCGACACGCTGTCGGAATCGGGCAAGATCGTCTTCACCGGCATTCCCAACTTCGCGCCGGAAATCCTGCGCCGCGTGCGGCTTTCCGATCCCATGAAACAGAAACATCTGGCGCGGGCGCTCACCAGCCTGGCCGAAGAAGGCGTGACGCAGGTTTTCAAGCCGCAAATCGGTTCTTATTGGATCGTCGGTGTGGTCGGGCCGTTGCAGCTCGATGTGCTGAAGTCCCGCCTGCGCAGCGAATATGGCCTGGATGCCGAGCTGGAAGCGGCGCCTTACGACACCGCGCGTTGGATCAGCGGCTCGGACGCAGACCTCGAAAAATTCCTCGATGGCAATCGCGGCGGCATGGCGACGGATCGTGACGGGGCGCCGGTGTTCCTCGCCAAGAGCAATTGGGAACTGAACTACGTCACCGAACGCTTTCCCAAACTTGTCTTCGCTAAAACCCGCGAACGCAGCGACGTGCAGGCGGAGGGGTAGCTATTCCGCCGCCTGGATCTGTGGATCGGCAGCATGCAGGCGTTCGGTAATGGCACGGATGACCGCATCCTTGTCGGCAAAGTATAGGTAGATCGTGCCTTTGGTGATGCCGGCGCGTTCGGCGATGTCGGCCATGCGGATCGTCCCATCGCTCTTTTCCGCTAAGACTTGCGCCGCGGCGTCGAGAATTTCTCCGGTTCTGGCCTGTTTGCGCCTTTGCCATCGCGCCGGCATGCGTTGGCAGGGCGCTATTTTTTCTGACATCGTTGTCCTCGTGCTCTTGCTTGTTGCAGGGAAGATCTGCGTGCGGCGCTAGAAATGATAGCCGACCATGGTGGCAACGATGGTTGCCGTGTCGGAGTAGCTGAGCGGACTGCGCTTGGCATCGCCCGTCAGCATAGTGGTTGAGGCGTCGGCCATGACGAACCAGTGGCGGCTGAAGGCATAGTTGAGTTTAAGGCCCGCCGTGACGCCAAGCGTGCCGCTGCCCGCGCCGAAGGGTGCGAAAGAGGACTGCAACGCCTGCTGCCCTGTGACACCGAAATATGTCTGCGTGTAACTTCTGTTGGCCCAGAGCGAGTCGATGTGAGGTGTTACGACAAATTTGCTGCCGAGTGGCAGCGGCAGCGCGGCGCCGTAACGTACCATGACGCCGTCGTTCTGGTTGCCGTCGAATTTGATGGCGGCAGCGTGCAGGTCGACCCGCCACAGCCGGTAGGAGGCGAAGACCTGATAGCCGACCGCGGCATCGATTTTGCCGAGGCCTTTGAGGCGGTCATCGCCGGGCCGAAACGAAAAGGTATCGCTGTTTTTTTCGTCGCGGCCAGGATCGAAGGTCAAGCCCGCGCCGATGATGAGACGGTCCGCATGCCAGTAGAGGCGCAAGCCATCGGTGCCGAGGGAGAGCATGTCGTTCCATTTAATGTCGATCAGCGGCACCGGCGAGGCCGTATAACGGTTGCTGCCGAGATAGGTGGGCCGCATGGCGCCGCCGATACCCGCCGTCACGTCGAAAGCCTCCAAGCTGTCCCAGTGATTGCTTGCCGCGGATGCGGCGCCGGACAGAGCCAGCAATACGCCGCAAGACAGAAGACCGCGCGAGCGGTTCGAGAGAAGGTGCATGCAAGAGGTTCCGAGGGTGACAGACATCACTTTGCAGCACGATCGTAAATGCCGTATGTCCCAGTTGTTTCCGTCCTGAAACAATGTTGCAGTGCTGAAATGTTGTGCAAAAATTCAGAAGCATGGCAGACGATCTGCTGTGCTAATCGTGGTAGATGGTATCTATGCCACATCTCTTGATCGTCGACGATGACGAAGACATCCGTACATTGCTGACGGCGTTCTTCGAGCGCCATGCCTATTCGGTCTCGGTCGCCTGCGACGGCATCGAGATGTTTGCCGCCCTGGAGCGGAAGCCGGCCGATCTCGTCATTCTTGATTTGATGCTGCAGGGTGAGGATGGAATCGCTCTGTGCAAGCGCCTCCGTGCCAAAGTGCGCACGCCCGTCATCATGCTGACGGCGATGACCGATCAGACCGAGCGCGTCGTGGGCCTGGAAGTGGGCGCCGACGATTACGTGACCAAGCCCTTCGATCAGCGCGAACTGCTGGCGCGCGTGCGGGCCGTGCTGCGCCGCGCCACCGATCCTCTACAACCACCACTGGCCGCCACGAGCCGGCCCTCTCTGTGCTTTGGAAAATGGCGCCTCGACGTGGCACGGCGGGAACTGTTATCGGACAGCGATACGCTGATTTTCCTGACCAGCGGCGAATTCGATCTGTTGCTCACCTTCGTCGAGCACCCCCAGCATGTTCTGACGCGCGATCAACTGCTCGATGCCCGCGGACTGCCTTATGCACCTTATGATGCGCCCAACGACCGCACCATTGACGTGCAAGTCAGCCGCTTGCGGCGCAAGCTGGAGGACGATCCCAAGAATCCGTCGATCATCCGCACCATCCGCAATGGCGGCTATATGTTCACGCTGAAAGTCGCCGTGCAATGATCGCATGGCGGCCGCGCGATACCATCGCTTGGCGGTTCGGAGCGATCATTTCGTCGGCGATCGCCGTCACAAGTGCACTGATGGGTCTGTTCTTTGCCTTTGGTGGAGTGTGGTCGAAGCCGCCCATAGATTTGCGCTCGCTGCTGGACGGCTTCACCGCGGTGGTCGAAATCATCAATGCCGCGCCGGCCGAAATCCGCCCGCGTCTGGTTTCGGCACCACAGACGTATGTCAACGAGACGTATCGGATGGTGTGGTATCCCGCGGGTTCCGCTTCGGCCAATTGGTTCGAGGAGGCGCGCAAGTATCAGCAGCTGCCGCATAAGGTGGCCATCATTGAGGCGCTCGATACACAACTGCACCGGCCTTATGTCTTGATTGGGCCGGACCATGTTCTGCGCGCTGGCAAAAGATTTCCGCTCGCCACGCAAGATCCCAAAAACTACTATTTGGCAGTAAGGCTGAGCGACACGAGCTGGCTCATTCTATTCGGCGGCGGGCACAAATGGGGGCTCAGCACGGGCGCCCACATTACGATCTTGCTGGCGGTCTTTCTGATTGTCGCCGCCGGTATCAGTGCGGTCGCGACACGTCAGATTTCGCGCCCGATCCGAAAATTCGCTAAGGCGGTGCATGTCGCGGGTGTCAATCCCAATGCCGCGCCCATTGCCGAACGGGGTCCGCAGGAATTGCGCGAGGTGATCGCGGCGTTCAACGGCATGCAAGCCAAGATCTCCGCCTTCGTCGCCTATCGTACCGCCATGCTGGCGGCCATTTCGCACGATCTGCGCACGCCCCTGACGCGCATGCGCCTGCGCGGCGAATACATCGCGGACCCTGTGCAGCGCGAGCGCCTCTTCGGCGACGTTCTTGAAATGCAGGCCATGATCGATGGCGCCTTGGCCTTCTTTCGCGGCGACGGCGATGAGGAACCGGTGCGAACATTCGATTTATCGGGGCTGTTGCAAAGCATTGCCGACGGCTTTGCCGATCAGGGCGTCGAAGTGAGCTATGCCGAGCGCGATCGCGTGATCTATGCCGGACGGGCGATCGCCATCAAGCGCGCTATCACCAATCTGGTGGAAAACGCCGTCAAATATGGCTCGGCACCCAGGATGACGTTAGCGGGCAGCAAGACGGAAGTCACCGTAACGGTCCGGGACTGCGGGCCGGGAATTGCCGCCGAGGCGCTGGAAGCGGTGTTTGAACCGTTCTACCGGCTCGACAAGTCTCGCCATAAAGCGCGGGGCGGCGTTGGGCTCGGCCTGACAGCGGCGCGCGCCGTCATCCGCAGCCATGGAGGCGACATCCTGCTCCGCAATCATCCCGACGGCGGTCTCGAAGCGACCGTGACCTTGCCGTCCGCCGATAGCACGGCGTGAACCGCTATCCCGATTTTTCCTGCGCGGCTGTCACTCCGCCGCCACGACATGGGCGTGGTGGGGAGAGGCTTGAGGTTTGCGCCAATCGGCGACGAGGCGCCCGGCGGCTTTGGGGGCGATACTGTCAAATGCTGCCAGCGGCAGGTCGCGCGGGCCTTTGAGAAGGGCAATGGCTGAGAAGGTGGCGCGGTCGAGCCCGCGGCCGCTGCACAAGACCGCCAGCGCTTCGCCCGAAGCATCCGAAAGCACGGCTTGGGCGATGCGGCGCGGCACACCGGTGCCCATCGCAAAGGCAGATAGAAAGTCGCGGGCGCCATTGCGGGCGGCGGCCAGGATCAAGCCGCCGTCAGCGGGGGTGGTGGTGGCGGGTTCGCCTGGTTCCAGTTCGTTGCGCATCAGAATTTCCCGGCGCAAAGGGGCAGGAGCGGCAAGATAGAGAAGGTTCATAATCTTTAGCGGCATGTCGCTGCGGCCGGAAAAGCGCGGCGCCAGGGCGGCTTGGGTCTGGTCGTCGGCCTCGCGCAAGGCGGTCTCGAACAGCGCCAGCATCGGTCCGCGCATCGCCTCCGGGCCATTTTCCGGCCAATCGAGGATAAGATCGGCAAGCTCGCAGGACAGCTGTGTCCAGCGCCTCTCGGCAACCAGCACCAGCAAATGTCCAAGCTGCTCTTTGGCGGCTACCATATCAGCCCCTCCCGCCAGATCAGACTACAGCAGCAGGCGTTAAGCTTTTGTTGGCCTTGCGCCGCGTCGTTTTTGCAATTCCGAACGAGCCCTTGGCTCTTTCCTCTCCTGCGGTGCTCTGCATGCAGAGCACCGCGCCGCTCGGATAGCGGGAGAGGAAAGGCAATGTTATTGCCCGATCTGGATCCAGGTATCCGGGAAAAAGCCGTTGAAGGTGGTGCGCACGGCCACGGTGTAGGAGCCCATGGAATCGAAGACGATGAAATCGCCCGCGGCGATAGAGGCGGGCAGCATTTGCGGCCGCGGCAGCACATCCAGCGTATCGCAAGTGGGGCCATAGACGCGGTAGGGGTGGACAGCGCCGATCAGGGGCTCGGCCTTGCCAGCCTGGCTGACACGGTAGGTGCTCGAGGGGTAATCGACGTCGAAACCCGGCAGGGTCAGCTCATCGAAGCTGCCGTAGGGGCCGTCATTGATATAGAGCCGGTCACCTTTGCGGAGCACCACTTGGGTGATCAGCGACATGCCTTCGGCGACCAGGGCCCGGCCCGGCTCGCAGAGCAGCGGCAGATCGGGCATGTCCAACGTGGCCAGCGCCTCTTTGATGGTGTCGAAATACCAGAGGTAAGGCGGCAGCTCGTTGTTCAGATATGGGGCCGGGAAGCCGCCGCCGATGTCGAGCGCCGCAATCGTGACGCCTGCTCTGTCGATGGTGCGGCGGACGATCTCGACTGCTTGGGCATAGGAAAAGGGCGAAACGCATTGCGAACCGACATGGAAAGTCATGGCGGGGGCTGCGCCGGCCGCGACGATGCGTTTCAGCAGCTTGGCGCCTTCCTCCGGGTTGGTGCCGAATTTGGAGGAAAGTTCTAAAAGCGCCCCGCCGAGCTGCGCCGCCAGCCGCACGAAAATGCGCAAGCTTTTGTGGTCGGGCACTTCGCGCAGCAGCTTGTCGAGTTCGAACTCGCAATCGACCACGAAATCGGTGACGCCGTATTGCTCGAAGGCGGCTTTGGCATGGCCGGGCAGGCGCACCGGGGCCATGAAATGGCAGACGGCGCTGGGGAAACGCTCTTTGACCATGCGCACTTCGCCGAGCGAGGCGGTGTCGAAATGGCGGATGCCTGAGGCCCAGACCAGATCCATCGCCTGCGGCAAGGGATTGGCTTTGACGGCATACATCGGGGTGCCGGGAAAGCCGGTGAGGAAACGCTCGGCGGCGGCTTTGAACTTATGCGGCAGCAGCACATAGACCGGCTCGATCGGCCTGAGCGCCGCAATCGCCTCCGGAATGGAGGAATAGAGCGGGATATCTTTGCCCGCCAAAACCGTCGGCACAGGAGCGTTCATCGGCGCTGCCCCAAAATTGCGCGCGTTACATGGGGCAGAGGGGGGTGGGGGTCAAGAGGTTCATGCGGGCGCGAACAAGGGGCGGCGCAGATCCATTCATGCCGCCAAGTGACAGGGTTGCGGATTTATGATCCCATCCACGGCGTATTATGACCCTACGGATCGGGAAAGAACCAAATGGCTGCGGCAGGTGGATTTTTGGAAACGTCTCCACGTCTCTTTGCGCGGATTACAGGCGCTGTTTATCTTTTATATTTCGCCGCCGCCGTGCCCCTGGCTCAACGCGCCGCCATGGTGGTTCCCGGCGATCCCGCTCTGACTGCCGCTCACATCCTAGCCAACGAGAGGCTTTACCGGTTGACGGTGGTTACGGAGCTTGCGGGCTTCGCCGCCTATCTCGCCTTGACGGCTCTGCTTTATGTTTTGCTCAAACCTGTGAACCGGCCGGTGGCCCTGATTGCGGCGAGCTTCAGCTTCGCTGGCTGCTTTATCGGGGCGGCCAATGTCGCAAACGCCATCCTTCCGCTTCTGCTGCTACAGGGAGGGCCGTCATTGGCGGCCTTTCGACCGGATCAGCTTCAGGCGCTGTGCCTGGTTGCGCTGCGCATGTTCAACCAAGTCTATGATATCGCCCTCGTCTTCTTTGCCTGCTTTTTGTTTCTGGCAGGCTACCTCGTCTGGGCTTCGCGCTTCCTGCCGCGTCTGCTTGGGGTCTTGCTGATGCTCGCCAGCTTGGGATGGCTCGCCTGGGTGGGCGCGGTGTTCCTGGGAATCGGGCTTACGCCTGCGGTTGCCCATTTGATTATGGGCGTTGGCATCCTGGGCGAGGCGGTCTTGGCGTTATGGCTGGTGCTGTTCGGCGTAAATGCTACAGCCTGGAAACAGCAGGCCGACCGCACAAATAGGACCGCCGCCAGCCTTTAGACGGCCACGGCAGGGGAAGAATGGGGACCTGAGTGTTGTCGCGGTACGGGGGGCGAACCGCTTTGGGCTGGAACCCAGGTCCCCGGCCTGCTCGCGGAGAGGGGCGTAGCGAGCAGGGTAACTTAGTCTGAGGCGCCGTCCTGATGATCGGGGCGATCACCCATGGGCGCACCTCTATGAACGCCCATGGTGCCGCGGTGTTCCATCATCCGCTCACCAAAATGCATCCGCATCATCGCGGCGTGGCGACCGGCGCGTTTCAAGGTTTCCTGCTGGTCCTTGTCGAGCGAACCGACCAGAGCTTCGAGGGCGGGCTGTTCGGCTTTCATATCCGCCAGATGGGCTTCCAGCATGGCGATCCTGAGCTTGCTGCGCTCCACGAGGGAGACCTCGCCGTCGGGCGGTGTCATCGTCGCGCATTTGGCGGCGTGGGCCTTTACCGCGGTCAGCTTGACGTTTTTCCAGCGCTCGAACAGGGGCTTTTGCACGCTGGTCAGCTTTAGCTGTACGTCCAGCTCGGCCAGTTTACCGACCGCGTGGGCATACAGATTGTTGCACATCTCGCCATGATGGCGGGCGTGTTCGGCCTTCCAGTCGCCCGCCTTGCCGGGATGCGCTGGCATGTCCTGGGCCAATGCCAAAGGGGCGGCCAGTGCAACGGCGGTGAGGGCCGCAAGGACGAATTTCATAGGGGTCTCCCTGTTGATGTCAGGGATTGAACGGCTGGCAGGTGACCCTCCGTCTCGGGGCGGGCTGAAATCGCCGTAATTCTTGGTGCAAAGCTTCGCGGCGGCGACAGTTTTGAGCGCCCTACTGCCCGCTGCGTAGCTGCCGGATGGTCTTACGGCCGTCCGCCGCGGGTTGGTAGACAAGACTCATTTCGCTTAAAGCCCGCTGGAAAAGCGTCGGCGGGATGGCGGACGGTAGCGCAAAGGCATCGAAACCCACGCGCACCAGAAAGGCGATCTGGTCATAGAGAAAATCGCCGCTGGCCCGCACTTCACCGGTAAAGCGCAGCCGCGTGCGCAAGATGCGCGCCCAAGAGAAGGGGCGTCCATCGCGGAATTTGGGAAATTCGAGCACCACCAGCGACAGGCGGTCGAGATCGCTGCCGAGGTTCTCCGGCGATTCTTCAGACGACAGTTTGACCCCGAGTTTCTGATTGCGCCCCAGCAAAGTCTCGCGTTCGGCCCGCAGCCGCTTCAGAGAGACGATCACTGGGCCTTCTGGCAGCGGCACATCGTCGGCCACCGCGATATAGAGGTCTTCGGCAATCTGGCCGTCCTTAATGAGCGGCATGGAGTTGCTCCTGATAGGCGATGTTCTTGAACGGCTCCATCCCGATCCGGCGGTAGGTGTCGAGGAAGCGCTCGCCGGGGCGGCGCAGCGTGACGTAAAGATCGACCACACGTTCGACCGCATCGACAATCTCGTCCTCGGCAAAGCCGGGGCCCATAATGTCGCCGATGGAGGCATCCTCTGCCGCCGAACCGCCAAGCTGGAGCTGATAGAATTCGACGCCCTTCTTGTCGACGCCCAGAATGCCGATATGGCCGGCGTGATGATGGCCGCAGGCATTGATGCAGCCGCTGATCTTGATCTTGAGTTCGCCAATGTCGTGCTGGCGCTTGCCGTCGGCAAAGCGTGTCGCGATCTTCTGCGCCACCGGAATGGAGCGGGCATTGGCAAGGTCGCAATAATCCAGGCCCGGACAGCAGATGATGTCGCTGATCAGCCCGGCATTGGGCGTCGCCAAACCCAGCGCCTCAAGCCGCGCAAAGATGGCGGGCAGATCGCTTTGTTTCACATGCGGCAGCACCAGATTCTGCTCATGGCTGGCGCGGATCTCGCCGTAGCCAAATTCCTCCATCAGCGCTGCCACACCATCCAGCTGCTCATGGCTGATATCGCCCGGCACGCCGCCAATGGGTTTGAGCGAGATCGTGGCCAGGACATAGCCGGGGGCGCGATGCTTATGGACATTGGAGGTGATCCATTGGCCCAGCGCGCCGTCCGCCGGCAGCGCCGTATCTTGCAACGCTTCAAATTCCGGCGGCGCGAAATAGGCTTCGATGCGGGCCTGCTCTTCTTGCGGTACCTGCAGCGTTCCGGCGCGCTTGATCTCGATGAATTCGCGCAACACCCGCTCGCGCATTTCGGCCTCGCCGAGACTGTGGGCGAGGATTTTGATACGCGCCTTATAGATGTTGTCCCGGCGGCCGTTCTCATTGTAGACGCGCAGGACGGCTTCCAGAAAGCTCAGCAGATCGGGCTTTTCGACGAAATCGCCGGTGACATAGCCGATGTAAGGCGTGCGCCCCAAGCCGCCGCCGATCGTTATGCGATAGCCGACGCGGCTAGCTTCATTCTTGACAACCTCAATCGCAAGGTCATGGAATTTCAGTGCCGCGCGATCGTGCGGGCTACCCGACACTGCCACTTTGAATTTGCGCGGCAGGAAGGTGAATTCGGGATGGAGACTTGACCATTGGCGGACGATTTCCGCTACGGGCCTGGGATCTTCGATCTCATCGGCGGCGGCGCCCGCAAAGTGATCGGCAGTGACGTTGCGAATGCAATTGCCGCTGGTCTGGATGGCATGCATCTCAACCGTCGCCAGCTCGGCCAGAATATCGGGCACGTCTTTCAGCTTGGGCCAATTGTATTGGATGTTCTGGCGGGTGGTGAAATGGCCATAGCCCTTGTCATATTTGCGCGCGATATGGGCGAGCATGGATAGTTGCGGCGCCGACAGCGTGCCATAGGGTACCGCTACCCGCAGCATGTAAGCGTGCAGCTGCAGATAGAGCCCATTCATCAGGCGGAAGGGCTTGAACTGGTCTTCGTTAAGCTCGCCCTTCAGGCGGCGTTCGACTTGATAGCGAAATTGCTCGGTGCGCTCGCGCACAAAAGCGGCGTCGAACTCGTCATAGCGATACATGGTCTACCTCGCGGCCTGTTTGCCGAGATCGGGGCGGATGGTAGGCCCCAAGGCGCGGATGATTTCGCGCTCTTTCAAAGGTTGCGCACCGGTCAAATCGAAAAGATAGACGCCCACCACTTCGTTGCGCGGCACGCTTTCGCGGGCCGCCGCCAGGGCCGCTTGAGCCGCTTCCTCGGTCGGCAAAACCTCGCCTTCGGCAAAGGATTCGGTCCACCCGCCAGCGCGCCAATACAGCACGACACCATCGATCAGCCGGTTTGCGGTAAGCTTCTGTGCCATGGCCCTAGAACTCCCACCTCGGCAGCCTCAAATCAAGGCATCACACAAAATATATGTTATATATGGAATTATACAAAAACACCGCTGTGAAACGGTCAAGTGCAGGTTATTGCTGCTGGTAGCCGCCGCCAAGACGGTGCGCGAACGGCCCGAACCCGTATCCGAGCCCGGACCGCCACGAACCAAGGGATTGAAGCGGCAGCGCCCTAGAAGCCGCTCCTATTTCAGGATCAGCTCGCGAACCAGCATGTCGCCTTTCATGGTGCGGATGGATTCGCGGTCGACGACACCCTTGTTGCCGGCGGCGATGGTGCCATAGACCGGCTTCAGGATGGCGTCCTGCTGGTCGAGCGGCGTGTCGAAGGCGGCCATGTTTTTCCATTCGACCATCAGCCAGATATCAGGTTCGTTTTCCCGCGGGTCTTGTGTCGTCAAAACCTTGTAGTCGAGCACGAGGCCCGCTTTCTTCAGGGCCTCCTGCTCTGCGCGCCACGTCGTGGCGACGAATTTCATATAATCGTCGAAATGCCCGGGCTTGGTCAAAACGCTACCCACATCCCAGACGGGACCAGTGTCATAGGGGCGGGCATCTTCCGCCGTCGCGGGCACCGACAAAACAAGCAGGGCGAAGGCCATTGCCAAAGACAGACGTTGCATCTTGAAATTCCCCTTTCCTCCACGAAATGCCGCCGGAGAAAACCAGCGGGTTTCGCTTTCAATGAAGACTAAGAATTAATTGCGACTTATGGTAGTGCCAACTGAACATTTTTAACCGGGCGGCCGGCCGATGGGCGGTTGCGCGTTAGACTAATTCACCCATGATTGCTTGTGGCGCTATCGGCCAGGGGCAAAAGCTGGCGGCGGCGAAGCGAGACGCCCCGGGCAGGCCGCGCTTGGCTGCAGGGATGAAGAAATTGGCTAACAGCACCGCCGTAAAGCGGCTCACTTTCTTCGACGTTGCCTTCTACAGCATCGTTGCGACCATCGGTATTCGCTGGCTTCCCGTTGCGGGCGCTTTGGGACCGGCAGCGCTGCCGCTTTGGCTGCTCGCCTTTTTCAGCTTTTACGTACCGCTGTCGGTGGCGACCGTCGAACTCACGGCGCGCTTTGCCGGCAGCGGCAGTCTCTATGGCTGGACGCGCGGCACTTTCGGTCCGCTCGCCGGATTTGTTTGCGGCTGGTTCTATTGGGTCAGCCTGCTGCCCTATTTCGCCGGCATTATTTATTTCATGAGCGGGCTCGTCCTCGCCGCGGTTCACGCCGATACGCACAACACGCTGCTCTATCTGGCGACGTCGCTGGTAATTGTTTGTCTGGCGACGGGCTTGCAACTGCTGGGTTTGCGTTTTGCCAAATGGCTGCCGAATATTGGCGCGGGCGGTAGCTGGCTGATCTTTTTCCTCCTCATCTTTGCGGCGGGTGTGCTGGTCTGGCGCGGCGGCGGCGCCACCAATTTCGCCACCGCCTCCTATGTGCCGCGGCTCAATTTCGATACCGCCATCCTTTGGGGCACGATGGTGTTCGCGCTTGGCGGCGCCGAATCGGTGGCGTTCCTGCGCGACAATATTCAAGGCGGCATGCGCACCATCCGCCGTGTTCTGGTGGCGCTGGGCTGCGCCATGGTGGCGATCTATATGCTCGGCACCGCGGCGATGCTTGTCATCCTGCCGCAAAGCGCGCTGACACGGCTGTCGGGCCTTACCGCCGCGCTGAATGCCGCCTTCGCCCATGTCGGCTATCCCGCGCTTGCCGTGATCGCGATCGTGGGGTTCGCGCTGTCGCAATTCGGCGGCCTGGCGGCGTGGTTTGGCATTGGCGCCCAGCTTCCGGTGGAGGCGGGGATCGACAGTTTCCTGCCGCCGGTCTTCGCCAAACGCAATGCCAAAACCGGCGCCCCGGTCGCCGCCATTCTGTTGCAAGGCAGTCTCACGCTGATACTGGTGAGCCTCAGCGAGGCGGGCGAAGGCGCCGCCGCGGCTTACGATTTCCTTGTCGCCATGAGCGTTTTGACCTTTTCCATTCCCTATATTTACGTCTTCGCGGTTTATCTTTCGCAGCGGCGGTGGCCTGAAGCTGCGAGCGCGTGGACGCCGCCGGGCGGCAAAGCGGCCAGCCGGGTCCTCGGCCTTATCGGCATGACGGCGACGCTGACCGCCATCGCCTGCACGCTGGTGCCGAGCAATGCCGATCTGCATCCGCTGGCAAATTTTCTTAAGATCGTGCTGTCGACCGCCGTCATCCTTGCGGCCGGGCTGCTGCTCTACGGGTTGGGCCTGCGCCGCCGGGCGCGGACAGCGGCGGGCTGAGTCTGCCTTACCATCAAATCCGCGTGTGGGCTTCTTTGCCCGGCTGGGGCTTGCTGATATGGTAACGCTAACGGGAGAAAACAATGCCGCACAAAACAATAAGCGGCGTCGCAGGCGGTTTGGCTTTGTTTGGCCTGATGCTGCCCTGTGCCGCTCAAGGCCTGACGCTGAGCCCCAATGAGACGCTGGAAGAGCAAGGCCTCAGTGTCATCGTTTATCAAAACAAGTTTCATCCGGTTTTTTTCGATGAAAAGAACGCGGGGCTGCAAATTGTTTTGCATGGCGAACGCATCGCCACCGATGGTGAGGTGCGCCTTAACCCCACGCCCGAGCAATGGGACCCGATTCCGACCCTGGTGTCGCGCAAGCCTGGCTCGGCGCCGAACCAGCTGGTGCTGGAGTCCGGCTATCCCGCGCATAAACTCGGCTATCATATCGTGGTCACTGCCGAGGAGGGTGGTTTCCGCATCGCGGTCAATTTGGACAAACCGCTACCGAAGGATCTCGTCGGCAAGGCCGGTTTCAATCTCGACTTCGTGCCCACCAGCTATTTCGGCAAAACCTATCTGATGGGTGAGGCACCGGGACTATTTCCGCGCAATGCCGATGGGCCGATGACCACGGATGGTTCCGGCGATCCCTTGGCGCTGGCGCAAGGCGCCAAGTCGATCACCTTGTCGCCGGAAGATCCGCTGACGCGCGTCTCCATCGCTTCCGAGGGCGCACCGCTGGCGCTCTACGATGCCAGAAGCCGGGCGCAAAATGGCTGGTTTGTGGTCCGTGCCATGATCCCCGCAGGCGTTACCGCCAAAGCGATCGTCTGGCATGTGCATCCCAATGTGGTGGCGGGCTGGACCCGCACCCCGGTGGTGTCGTTCAATCAGGCGGGCTACACGCCGGAGCGCCAGAAGGTGGCGCTGATAGAGCTTGATCCGGCTTTCAATGCGCCCACAGAGGCAACCCTGGTGCAACTGACCGCAGAGGGCGCAAAGCCGGTCTTCCACGCCGCCACCAAGCCGTGGGGCAAGTGGACCCGCTACAATTACGCCGCCTTCGATTTCTCCAGCGTGCGCACGCCGGGCATCTATGCCATTTCCTATGCGGGCCATACCACCAATCCCTTCCGCATCGCCGCCGATGCTTACGGCCATATCTGGCAGGCCTCCCTCGACACCTATCTGTCCGAGCAAATGGATCATATGGCGGTGCGCGAACAATACCGTGTCTGGACCGGGCTTTCGCATATGGACGATGCAAGGCAAGCGCCGCCCAACATCGTTCATTTCGACGGCTACAAAATGGGCCCGCATCTGGATTCGCCGTTCAAACCCGGCGAGCATGTGGCGGGGCTCGATGTCGGCGGCTGGCAGGATGCCGGCGATTACGACATCCAAACGCCGGAAAATGCCGAGGTCGTGAGCAACCTTGTGATGGCGCGCGAGCTGTTCGGCCTCAAATGGGACGAAACCAGCATCGATGAGGCCGCCCATGCGGTGGAAATCCGCAAAGCCGATGGTGTTGACGATGCCTTGCAGCAGATTCGTCACGGCACGTTGCAACTCTTGGCCCAATACAAGATCTTCGGCCATGCCATCGTCGGCATCGTCGATCCGACGCTGAAGCAATACACCCATCTGGGCGATTCCGGCTCGCAGAGCGACCGGCTGATCTATGATCCCAAGCTGGGTCCGAACGACATCGTTGGCGGCACCTCCGGCAAGCCGGACGACCGCTGGGTCTTCACCACCGATCTGCCGGAAAACGATTATTTCGTAGCTGGCGGCTTGGCGGCGGCGTCGCGCCAATTGGGCGAACTCGATCCGGCGCTCGCGGCCCAAGCCCTGGCGGCTGCCAAAGTGCTATGGGCGAACCAGCAAAATCCGGGCGACCGGCTGGATCGCAAGGGCCGCAGTGATTTCCTCTTCGGGCTCGACTTTGCGGCCGTGCCTTCGACGGTGGAAATGTTGCTGGCGACCAAGGGCGATGCGGTTTATGCGGCAAAACTGAAAAGCCTGTTGCCGGTGATCGTGGCGCATTTCGATTGGCTGGGTGGTCCCGCCGTGCGCGCCATTCCTTATATGGACGCCGATTACAAAGCCCAGCTCGCCGAGGCCGTGAAAAAGGCCAAGGTGGAGATGGATGCCGAAATCGCCAAGTCTCCCTTCGGCGTGCCGGTATCGATGGGAACCTGGGGCGGTTCGGGCCTTGTCGCGCGCTTTGGCGCCAACATGTATCTGCTGCACAGGGCCTTCCCGGAGATTATCGGTAAGGACTACACGCTGGCCGCGCTCGACTACATTTTGGGCCGCCATCCGGTGCATAACCTGTCGCTGGTCACCAGCGTCGGCGCGGCCTCGAAAATGCAAATGTACGGCCACAATCGCGCCGACTATTCCTTTGTGCCGGGCGCGCTGGTGCCGGGTGTCGTGGTGATCAAACCCGACTTTCCGGAACAGAAAACCGAATGGCCGTTCCTGTGGTTCGAGAACGAAGCCACGGTCGCCAGCACCTCGGACTATATCCTTTGCGCCAACGCGGCGCTGGCAGTGATGAAGGAGTAGAGCAGACTGTCATCGCGTATGCGTGCTTCGAGGCTCGCACCTCAGCATGACGAGAGTGGCTTATTTTACGAACAAAACTCTCGTCATGCTGCGGTGGTCAGCCGTGCTTCGATGATGGCGATATGCCACGATATTTATGCGGCTGGCCCTCGAAGCACGAAGCCCTGAGGCAGTTTGTGCGCTACGCCACGCGCGCCAAGCACTCCGCGATATCGGCTTTGGCGTCGGTGCCGATGGGGGCGATGCCGAATTTCTCCACCAGAATGCCGATCAGCGCCGGGGTGAGAAACACGGGCAGGGTCGGGCCCAGTTTGATGTTGCGCACGCCGAGCGCCAAGAGTGTCAGCAAAATTGCCGCCGCTTTCTGCTCGAACCAGGAAACGATCAGCGACAGCGGCAGCTCGTTGACGCCGCAGCCGAAGGCTTCCGCCAGTTTGGTGGCGATGATCAGCGCCGAATAGGTGTCGTTGCACTGGCCGACATCGAGAAGCCGGGGAATGCCGCCGATGCTGCCGAACGCATGCGTATTGAAACGGTATTTGCCGCAGCCCAGCGTCATCACCACGGTGTCTTGCGGGGCGTTATCGGCGAAATCGGTGAAATAATTGCGGCCCGATTTGGCACCGTCGCAGCCACCGACCAGGAAGAAGTGTTTGATATCGCCGGTCTTGACCGCGGCGATCACTTTATCCGCTACGCTCAGCACCGCCTCGCGGCCAAAGCCGATGGTGATGGTCTTGTCGGCGCCGTCTTCGGCAAAGCCCGGCGTGGCCAGCGCATGCTCGACAATCGCCGCATAATCGTCACCTGCGATATGTTTGACGCCGGGCCAGCCCACGGGGCCGAGGGTGTAAACGCGCTCGCGATAGGATGGTGTCGGTTTGATCAGGCAGTTGGAGGTCAGCACGATGGGGCCGGGGAAGGCGGCAAATTCGATCTGCTGATCCTGCCAGGCACCGCCGTAATTGCCCTTCAGATGGGGGAAGGCTTTGAGCTTGGGATAGGAATGGCCCGGCAGCATTTCGCCATGGGTATAGACGTTAATGCCCTTGCCAGCGGTGGTTTCCAAAAGCCCGAGCAAATCTTTCAGATCATGGCCGGAAACCAGGATCGCTTTGCCTTTGACCGCCATGATGCGCACGGCTGTCGGCTCGGGCGTGCCGAAGGTGGTGGTGTTGGCGGCATCCAGCGCCTGCATGGCAGTGAAGTTTACCCTGCCGAGTTCGAGAGCGTCTGCGAGCAGGAGCCCAAGATCAGCCTCTTCGGTGGCGAGCTTGTCCAGCGCCCGTTCGATCCCGACGAAGACCGCTTCGCGTTCCTCCCCCAAGACGCTGGCGTGATGGGCATAAGCGGCAACGCCTTTGAGGCCGTAAAGCAGCAGTGCGCGCAAACCGATGGCATCTTCGCCCATGCGCTCCACACCGTATTGCACACCCGCTTCTTTGGCTTGGGCGAGAAGGCCGGTCATGTCCTTGACAGGCACGAAGGCGGCAGGGCCGCTGAGGCTTTCCGCTTCCTTGCCCGCCGCCAGCGCAGCGCTTTCATAGAGTGTCTTCACGCGGGCGCGCACCGAAGCGGCCTCCCCGATCCAGGCGACGAATTTGCCGGCATCGAAGTTGACGTTGGTCAGGGTGGTGAAGACCGCAAACATCACAAAGCGGTCGGCTTTGAGATCGCGGGCGCCCAGCGCGCGGGCCCGCAGCGTATATTGGGCGATGCCTTTGCAAAGATGGATCAAAATATCCTGCAAATCGCTGGTCGCCGCATCCTTGCCGCAAGCCCCTTTGCTGCCGAAACAGCCGTGAATGCCTTCATCGAATTGGGTCTGTTCGCATTGATAACAGAACATGCTGCGTCTTCCTTTTTCTCGTTGGCGTTTTCCTAAAGAAGTATTTTACATACCTCTATTGTGAAATGATACGCCGCCAAAAAGAGGCATGCGCGCTGACGGATTGCCGCAGTGGAAATAAGGCAACAAAAAAGGGCGCGGTGTGAGCGCGCCCTGATCCGTCAACCCTTGAAAGCCGTGTTAGTTCTGATCGCTATCGCTTTGCGGCTTGGGCTTATCGCCATCGCCGAAGAGCCAGTTGAAGAAGCTGCCGTTCCGCTTTTGCTCTTTTTGCGGCTCGCCCTGGCTGTCGAAACTCGGCGTCCGGTTGACCGCCGCTTCGTCGTCGGAAGAGAAGCCCTTCTGGTCGGTCAGCTCCATGCCATCTTCGCTGATCGCTTCCTGCGGCGCCGAACGGTCGAGCCCTTTGGCAGGCAACCCTTCTTCGGCGACTTTCATCACGCCTTTCCAGATTTGCGCCGGCAGCGTGCCGCCGGTGACGTTCTTCATCGGCGAGGAATCATCGTTGCCGACCCAGACGCTGGTGACGTAATCGGTGGTGAAACCGACGAACCAGGCATCGTGATAATCCTGGGTGGTGCCGGTCTTGCCCGCGGCCTCGCGGTCCACCAGGTTGGCCGAAAAGCCGGTACCGTGGCTGACGACACCGAACAGCATGGCGGTGAGGTCGCGATTGACGTGGCTGGCCACCACGCGCTCGCCCGGCACGTCCTGGCGCTTATAAAGCGTGCGTCCGTCGGGACCTTTGACCTCGGTCACCATGAAAGGGCGGACGCGCAAACCGCCCGAAGCGAACACGGCATAGGCGCTGGTCAGCTCCAGAGGCGTCACTTCACTGGTGCCTAGCGCCAGCGAGGCATTGGCGACGATTTTGGAAGTGATGCCGCAACGCTTGGCCGCTTCCAGCACATTGTCGACGCCCACCTCCTGGGAGATTTGCACCGCGATGGTGTTGACCGAATGGGCGATGGCATCGGCCAGGGTGATGGTGCCGTAAGAACGGCCGCCGAAATTGGTCGGCGTCCAGCCATTGATCGAGATCGGCGTGTCTTCGCGCGTCTCCCACGGCGACAGCCCCGCTTCCAAGGCGGCGAGATAGACAAACGGCTTGAAGGCCGAGCCGGGCTGGCGATGGGCCTGGATGGCGCGATTGAAGGTGGATTCGGTGTAGTCCACACCGCCGATCATCGCCACCACGGCGCCATCGGGCTTCATCACCACCACGGCCGCTTCATGCACATTGGCTTTGACCCCGGCCTTGCCGGTGATGACGCTATGGGCGGTGCGCCGCGCCGCATCCTGCAGCTTGGGCATCAATGTGGTGCGGACGGTCAGATCGCCGCCGACCGGCTGGCCGCTTTGCAGGGCGACGCGCAGTGCCTCATCGCGGGCCGCATCGAGGTAATAATTGCGCGCTTCGCTGGTGGCGCGGTCCACCACCTGAGCGGGGTTGTCATGCGCCTCTTTGGCTTGGGCGGCGGTGATGGCGCCGGTCTCCAGCATGGTGCCGAGCACGGTATCGGCACGTTGCTGGGCGGCGGCGAGATCACGGCGGGGCGAGAAAACCGAAGGCGCCCGCGTCAGCGTCGCCAGCATGGCCGCCTCCGGAAGCGTCAACTGCCGCGCCGATTTGCCGAAATAGATATGGGCGGCGCCATCGACGCCATAGGCGCCGGAGCCGAGATAAATACGGTTGAGGTAAAGCTCCAGAATCTGCTTTTTGGAGAGCGATTTTTCCAGCATCGCCGCATCGGTCAAGGTCTTCCAACGCCGTGAGAAGGTGCGTGCCTGATTGGTGTAGAGAATTTTTGCCGTCTGCTCGGTGATGGTCGAGCCGCCCGCCACCATATGGCCGGAGCGCAGATCGGAGACGAGGGCGCGCACGATGCCGCGCGGATCGACGGCGTGATGGTCGTAGAAGCGGCGGTCTTCCATGGCGACGAAGGCGGCGGGCAGATAGGCAGGCATGTCTTCCAGGCGCAATCTTTCGCCCACGGCGGCGCCGCGGCGCCCCACCACCTCACCGCTCGCATCCAGAAAGGTGAACGCCACCGGGCGGTTAAGAGCGTAAAGATCCTGGCTGAGATCGAGCGGCGGGGCCACCAGCCCCAGAATGATGGGCAGCAGGAAAAGGCCGAGCAATGGCAGGGTGAGGATCGCCACCAGCCCGACGCACCATCTCAGGAGAATGCGCTTATGCCCAGAAATCCAGCCGCCCAGGGCTTCGATCGCGCTACCCGATTTCCGGCCCATAAACGCTTCCTTTCCGTGAGGCGGGTCGTGGTGGCCCAATTTTGGGACAGTTTCAAGGCGGGGGCGGGTTAATGCCTCGTCAGAATAGGGTAAAGGGCGCTTCAGCCTGCCTGCGCAGGTACTTTCCCGGCCAGAAAGCGGGCCAGCGCCGGTCCTGTCGCGGTGACGGCGAGGAAACGGACCATCTGCATGGTCATCACAAAGGGCATATCGACTTTGCTGGAGGCAGCGATGATGGCAACCGAATCCGCCCCGCCGGGGCTGGTGGCCAGATAGGCCGTCAAAAGATCGACGCCCGCCAAGTGGGAGAGGATCACGCCGAAGCCGGCGCAGAGCGCAATCAAAACCAGGATGGCGAGCAAGAGGAGGGGCAAGGTTCGCATGGCATAGAGCAAGATCTGGCGGGTGAAGCGCAGGCCAATGCTCCAGCCGAAAACGGCGTAACTGGCCGCCAAAAGCCACGGCGGCAGCACCACGGGGACGGGCCCGAGAGTGTTCATCAGTGCCGCCACCACCATCGGCACCAAGAAGCCGCCCGCCGGGATTTTGAGACGATGGGCGGCAAAGCCGCTGCCCAACATCAGCACCAGCGTCACGGCAAAGCCAACACCGTCGAAGGCGGGAAACCAAATGACCGGCGGGCGGGCACCATGGCTCATCACTAGGCTGGCGATCAGCGAGGCCGTTCCGGCCACGCACATCACCCGCAGATATTGCATGAAGGCGACGAGCCGCACATCGGCGCCGAAAGCTTCGGCCATCACCACCATGGTGGAGGCAGCCCCCGGTGACGAGCCCCAGATCGCCGTCGTCCCCGGCAGGACGCGCCAGCGTGTGAGCAGCCAGCCGATACTGGCGGCCGCCAGCAAAGTCGAGCCCACCCCGAACAGCAGCACCGGCCATTCGCTAAGGATGTTGCCCAAGTGACCAAGCGGCAGAGATCTGGCGATCATGGCCCCCACCAGCGCTTGGGCACCGAGATAAAATCCACCCGGCACACGCAGGCTGCCGCCTGCTGCCGAGAGGCCGATACCGGCAATCATCGGTCCGAGCAGCAAGGCGGCAGGCAAATGCACCGCCTCCAGCGCCAGGAGCAGGATCACCGAAGCTGCCAAAAGCACGGCCCATTGCGCGGCTTTGTGGGAGACGAGCCGCATCAGAGCGTGGTTCAACGCACTACACTCCCAGACTCTGCAACGAACCGATCATCGCGGGTTTGTCGGGCCAGTTTGCGGCCAATGCAAGGCGCGAGATTTCGCCTCTTGATCTTTGTGCCGCTTCCGGCCTCTTTCTGCTGCCATGGAAGCCTTCTTCGTCACCCTCAGCGCTGTGGCCGTTGCCGAAATCGGTGACCGCACCCAACTGCTCGCGCTGATGCTGGTGTACTGCTATCGCAAGCCTTGGCCGATTTTGGCCGGTATTGCGGTCTCCACCTTGGTCAATCACCTGGCTGCGGGTCTGGTCGGCATCTTTCTCGCCCAGTGGCTGACGCCGCGTCTCCTCGATGCGGTTGTTGCCGTCAGCCTGATGGGCATGGCGGGCTGGACGCTGGTGCCCGACAAGGAAGGCGAGCAGGTCGATTGCTCCAGCAGGAATGTCTTTTTCACCACCCTGTGGCTCTTCTTTGTGGCCGAGATCGGCGACAAGACCCAGATCGCGACCATGGCTTTGGCTGCGGCCTATCACAATTTATGGTTGGTGGTGGCAGGTTCGACGCTTGGCCTTCTGGCCGCCAATGCGCCGGTGGTTTTCCTCGGCAACGCCTTTGCCACCCGTCTGCCGCTGAAATCGATCCGCCTCGCCGCCGCCTGTTTGTTTGCCGTGCTGGGCGTGGTGTTTGCGCTGCGCTCAACGGGGCTGTTTTAGCGCTGGCGGCCCGCACGCGCCTACAAAATAAACGCCATCGCGGCCAAGACGATGCCGACCACGCCCAGAACGGCGCCGCTCTGCCACAGCCAATGTTTGCGTGTCACGATGGAGACGGTGGACAGCGCAATGGCGACCTCGAACAAGGTGGCGGCGGCTGACAGCCAGTGATGGCGCTCTTCATGATGGCGGCTTTCGGCGACCAGTTTGCTGCGCGTGGTCTCGGCATCCACGGCGCGCTTGCGCACCGAAGCTTGTTTGCCGTTCTGCTCCTTGGCGACTTTGGCATAGTCCGCCGCCTTGGATGGGTTCAGATCGCCCGCGATGGTATAAATATGGCGTTTGATGCTATCGGCTTCGTATTCGCCCCAAGCATCGGTGGCTTCATCTTGGCTGAGGGTCGCCTCCCCTGTGGTGGCGAGCGCCTTGGTGGTCTCAAGGGCCTCGAGGTTGCCGGCGATGGCCGCCAGCACCGCCAGCCCCGAGACCAGAATCGCCAGCCGTGAGACAAAGCGGTCGTGACCGCCTTCATGGGCCAGATGTTCGGTGTGCTCATGCGCTTCCAACGGTGCGTCATGCATCGGCGAGGCTCCCATTTATGATCGAGAAGGTTTCAGTCTAGGCTAGCTGTCTTTGGCCGCGCAAGCGGCGATCAGGGACAGTTCACGATGCGGCTCGGGATAACCGCATCCTCGTCGTGATACCAACTGGCGCAGACGCGATGATAACCATCCGCCACGATCAGGGCGATGCCGCGGCTGGCGTCGCCGCGCACCAGCAGGACCGGCGACAGCCTTTTGCCATCGGCGATTTTCTGTAAGTTGCCGGCGACGAAGAAATTCTCCTTGGGCAGGATGGCAAGACCGCTGGCGCGCAGGATGTCCTTGGCCTTGCGCCGGATGAGTCCCGTCTTGCGCAATCTCTTGGCCAGATCCTCCGCCTGCTTGGGCGTGAAGACGAGGGAAAGATAATCTTCCGCCGCCGGATAATCGTGCTCCTCCGGCTCGTCCATCCACAATTGTGCCGGTTCGACTTTCTTGGCCATCCCTGCGCCCTCTGCTTCGCGGGCGCGAGCTTAGCATCCGGCGGCATGATTCGTCAGGGGGCGCGCAAGTCCAAAGCGGCGCGGCCGTTCAAGGCCGCACCGTCACAAGCTGAAAAGCAGAGAGATCGAGGCTGAGATGGGCCCGCGTCGCTTCGCTGATTTCGAGGAACACCCTGTCGCCATGCTTGGCGAGCCGCTTTAAGAGCTTTTCCAGATGATGGCGATACTCGCTGGGCAGCGTGTCGATGGTGAGGATGATGCGGGCTTGGCTTTGCCGCAACAGCTTGCTCAATTGCGGTGCGCTTTTGCGAAAGAAAGCCAGATTCAGGCTATGGCCGATATGAATGTTGAGGCTCGGTAGCTGGGCGGTCTGCCGCGAGATCCAGACTTCCCCGTGGCGCAGCGTGCGCGCCAGTGCGGCCTCCACGGAATCGAGCAGATCAGGCGCCGCCCACAAATGGTCGGTGGCGAATTTGCGCATCGAGAGCCCCACGATCCAATCGGCCAACATGGTGGGCACCAGGGACGGGCGGGTTAAGGGCAGGGTGCGGAGAAAATGATAAAGGCGGGACGGGCCGCCTGCGAATACGCCTTTGCTCAGAAGCCGCCAGACAAGGAGCAGCGTTTCGCCGGCGCTGTAGTTGCTGGCCTGTTTGGCGTCGCCCATAAAGGCGAGCTTGTTCTGAATGCGTGTGGCGATGCCGCGATCGGTGAGGAGGTGGCGATAGACATCGGCATAAAGCCGCGCCATCGTTTCCTCCTGCATGGTGGTGTGGATGACGTTGGTGCGCAGCCGTGTGTTGTCGCTTTCATCCTCCAAATCGCGCAGGCGCCCGTCACGCTCGAGGCGTATATAAAGCGGGGTCTTGGGCAAGGCCCATAACAGCCCGATCATCGCGGTCTGAATGCCGGAGTCGCGAATGAAGCGATATTGTAGATCGAAGGTCTCCGGGGTGTCGTTGTCGAAGCCGATGATGAACCCGGCCAGCACTTCGATGCCGCGCCCATAGATCCGCCGCACCGAGACGAGCAGATCCTCGCGCAGATTTTGAGTCTTGCCGGTTTCCTTTAAGGAGGCCGGATCGGGCGATTCGACGCCGATGAAGACCCAGTGAAATCCCGCCGCCCGCATCAAGCCCATCAGTTCTTCGTCTTGCGCCAGATTGATCGAAACCTCGGTGCCAAAGGCAAAGGGCCAGCCGTGCTTGCGCTGATAATCCCCAATAAAGGCGAAGAGTTTCTTGGCCTCCTTCTTGTTGCCGATCATGTTGTCGTCGACGAAGAAGACGCTCCTCATGCCGCGGGCGCGCAAAGCCTCCAGCTCGCCTTCGATCTGTGCCGTGCTTTTCATCCGCGGCTTGCGGCCGAACATCACGATGATGTCGCAGAATTCGCAAGTGAATGGACAGCCGCGCGAGAATTGCAGCGTCGCATTGGAATAGGCCTTCAGATCGAGAAGATCGAAACGCGGTACCGGCGAATGGCAAAGCTCCACCGTGCCGGTCTCGCGATAGAGAGGCTTGGGCGTGCCCGCCACAAAGTCCCGGCAAAATTCCGGCCAGATATATTCGGCCTCCCCCGAAACCACACTATCGGCCAAGCCTTCGTAATTCTCCGGGCACAGCGAAGCGGCGGCGCCGCCGACCACCACGTAATGGCCGAGGCCGCGATAATGGGCGATGAGCTGCTTCTGCCGCGGCGCCTGCACGCCCATGCCGCCAATGCCGATAATGTCGGCTTCGATACTTTCGGGCAATGCTTCGATATTCTCATCGATAATGCGCACATCCCAATCATCGGGGCAGAGCGCAGCCAGGGTGGCAATGCCGAGGGGTGGATTGACGGCGCGCTTGCCGGGCAGGATTTCATTCACCGCCCATTTGAAGCTCCAGAAGCTTTCCGGCGTCCTCGGGTTGATCAGTACAAGCCGCATCGTCATCCCCTAATGGAACCAATGTCTGCCCCCTCTCTAAGAGCAGACCTTACAGCCCCGTCATGTCAAGTGTGCGATGCTTGACGTGGTGGCACGCTTGACGAAACGGCAGCACTGAAAAGTGCTGGAGCGCTAAAGCAGCGCCGCCAAATCTTGGCGCAGGGCATTGCCATCGACCAGCTTATCGAGCGCGGCATGCGTTTTTTTCCACATGGGCACAGCATCCGCGAGCACCGCCGCTCCTTTCGCCGTAAGGGAAAGACGCTTGCTGCGCTTGTCGATTTTATCGGGCGTGATCTTGACCCAGCCGTTGCGGACGAGGGGCTTCAACGCCGCCGTCAACGTGGTGCGATCCATGGCGAGGAGGTCGGCTACATCCTTTATGCTTGGGGGAATAGGGCGATTAAGGCTCGTCAGCAGCGAAAACTGTCCGCTGGTCAGGCCGTAGGGGCGCAGTGCCTCGTCAAAGCGGCGGGCGAGGCTGCGGGCGGCGCGCTGCACATGCAAACAGAGGCAGCAGTCGCGCACCAGAATAGTCGTTTCAAAGGGAAGTGTTTTTTCCTTTTCCATGCGTGGATATATGTTGATATCAACCTAAAATACAATTACCATTTTTACCGCAGACATACGGTACTGGGGAGCATCGCATGCAGGTTACGGCCTATCTGTTTTTCAACGGCAATTGCGCCGAGGCGATGTCGTTTTACGAAAAAGCTGCGGGCGCCAAATTGGGCCAGGTTTTCACCTATGGCACCTCGCCCGCGGCGGGGCATGTGCCCGCGGACTTGCAAGACAAGATCATGCACACCTCGTTTCATATCGGCGACAGCCTTTTGATGGCGTCCGATTGCCCTCCGGACAAATGGGCCGGGGCGCCGGCTGCCTTTTCCCTCAGTATCAGTACCGCTTCGGCGGAAGAGGCCGAGAATGTCTTCGCTGGTCTGTCCGATGGTGCCAAAATCACCATGGCTATGGGCTCTACGTTTTTTGCCGCGCGTTTCGGCCAGCTGGTCGACCGTTTCGGCGTTTCCTGGATGGTCATTTCCGAAAAGTAGAAGAAGGGCGCCGCGCCCAACGCCGCCCGCAAAGATCGGGCAGAGATAAATGCGGAAGACATAACCATCGGCGGTGATGGCGGCGATCATGGGCATGAAGAAGCTCGACATCGCGGCGCTCGAAAAAGCCAGAGACAACGCGCAGGCGGGGTGAGCGACGGAAGCCGGGGTGTGCGCGCGTTCAATGCTCTGCTCACAACGAGGAATGCACCATGAAGCTTGCCCGCGCCGTCCTTCCCTTTTGCGCCCTATTGCTGGTTGCTGCCGCGCCGGCACCCCAGGGCGAGGATCATTGCCACGGCAGAATGGGCATGTTTACGCCCGAGCAGCGCTTGATGATGATGGCCGATGCCGAGAAGGCGACCGCCGATGGCAGCCTCGACATGCAGGATTATCGCGCCATGCAGCGCGACAAGCTCACGGCCATGAGTGCGGATAAACGCCAAGCTTATTTCGCCGACCTCACCAAGCGCTGGGCCGCGCTCTCTCCCGCCGAACAAGCCAAGCTGAAGACCGCCGCCGAGCAGCGCCGCAAGGAACACGAAGGCAAAATGGGCGCGATGGGCGGCGGTAAGCCTTGCGGTGGTGCCGACAAGGGCTGACGTCATCCTTCCCTTTGCCTGCGCTCCAGAACATGCATACTGGCATCGTTCTAAGGGGTGTGGGGATGGCTGCTGATACCGCGAGCGGGACAGAAGCGCCGGAAAGGGTTGTTCCGGCAAGCCAGCCCATCAGTCCTTTGCCGATCTGGGTGATGGGTTTCGGCTGGGCCCCGGTCGGGGTCGGCGGAGCGGTTACTCTGCTGGCGATGCCGCAGCTGCTTTCCGCCCTGCATGTGCCAGAGGCCAAGGTTGCGGCCTTGACGGCGTTCGCCCTCGCACCGGGCTTCATTTGCTTTATCTTCGGCCCGTTGCTCGATTGGCGTTTCCGCCGCAAGAGCTACGCCATCGGCTTTTACCTTCTTGGCGGGCTTGGGCTTTTCATGGCTCTTCTGTCGGCGGGCAATCTCGCCGCCCTGGCCTTTTGGGAGTTCATGGCCCAGCTTGCCCTTTCGATCGGGGCCAATGCCCTGGGCGGCTGGTTGTCGAGCCTAGTGCCGAAGAAGCAGGCCGGCGCCCTCGGGGCCTGGATGACCACATGGAATATCGGCATCGGCGGGGCCACGGCGATGGCGGTGGTTCCCCTCATCCGTGCCACCTCTCTGACCACCGGGGCCGTACTGTTGGGCATATGGTCGACAGCGGCGGTAATCCTGCTCGCGTTTCTGCCCTGCAAACCCGCCGATGGCCGCCTCGCCCATGAGAGCATCAAAGCCTTCGCCGGAGATGTCGCCTCCATTCTGAAATTGCGCATCGTGCTCTGGACTTTGCTGATTTTTCTTTCTCCCGCAGCCTCCTTCGCGCTGACCAATGTGGTGGGGGGGCTCGGCCCAGATTTTTCCATCTCTGAGCAAATGGTCAGCTTTCTCCTCGGTTTCGGCACGATGTTGGCTGGTATCGTCGGCAGCCTGGCCATGCCGGTGATCGAGCGCAGGGTGGCGCCGCGCAACCTCTATCTCTGGATCGGCCTGATAGGCGCGGTGGGAAGCGGGCTGATCATCGCTCTTCCGCACCTGCCGCTCAGCTATGCCATCGCCGTGCTGCATGAAAACGTGTTTCAGGCGGCGGGTTTTGCGGTGAGCTATGCCATCATCCTGCGCACCATCGGGCCTGACGATCCTTTGGCAGCGACGCAGTTTTCGCTGCTGTCCTCAGCAGTCTGCCTGCCGCTGACGTATATGCAGGTGCTGGATGCGCAAGGTTATAGCCTGGGCAACGTCAGCGGCGCCTTCGCCATGGATGCGGCCATCAGCAGCGTCACCTGCGTTCTGCTGCTCGCCGTCTTCCGCCATTTCCGCCGCATTATCCCGCCGGGGTGAGGGGCGATTTCGCATACGGCTGAACGTGGGACAAGCGCGCGGCTGAGGCCGCAAATGCGCAAAAAGCGACGGTCCAAGGGGAGTGACAGTCACCAGACGTTTTCCCTATAGTTGCTTCGCAACTCGGAACGCTGGAACAGGGTATGCCAATGCGCAGTTTGGGGGGCATCATTGCAGCGTCAGCGGTAGCGGGCGGAATCGCCGGAATTTTAATGTTCTCGTTTGAACGGCTGCACTTCGCTTCCGGCACAATTCGTATACTCCTCTGTGCTGCGCTCGGTGCGCTGGCGGCGATAGCAATTCACAGGCTTCTGTCGGTGCCAAGCGGCAAGCCCTGAATCAACTTCACACCTATGCCAACGTCTTCGTTTGGTGAAAGGGGAAGTAGCCCCGGCCGCTGGCAGTGTTTGACGACGGCGGGATAACGGACCAATCAAACATTTGCGTTCTTCCTGATAATCCTCTTGGGTCCGATGGACCTGTGCAGGTTCCGTCAAGCCCGGCCATGACGATGAAGGGTCATGAGCAGGGGCACCACCGCGAAAATTATTATTCGATTTGTTGCGACTCATTCTTATGGCTTCACTCATACCGTATGCTAAGCATACGATCTAGCGATTTGATTTCACGCCACAAATACGAATTTTGCGGGCCCCGAAGATTTTTTTTGAAATCCCCTTGAAGCCTGCGCCTCGAATTCCCATTTCTGCTACATCGCCAAAAAAGTAAGCCGACAACAGACGAGGCCCCCGACGGCCTCGCTCCCCAAAGGCCACCCCAATGCCTATGACCCCGAGCGCCGAGCGCCCGCTGGAGGAAATCCGCGCGCGTAGCCCGGCGCCCATCGACGACACATGGAAGGATGAGTTCGTGGAAAGTCTGCTCCGCGAGCTGCGCCGCCAGCTCCAACAATTGCAAAACGCGGCCCCGACAGCGGAATCCGATCAGGCCGGTATTCGCGCCCTAAACGTAGCGACCTTGGCGCGGATCGAACGCTCGCTCGACCGCTTGACCAAGATGCATGAAGCCCGCGCCTTGAAACGCGACCTCACCATGGCGGCAAAAAATGACGATGCTAGAGCGGCGCTGGAGCGCCGGCTTGATGAACTCCTTGAAGCCGGTAGAGCGCGCCGATCTGCTGAAGGACATGACGAATGACGAGGCCGCACAGTTTATCGCCGATGGCTGGCTGCGCTTTGCCCGCGACGAGCAATTGCCGCCACCAGGCGATTGGCGCATCTGGCTTTTCCTCGGCGGGCGCGGTGCGGGCAAGACGCGGGCCGGTGCCGAATGGATTGCCTATGGTGTGGCAGCCGGTTTGATGCGCCGTATTGGCCTCGCGGGCGCCACCTTCTTCGATGTCCGCGGCGTCATGATCGAGGGCGAATCGGGCCTGAAGGCGGTCAGTCCGGGGATCGATTTCGAGCCTTCCAACCGCCGCGTGTTATGGCCCAACGGCGCCATGGCCTCGGTGATCTCCGCCGAAGAGCCCGATTACGTCCGCGGGCATCAATTCGATGCGGTGTGGGCGGACGAATTCTGCAAATGGTCAGCGCCGCAAGATGCTCTCGACATGATCTTGATGGCGCTGCGCTTGGGGCAAGACCCGCGTATGCTGATCACCACCACCCCGCGCGCTATTGCAGCGCTGAAAGAGCTGATCGCCATGCCCGATGTGGTGCAAACGAAATCCACCACCTTGGCCAATGCCGGTAATTTGTCGCCGAGCTTTCTGGCCGGTGTGGAGCTTCGTTATGCGGGCACGCGCCTTGGCCGTCAGGAATTGGAAGCGGAGATCATCGAGGATAACGAGGACGCGCCGTGGCAACGGGCCTGGATCGATAGGGCGCGGCGCAAGGATTATCCCAAATTCTCCAAGCTCGTGGTGGCGGTCGATCCACCGGCCTCCGTGGCTGGCGACGAATGCGGCATCGTCATCGCCGGGCTGGGTGAGGATGGCGACGGCTATGTCATCGCCGATTGGTCGGTGGCGGGCAAGACCGCAGCCGGTTGGGCGGCGCAGGTTGCGGACGCCTATCTCCACTTCAAGGCCGATTGCATCATCGCCGAAGCCAATCAGGGCGGCGATATGGTCAAGCAGGTATTGATCGATGCTTTGCCCAATGCGCCAGTGCGCCTCGTTCATGCCACGCGCGACAAGCGCACGCGGGCGAGCCCTGCCGCCTCGCTTTACGAACAGGGCCGCATTCATCATTGCGGCACTTTTGCCGATCTCGAAGATCAGATGTGCCAATTCGATGGCAAAGGCAAAAGCCCAGACCGCATGGATGCGCTGGTTTGGGCGATTGTCCATCTGTTTCCGGCGGAGCGTAGCAATCCAAGGGCACGGGTTCTGTGATCAGCGCCCGAGAATCGTAACGTGCAGTGCTGCTTGCCCTGTGAGCAGCAGCCCCGCCACAAGGACGGCGGCATAGACGAAGACGTAAGCGCCTTCGGGCGGCGGCGTATGCCAGAAGAATGGCAGCGGCCGCAGCAAGGCGATAGCCGTGGCAAAACCGAAGCAACAGGCCGCTGGAAAATATGCCGGTCCCAGCCCTCCGAGGGAAAAACAGCTCAGCGCCGTGGCGGCGGCAAAGGGCAACAGGATTTCCGCGAGCCGGATGGCAACTGCGAACGGCCCATCATCCCGCGACAGCACCAGGCTGATGAGGAGAAAGACAATAAAGACCGCAATGATGATGCCGATGGCCAAAGGCGCGCGTCCTCGCCACGCAATCTAAGCGCCGAGGGCCTGCCGCGCCAAGGCGCTCAGGTCTCGCAAAGCCAACGGAATTTGGCCTTCACTTGCAGGCCGGGCTTTCCTGGCACGCCGGACTGAATTTCGCCGAAGCCATCGCCGCCGATGCCGTTAAAGCGCACCTCAAAGTCATCAAGATTGGCGATTTCCCGAATGTCCGGCCGCCTCGAATGGCGCTTAAAGGCGAAGGTTCCACTGAGGCGGTTACCGTTTTGCTTGTAGGTTCCAGTGATAAGATGGGTGCGGTCGCAGCCGGTCATGTGGCCATCGCACAGGGTGCCGATGATCAGGCCCTTGATCCCATCCGCTTCCAGCGACACCACATAGACACCCTCGCGCATCACGCCTCACAGAGCCACGCAAATTCAAAGGGCAGGCGAAAACCAGGCACTTCCTTAATCGTCCCGATAAGGCTGGCGAATTCCCGGCCGGCCGGGCCTTCGAGTGTGAGTTCGAAAGCCTCAAGCGCGGGAAGGTTGACTGGCGTCAGGTTTCGATTCACCCGGCGGCAGGACACGGCGGCCGAAAAATGTCCTTTGGCGACAGCATATTGGCCAAAAAAACCGAAGACAGGATGACAGGCGATGAGATCACCGTCTCTGAGCACGACGGCACTCGATGATCGGGCCTCCGGGCCCCTCGCCCACACCCGATAGATACCGTTGCGCATAACAAGCCCCATCCTGTGGTCAGCAGTTTCCCCCCCAACCGGTTAACTCCAGGTTGGCGAATGCTGGACTGATTGCGTCTTTGTCGCAAAATAAGGAATGTTCCCATGAATTTTTTCAAGCGCCGCGCCCCCGAGGAAAAGGCCGCCTCAGCGCCTCTCATCGCGCTCTCCATGATGGGGGCGCCGCGCTGGAGTGGACGGGATTTTCTGAGCGCGGCGCGCGAGGGGGTGATGGCCAATGCGGTGGCCTATCGCTGCGTACGCATGATCGCCGAAGGCGCCGCCTCGGTGCCTTGGTTGCTTTATGACGGTAACGAGGAGATCCACGCCCATCCCTTGCTGTCGCTTCTGGCGGCGCCCAATCCGCAAGAGGAAGGCTCGGCCTTGTTCACGCGCTGGTACGCTTTCTTACAATGTGCCGGTGATTCCTACCTCGAAGCGGTAAGCACCAGCGACGGGGTGCGTGAGCTTTATGTGCTGAGGCCCGACCGCGTTTCGGTGGTGGCCGATGGCAGCGGCTGGCCCATCGCCTATGATTATAAGGTTGATGGCCGCAGCACGCGCCTGGCGCGCCAGTCTTCCGGCTTCATGCCGGTCTTGCACAGCCGTCTGTTTCATCCGCTCGACGATCATTATGGCTTGTCGCCGCTGGCGCCTGCCGGCACGTCGCTCGATGTGCACAATGGCGGTGCGGCTTGGACCAAGGCGCTGCTCGACAATGCGGCGCGCCCCTCCGGCGCTTTGGTCTACAAGGGACCGGACGGCGGCAGCCTTTCGGACGAACAATTCGGCCGCCTCAAACGCGAGCTGGAAGAGAGTTATTCCGGAGCCTCCAATGCGGGCCGGCCCATGGTGCTGGAAGGCGGGCTCGATTGGCGCAGCATGAGCTATTCGCCATCGGAACTCGATTTTGCCAATTCGCGCGCGGTGGCGGCCCGCGAGATTGCGCTGTGCTTTGGGGTGCCGCCGATGCTGCTGGGCATTCCCGGCGACAGCACCTATGCCAATTATCGTGAGGCCAATCTCGTCTTCTGGCGCCAGACCGTGATTCCGTTGGTGGCGCGGACCGCGCGGGAGCTGACAAATTGGCTAGCGCCAAACTTTGGGCAGAAGTTACGCCTCAGCTACGATGTCGATGCTATCGACGCACTCGCCCTGGAACGCGAAGCGGTGTGGAATCGGTTTTCCACAGCATCGTTTCTCACGGTTAACGAACGTCGTGCTGCGGCGGGCTATTCACCCATCGAAGGTGGAGACGTGTTGCGCTGAGATAACGCAGCCGGTACCGGCTGCAATTCGCGCCAATGAGTATACAAAGCGCGCCGCAACCCGCGGTACATTGAGGGGTTTGGAGGCTAGATGCGAACCGCTTGGGGCCTATGGGCCATGTTGCTTGTCTCGTCCCTGCCGGCTGCCGCCAGCGCGGTACTTTATCCGGAACCATCCGCATGGGGAGCATTGCAGACGGGCGGCACTCTCGACGACCGCAATGCCGAAGCCAGCTTTATGGCGAAGATCGCCGCTGCCATCCCCGATGCCTTCGGACCGCAAGTGCGCCTTCGCTTGATCATCGAAGAGGTTGGCCATGGTCCTGATGTGATAGGCCTCAAACAAACCGAGAAGGGCTACCGCATTATCGCCGCGCAGCCGGGCGCTTGGCTGAAGCTTGATCCGAAGGTGCAGGTTTCGCGCTGCGAGGTCGCCGTGGCGCCCCCCATCGGCGAAGCCATTGTGGCGGACTGGAAAAGCGTATTGCTCGCGACCTCCTATGCCGAGAAACCAGCTTTTGGCGGCGATGGCGATATCGACCACTTCGCGATGTCGCTGGAGGGCCGCTGGCTGGCAGGCTGGGCCTACGAGCCGGCATCGGCAACACCGCCGGGCCGTCTCGACGCTATCGCCATGGCGATGATGGCGCTGTGCATGCGCGATGAGCCGCAAGAACATCAACGGCTGCAATCCGTTCTCAGCGATTTCGCCAAGCCCTGAAGAGGTGCCCATGACTCTGACCGAAATTGTCCAGCCGGTGCTGGACAAAAAACTGCCGGCCGCCCTTGTGGCGGCTTTTTTGTTGCAGACGGCGGGGGCGCTGTTCTGGGCTGGCTCTGCCGCCGAGCGCATCACCACCTTGGAACGGTCTGCGGCAGCCGATCAGACCGCGATTGCGCGCGTTGCCGTGCTTGAAAGCCAAATCGCCAACATCCGCGCCAGTCTCGATCGCATCGAGAACAAGCTGGACCGGAAAAACTGACGTTCGACCCTCCCGCAAGGGCAGGGTGAGAAAGAACCCATGACTCTCGTCCGATACGCCCGGCGGCCATTGGCCCGCCGGCAAACGCCCGCGCGCCTTTCGAGCCTCGCAGGCAACGAATTTGAAGGTTACGCCTCGCTCTTCGGCGTGCCCGACAGCGGCGGCGACGTGGTAGCACCGGGCGCCTTTGCCGCTTCCTTGCGCCGCCGGCCGCCAGACAAAGTGCGCATGCTCTATCAACATGCCACTGCCGAGCCGCTCGGGGTGTGGGAAGAGATCGCGGAGGACAGCCGCGGCCTCAAAGTGCGCGGGCGTCTGGTCCTCGACGTCAGCCGCGCCCGCGAGGTGCGCGCCCTTTTTGCCGAGGGGGCGCTGAATGGCCTCTCCATCGGCTTTCGCACCTTGCGCGCCAAGAAGGCTGGCGGTTACCGCCTTTTGACGGAAATCGAGCTTTGGGAAATTTCGGTCGTGACCTTCCCCCTGCTCGCCGGATCCCTGGTCACGGCCGTGGGTGATGACGCGCTGACGGACAGTATTCGTCAGGCTGCCACCAACTTTCGAACCTAGCCCCCATTGTCACTCCCGGCTGAGCAGGCATTGCGTGCTTCGAGGCTTGCCGCCCGATCATCGCGGATAAAACTCGAGCAGTAGCGGCGTCATGCTTGGCCGGGGATAACATTTCTTCTTGGAGCCCTCATGAATCTCGAAACCAAAGCCATCAATCCGGAGATTAAAGATGCCTTCGATGATTTCCTCACCGCCTTCGATGCCTTCAAGCAGGCCAATGACGAGCGGCTGAGCCAGCTCGAAACCCATTCGGCCGATGTCGTCACCGAAGAAAAAGTCGACCGCATCAATCGCGCTCTCGATGAGCAGAAGCGCCTGATCGACGATCTCACCTTGGCTGCATCCCGCCCCGCCATCACCGGCAATGCCGAGCGCAAAACCGCGCCGCAGCAACGCGAAGCCAAGGCTGCCTTTGAGCGCTATGTGCGCCAAGGCGATTCGTCGGCGCTCGAAGCCCTCGAACTCAAAGCTATGAGTGCGGGCACGGGCACCGCGGGCGGTTATGTCGTGCCGCTCGAGATCGAGCAGACCATCGACCGCGTGCTCGCCAAAGTCTCGCCGCTGCGCGCCATAGCCTCGGTGCGCCAGATTGGCGCCAATACCTATCGTAAGCCCATCAACAGCGCGGGGGCTTCCACCGGCTGGGTGGCCGAAAGCGATGCCAGGCCGCAGACCAATACGCCAACGCTGTCGGCCATCGATTTCGCCACCATGGAGCTTTATGCCATGCCGGCGGCGACCCAGACCTTGCTTGACGATTCCCAGGTCGATCTCGAAACCTGGCTGGCCGAGGAGGTGCAAACCGTCTTCGCCGAACAGGAAGGTGCGGCTTTCATCGGCGGCAATGGCACCACCCAGCCCAAAGGTTTCTTGAGCGAAGTGCCTGTTGCCGACGCCTCATGGGTTTGGGGCAAGCTCGGCTATATCGCTTCCGGCGCAGACGGTGCGTTTGCCGCCGCCACACCCGCCGATGCGCTGATCAATCTGGTTTATGCGCCCAAGCAAGGCTATCGCGCCAACGGCACCTGGTTGATGAACCGCAAAAGCGAAAGCGTCATCCGCAAGTTCAAAGACGGCCAGAACAACTATATCTGGCAGCCCGGCGCCACAGCAGGTCAGCCCGCGACGCTGCTCGGGTACCCCGTCGCCGAAGCCGAGGATATGCCCGACATCGCCTCGAATGCCTTCTCGATTGCCTTTGGCGATTTCAAGCGCGGCTATCTTATTGTCGACCGCATCGGGGTGCGCGTGCTGCGCGATCCCTATTCGGCCAAACCCTACGTCCTCTTCTACACCACCAAACGGGTCGGCGGCGGGGTGCAGAATTTTGAAGCCATCAAGCTGATGAAATTCGCGGTGTCGTAAAAAGCGGTCATCCCCGGCGAGCGCCCGAAGGGCGTGAGGGAAGGGGACCTCAAATCCTCTTCCCTTTGCGCGCACGCTACGCGCGCCCTGCCCGCCGGGAATGACAATGATGATCGGGAAAGCCCATGTCTCTCCAACTTCTCAGCCCTCCCGCCTCCGAACCGGTCAGCCTCGCCGATGCCAAGGCGCAGCTCAAGATCGATGGCACGGATGAAGATGCGCTTTTGAGCTCTCTCATCGCCGCGGCGCGGGCTCGCGCCGAATGGCATAGCGGCCGGGCTTTGGTGACCCAGAGCTGGTGTTTGCGCCTCGATGGCTGCCCCGCCGACGGGGTGGTGGAAATTCCGCTGCCGCCGTTGCAAGCGGTCAGCAGTATTGCGGCGACCACCATCGACGGCATCCGCAGCGTGATGGATGCGGCGCTCTACCGTGTCGATGCCGCCAGCGCGCCAGGACGGGTGATCTTCACCACCCGTCCGCACCGTTTGCGCGATCGTGATGGCTTGGAGATCAGCTTCACTGCCGGCTATGGCGATGCCGCTGCCGTTCCGGCCCCGATCTGCCAAGCGATTCTGGAAATCGTCGCGGAGCTTTACGCCCATCGCGGCGATGACGCCGTTCCTGTTGGCCGTGCCGGTCAGCTGCTCTTGGCTCCGTATCGGATGTTTCGTCTCTAGCCCCTTCCCAAACCGTCATGGCCGGGTCGAGCCGGGCCACGATGAAGAAAGCGAGAGTCAAAGTGTTTTCCTCTCTCAATCAGCGCGCGGCGCTGCAGGCCAATACGCTGCAACCCGATGGCGGTGGCGGTTATACGGACAATTGGCAGAGCTTCGCCTCCGTCTGGGTCAAGATCACGCCCATCGCGCCGACAGATCGCTTTAGCGCCGATCGCCTGGAGCCCAAGGCGCGCCATCAAATCCTTCTGCGGCGCCGCCGCGATCTTTGCGTGGGCCAGCGTGTCGTCGTGGGGCCGCGCCTCTTCAAAGTGCACGGAATCGAAGATGACGATCCGCGCCAGGCTTTTGTGACCCTGTGGTGTGAGGAACTGCCATGAGCGCCGCTTGGGCTTTACAGCAAGCCGTCTTCGCTGCGCTTGCCGCCAGTGCCGCGGTACAGTCGTTGGTGGCAAACCGCATCTTCGATGCCGTGCCGCAGACCGCCGCTTTGCCTTACATCGTGCTTGGCGAAGCGGGCGAGCGCAGCAACGCCACTGCCACCGAAGCGGGAACCAGCCACATGCTTTCCCTCCATATTTGGTCGCGCAGCGGCGGTACGCGCGAGATCAAAGAGATTGTAGGCGCAGTGCGCCTCTGCCTCGATGGCGCCGCGCTCAGCCTCAGCGGCCACACATTGGTCGATCTTGCCTTCACCTCGGCCGATTACAGCCGCCAAAGCGACGGCAAAACCTATCGCGCCATGCTGCGCTTCACCGCGCTCACCGAACCGTAGAAAGGAACCACCATGACCGCCCAACGCGGACGCGATCTCTTGCTCAAGATCGGTGACGGCGCTTCGCCGAAAAACTTTTCCACTGTGGCGGGGCTGCGCAGCACCACGCTCACCTTCAACGCCACCACGATCGATATCACCAATGCCGATTCCACCGATATGTGGCGCGAGCTTCTGGCCGCGGGTGTGAAATCGGCCAGCCTTGCGGGCTCCGGCGTCTTCAAGGATGCGGCCAGCGACATGGTTCTGCGCAGCGCCTTTTTTAATCAGACCTGTGCGAATTTTCAGATCGTCATCCCCAGCTTCGGCACCATCACCGGCCCCTTCAAACTCACTCAGCTCCATTACGAGGGCCCTTATGATGGTGAGGTGAAGATCACCCTCAGCCTCGCTTCGGCGGGGGCGTTGAGCTTTGTGGCGCTATGACCAACGCCGTTCGCGGCGAGGCCGCGCTGGAGGTGGATGGTACGCGCTACCGCCTTCTTCTCACCCTTGGGGCTTTGGCAGAGATCGAAGAGGGTCTCGGCCTTGCCGACCTCGGCCAAATCGGGCCGCGTCTCAAACAAGCTCGCGCCTGCGACATTGCGGTGATCGCCGCGGCGCTCTTCAAAGGCGGCGGCCATGAGATCGCGCCTGCCGCGGTGCTGGCGCTGCCGGTCGAATTCGGCAGCTTGATGGCCGCTATTGCCTGCGCCTTCGAGCGCGCCGGTCTGAAGGGGGAGGGCGATAGCGGCCCTTTCGTTGGGACGCACTCCTCGCCTTCGGGCTAGGGCGGATGCGGCTTTCCCCCACGGTGTTTTGGGCGCTGTCTTTGCCCGAATGGCGCGCCATGATCAGGCCCCCGGCAAGCCCCGCGCTGTCGCGCCGCGCGCTTTCGCAGTTGATGCAACATTTCCCGGATGAACGTCATGCCCCAGAGCAACGATCCTCTTGAGAGCGCCGACCAAGCGCTTGGCGATTTTGCCTCCGGTCCCGTCGATAGTGCCGCGCGCAGTATTGAAAACGCCATGGACCGCGCCTTCACCGCCATGGAAAACTCTATCGCCCGCGCCGTGGTATCTGGCAAAGCTTCGCTGGCGGATCTGGTATCGACGGCGTTGTCCAGCCTGGACCGCCTCTCCACCCAGCAATTCGTCACCCAGCCCTTGGAAAACACGCTGTCACAGATCGTGACCTCGGTGCTGCCGGTGGCGGGAGCGCGGGCCAGCGGCGGGCCGGTAGATGCGGGCAACGCTTACCTCGTCGGCGAGAACGGGCCGGAATTGTTTGTGCCGCAAACGAGCGGCGCCATAGCGCCGAATGCGCGGCCCGCGGTCACCCTGAATGTCCAGGCGCGCGACGCCGCCAGTTTCCTCAAATCCGAAACCCAGCTCGCCGCTATGCTGAGCCGCGCGCTGGCCCGCGGGCAAAGGAATATGTGAGCATGTTTCACGAAATCCGCTTTCCCACGGCCATCGCTTTTCATTCCCATGGCGGACCTGAGCGCAAGACCGAGATCGTCACGCTGGGCTCCGGCTATGAGGAACGCAATGGTGTTTGGTCAGCCTCGCGGCGGCGCTACGATGTCGGTTACGGCGTCAAGAGCCTTGACGATCTGCATGCGGTGCTGGGTTTTTTCGAGGCCCGGGCCGGCCAGCTTTATGGTTTTCGCTTCAAGGATTTTTCGGATTTCAAATCCGGCGCGCCATCCGCTGCCATCACCCCGCGCGACCAAATTCTCGGCACGGGCGACGGCATCACCAAGATCTTCGCGTTGACGAAAAGCTATGCCTCCGGTCCCGCCAGTTTCACCCGCGCCATCGCCAAGCCGGTGGCAGGCACGGTGCGCCTGGCGGTGAACGCCATCGAACAGACGGGCTTCAGCCTCGATGCCACCACCGGCCTCGTCACTTTTGCCAGTGTACCGCCCGCGGGCGCCAGCATCACCGCCGGTTTTGCGTTCGATGTGCCGGTGCGTTTCGATACCGACTCGCTCTCCATCAATCTCGCTGGTTTTGCTGCTGGCGAAATCACCTCCATTCCGCTGATCGAGATTCGGCTTTGAAGAGGTCCCATGAAAACGCTTTCTGCCGCCCTGCAAGCCCATCTGTCTTCCGGCACCACGACGCTGTGCTGGTGCTGGAAGATCACGCGCACCGATGGTCTCGTGCTGGGCTTCACCGATCACGATGCCGCGCTGGCGTTCGAGAGTGTGTCCTATGAAGCCGCAACAGGCTTCACCGCCAGTGAAGTGCAAGCGGGGCTCGATCTTTCGGTCGACAATCTATCGGTCGCCGGGGCGCTGTCCTCCGCCAGTCTTAATGAGGACGATCTTGCCGCCGGGCTGTTCGATGGCGCCGCTATCGAGATATGGCGCGTCAACTGGGCGGCGCCCGAGCAGCGCGTTCTGCTGCGCAAGGGTGTGCTGGGCGAGGTGACGCGCGGCAAGACCGGCTTTGCCGCCGAAATGCGCGGCCTTGCCGAGGCGCTCAATCAGCCGGTTGGCCGCGTCTTCGGGCATTCCTGCGATGCCGTGCTCGGCGATGGCCGCTGCAAGGTCGCTGTCACCGCCATCGCCGCCACGGTTTCGGCCGTGCTGGATGCGCGCCGTTTCTCTGCCAGCGGATTATCCGCTTACGCCGCCGCGTGGTTTGCCGCCGGCATGCTCACCTTCACCAGTGGCGCCAATCAAGGTCGTGTGACGCAAATCAAGCGGCATACGCTGGCGGGCGGCCGTGCCGGTATTGAGTTGTGGCAGGCGCCGAGCCAGCCCGTCGCTGCGGGCGATGGCTTTACCGTGACGCCCGGCTGCGACAAGCAATTTGCCACCTGCAAAAGCAAGTTTGCCAATACCGCGAATTTCCGCGGCTGTCCCTATATGCCCGGCACCGGTGTGGCGCTCGCCCCCGCCTCGTCGTCAACACCGCTCGATGGAGGCAGCCGTTATGGCAATTGACCTTATCGAAAGCGCCCGCGACTGGATTGGCACGCCTTATGTGCATCAGGCGTCGCTCAAAGGTGCCGGCTGCGATTGCTTGGGTCTGATCCGCGGTCTGTTTCGCGAGCGCTTCGGCGAAGAGCCCGAAGCGATACCGCCTTACGACCCGGCTTGGGATATCGGCGGCAGCGAAACGCTGCGCGATGGCTTGGCGCGCCATCTGACGAAAATCGCGCTCACGTCTATCGCGCCCGGTGATGTGCTGCTCTTTCGCATGCGGCCTCACGCCAGCGCTCGCCATTGCGGCCTTCTGGCGGAGCGCGACGGGTGCCTGACGCTGATCCATGCCCGCCAGAACAAGCGTGTCAGCGAAGAGGCCTTCACGGCTTTCTGGCGCAGCAAATTGGCGTATGCGTTTCGACTCTAGGAGCCCACCATGGCCTCTCTTGTTCTCGGCGCGGCCGGTTCCGCGCTTGGCGCCTCTTTTGGCGGCATCTCCGCCTTGGGTGTCAGCCTCACCGGTGCGCAGATCGGTGGCGCACTGGGAAGTCTCGCCGGTTCGGCGATTGATGCTGCCCTGATGCCATCGGTGCAGCGCACCGGCCCACGCCTCAGCGACATTGCGCTGCAGACTGCGCGCGAGAGTGCACCTATCCCGCGCCTTTATGGCCGCATGCGCCTGTCGGGCCAGCTCCTCTGGGCGAGCCGCTTCAAAGAGGCGACCAACATCTCCGGTGGTAAAGGCAGTGCGGTAGAGACCACCACTTATGCCTATTCGGTCAGCTTCGCGGTGGGGCTTTGCGAAGGCCCGGTCACGCGGCTGGGGCAGATCTGGGCCGACGGCAATCTGCTCGATCCCTCGCTCTACACCATGCGGCTATATCGTGGCGATGAAAGCCAGCTTGCCGATCCTGCGATCGAAGAGATCGAAGGCGTGGGCAACACCCCCGCCTGTCGCGGCCTCTGCTATGTGGTGTTCGAGGATATGGCGCTGGCCGTGTTCGGCAATCGCATCCCCCAGCTGCAATTCGAGGTGGTGCGTGCCATCGGCGCGAACAATCCCGCCACGTTGGAAAACCGCCTCAGCGCCGTGGCGCTCATTCCCGGTGCGGGCGAATTTGTCTACGCTCCCGATGCGGTGACGGAGGACGACGGCGCCGGCACCACCACCCCTCTCAACACCCACAACAGCGCCGGCGTCTGCGATTTCGCCGCGTCTCTCGATGAATTGCAGGCCTTGGCGCCCAATCTGAAAGCAGTGTCGCTGGTGGTGGGCTGGTTCGGCGACGATCTTCGCTGCGGGGTTTGCCAAATCCGTCCCGGTGTCGAGCAGCGCACCCGCAACACCTATCCCGATACTTGGAGCGTGGCGGGCATCGCGCGCGCGGACGCTTACCTCGTTTCCACCCTGGCAGGAAGGCCCGCTTATGGCGGCACGCCATCGGACGACAGTGTAACCGCTGCGATTGGGGCCATTAAAGCGCGCGGGCTCGCCGTCACCTTCTATCCGTTCGTTTTCATGGATATCGCGGCGGACAACACGCTTCTCAACCCTTATACGAACACCGGCGGCCAGCCGGCTTATCCTTGGCGCGGACGCATCACGGTCAGCCCCGCAGCAGGCACTCCTGGCAGTGCCGATCAAACCGCGGTTGCGGCGACGCAAGTGAACGCCTTCTTCACCAACGCCTATCGCCCCATGGTGCTGCATTATGCTGAGCTTTGTGCCGCGGCGGGCGGGGTGGACAGCTTTCTCATCGGTTCGGAGCTGGTGGGGCTGACGCGGGCGCGCAGCGATGCAGGCACCTATCCCGCGGTGGCAGCGCTCAAACAGCTTGCCGCCGATGTGCGCGCCATTTTGCCTGCCGCCAAACTTGGCTACGGCGCCGATTGGAGCGAGTATAGCAACCATGCCTTGGGCGGCGGCGCGCTGCGGTTCAACCTCGATCCCTTGTGGAGCGACGCTGCTATCGATTTTGTCGGTATCGACAATTATTTGCCCCTGGCCGATTGGCGCGATGCGGGCAGCAATCTCGATGGCGCCGACTTTGCCTCGCCCTATGATCCGGATTATCTTGCCGCCAATATCCGCGGCGGCGAAGAATACGATTGGTATTATGCCAGCCCTGCCGCGCGCGATGGGCAAAGCCGCAGCGCGATCACCGATGGTCTCGGCAAGGCTTGGGTGTGGCGGGCCAAGGATATCTGGAACTGGTGGGCCAACAGCCATTACGACCGCCCCGCAGGCAGCGAGAGCGCCACAGCCACGGCATGGGTGCCTGAGGGAAAACCGATTCGCTTTACCGAGCTTGGCTGCCCCGCGGTCGACAAAGGCGCGAACCAGCCCAATGTTTTCTATGATCCCAAATCGTCGGAAAGCTTCTTTCCATACTATTCCAGCGGCGAACGCGACGATCTGATCCAGCGCCGCTTTCTCGAAGCGCATCTGAATTACTGGCGCGATCCTGCCAACAATCCCTTGTCCTCCGTCTATGGTGCACCGATGCTGGATGCGGATCATCTTTGCGTTTGGTGCTGGGATGCGCGTCCCTATCCGTTTTTTCCGGCCCGCGACGATGTTTGGGGCGACGCCGCCAATTACGCCACCGGCCATTGGCTGAATGGCCGTCTCGGCGATGTGCCGCTGGCCGATCTGGTGACGCAGCTTTGCGCCGATGCGGGCTTTACCGCTATCGACAGCAGCGGGCTGTCGGGCCTTGTCACCGGTTATGCCGTCACCGACACAATGAGTGCGCGCGAAGCCCTGGCACCATTGATGGCGGGCTATTTCTTCGATGCCGTGGAGACCGGCGGGGTGATCCGCTTTGTCATGCGCGGCAGCACCTCTCCGCTTAGTCTTGGCGAAAGCGATCTGGCGGACAGCGGCGATGGTTTTGGCTTCAGCTTGAAGCGGGCAGAGGCGGGCGATATCCCCGCAGCTTCGCGGCTCTCTTATATCGATGCATCGAGCTATGACGAGGCGGTGGCGCAGTCGCGCCGCTTCTCCGCCTCGGCCCGCGTCGCCTCCTCCTCGCTGCCGCTGGTGCTGGATCAGTCCGAAGCCGCGGCGATCAATGACCGCCTCCTCACCGATGCCGCGGTGATGTGTGAAAGCGCGAGCTTTGCGCTGCCGCCCTCGCGCCTGGCGCTTGATCCCAGCGATGAAGTGCTGCTCAGCGCGGGCGGGCGCGAGCGCCGCTTGCGCCTCACCACCATCGCCGATGCGGGCCCGCGCGCCTGCGAAGCCGTGGCCACCGATCCCTCCGTCTACGCTCCTTTCGTCGGCGCGGGGCGTTCGGTTTTGGTGCAGCAGGCCCTGCCGCAGCCAGGCCGTCCGCTGGTGGTCTTCCTCGATCTGCCGCTGCTGAGCGAGGCGCAAAATCCCGCTTCGCCCTTCGTGGCGGCCTTTGCCGATCCGTGGCCGGGGACGGTGGTGATCTACAAAGACGGCACCCGCGCGCTCAGCCTCGACACACCCGCCACCCTTGGTGAGACGCTCTACGATTTCAGGTCCGGTCCGCTGAACCGCTTCGACCTTGTCAATACGCTGACGGTGAAGCTTTACCGGGGCACGCTGCTGTCCGTTGCGGATGACGCACTTTACGCTGGCGCCAACACTATCGCAGTGCAAAATCCGGCGGGCGGTTGGGAAGTTCTGCAATTCGGCCAAGCGGCGCTGATTGCTGCCGGCACTTGGCGCCTCAGTCGCCTCATCCGGCCGTCAGGGTACGGAGCAAGCCACGGCCGCGCCGGTGCCAGCAGGCGCCCGCGTGGTGCTGATCGATAGCGCGTTGCAGCAAATTACGCTTTCCCAGGCCGAAGCGTTGCTGCCGCATACCTACACCTATGGCCCGCAAGGAAGGCCGCTGGCCGATCCGGCCTTTCAATCGGCAACGCTCAGCTTGGCGGCGGCGGGGCTCATTCCCCCGGCGCCATGCCATGTCAAACACCAGTGGAGTGCCAATGGCGATCTCACGCTTTGCTGGCTGCGCCGCGACCGTGCCCCCGCCGCAAACAGCATTCTCCTGGCCGAGACGCCAGCCAGCGATCCCATGCTTTTCGATCTGGATAGCATATTCTGCAGCGGTGATGGTGCGCAGGACATAGCGGCCGTAGAAGATGAAAACTGGCCAATGCCACAGATAAAGCGAATAGGAGATAAGGCCGATAAAGCTCAGCGGCTTCAGCCTCAGCAACCATGCCGCCGGGGTTCGGAAGTTGCCATGCAAGGCCAGCAAGATCGCCGTGCCGAGGCAGGGAATGGCGGCATGAAGACCAGGCCATGTGGTTGTGCTGGAATAGAACGCGACCGGTACAAGGATGGCCGCCAGGGCAGCGACAGAAAGCACGGCGGACCACCGATTGGGACCAACGCTCGGCAGAGGACGAAGCGCCACCAAGGCACCGAGCAGGAGTTCCCAGGCGCGCGAGGCGGGCGAATAGAAGGCCTGCGTCGGTCTCATTCCGGCAGCCAGGGTGGAATAGGCCAGGGAAAAAGCAAACACCAAGCCTAAGGCGATCCAAACGGTCTTCTTCGGCCGCCGCAGGAGTCCCCAAAGCACTAGGGGGAAGATGAGATAGAATTGTTCCTCGACGGCGAGCGACCACAGATGTTGCAAGGGAAGCTCTTGAGCCGTGATGCCGAAATAATTTCCCAAAAGCATGAAATCGAAATTGGAGGCGAACACGGTCGCTGAGACGACGGTCCTGGCGTATCCCTGCAATTCGAATGGCGACAGAATGACAAATGCCGCCAGCGACGAGGCCACCAGCACCAGCACCAGCGCCGGTGCGATGCGGCGGATGCGCCGTTCATAAAACCATAGCAGCGATGCCACAGAGGGCGTCCGCGTCAGCAATACCCCGGTGATCAGAAAGCCGGAGATGACGAAGAAGACGTCGACGCCGAGAAAACCGCCTCCGAAGCCCGGCACGCCGGCATGAAAAAGCACCACGCAGATGACCGCAACAGCGCGCAAACCGTCGATATCGCGCCTGTAACTGTGCATGGCAATTGCAATCACTTTGCGTGGAAAGCAGCAACGCTAATCCGGGTGCGCACAAAAAGTCTAGCTGCGGGTTGCCCGGCGAAGCGGGCAGCGGCGGCTTGTATCATTCATCCCCAAGGAGAATCGCAAAATGGATATCGCCTCTTTCTTCGACTCCGCTTTGGGCGGGGGTTTGTTTGGTCTGGTAGGCAATGTCGCCACCAAGGTGATCGGCATTTTCGAAGCGCGCGAGGTTTTCGCGCAGAAGAAGGAAGAATGGGGCCATGACGAGCGTGTCCTCGACATGCAAAGCAAAGCCGCTGCCGCCGCCAATCAACAGGCTCTTGCTGTCACCGCCGCCTCGGGGTCGTGGAGCGGGCTTTCCGACAGCCTGAAGGCGGAAGGCGCCATCGGGGCGAGCTATGCTTGGGTCAATGCGGCGCGCGCTTTGGTGCGGCCTGCGCTCACCATCGGCCTCTGCAGTTTTTTGGGTGCGGCCTTCTTCGCGCTATCGCCGGGTGATGCCGCGCGCAGCGAAATCTCCGACAGCCTGGTCTTCGCTGCTGTCACGGCGATCGTCTGGTGGTTCGGGGACCGGGCGAAGAAGAGCGTCTAAAACAAAGGCCCGCACCTTCGAGAGGAACGGGCCTTTGCGTATCACACGGTAACGGTGCTTAGAACCGCACCACGCCCACGAAGTCGCCGGTGTAGGGGTTGATTTCAACAAAGATCGGCCGGCCCGAACGGTCGAAGCTCTTCACCACATAGCGGCCTTGATACCAATAGGGGGCGCCGTTGAAACGGGAATAGCCGTGGCCGCGCAGTGCCGAGAAGACGCGATCTTGCGCTACAAAGCCATGATATTGGGGCTTCCAATAACGGTCATGCGCGCCGCCGCCATTTTGGTCATGCCCGACGGCAGCCCGCATGGCGCCGCCCATGGCGCCTGTGGCTGCGTGATGCTGCTCATTGCGGCAGCCGTCGCGATCGCGGCCGCAATCCGGAGCGGCCATTGCAGCACCCGTCGAAATTACCACGCTGGCAATTGCCGTTAGGAAAACTTTTTGCATCGTCATGACGGTGCCTCCTTTAATGATCTGTTGCGGGACAACCCGCTTAGCAGTCAATTGTTGCAGTGTCTTTGCCCCGTCGTAACAAGCTGTATCAGTCAGACGATGCCGAAAGCCCGTAGCGGGGGGCGCCACGGGCTTTCGCTTGATTACCTTGCAGTTCCGGCAGGGAGGGGCGACTGCGAACCGTAAGGCTCAAGATCATGCATCGGATGGTGTTAGAACCGCACCACACCGACGAAGCCGCCGGTATAGGGATTCATTTCTATGAAGGCGGGGCGGCCGAAGCGGTCATAACTGCGCACGACATAGCGGCCCTGATACCAATACGGAGCACCGTCCCAACGTGTATAGCCATGGGCGCGCAGCGTGCGGTAATAGACATCTGTGCCCCTCAGATAGCCGCGATAATCGTGGCGCCAATAGCGGTCGTGATCGCCATGCCAGCTGCCGCGGTCATCACGCCAATGCCAATTCTCGTGGCCGCGCCAATCGTTACGGTCATGACGGTCCGACATATGATCGCGATGATCACGATCACGACCCCAGTCCTGCGCCAGCGCGCCGCTGGAAGAAAGCATGGCAGCCGCAGCAGCCGTCAAAAGAAGCGTTTTGATCTTCATCTCTGTCTCCTCTGGGCCATACCGGCCCCCAATACGTTAATGCGTTCGCGGCGGCTTGGTTGCGCGACATCAAAACCAAGGAAAATCCTCGCCGCTTTGATGATGGACAGACTAGTATGGGCTGACTGAACCAACTCTGGATGACATGTTCACCGACGGTTCATGTCTCGGGGACTATCGACAGACGTATGCGCGCGCGTTCGATAACTATCATATTTTGTGTTTTTGCGCTCGCGTTTGCGGCTTCGGCCCAAAACCGGCGTGGCGGTTCTTCGCTGGACCGCGTGCTGCCGCATATCCGCCAAGCGGTGCCCGGCACCTTTTACGATGCGGAAGGCCCATTCTTTTCCCCTGATGGCCAAGCCTCTTATCGAATCAAATGGATGACGCCGGATGGGCGGATCATCTGGTTTGCCGTCGATGCCCGCAGCGGCCAGATCATGAACGGGGCGCCGCGCTATCGCCCCGATGGCGACAATCGCGGCTGGCCACGCGGCGGCAATTACCGCGACGACGACGGCCGTTACGGCGATCGCGGCTGGGGCCGCCAGGAAGGCCCGGATCGCAACGGCGGCCCTGGTGTTGGCGGTAGCGGGCGGTATGATCGCGGTCCCGAGCGTGGTGGTCATGGTTCAGAGCGCGGTCGTAATGACAGCCGGCCCCATTCGAACAGGTGAGACGATGCGGCTTTTGCTGGTCGAAGACGATGCCGATCTGCAGCGGACCTTGAAAAAGGCGCTCGGCGATGCGGGCTATGTGGTGGATCAGGCTTTCGATGGCGAGGAGGGTCACTTTCTCGGCGATACCGAGCCTTATGATGCGGTGATCTTAGATCTCGGCCTGCCCAAGATGGATGGCGTGCGCGTGCTGCAGCAATGGCGCAAAGCCCATAAGGCGATGCCCGTCCTCATTCTCACTGCGCGCGATAGCTGGTCCGACAAGGTGGCGGGCTTTGATGCTGGCGCCGACGATTATCTCGCCAAGCCGTTCTATACCGAGGAATTGCTCGCCCGTTTGCGCGCCCTGCTGCGCCGCGCCGCCGGCATTGCGACCGCCGAAATCGAGATCGGACCGCTCCGCATCGACACACGCTCGAGCCGCGTCACCCTCAATGGCAATCCGGTCAAGCTGACCAGTCTGGAATACCGCTTGCTCGCCTATCTTGCCCATCATAAGGGCCGGGTGGTCTCGCGCACCGAATTGGTCGAACATCTTTATGATCAGGATTTCGACCGCGATTCGAATACCATTGAAGTCTTTGTCGGGCGCTTGCGCAAAAAGCTAGAATCCGACGTCATCCAAACGGTGCGTGGCCTTGGCTATTGCCTCGACGATCCAGCAGCTCCCAAAAAAGCTTAGGCACGATCTGGCGCCGCGCTCGCTGGCGAGGCGGCTGATCCTGGCGGCTGCCGTGTGGGCGGCAATCGGGCTCGCGGTTGGCGGCTTTGTGCTCTCCAACGCCTATGTGGCGGCGATGCGGGACAATTTCGACACCGGCCTGCAGGTCGATCTCGACGGCCTCATCGCCGCGGCCGAGCCGGATTCAAGCGGTGACATCGCGCTCGCCGAACGCTTCTTGAACCGGCGTTTTGCCAGAGCGTATTCGGGGCTTTATTGGCAGATCGAACCGTCTGGCGGGATGCCGGTGATGATCTCCCATTCGCTGCTCGACCAGACGCTGCATGTGCATGATCTGGTGAACAAAGAAGGCGTTTCTTGGGGCTATGCCGAGGGCCCGCTCGATCAGCGTTTGCGGGTTTTGACGCGCAAGCTGTCGTTTCCCGTCACCGCCACCAAAGATCCTAAGGATTTCAAATATTATACCGTGATCGTGGCGGGCGACATGGCGAGCGTGGACGCCTCCATCGCCGAGTTCAACAATACCATCTTCTGGTCGTTTACGGCGCTGTTCCTGGGCCTTGTGGGGGCGGTGTTCCTGCAGGTGCGGGTGGGCTTGCAGCCCTTGCGGCAGGTGGAAAAATCGCTCGCCCGCATCCGCTCCGGCGCCGCCCAGCGCCTGGAAGGCACCTTCCCCGCCGAGATCGCGCCGCTAGCCTCCGAACTCAACAGCCTGATCGAGCATTCGGCGGAGGTGGTGGGGCGGGCCCGCACCCATGTCGCCAATCTCGCCCATTTCCTCAAAACCCCGCTGACGGTGTTGGTGGCCGAGGCCGATGCCAATCCCGGCCCGCTAGCTGATAGCGTTAAACGCCAAGCGGGCGTCATGCGCCGCCAGGTCGATCACTATTTGACCCGTGCCCGCACCGCTGGCGCTCTTAACGCGCTCGGCAACCGCACAGCGGTGGCACCGGTGCTGGAGGATTTGGCGCGGGTCTTGACCCGCATCCACAGCAGCCGTTGTCTGGACATTGCGGTGGAATGCCCGTCTGGACTCTATTTCCGCGGCGAGCGCCAGGACCTGGAAGAAATGGCGGGCAATCTGATGGACAATGCCTGCAAATGGGCCAAAACGCGCGTCTTGGTTGATGTGACGCTGCTGGGGGGCCGTAGTTTTCGTCTTGTGGTTGCCGATGACGGGCCGGGCCTCGCCCCGGAGGATCGCGGACGGGTAATGGACCGCGGCGAAAAGCTGGACGAAAGCGTGCCCGGCTCCGGGCTCGGGCTTTCCATCGTCCGCGACATCGCCAAGCTCTACGGCGGCGGCCTTGCCCTGGAGAAAGCCGCTATCGGCGGCCTTTCGGCTGAGCTGATCCTGCCAGCGCTGGGATAAGCACCTACGCGACCACGGCAATCGGCCATTAACACTGATGGCCTAAAGTGATCGTTCCAGATCCTCGTTTTGCGGACGTCACCCAGACCAAAATGCTGTCGGACAACAGGCTCAATTTGCTTCAATCTTTTCTCGGCAGCTTGCCGGGCGAGGTGGCTTCGCGTCTGGCGCAGGCTATTGAAATTGATCGTCTGGTCGATGGCAAAGCCCTGCCGCATCAGCTGATTCTGGATGGCTTGCGCCCGGTCTTGCGCGTCAGCGATGCCTCGCGGCGCACCCCCACACCGCTGCGTTTGTTCTGCCGCCCCTTCGAGGATCTTCTGGTCAACGTGCCGCGCGTGGAGAAACAGCGGGGCCGGATTTTGCGCAGCCATGTGGTGCCGGTGTGGCAATGGCTGAGCAAACACCTTTTGGCCAAAGAAACACAAAGCTATAGCGACGATGTTCGCAATGCGGTGGTGTCGTCCAAGCTCGCCGCGGCGCTGGCCCGGGCCGAACAATTCTGGCCGGTGGCTGGCAGTGCGATGCTGGCGGCCCTGGCCTCCAATCGCAAACGCGCTCTGATGCATCTGGGCGGCGAGGCGGTGGTTGCCGACATTACCGATATGGCTTTGGTGCTGCAGTCGGGCTCGGCCATGCTGGCGGTGCAAGCGCTGCTGCTCAAGCCGACGCCAAGCCTCAATGAGGAATTGCTCTGGGGCCTGCGCAGCCTGTTTGAATCCGTCCTTGCAAACAATCCGGATGCCGCGCCGCTGGTTTCGGTGGTGGCGATGCGCCGTCTGACCAAGCCCTGGGAAGCGCTGAAACTCGCCACCCTGATCGCGCGTCAAAGCCATGACGCCCTGATCTCTTCCACCGATATGGGGCTGGCGGGCGATGTTCTCTTTGCCGACATGGAAGACTCCCGCAACGTCATCTTGGGCATTCGCCAGCCCGTCTTCGACGAAGCGGTGTTGCTGGCGCACCTGACGGCCTTCACCAATATTTCCAGCGCCATCGTCAAAGAGGTCGAAATTCTGCGCACCGGCCGCTGGGGCCAGCGCCTCTTGAAGGATCGCGCCACCGTCGGTTCGGCAATGGAAACCTTCATGGAGCGGGCGCCGAAAGAAATCGCGGGGGCGCTGCCCACCCACAAGGCAGGCTATTCGGGCGGCCCGCGTGTTCCCGATTTCAACAAGCCCGTCGATGCCGACCGCACGGCGCGGGCCTTGCGCTATGCCAGAGTCATGGCGCGCAGCAAACATCTATCGGTCGCTGGCTCTTTCGGTGCCAGGCACCAGACTGCCATGGACGAGATTACGCTTTTGGTGCGCAGCTATTGCGAAGACGTGCTCAAGGAATTGCGGACGGCAGAAGGTGCTCGCCGTTTGGTTGTAGAATCTCAGTTTCAACTTTCATTAGAGCTTACGGCACTGCTCTTTGACGACAGTGAAACCGAATTCCTGCGCCGTCGCGGCAAAGCCGCTGGTGCGCAAGTGGCGGCCTGACGCGCCAAGCCGCGCTAAGCTCTGCAACTGATTCGGGGGAATCCGCATTTGCGGGTATGAGGGTTTGCAGCCTAAAAAGGCTGACGAGCCGATTTGCCGGCTGGGCAACGCCGCAGTCGCCGGAGGCATCGATGACGACGCCGCACGCTGCATTCGAATTTCTCAACCGCGCTACGGGTGCAGCCCCGTTGCCGGTTCCGGAATTCGAGGGTTCTGAACCCGAAAGAGCCCTTGCGGAAAAATCCGCCACCGAAAAACCGGTCGAGCGTTTTGCCACGCCCTTTCGCCTGGCGACGGCGGCGGCGTCATCGCTGGCCTTCGGGGCCGCCGCGGCAGGCGAGATCTGGCGCTTTCGCGGCGGCGAAAAGCAGACCATCCGGATCGATCTCGCCGCCGCTTGCGCCTCGCTTGCGGCCGAGAGCCTGGTGCGCCGCAACGGCTCGCCAATTCCTCCGCACAAAGACGAAACCGCCACCACCGGCTTTTATCGCTCGGCCGACCGGCGCTGGCTTTATATGCGTGGCGCCTTTCCGCATCTGGCCCGCCGCACGCTGGAGCTGCTCAACGCCAAGGACAACGCCAAATCCGTGGGCGACGCTGTCGCCAAATGGAACGGCTTGGCGCTGGAAGATGCTATCGGCTTTCTCGGCCTTGCCGGGGCCGTGGTGCGCAGCGCCGAGGAATGGCGCGCCACCGGTCTCAAAGCCGCTAACCCCATTACGCTGACCAAAATCGGCGAGGCTCCACCGTTCCGCCCCGACAAGAGCGAGACGCCCTTGAGCCGGATGCGCGTTTTGGGGCTGACGCGCCTTAGCGCCGGCGAAGCCGCCACATGGGGTTTGGCCGCGCATGGGGCCGAGGTGCTTTCGATCACCTCACCGCGCCATGCAACCGTTGAGGCGTATGGCTTTGCTGCGGGCAAGCAGGCCCGCGAACTCGATCTGGCCAAGCCTGGCGATGCCGAAGCGCTGCGCCTTTTGGTCCGCGATGCTCATATCGTGGTCGATTCCCATCGCCCCGGCGCGCTGGCCAAACTCGGCTTTTCGCCTGCCACTCTGGCCCACGCCGCCCCTGGCATCGTCACCGTTTCGCTGTCGGCCTATTCCGGCGCGTGGGCGCCGCGCCGCGGTTTCGAAGCGGTGGTGCAGGCCGCTACGGGGCTGGCGGCCGAGCAGGGGGCTTACCTTGCTGCCAAACGCGGCCGGCCGCAGGAAGCGCTGCCCGCCCTGATCGCGGCGCCGGTCCTTTCCACCCTTACCGGCAGCCTCGCCGCGGCGGGCGCGATGGCAGCGGTGCTGCGCCGGATCCGGGAAGGCGGCAGCTGGCATGTCGAGGTCAGTCTGGCCGCCACCGCGGACTGGCTCATGGGGCTGGGCCGAATCGACGCTGCCGCGATGACCACGCGCGATGGACTCGACCCCTATCTCTATTCGTGCGAAACGAAGGACGGCTGGTTCGAGCTTCTCGGCCCGGTTGTCCGGATGGACAAGACCCCGCTTCTAAGGGGCGTTCTGCCGGACCGTCTCGCAATCCCTTAAGGTCACCGCCTCCGCGCGTGAGGAAGCCCATGCCGCCGAAGAATAACCCGCTCAAACTGAATCCCCTGCAGCTGCGCACGCTGACATTGCTGCAAGGCCTTGCCAGCCTACCCGATCACGCCGGGCAAGAGCCCAATGGCGAGGTTACCATCACTCGCTTCCCGCAAGCGCATGGCGATCATTTCCATCTTGGCGGTGCTGTGGTGGCGTCGAAGGATGCCACCGGCCTCTTCAACGAAGCGGTGTGGAACGCGCTTGAGCGCAAGGGCGTGGCCCGCGCCGTCTGGCCCCACAGCATCACCTTGACGCTCGACGGCTTGCATTACGTGACCGGCCTCGCCGAAGAAATTTTCCAAGGCGGCGGGCATTAGAACATCTCTTCACCTCCCCGCAAGGGAGAGGTGACGGCGATTCACGCCACCTTCTTCAGCACCAGCATCGGCTTGAACAGCGCTGCGGCTTGGCGAAGAAGGCGTCGTGCTCGTCACCGGCAAACAGCCGCCGCGCGGCGCAGAGCAAAATCGCTAGCAAGCGCCCCATCGCAGATCCCCCCAAACCTTGCCGCAGTATAGAATGCTCCCGCCGTGCAGTCCGGCGCGCGCAAAAGTTCGTCTGCCACCCCTTCGTTAGCGTAATATTTCCATTGCGCACAATTCATCTTTGAGAAATAATACAGCCATGTTCCAGGCGTATCACACTGCCACTCCATGTCGGTGGAGAAGGGACCAATGAACAAAGAGCAGGTCATGGCCTATATGAAGCGCAACAAGGCCCTTTTGGCCGGGACGGCGGTTGCCGCCATCATCGGCGTCAGTTTCGGTGCTTATGCCATTTTGCCGGACCATCCGGCAGAGTCTGCGGCGGCGCATTACGACGTGGCCGACCGGGGCAGCGCTGCTCCGGCGCGGATGATGGAGAACGGAACGCCGTTCAGCTTTGCCGATCTGGTCGAGCGGGTCAGCCCCGCCGTGGTGTCGGTCACGGCCGAAGAGGTGGAAAAGGGCGGCGCCCAGCCCGACCTCGACGACATGCCGGATGCCTTCCGCGATCTTTTCCGCCAGTTCGGTGGCCGCCCGCAGATGCGTCCGCAGCCGCAAATCCCCCGCAAAGCCACCTCAATGGGGTCGGGCTTCATCATCGACAAATCCGGCCTTATCGTCACCAACAACCATGTCGTCGATGGCGCCAGCAAGATCACCGTCAAACTGCCCGATGGCCGCAGCTTTACCGCCAAGCTGATTGGCACCGATGCCTCGACCGACGTGGCCTTGCTCAAGGTCGTCACCGATAAGCCGCTGCCGACGGTCGAGTTCGGCAACGACCGCACCTTGCGCGTCGGCGATTGGGTGGTGGCGGTGGGAAATCCGTTCGGCCTGTCGAACACCGTTACGGCGGGTATCGTTTCGTCGATCGGTCGCGATCTCGGCAATTCCGAGCAGCCTTATACCGACTTCATCCAGATCGACGCCCCCATCAACCGTGGCAATTCCGGCGGCCCCACCTTCGACCTGCGCGGCCAGGTGATCGGCATGAATTCGATGATCTTCTCGCCTTCCGGCGGCAGCGTCGGGATCGGCTTTGCCATTCCCGCTTCCACCATCAAAGATGTGGTGGCGGCGCTGCAGAGCCATGGCCGGGTCGCTCGCGGCTGGCTCGGCGTGCAAATCCAGCCGGTCACGCCGGAGATTGCCGCCTCGCTGAATTTGAAGGACCCCAAAGGCGCCCTGGTGGCAAGCTTGGTGCCCGATAGCCCGGCCGCGCGCGGCGGTGTGCGCCAGGGTGATGTCATCCTGGCCATCAACGGCAAGGAAGTCAGCGATGCCCATGATCTGACCCGCCGGGTCGCCTCACTGCCCGCCGGCAAATCGGCTGCCTTCTCCATTTTGCGCGATGGCGCCCGTCAGAATCTGGCGGTCACGATCGGCGCCAAGAAGGACACCCAAGTGGCCGCCAACACCGGCGAGCCGGAAGGTGGTCCCGCCAATTTTGCCGTCACCGGCAAAGCGATGGGTCTTGGTCTTACCGCGCTCTCACCGGAAGTGCGCAAAGCTTACAATCTGGATGAAAGCGTCCAGGGCGTTGTGGTCACCAAGGTCGACCCGGATTCCGATGCGGCCGACCAAGGCCTGCAGCCGGGCGATGTGGTGGTCTCGGTCCACAACAAGGCCGTTCATAGCCCGCAAGATGTCGAAAAAAGCGTTGCCCAGGCCCATTCGGCCGGCCTGAAGAGTGTTCTGTTGCTCGTCTCCTCGGCGGGTACGTCGCATTTCGTGGCGGTTCCGATCGCCAAGACCTGAGTCTTTGCTTTCCGGGTCGCCCGCAAGGGCTGACTCGGCTACCCGCGCCGGTGGCGGTCTCGCCCCCCCTCGTAGCTGCCACCGGCGTGGCTTTATTTTTCAAAGAGGCCCGCGTTGCGTTGGGCCCATTTCACAAAAAGAAGTGGAGAACGGCCATGCGCATTCTCGTGGTGGAAGACGATCTCGAGGCGCAGCGCTATCTGGTGAACGGGCTGAAAGAAGCCGGGCATGTCGTGGACGAGGCGGCCGATGGCGACACCGGTCTCACCTTGGCGCTGTCCCGGCCTTACGATTGTGCCATCATCGATCGCATGCTGCCGAAAATGGATGGCCTCAATGTGGTGGCCGAGATGCGCGAGCATGGTAATCTGATGCCGGTGCTGTTCCTCTCTGCCCTCTCCGAGGTCGATGATCGCGTCAAAGGTCTGAAGGCTGGCGGCGACGATTATCTCACCAAACCTTATGCCTTTGTCGAACTCCTCGCCCGCATCGATGCTTTGATGCGCCGCAGAGCCCCCGCCTCGGTCAAGACCAAGCTTACGGTCGGCGAGCTGGAGCTGGATTTGCTCACCCGCGCCGCCACCCGCAGTGCTCAGGATATCGATCTGCAGCCACGCGAATTTCGCCTGCTGGAATATCTGATGCGTCATGCCGGGCAAGTCGTCACCCGCACCATGCTCTTGGAAAGCGTCTGGGAATATCATTTCGATCCCCAAACCAATGTCATCGATGTCCATATCTCGCGCCTGCGCGCCAAGATCGACAAAGGCTTCGAGGCCCCGTTGCTGCACACCATCCGTGGAGCGGGTTATATGATCCGTGCCGCGAAATAACACCAATTGGCGCTGGGCCGAGCGGGTCCTGCATACGCAGGCCTTCCGCATCACGCTTATTTTTGTGTTTTTCTACGCTGTCTCGGCGACGGCGCTGGTGGCCTTCACCTATTGGAATGCCCAGCGCGCCGTCGACGCCCAGACCGATGAGACTATCGATGCCGAGGTCGGCGGCTTGCGCGAACAATATCAGCGCACCGGCATCATCGGCCTTTCCGATGTCATCACCGCGCGCGTCGCGCAGCACAATAGCGGGCTTTATTATTTGCAGAGCCCCTCCGGCGGTGTGCTAGCAGGCAATCTTATAGAGCTGCCCGATTCGGCCAAGCTGAGCGGGCGCTATGTCGAGTTCGAATATCAGAGCGGTCAGCAGGGCGGCACCGTCACCCGCACCGCCCGCGGCCAAGCTTTTTTCCTGCCCGGCGGTTTTCTGCTGCTGGTGGCGCGCGATATTTCCGACCAAAAGCTCAGCCGCAAATTCTTCTCCACCACGATTCCATGGAGCGCGGGTCTGATGCTGCTCTTCGGTGTCGGCGGCGGCCTTCTGATGAGCCGCAATTTTCTGCGCCGCCTGGATGCCATCACGCGGACCAGCGCCGAGGTCGTGGCCGGCGATTTCTCCCGCCGTGTGCCGGTAACGGGCTCGCATGACGAAATGGATTTGCTGGCCGAAAATCTCAACATCATGCTGGAACGGACCGAGCGCTTGATGAAGGGCATGCGCGAGGTGGTGGATTCGGTCGCCCACGATCTGCGCACCCCCCTCAACCGTCTGCGCAACCGCCTGGAAGAGATGCAGCGGCGCATGGCATCCGATGATCCGCATCAGGACGATATCGAAGCCACCATCGCCGAAACCGATCGCCTCATCGCCACCTTCAACGCGCTGCTCCTCATCGCCGAGGCCGATTCCGGCATGACCCGCGGCAGCATGGCGCCGCTGGACCTTTCCGCCGTCGTCGCCGATGTCGCCGATCTTTATGCCCCGCTGGCCGAGGAAAAAGAGATCACCTTGGAAGTGGCGCCCTCGGGTGTGCTCACCGTGGAAGGCAATCGCAGTCTCGTCAGTCAGGCGCTGGCCAATCTGATCGACAACGCCATCAAATATTCACTCAGCGGGGGCCATATCTCGGTTTCAGCCACCGAAACGCCGCTCAGCATCGACCTCACCGTGGCCGACACCGGCCCCGGGATTCCGGTGGAAGAACGCGCCCGCGTGCTGGAGCGTTTCGTGCGCCTGGAAAAAAGCCGCAACTCCCCCGGCACCGGCCTCGGCCTCTCCCTGGTCGCCGCCGTCGCCCGCATGCACGACGCCAAACTGATCCTGGGCGACAACAACCCTGGCCTCAAAGCCACGGTGTCGTTTCCAAGAGCATTGGGGCGTAAACAACCCCAACTCGCGCCACCAGCTCTCGAGCGAACGAGCTAAACCAAACTTGCCGTTCCCGGCTGACGCTGCGCGCTTCGAGCCCGAATGTCTGCGTCTAGCCGTTAGCTTCCGCGCGCGCGGGGCACCTCGGCATGACGAAAGTGGGGCTCAAAAATCTCGCCATGTTGAGGCGTTCGCCGCGAATCAATGGTCGAGGAAAACCAGTGACCATGGGGCGGCGAGCCCCGAAGCACGCACAGGGCTCACTCGGTCGGGAATGACAATTGGGATGGTTCTCCCGCAACCGTGTTATGCGCGCGAGGGTGTCGAAAGTGTCTTCTGGGCCGTCTATAAATTCGTGGAATTTTTCGGGGTGTGCGCGATGCGGTTTTTGTCTTTGGTCGGTGGCTTTGTGGCGGCGGCAATTCTCTTCGGCGCGGCGCAGGCCACGGAGGTGAAACCCATCGTCAAGTTGTGGCGGCTGGATTGCGGGCAGATTCACTTCAGCGATCTCAACTTCTTCTCCGACACCAAGGCCTATACCGGCCGCTCCATGGATCTGGTGGCGAGCTGTTATCTGATCCAGCATGGCGACAGCTATCTCATCTGGGATACCGGTCTGCCGGCGGCCGATCTCGGCGCCAAGATCGATCCCAAGGCGGCGGTGTCCGACACCGTTTCGATCACCATCGTCGATCAGCTTAAGCAGTTGGGCCTGACGCCGGATCGCATCGCCGATGTCGGCATCAGCCATTATCATGGCGACCACACCGGCCAAGCGGCGAGCTTTCCCAAGGCACGGCTTCTCATCGGCAAAGGCGACATCGATGCGCTGCCCTCCAAGGATGATCCCCGCGCCAAACCCCTGGCGCCATGGCTGACGGGTGGCGGCAAGCTCGATGCCGTCACGGGCGACCGCGACATCTATGGCGACGGCACGGTGGTGATGATCAACTTGCCGGGCCACACGCCGGGCCATCACGGCCTGTTGCTGCGTCTTGCCAAAACCGGCCCGGTGCTGCTCTCCGGCGATGTCGCCCATTTCCGCGAGAATTATGACAGCAACGGTTTGCCGGATTGGAACGCCAATCGCGCCGACAGCCTCGCTTCGATGGACCGCGTTCGCGGCCTCATCAAAAATACCGGCGCCCTTTTCATCATCCAGCACGATCCCAGCGACATCGCCAAACTGCCCGCCTTTCCCAAAGCGGCGGAGTGAGGTCTCTTTAACCCTCCCTCAAGGGGAGGGTAAGTAGTAGGCTTCCCCCATGACCATCCTCGCTCCGCTGACGTTGCCGCAACCTTTCGACAAGGCGCTAGCGGGGCGCAGCTTTGAGCGGCTGGCGGAGGCCGGGTATGTGCCCGATGAGGCGGCGCAGCTACTTCTCGCTTCAGCGTTTGGTAACAGCGCGTACCTCTCGCGGCTGGCGGTACGCGAGCCTGCGCTGCTGCGGCGTTTCTTTAGTGATGGCCCGCGCCCGCTGCTCGCCGAAATCGAAGCCGCTGCTCTGGCCGCGGGCGAGGCCAGCATCGAACTTGAGATCATGCAGGCGCTGCGCCGCGCCAAGCGTCAAGCCGCGCTGGTGATTGGTCTTGCCGATATCGCGGGCCTCTTCACGCTGGAAGATGTCACCCAAAGCCTCACCCGTTTTGCCGATGCGGCGGTCAAAGCCGCGTTGCGCTTTGCTTTAAAACACGCCGCCCGCGGTTCGGTATGGGCGGACAAGGATGGCGCTACGCTGGAGGCGTCCACCGGCCTTGTCGTCCTCGCTATGGGCAAATATGGCGGCTTCGAACTCAATTACTCCAGCGATATCGACATCGTTACCTTTTACGATGCCACCAGCTTTCCCTTTGCCAAGCGCGGCGATCAGCGCGGCGCCGCGGTCGACATCATCAAGCATATCGTCAAGCTGATCGCAGATATCACCGCCGATGGTTATGTCTTCCGCGTCGATCTGCGCTTGCGCCCCGATGCCGGAGCGACGCAAGTCGCCATCTCCACCGATGCGGCCGCCGATTACTACGAAGCGATGGGGCAGAATTGGGAGCGCGCCGCCTTCATCAAGGCGCGGGGTTGTGCGGGTGATCCCGGCGCCGGGGCGCGCTTCTTGAAAGAGGTGATCGCGCCCTTCATCTGGCGCCGCAATCTCGATTTTGCCGCCATCGAAGACATCCATTCCATCAAGCGCCAGATCCACGCCCATAACGGCCATGGCGAGATTGCGGTGGCGGGCCATAACATCAAGCTTGGCCGCGGCGGCATCCGCGAGATTGAGTTTTTTGTGCAAACCCAGCAGCTCATCTTGGGCGGCCGCGATCCTTGCTTACGTTCGCCCGCCACACTGGCGGCGTTGGAGGCGCTGCGTCTGCGCGCGCATGTCAGCGATGAGGCGGCGCGCGAACTCTCCGAGGCTTATCGTTTTTTCCGTACCCTCGAACATCGCCTGCAGATGATCGACGACGAGCAGACCCACACCGTGCCCAAGGATGCGGAGGGCCTCGCCCATATCGCCTGCTTCTGCAGCTTTGCCGGCACCGCCCCTTTCGGCGCCGCGCTCACCCAGCGCCTCAACATCGTGCAAGGCCATTATGCCCAGCTCTTCGAGCGCGCTGCGCCTCTGGCAGGGGAGGGCGGCAGCCTCGTCTTCACCGGGGTGGAGGATGATCCCGAAACCCTGGAAACTCTGCACCAGATGGGCTTTCGCGACGGCACCCATATCTCCGGCGCCATCCGCGGCTGGCATCACGGCCGCATCCGCGCCACCCGCAGCGTGCGGGCGCGCGAGGGCCTGACCAAGCTGATCCCGGCTTTGCTCGCGGCGCTCGCCGCCACCGCGGATCCCGATGCCGCCTTTGCCCAGTTCGACCGCTTCCTCACCAATCTTCCCTCCGGCGTTCAGCTTTTTGCCCTGCTCTTGGCGCGTGACGAGCTGCTGCACCTCATCGCCGCCATCATGGGCTCGGCGCCGCGGTTGGCCACCCATCTTGCCCGTGCGCCGGCCACGCTGGATGCGCTGCTCGATCCCGGCTTTCTGCTGGCGCTGCCGGCGCGGGAAGATCTGGAGCGTCAATTCGCGGAGATGCTGGCCGGGGCGCCGCGCTATGAGGCTGTGCTCGATACCGCCCGCCGTTTCGCCCATGAGCAGATTTTCCGCGTTGGGGTGCAGGTGATCGAAGGCATCGCCAAGCCCGATGCGGCGGGGCCCGCCTTCACCGCCATTGCCGAGACCGTCATCGCCGCGCTCCTCACCCGCAGCGAAGCCGAGCTGGTCGAAACCCATGGCCGCATCAAGGGCGGGGCCTTCGCCGTCATCGCCATGGGTAAGCTGGGTGCCGCCGAGATGACCGCCGGCAGCGATCTCGACCTCATCTTCGTCTATGACGCCTTGCCGGGTATCGAGCAGTCGGATGGGGCAAAGCCGCTCGCCGTCTCGCATTATTACGCGCGGCTGGCCCAGCGCCTGATCGCAGCGCTCACCGCCCCAACCGGCGAAGGCGGGCTTTATGAGGTGGATATGCAGCTGCGCCCCACCGGCAGCCAAGGCCCCGCGGCGGTCAGCCTGGAGGCTTTCACCCGCTATCACGCCGCGCAATCCTGGACCTGGGAGCGCATGGCGCTGACCCGCGCCCGGGTGGTTGCCGGGGCGCCGATTTTGGCGGGGGCAGTGCGCGATGTGATCCGCCACACCCTCTGCCGCCGCGCGGATAAAGAGGGCTTGCGCGCCGATGCCAATGCCATGCGCCACAAGGTGGCGGCGCAATATCCCGGCAAAAGCCCCTTCGATCTGAAATACGCGCCCGGCGGGCTGATGGATATCGATTTCACCGCCCAGCTCTTGCAGCTGCAATATGCGGCAACGGACCCCGCGATTCTGGCGCAAGGCACGCAAGAGGTGCTGAGCCGCCTCAAGACCGCAGCCGTCCTCAGCGAGCCGGACGCCATCATCCTGGCCACCGCCGCGCAGCTGCAGCTTGCCCTGTTGCAAGTGCTGCGCATCGCCGTGGAAGGCCCGGTTGACCCGGCGGCGGCCACGCCGGGCCTCAAAGCCCTCTTGGCCCGCGCTGCCGGGGTGGCGCATTTCGAGAGTTTGCAGCGCCTCCTAGCCGATCTGCAGGCCCGGGCCCATGCCGTTTTCGCCCGCCTGGTGGGGGAATAGGGGCGGGCGGGCAGAAAGGGGGGCAGGGGCGGCCTTCCGCCGCGCGGGCTGGGACGGGCCCAATGCACATCGCTTTCAAAACCCGCTTGAAACCGAAGCGCGGACAGGTCATAACCCGCCTCCCACTTGGATTGCGGGCGTAGCTCAGGGGTAGAGCATAACCTTGCCAAGGTTAGGGTCGGGCGTTCGATTCGCCTCGCCCGCTCCAAAGTGGCTAATAAAATCATGATCTTGCAGACAGGCCGCGCAAGCGGCCTTCTTGTTTTTCAAACGCGGTGTCCACATGATGTCCACCATAACGGCTGGCCGATTCAAGAGGCTCGTAAGCATCTTGGCAAAACCGGGGGCGGTCGCAGCGCACATGTGGGCTAGGCGCATACTGGTCGCGAAAATTTCCATCTCAAAACACACCCGCGTTCCTCAACGGGGCGCTCCGGACCCTTTTCGGGTCACCGGCGCCCTGCGTTTGTGCCGGTAACTTTGACGCCCGGCTACAAGCCGTTTGCCCCCGCGAGGGGTGCATTTCCATTCTGCCAAATTATATGATAATACGCACTGGCATTGGGGCTGGTGGGTATTGAATGCCGAGCATTCTGGAGACCTACGTTCAAAACGAGGCTGCTCTGAAGCGGTTTCTCCAGCGTTTCACCGCCCATTCGGCGGACGCGGAGGATCTGGCGCAGGAAGCGTTCGTGCGCGCCTATGCGGCAGAAGCCGATCAACCGATCGCTTCACCCAAAGCGTTTCTATTCCGGGTTGCGCGCAATCTGGCGCTGAACGAGCGCGCCAAAGCCGCAAATGCGACAACTGTGCCACTGGAGGATTTCGCTGACCCATCGGTCATAGAGGATGTGGGTCAGGTAGCACTCGACGACGAGATGGAGGCGCACCAGCGCATACGCATGCTTGCGGAGGCGATGGCCAGCTTGCCGCCGCAATGCTCCAAGGTGTTCCTGCTCCGCAAGGTTCATGGGTTGTCGTACAAGGAAATCGCAGAAAGGCTGGGAATTTCGGTCAGTACTGCCGAGAAACACGCTGCCCTGGGTTTGTTGCGCTGTAGTGAGTATCTTCGGCAGCATGGCCTGGACGGCATTGGGCAGGTCAAAGACGCAACCCGCAAACGGGCGGGCCAAGTCGCACGACTGGAGTTGATACGCCGAAAGCAGATGCGTGATGCGTGACACGGATAAGAATGTGGTGCCGTTTCCGGATACCGCCGCGGTTGAGGCCGAGGCGTCGGAATGGGTCATACGTTTCGACGGCGGTCAGGCAATCGCCGAAAACTATGCGAAATTCCAGGAATGGCAGAACCGCAGCCCCTATCACCGCGATGCGGCGGCACGCCTATTCCGGCTATGGGACGATCTCGATGCGCTGTACCTCCTTGCGGCCCCCGTCGCTGTGCCCACGCTCAAGTCAAAGCCAACGTTCTGGCGTCGTGCTCGTCTGTCCTATCTTGCGGCAGCAGCGGCCGCGGTGGTGCTCGTGGTGGCCTCCTTTCCAACCTATATGGCTTTGCACACCGATCTGCCGGTGGTGACGACCTATCAGACGGCCGTTGGGGCGCAGAAGACTATCGCACTGGCGGATGGATCGACGCTGACGCTCAATACCAACACAGCCGTTCGGGTGGCGCTGTCTGATAAGCGCCGCGATGTGCACCTGTTGCGCGGTGAGGCGTATTTCGAGGTGGCCCATGACGACAAGCGCCCGTTTGCCGTGTTTGCCGGTCAAGGCTTGGTGCGCGATATCGGTACGGCGTTTGACGTCACGCTGCTGGCGCGGGCGGTGGACGTGACCGTGGTGCGCGGCAATGTCGAGCTGGCAGTGCTCAACGGTGATGGCGGACAATTCACCGAGAAGCATCTCGCGGTTGTCGCGGCGGGTCAGAATGCCGTTTTCGCGCACAAGGTCCATCACCTATCGCAGGTTACCAATGCTGCGATAAACCGCCGGTTGGCGTGGCGTCAGGGAGTGCTGGTCTACGCCGGCGAACCGTTGGCCCAGGTCGTTGCTGACTATAACCGCTATACGAACATCAAAGTGGAAATCGTCGACCCAAAGTTAAATGACCTACAGGTGGGTGGCTATTTCGAAATCGGCAAGAGCGCGGCGTTCCTCGAAGCTCTCAGCGACAATTTCGGCATCAGAGTTCAATGGCGTGATACTCATCATGCGGAGCTTGTCGCCGTCGAGGGCGAGCGTGGCCGCGCCATGCATGTTCGATGAGCAAGGCCGTCATACCGGAATTTCGTGACCCTGATAGCGCTTTCCGTTCAGACGGCTGATCCGCGAGGCCACCGCTTTGTCCGCCTGTCTCACGATTATTTTCTGCACTTCCGTCTGTGGTTACAGAAAGACAGAACGCGCAAAATTCAAGCCGTTCTGCCACGGCTGCACAATTGCTGATAAGTTTCGCCAAAACGACTGGAGGATTTTGCCGTCTCGCCGGTCTTAATGTCATAAGGCCGGTGTGAAGGCAGAGTTGCCGACCATCGAGTCAGAACGTGACGATAGGGAGAATACGACCGGCGATGTGGGGCGCCAGCTGCTTGATTGCGGCTTGGTGTTGGGCCTTCGCTGTCTCAGCCGATGCGGAAGATGCGAAATATGAAGTCCATATTTCTCAGTCCAACATCGGTATGAGTTTATCCGAACTGGCGCGCCAAACGCACGTCCAGTTGCTCTATCCGTACGCGCTGGCTCAGGTGCCGGGAGCAAATCCCGTTAATGGTCGGTACTCAGTTTCAGAAGCCCTAGAGGTCCTGCTCAAAGGAACGGGCTTTTCCGGCGGCCTTACAACGCAAGGGGTCATCACGATCTCATTGCGGAGAACAGGTTGCACAGAGGAGGGGAAAGCCATGTCAAAAACATCGCAGGACGCAAAGCGGACTGCATCCATATTCGCATTAATGGTCGGCGCGCTGAGTGCACCGGCTTGCTACGCCCAGGCTGCCAGCAATGCGCCGGATTCCGGTTCGGCGCTTGAAACCGTGGTCGTCACGGGCCTTCGGTCGAGCTTGAACGCGGCCGAGCAGATCAAGCGCGCCAATCTCAACGTTGTCGATGCCATTGTGCCGGAAGATGTCGGCAAGCTGCCCGACGCATCGGTCGGCGATGCCTTGCAGCGTATTCCGGGCGTGCAGGTAACGCGCAACAATGACCAGGTCACGGGCGTTAATATCCGCGGTTTGCCGAACGTCGTCACCACGTTGAATGGCGACGAAGTTTTCACCACGACCGGTCGTACCTATTCGTTCCAGAATCTTCCGTCGGAAGTGCTGGCGGGCCTCAATGTCTACAAGACCGCGTCCGCCGATCAGATCGAAGGCGGCATCGCTGGCTTGATCGATGTGCGCACGCACCGTCCCTTCGACTTCGACGGCTTCCAGATGGCCGGTTCGGTAACGGGGACCTATGGCACCGTTATCGATAAGGTGAATCCGAAGGGCAATTTTCTGGTCAGCGACCGTTGGAAGACTTCGGCGGGCGAGTTCGGTGCTCTTCTGAACATAACCGACAACTACGACTGGTTTGAATATCCGATCGTGTGGGAAGATACGCCCCACTTGGCGAAGCCGACGGCTCTAACCGGTCTGAGCCAACCCGTCTATGTACCTTTCATGGGTTCGGTCACCACCCTCGGTCACCGCTCCTATCCGGAGGCCAACCTGTCGCTGCAGTTTCGCCCGATGGACGGCGTCGAGTTCTATGCTGACCTGATCTATTCTGGCTGGACGCAACGTTCTGGCGATGTGAACTTCTTCTCCGTCACCAGCGACGATCTTCCGCTCTCGAACGTTACGCTGGCGAAAGACGGCTGTGTCACGCTGCAATACGACTCCGGCTGCATGATTCAAACGGCGACGGTCGGTGGCGCTGGCGGTCATCCGTATACTGCCACCAGCACCCAAGCCCACGACTTCGCGCAGAATGACCTGCACGGTACCCTCGGGGCCAAAGTGGATCACGGCCCCTGGTCGGTCGATACGGCGTTTTCGATCACAACGTCCGCGTACCACGATACGCGCGAAATCATCGACATGAACATCCCGAATGAAGTTGTGACGTTGAACTCCAACGTCAATGGGCACGGCGTGTGGCATCTGTCCATTCCAGCCACCGACAAGGATCTGTTCTATTTGCAGAGCCTGAATGAGAGCTTCAACATCAACCACGGCACGCAGGTCTCCTGGTCCGGACATGCGAAGTACGACTTTGGAGAGGGCAACTTCATTACCTCGGTCGAGGGTGGGCTTCGTTATGCCGACCGCAAGGCGAATGCCCAGGCTGTGGCTGGCGGTGACGTCGGGTTCAGCGTTCCTGCAGGCAACGGCAACGTCAAGGCTTCGTCGGTATTCGGTAACGACTTCTTCCAGATGTTCCACGGTGGTGACGGTAACGACGCTAACTTCATCGGACCGTCGATAAACTACCTCATGGATCACGTCGATGATATCCGGACGTACTACGGTGAGGCCGTGAGCGGGCCCACGGCTGATCCGGCCAATAGCTTCCGTGACGATGAAAACACCGAAGCCGTCTGGGCCCAGGCGCAGTATCATACGCAGGTCATTGGCCTGCCCATCGATGGTCAGATCGGTTTCCGGTATGTCAACACGTCCCGCCGCCTCACCGGTACCAGCATAACGAACATCCCGGCCGTGACCAACGACAGTGGTGCGCCAATTGTGCTGGGCGGCACGACCTATCCGGCCGGTGCCACGATCGTAGCATCATACAATGAGTATACGCCGTTCGCGACGCCGTCGAGCAGCCAGGACTTCCTGCCGAATATCAGCGCCATCGTTCATCTATCGGATGATCTGCAGGCGCACCTTTCGTTCGGCAAGACCATGACACGTCCCGACTTTGCGGCGTTGAACCCGTCGCTGTCCACGACACCGCCGACTGTCAACCGCGAAGGCGCGGGTTCGCAAGGCAACGCGGATCTATCGCCGACCCGATCAACGGCCTACGACGTGTCACTTGAATACTATCTGCCAGGTGGCGGCATGGCATCGGTCGCCGGGTTCTATCACGATGTATCCGGCTATGTCCTTCCTGTGTCCTACACCAGGCTATACGATACGGCTTATTGCATGGCCAACGGCATTCCGACTTCCGGTGGCATCAGCGGTCAGTGCACCATCCGCATCGCGACTTCGGAAAGCTCGGGCAAGGGCTACATCGAGGGCATGGAAGCCAGCGCTCAGAAGTTCTTCGATTTCCTCCCCGGGGCATGGTCGGGCCTTGGTGTCCAGGCCAACTACACCTGGATTCAGTCGCATGCGCCGATTCCGGGACAGAACGGTAACGCTACACGCGATGGCGATCTGACCCAGGTGTCGAAGAACAATGCCTCGGTCATGCTAATGTATGAAAAGTATGGCCTGTCGATGCGCTTGGCCGCGACATATCGTTCGAAGTACATCGAAGGATACTATCCCGGCAACAACGCCTATCCGCCGATCGACTACGTCAAACCGACGACCTACGTCGACTTGGGCGTGAACTACAACGTCTCGGATCAGGTGATGGTCTCGTTCGACGCCACCAACCTACTCGGCGCCTACTATAACAGCTACACCGGCACAATCTTGTTCCCGCGCGATATCAGAACGGTAAACAAGACCTACTCGCTGGGTCTTCACTACCGCTTCAACTGACGTCGCTTGCCTCCGCGCCGGTCTGGTTCTCCCGCCAGGCCGGTTGCGGCAGTCCTGTAAACGCCGCGGACGCGGCATGATCAAACATCGTGAGTTCCATACATGTCTGAAAGAATGCGTCTATCCTGTCTGGCCGCTGCCGCTTTCTGTCTTACGCCGGCTTTGGCCGACGCCGTTCCGGGTTTCGATACTTCCGAAGGTACGAAGCTTGCCGACGGTCAGGGCTATGTTTCGCTCGTGCGTCTCGAACATCAGGCGGGCAAGAATGCTAATGGGCGCGTGCTGATCGCCTTCGAGCGACCAGACCTGACCGGTATGCCCGTCTATGAGAGCTTGGATGATGGCGGCAGTTGGCGTTTGGTGAGTCATGTCAGCGACCAGACTTTTCACGATCTCAAGCGCTGCCAGTTCCGCTATCAGCCAAACCTCATTGAGTTGCCGCGCGATAGCGGCTCGCTGAAGAAAGGCACGCTGCTGCTCTCCGGTAATACGATCTGCACCGATAGCGATGGGCATCTGGCCGACGAACACCTGCAGACCTATTTCTCGACCGATCTGGGCCGCACTTGGACTTATCGTGGCACCATCGTCGATGGTGGCGGCCGGCCCGAGGCCAAGGACAATCACGGTGTCTGGGAGCCGAACCTTGTTGTTCTGAATGATGGACAGTTGGTTGCGTATTATTCGACCGAACAGCACAAGGCACTGGGTTTCAACCAGCTTCTCGCACACAAAATTTCGACCGACGGGGGTGCCACTTGGGGCGCCGAGGTCAAAGATTCAGCCGTCTCCGGTGGGATGGAACGGCCAGGCATGGCGACGGTCGTTGCCCTCCCTGACCGTCGCTATGCCTACACTTATGAAGACATTGATGGACCGAACAATAACGGTCAGGTCTACATCAAATTCAGCCACGACGGGCTGGATTGGGGCTCGCCCGCCGATCGCGGCTGGCCGATCGAGACGATGGGTGGCGCTTGGCCCGCCGCTTGTCCGGCGATTGTCTGGTTGCCGATTGGTGGTGACAAGGGGGTTCTGATTGTCAGCGCAGAACGGGCTGGCGGTACCGGCGACGCAGGTGGGCGGGCGTTGTACTGGAACAAGGATCTCGGCCGCGGCCCATGGTGGCAGATACGGGCGCCCGTGCAGAAGCGCACGGGAAATATGGGTGCCGGCTGGACCCAGGCGGTGATGCTGAAACACGATGGGCAAATGCTGCATATCACATCGTCGTCATCCGCGACGAGCGCCGCCGACAATATGAATTCTGGCAAGAACGTTATTCTGTTCGCGGCGGCTAAGCTCAACTTCAACCGCTACGAAGCGGAAGATGCCGTCCGGCACGACGCCGCTTATATTCACGACGACAAGATGTCCACCCGTGGGCGTGTGCGGATAGCGGCCGCAACCGGCCAGCTCGATTTCGACGTCTACGTTGATAAGGCGGGCATATATCCCGTCACCGTCCACTTCACGGCGGCGACATTGCAGCCGGCGATGCCGGGGCTGCGCGTCAACGGGGCAACGATGGCGCGAGTAGCGGCTCCCGTGTCGGATGGCTGGAGCGACATGACCGTCAGCGCTCGGCTGACGGCCGGGTACAACAAGATCACCGTCTTGGGGGGACAGCAGCCAGCCGACGTCGACTACGTCGAGCTTGGCGAGGGTAAGTAATGGCGATGCACATGATGTGGAGGAAGGTTCTCTTGAGTAGTATTTGTGCTGCCGGTGTAATGGCGGCAGGAGCGCTTGCAGCCACCCGCGCCGAATTCGGCAAACTGCCGGATGGACGCAGTGTCGAAGCCGTAACGCTGACGAATAGCGCCGGTGTGTCGGTGAAGATCATCGCTTACGGTGCCGCGATCCAATCCGTGGTTACGCCGGATCGTGACGGCAAGCCGGCGGACATTACGCTCGCTTACGGCGACATGCGCGGCTACCTGAAGGCTCCGCAGTACTTCGGCGCTACGGTGGGCCGTTATGCCAATCGCATCGCCAACGGTCGCTTTGTGCTTGACGGCAAGACTTATCAGTTACCGATCAACGACGGCGCCAATTCTCTACACGGTGGCACCGCCGGTTTCGACAAAGTGCTATGGCACGTCGATGCGGTCGGCAAGGCTAACGTCACGCTCTCTTATATCAGTCCGGATGGCGATCAGGGCTATCCCGGCAAGCTGACCGTCAAGGCTGTCTATTCGCTCGACGAGAACAACCAGCTTATCGTCGAATATACCGCCAGGACCGATAAGGCGACGGTCGTCAACCTCACCAATCACGCCTATTGGAATCTGTCGGGCGAAGGCTCGGGCAGCATCATGGACCAAGTGCTGACGATCCCCGGAGCCGAAACGACGCCGGTCGATGCCGGGCTGATCCCGACCGGCGAATTCACCCCCGTCACCGGAACACCATTCGATTTCCGTATTGGCAAGCCGATTGGGCGCGATGTTCGCGACGGGCACTCGCAGCAGCTTCTGTTCGGTAGAGGCTTCGACCACAACTGGGTGATCGATCGCACGCCTGTCGCCAACCCGCGTCTTGTCGCAAGAGTAGAAGACCCCAAGTCGGGCCGCATTCTGGAAATCTCATCGACCATGCCTGGCGTGCAGTTCTATTCCGGCAACTTCCTCGACGGCACGGTGGAGGGAAAATCCGGTCATAGTTATCGCCAAGGCGATGCTTTTGCGATCGAGCCTCAACTTTTCCCGGATACGCCCAATCATCCGGAATTCGGTTCCGCCCGCCTCGAGCCTGGGCACGAGTACCATCACACCATTGTTTACCGGTTTGCCGTCGACAAGACGCGCTGCGTACGGGAGGTTTATATGAAACGACTTATCTCCATTCTAGCCGTTGGCGCACTGTTCGTGGTTCAGGCGTCGGCTGCCGATCCGAAGCGCTGTTCGGCCGCTGAGGCCAATGCCT
>JAATGP010000032.1 GCA_015654635.1 Alphaproteobacteria bacterium | reverse complement strand
GTTTTGAATGGTTGTCGCTGGGGCTTTATCTTGCCATGGGCTGGGTAATCGTCACCGTGATCCAGCCGCTTTCCATGACTCTCGCCCATGCCAATTTCTGGCTTTTGATGGCTGGCGGCATCGTCTATTCGGCGGGGGTGGTGTTTTATGTGATGGAGCGCATCCCCTATCACAAAGCCATCTGGCACGCCTTTGTGCTGACGGCGACCGCCCTGCAATTTTCTTCCATCTGGGGGGAATTCACCCGCCATTGAGGCCGTGGTAACGCTCTTGCGCCAGGGTTGGCGGCAAGAGGGATCACGATGACAAAGATTTTGGCCTTGGCGGCTTTGTGCTTTTGCCTCAGCGGCTGCGTCGTGGCCAGTGCTGCGGGCGATGTGGTGGGCGCCGGCGTTTCGGTTGCCGGCACCGTCGTCTCCACCACCGCCGATGTGGCGGGCGGCGCGGTCAGCACTGTCGCCGGTTCGAGCGGCAAGTCACCGAAGCCCTAGAAGTTATCCTTGCGGCGGCGGATTTCGGCGAACACCGCCGCATCATCGCCATGCGCCATGCCGATGGCGGCGCGGATTTCCGCCGAGCCGGTTCTGAGGAACGGGTTGGTCGCCTTTTCGAGCCTGATCGTTGACGGCACGGTGGGCTTGAAGGCGGCTCGCGCCGCCACCACATCATTGTAGCGGGCCGCTAGCGCTTCATTGCCAGGCTCCAGCGTCTGGGCGAAGCGGGCATTGGTCAGTGTGTATTCATGCCCGCAATAGACGGCGGTGTCGTCGGGCAGGGCTGCGAACTTGGCCAGACTTGCCACCATCTCGGCAGGCGTGCCCTCAAAGAGACGGCCGCAGCCCATGACGAACAGCGTATCGCCGGTGAACACCGCGTTATCGATGACATAGGCGATGGCGCCGCGCGTATGGCCGGGCACTTCGAGCACGCCAACCTTGAATCCGCCGAATTGCCACCCATGTTCTTGATCGACCCCATGGTCGATTCCCGGGATGCGGCTGCGATCCTTCTCAGGTCCGATCACCTCGGCGCCATAGGCCTCTTTCAGTTCCCGGTTACCGCCGGAATGGTCCCAGTGGTGATGGGTATTGAGGATATGGGTGAGGGTTGCGCCCTCCAGGGCTGCTACGATGGGGGCGGCCTCTGGCGGGTCGACCACCGCACAAAGGTCTTTGCTGCGCAGCAGATAGGCGTAATTGTCGGTCAGGCAGGGAATGATCGTGATGTCGAGACCGGCCATAGCAAAACCCTCCCAGCGGTGCAGGCATCCCTGCATTGAACACAAACCCGGATAGGCCTAAGGCAGTCACCATGCAATGGGATGCAGGCGAGCTCTCCGATTTCTATTCGTCGGCGGTGGGGCGGGCGGCCCGTCCTCTGATCGCCCGCAGCATCAAGGACATTTGGCCGGATCTGCATGGGCTTCGGGTGCTGGGCTATGGCTTTGCGCCGCCCTACCTCCAGCCTGCCCTCAGCGAGGCCGAGCGTGTGGCGGCGCTCATGCCGGCGCCCATGGGGGTCATCGCGTGGCCGCCGGAGCGGCCCTTAACGGCCTTGGGCGACGAGGACTGCCTGCCTTTCCCTGATGCCCTTTTCGACCGCATTCTGGTCGTCCACGGGCTTGAGGGCGCCGACGCAGCCCGCGTTCTGCTGCGCCAGCTATGGCGTGTGCTGGCCCCTGAGGGGCGGATGCTGCTGGTGGTACCCAACCGGGCCAGCCTTTGGGCTCAGATGGAGGCCTCTCCCTTCGCTTTGGGGCGCCCGTTTCACCGCGGGGAACTCGCCACGCTCCTGACGGATACGTTGTTTGAACCGCTGCGGTGGGAGAAAGCTCTCTACATGCCACCATTCAGCGGGCAGCGGCTGGCCTCGCTGGGCGAAGGCCTCGAGCGTATCGGCCGTCACATCTGGCCAGCGCTTAGTGGCGTGCATCTCGTAGAAGCCGCCAAATCGCTTTACGGTCGGGCAGCGATCAAAGCCTCTGGCAGCAAAGTGCGGCTGCGGACGGCCGCAACATTGCAAGGTTGAAGATTCGCGACGCGCGGTATTTGAAATCTCCACTATTTTAGAATCACTGCAGCTCTTGCACAGGCGCTATGCGTGCCTCCGGCTTGCTTCCGAGAAATGCAAGAAAAGCCCAGAAAATAGGGCTTTCCTGCATGCGAGTGTCACGCCATCGTCAGCAAATTGTCAGCTGCCCGACCTAACAATCCTGTGTAGTGGTCCCTACCTACTATGCACTGACCACCACCCTGGAGGAGATCATGAAACTTTCACTCGCCGCCCTGTCGCTTGCTACGCTCGCCCTCATGCCGGTTGCCCATGCTGCTGAGGCCCGTCTTACCGACTGCATCGCCATGCAGAAACAGGTAGCGGCTGCGCTGGACACGGCTCAGCCTAGTGATACCACCGAACAAGCTCGCGCTTTGGCCAATGGCGCGCGGACGCTGTGCGCCTCGCAACGCTATGCGCAGGGTGTTGGCCAATATTCCCGCGTGCTGCACTTGCTCGGGCACGGCTAAGCCGCCCGAAACATTATTGCGCAAAGCGCATAGCCCCTATCTGTATTCGGGTTGCCTCGACTCATTTCGTCAAGCCTTTGATAAATCAGGAATAACCCAGTTGGCTGCGACGCTAATATAATTACGCTAGGGCTGCTATGCCGTTTCGTGAGTGTAACGCCTCGGGCAAGAGGAATACCCCATCGCTACCGGTTGAACCCCGGATCAAGATCAAGAAAGTTTAGGAGGACGTTATGAAGTTCGCCACTAGGGCCCTGTTCGCCGCCACATGTGCAGCCTTTTTGTTGGCCCCTGTCGCCAGCGCGGCTGGCCTGTCTGATTGCATCCAGCTCGGCAAGAAGGCCGCCGAGGCTCTGGCCGTTGCCCAAACCAACGACACCACCGAAGCCGCTCGTCAGAATGCCCAAGCTGGCCGCAGCTATTGTGCCACGTCGCAATATGATCAAGGCATCGCCCGTTATACCAAGGCGCTGCAACTGCTCGGCAAAGCCTGATTGCTATCTACTGGACGGGCGGTTGTCTCGAGAGAGGCGACTGCCCTTCCCGTCCCTAGATGCCGCTTCCCATATTGTTGGCGCGGAGCACAAAAATGGCGCCCTCGGCCAAAAGGTTGGGCAGCCAGGCACGGGCTTCCATCGACCGTGTGGTGCCCTCCGGCGTTAGCGCCAGCGCTTGCTCAATCTCAGCCCCGCAGGTCTGAGTGAGGTCGACAAAATCGGCGATGGTGCACAGATGGATATTGGGTGTGTCATACCATTCATCCGCGAGTGTTTGGGTGCGTGGCATGCGTCCATGCGCAAGCAAGGATAGCCGCACCTTCCAATGACCAAAATTCGGGAATGAGATCACCACGTGCCGCCCGATCCTGAGAAGGTGGCCGAGCACGGTCTTGGGCTCCCAGGTGGCTTGAATGGTCTGGCTCAAGATCACCAGATCGAAGACCTGCGAGGGATATTCGCCAAGGTCTGTATCGGCATCGCCCTGGATGACAGAAAGTCCGCGCGCCACGCAGGCATTGACATTGTGCTGCGACAACTCCAGGCCGCGCCCGTCGACATTTTTGGTTTGCGAAAGATGTTCGAGCAGGGCTCCGTCGCCGCAGCCGACATCGAGCACACGCGCGCCCTTGGGGATCATCTCCGCAATGGCCGCAAGGTCCGGACGTAACGCCATCATGCCACCCCTTCGCTGACGGCCACTGAATTCAGGAAGCCGCGAACGGTGGCGAACATTTCCGGCTCGTCCAGCAAAAAGGCGTCGTGGCCGCGGTCGCTCTTGATATCGACAAAGCTGACATTGCCCGCCGCTGCATTGATAGCATGGGCCACGCGCTTATTTTCGGCGGTCGGAAACAGCCAGTCGCTGGAAAAGGAAATGATGCAGAAGCGCGTTTTTGCGCCCCGGAAAGCTTCAGCCAGAATGCCGCCGTGGTCGGCCGCAAGGTCGAAATAATCCATTGCCCGCGTAATGTAGAGATAGGAATTGGCGTCAAAGCGATCGACGAAACTCATGCCTTGGTGGTGCAAATAGGATTCGACTTGGAAGTCAGGGGCGAACAAGAAGCTAATGCCGCCCTTATTCTGCAGGGTGCGGCCGAATTTGCGCTGCAGAGCGGGCTCCGACAGATAGGTGATGTGGGCTGCCATCCGTGCCACAGCGAGACCCTTAGAGGGCTGCGTGCCACGGCTGTAATAAGATCCGCCATACCAGTCTGGGTCTGCCATGATTGCTTGGCGCCCGACCTCATGGAAGGCGATGTTTTGGGCCGAATGACGCGCCGCGCAGGCGATCGGCATGGCCGAGACCACGCGCTCGGGATAGCTCACGGCCCATTGTAAGGCTTGCATGCCCCCCATCGAGCCGCCGATCACGGACAGCAATTTGTCGATTCCCAGATGGTCGATCAGCATGGCTTGAGCCCGTACCATGTCGCGGATGGTGATGAGCGGGAAGGATAGACCATAGGTCTCGCCGGTGGCGGGATCGGTTTCTGCCGGTCCACTCGATCCCATGCAGCCGCCGATGACGTTGGAGCTGATCACGAAAAGCCGGTTGGTATCGATGGGCTTGCCGGGGCCGACCATGATCTCCCACCAACCCGGTTTGCCGGTGACCGGATGGGAACTCGCCACAAATTGATCTCCCGTGAGGGCATGGCAGATCAGCACGGCATTGCTGCGCGCGGCATTGAGCGTGCCATAGGTCTTGTAGGCGATGGTCCAAGGCGCAAGGCTGCGCCCGGAATCGAGCAGCAGCGCCCGGTCCGGTCCAAAGACAACCGCTTGGCCTTTATCCGCGTCAGGGGCTGTCAATGGACGTAGGAAGACGGGATCGGACATTAGCCCTCTCTGGCACCTTCGGGCCGGTCTCAAGCCGGGGGCGTTTAAGGCCGGGGGGGCCTTGTGTCAACGAATCCCGGATTTTGACTCTACGCCCTTTTGATTTTGTGTAAGGGCAGTTCTATCAACGTCGGCGAAAGGGAGTTGGACAGGACATGGCTACGACCGGGACGACACGTTTGGCGCCCAAGCCCGGCATTTTGGAGATTGAGCCCTATGTCGGTGGGCGCGCCGCGCTTGCGGGCGTTGCTAAGCCGGTCAAGCTCTCTTCTAACGAGAGTGCGCTGGGGCCGAGTCCCAAGGCCCTGGCGGCTTATGCGGCTGCGGCCGGAAATATGTCCATCTATCCCGATGGCTCGGCGCACCTGCTGCGCGACGCCATTGGCGAGGCGTATGGCCTCGATCCCGCGCGGATCATCTGCGGCAATGGCTCGGACGAGATTATCACCATGCTGGCCAACGCCTATCTTCTGCCGGGCGACGAGGTTCTGTTCAGTGCGCACGCCTTTCTCGTCTATCGCATTGCGGCCCTCGCCAACAGCGCCGTGCCGGTCTCGGTGCCTGAGAAGAACCGGACGGTCGACGTTGATGCGATGCTGGCGAAAGTGAGTGCCAAGACCAAGCTTGTCTATCTCGCCAATCCCAACAATCCGACCGGTACGTATCTGTCCTTCGATGAGGTGACGCGGCTGCATGCGGGGCTTGCCGCCACAACCTTGCTGGTTCTCGATGCGGCCTATGCTGAATACGTCAGCCGCAACGATTACGATGCCGGCGTCAGTCTTGCCCTCAAGCACGACAATGTTGTCATGACACGCACCTTCTCGAAAATTTACGGTCTGGCTGGTCTTCGCGTTGGCTGGGGTTTCTGCCCGCCGTCGGTTGTCGATGTGTTGAACCGTATCCGTGGACCGTTCAACGTCTCGGTTCCGGCCCAACGCGCTGCAGCGGCAGCTTTGCGCGATGGTGACCACCTTTCGCGCTCGGTCGAGCACAATAGCCATTGGCGTGATTGGCTGACCCGGGAAATTCGTGCCAGCGGTCTTAGCGTGGACGACAGTGTTTGCAACTTCGTCCTGATCCGCTTCCCGCAGACAGCGGGAAAGACGGCAAAAGAGGCTGATCATTATCTCGGTGAACGCGGACTCATTTTGCGCGGCGTCGAAAGTTATGGCCTTGCCGATTGTCTTCGCCTCACCATCGGTCCGGACGAGGCCAATCGCCGTGTCGCTGCCGCCCTCAAGGATTTTATGGCCCGGCCATGAGTGAGATTTTCCCCAAAGTCGCTCTCCTCGGTATCGGTTTGATCGGTTCGTCCATGGCCCATGCCATGCGCCGCAGCGGGGTTGCCGGTCATATTGCGGGATACAGCCATCGCCTCGAAACGCTCGAAGCGGCGCAGGAGGTGGGCTTTGCCGACAGCCTCAGCATCGATCCTGCCGAATGCGTCCGCGATGCCGATCTGGTGGTGCTGGCAACGCCGGTCGGAACCTTCGGGAGCTTGGCTGAGAAAATCGCCGAGCATCTGAAGCCCGGCGCGATCCTCTCCGACGTGGGCTCGGTTAAGACCGCCGTGATCCGCGACGTCGCTCCCCATGTGCCGGAGGGCGTGCATTTCATCCCGGCTCATCCGATCGCGGGCACGGAGCAATCGGGCCCCAAGGCGGGTTTTGCCGAATTGTTCGACGGGCGCTGGTGCATCCTGACGCCGCCGCCAGGCACCGATGCTGCCGCTGTGGCCAAGCTGCAAAGCTTCTGGGAAGCGCTCGGCAGCCAAGTCGAAGTGATGGAGGCGGCCCGCCATGATCTGGTGCTCGCCATTACCTCCCATGTGCCCCATCTCATCGCCTACAATATCGTCGGTACCGCGGATGATCTGGAAACTGTCACCCAGAGCGATGTGATCAAATTCTCGGCCGGTGGCTTTCGCGACTTTACCCGCATCGCCGCTTCCGATCCGACTATGTGGCGCGACGTCTTTCTCAACAACCGTGAGGCGGTGCTCGAAGTCTTGGGCCGCTTCAGCGAAGACCTCAGCGCCCTGCAGCGTGCCATCCGCTGGGGCGACGGCGACGCCTTGTTCACCCTTTTTGCCCGCACGCGCGCCATCCGCCGCAGCATTGTCGATGCGGGCCAGGATACGGCGGCACCGAATTTCGGCCGTGGTGCAAAAGCGGACGAAAAAAAGGATCAGTAGCCGCAAACTGCTGCCACCAGCGCGTCGATCCCGGGCAATTTTTCAGCCGGGATCGCAGCAAGCGGTGACGACGTGGCAGCAATCGCCCCCCCCACGCGGCGCCAGCTCGCCAGCCCTTCGTTCCAATAGCGCTGGCCGGACAAGAGCGGTGTCAAACCCTCGGCTTTGGTGATGCTGGCAGAGGCGTGGATCGTCGCCGGCACAGCACAATTCTTCGCTGCCAATCCTTCCGCTTCAACGAGAATATCCGCCATCTTCCCGCTGCGCCTGGCATGAAGCTGGAGCCGCCGCGCCGTGAAGGTCTTGGAGCCAAACCCGATAAGATCAAGATCGAAACGGGTGAGGGCGCCGTGGCCCAAAATGGCGCTGGCATGCAAGGCTCCCACCGCGAAGCCGAGCCTTTTGCCGCCCCATTGCAGGCTCTGCTTTCCGGCCGCTTCGAAGATGGTTTCGTCGCGGCCATAGGTAAGACTATGGATGGCGAACTTCTCGCTGTGCCAGGCAGTGGTTCCTGTTGCCGTTCCCATCGCCAGCGTCACATCGGAGAGTTCGCTGTCAAGGCTGAAGGGAAAGCCTGAAATCCGTTTGGATGCGAAGTGAAAAAAAACGCCGGGCACGATTTCGCGCCCATTTTCTGCCTCCAGCCGTGCCGATAAGGCAGACGCTAGAACCCACCAATGGGCGCCCGCCGCCGCAAACAGAATCAGCACCACGGCCAAAGGCGCATAGAGAAAGAATCGGCTGGAATAGCGCATCGCGCTTTAATCTAGCTTATTCATCCGCACTTCGAATAGCTGCAGGAGAGGCAGGAATCGCAGCCTTCCAGTCTGATGAAGCTGGGCGAGCCGCAGCGCGGACAATGCTTGGCGGGCACCCCGTCGCCCACGGCGGCTGCCAAGGCCGCCGTCTTGCGCTCATCCGCAACCAGGGCGCCGTCTTGGGGCGTCATGAAACCGGTGAGGACGAGGTGTTTTTCAATCACCTCGCCGATCGCCGCAAGCAGTGATGGGACATAATGGCCATCCATCCATTGGCCGCCGCGCGGGTCGAACACGGCTTTGAGCTCGTCCACCACAAAGGAAACATCGCCGCCGCGCCGGAATACCGCCGAGATCATGCGGGTCAGCGCCAGCGTCCAGGCATAGGCTTCCATATTCTTCGAGTTGATGAAAACCTCGAAGGGCCGCCGCCGCCCGTCCTTCTCCACATCGTTCACGGTAATGTAGAAGGCGTGGTCGGAATCCAGCCATTTGATCTTGTAGGTCTGGCCGATCAACACATCCGGGCGGTCGAGGGGACGGTGCATATAAACGATGTCGCCGCTCCTGGACTGTTCTGATTGCGGTTCCGCGCTTTGCTCATCCGGTTCGGCATCGCTCACAGTTAGGACCGATCCGGTCACGCCGTTGGGGCGGTAGGTGGTGCAGCCTTTGCAGCCCATCGCATAGGCTTCAAAATAGATGTGTTCGAAATCCTCGAACGAGATCGATTCCGGCAGGTTGATGGTCTTGGAGATTGAGCTGTCGATGTATTTCTGCGCCATGGCCTGCACCGCAAGATGGGCCTCGGGCGAAAGCGTCTGAGCGCTGACAAAATAATCCGGCAGTTCCGCCATCTCGCCATAATGGGCCATGAAGGACTCCACAGCGAAGTCGCGCACGGTTTCCTGCTTGGTGGTCCCATCGGGCAAGAGCACGCGGCGTTGGTAGGAATAGGCGAAGACCGGTTCAATACCGCTCGAAACATTGCCCGCAAAAAGCGAGATTGTTCCGGTCGGCGCGATCGAAGTCAGCAAACCATTGCGGATGCCATAGCGCGCAATGCCTTCGCGGATGTCGTCCGGCAGGCGCCGGATGAAAGGCCGGTTGAGAAACTCTTTGGCTTTGAAGAGCGGGAAGGGCCCCTTCTCCCGCGCCAAGGCAACGGAGGCGCGATAGGCCGCCGCGGTCATGGCCGCAAGCCAATGCTCGATCAATTCCAGGCTTTCGGGCGAACCATATTTTGTGCGGCAGAAAATCAGCGCATCGGCAAGGCCGGTGACGCCCAGACCGATGCGCCGCTTGGCTTCGGCCTCTTGGCGCTGGGACTCCAAGGGAAAGCGCGAGATGTCGATCACATTGTCGAGGAAGCGGATCGCCGTCGCTGTCAGCTTTTCCAGTTCGTCCAAATCCAGTTCCGCATCCGCAGCAAAGGGATTGCGCACCAGCCGTGCCAGATTGATCGAACCCAACAAACAGGCGCCATAGGGCGGCAACGGCTGCTCGCCGCAATTATGCGCCCAAAGACCGTTTGCATCGAACGCATTGAGGCCGGGAATGGCGGCGTCGAAAACCTCGGCTTCGCCATCGGGCTCGATGGCGGAAACATTTGCCACAAACGGCTCTTTGTTCAGCCCGCGCTTATAGCTGGCGAGGCTCGCATTGAGGCGCGCTGCCTTCTGGCTATCGCTAAAACCGATCCCTTCGGCAAAGACGGCGAGGTTATCGCCCGTGATGACGAGTTCATGCTGCGGTTGTGTGGGATAGGGTTTTGCACCGCCCTTGCCGTCCGGCAAGACCGACATCCCGGCCGGCCTGCGATTTTTGTATAGGGTACTCGCAATCCCAAGCCGGAGCAGCATACGCTGCACAGCTTCAAGACGGGCCAGATCGCTTTGGCTTAGGCGAACGCTCACGCCTTTGGTCTGGCACCCTTGGACCGAGCCATCGGCATCGAAAAAGCCCTGCAGGAAAGCGCGAAAAAAGGCGGCCGATCGGCGTTCGATTGCAGGTGTGATGGCTTTCGCTCCTGGGGCCAAGTTTAATTCCAGAGCCAGTTCTTTCAGGGCCGCGAGTGACAGTCGGCATTCGCCGCGCCCCGGAACCTCTATCCATCCTGCGAAATCGGCTCGGTGCGGCAATGTTTTCGCGGCGGCTTCGATGTGGGCCATGACGGCTTGAACACCGGGATTGTGCCGTTCGCCATTGACGACAAGGGCACCCGGCCAGACGGACAGCACGGCTTTGTCCTTCTTGAGGACCCCGTCACCGATCAGCGCGCCCAGCAGATAGCCTTCGGCATCGTCCCGTTCCGAGACGGCACGCGACAGGGCGAACGCCGAATCGCGGTGATTGTGCAAAAGGACTTCGTCGTCAGCCTTAAGCTTTCCAGCCTCGCACCACTCCCAGTCACAAGACCAGCGTGTTCGCCGGGTGACCTTGCGCACTTTGTGATCGGCTGTAAGCCGCAGGCTATAACCTTGATGTGTGGAAAGCCGAACGATCCGTTTCACGCCGCTGGAAAAAAAGCCTTGCGCCGCACTCGGCCACAGTTTGCCGTCGGCAAGGGCTGTGAATGGTACACCGACCAGCTCGCGAATCTGGCGTGCTCCCTCGGCTGTCATGATCCAACTCTCGGATGTCAGGCAAGGATTGGTCGCTCGAATCTCTTCGCAATAGCCGAGATTGTTTTCGGCATTGATGCGGTCGATGAAGATCACACCCGGCTCGGCATAATCATAGGTCGAGCGCATGATCAGATCCCACAACTCACGCGCCTTCAGGGTCTTGTAGGCGCGCCCGGCGAAGGACAGCGTCCATTCGGCATCGGCTTTAACCGCGTCCATGAAAGCATCGGTGACAAGGACGGAGAGGTTGAAGTTGGAAAGCCGCCCCGCCGCGCGCTTGGCGGTGATGAATTCTTCAATATCGGGGTGATCGCAGGCGAGCGTCGCCATCATGGCGCCACGGCGGCTGCCGGCACTCATGATGGTGCGGCACATGGCGTCCCACACATCCATGAAGGAGACCGGGCCCGATGCATCAGCGCCGACGCCCTCCACTGGGGCGCCGCGGGGCCGCACCGAGGAAAAATCGTAGCCGATGCCGCCGCCTTGCTGCAGGGTCAGTGCTGCCTCGCGCAACGCCGAGAACAGCCCATCCATGGAATCGGGAATGGTGCCCATGACAAAACAATTGAAGAGGGTGACAGCGCGTCCAGTGCCCGCGCCCGCCAGGATGCGGCCTGCCGGCAAGAAGCGATAACCAGCCAGTGCCTCAGCAAAGGCTAGCGCCTGTTCGCGGCGGTTTTCCGGCTGCTCGCCATGGCTCGCAGCAATGGCAACCCGGCCCCAGCTATCGGCCACGTCATTGTCGATCGGGGTGCCGTCGGGCTGCCGGAATCGATACTTCATGTCCCAGATTTGATGGGCGATATCGCTCATGCGAGGGGCCTTCTCAGCGTCCGCCCCAAAGACACGAGGACGGGTTAAAGAAATAACACCAAGGACCCCAAAATTCAATATTTGTTCACACTGTGTTCTAACGAATGCTTAACCACGCTGCTGGCCGAGCTGGGCCTTGCCTTTCTGGATCAAGCCATTGGTCGCGGTTTCGATCCGCTCCTCCAATGCCTTCATGAAGGCCGCCCGCTTCAGCCCGGCGGGGATGATCGGCAGAAAGTCGATCACAATGGTGCCGCGGCGCTTGGTGAAACCCTGCCAGAACTGACCCGAATTGAGCGCCACCGGAACGCAAGGGATGCCGGTCAGGGCATAGAGCCCCGCCACGCCGGGTTTGTAGGCGGGCGCTGCGCCGGGTTTGACACGCGTGCCTTCCGGGAAAATGGCGATGGGCCGGCCTGCCGCCACAACGGCCTTTGCTTGCCCAGCCATCAGCCGCAACGCGCTGGCCCCGGCCGCCCGGTCGATGCCGATCACACCCGATCTTTTGATGTACCAGCCATAGAACGGGATGCTGAGAAGCTCGCGCTTGATCACGACACAAACATCGTCGAGCAGCATATAGAGGGCCAGCGTGTCCCACATGCTCATATGCTTGGCGGCCACCAGCACCGCGCCCTTGGGGATTTCACCGCGCACCTCAAAATCGCAGCAAGCGATCCATTTGAGGCCCCAGAAGATCGCCCGGCTCCAAGCCTGCGAGATGCGCACGACCGCCAGCCGCGGCAAGACGAGCGTCGGCAGCGCCGCAAGGTGCATCACCACGGAAACCACAGCAAAATAGCAGAAGAACAAAAGAGAGCGCAGGAAGGTCACGAAGCGGTCCCTATCACGATGCGGTGGCAGGCACGGGCCGCTGCCGGTCGAGATCCGGTTCGAGCCCTGCTGCGGTCATAAAATTTACCGCCAAGTATTTCCAATATTCGCTGTGCAACGCTTTGAGATTGCGCATTCTGCTCGGAAAGCCTCTCCCGCTATCGGGGTCGACCGGATAGGCGATCACCGCCACATCCGGCATGACGTCATGGAATTCCAGCAGGCTGCGCGGCATGTGATAGCGCGAGGTGACGAGGACGACCCGCTTGTAATGGTGGAAGCGCGTCCAGGCGGCGGCTTCCTTGGCATTGCCGAAGGTGTTTTCGGCAGCATAGCCAAGATCGGTGCAACAATCGAAACGCTTTTTGCCATGGACCAATTTTTTTAGATCGCCCTTACTGGCCTGAGTGTTGACGCCCGAGATCAGCAGCCTCTCGCCAACGCCCTTTTCGAAGAGCGCCACGGCAACGTCCAGGCGCATGCCGCCGCCGGTCAAGGCCACGATGCCGTCAACGGGCCCCAGCGCGCGCGGCGGATGCGGCAGATGACTCGCAAAGGCCGCAAATCCCGCCACATAGGCCACGACGAGTATGAATACGAGCCACTTCAGCAAGCGTTCTCTCCGCCCAATCCTTCGCTACGGCCCTGGGATAATGCGCCCGCCTTTCCGCCCGGAAAAGCCCCCGCCTGCCGCGCATTTACGCCCACGAAAGGCTAATGAATCGCACGCAGCGCCGCCAACACCGAAAGCCGCGCCGTCATCAGCGCGATCAGCCCCGCCGCCGCCGGCACCGTAAGGAGCCAGACAAGCTCGATCGGCTGCAGGGAAACCGGCGGTAGAAACGGAACGGCTTCATACCCCACCCGTTCAAGCCCGCCCGCCGCTGCAAACAGCAGAGCGGCGAAGGCAGCCCCGGCTCCGGCAGCGGCGAGCGTGGCGCGAAAATAATGCCATTCGAAAGCGCGGGCGACGAAGCGCGAATGGGCACCCATCTGATGCAGCAGCGCGACCATATCGCTATGGGCTTCCAGCCCGGCGCGGGTGGCAAAGGCGACCGTCGCTGCCGTCGCCACCGCGATGAGGAACAGAATTCCATAAGCCGTCCACACCAGTGTGCTGGCCAGATCGTGCAAGCGGCCGATCCAGTGGCTGTGATCGTCGACGATGGCGTGCGGGGCGGCAACCTTCAGCTGCGCGGCTAGGGCTTTGATATCGACCTCAGCCCCCGGCGCAATGTCGGCGTCGATCAATTGCGGCAGCGGCAAATCGCCGACCAAGGCATCGGCGCCGATCCAGGGGCGCACCAGCTTGGCCTGCTCGGCTTCGCTGAGCGGTTCGGCATGGGCGATGCCGGGGGTGTCATGCAGCACCGCCAGGGCCGCTTCGGTTTCCCGCGCCAGCCCCTCGCGGGCCATCCCTTCCCGTAAGGGGCCGGTGTCCGGCGGCAGCACCTGCACGGTGATCTTGCTGGAGAGCCCTTGGCTCCAGCCCTCTGCAGCCCGGTTGGCGATCAACGAGGCGCCGAGCGCCAGCGCTGCCAGGAAAGCCATCACCGCGATCACCACGTCGAGCGGGGCCGCGCCTTTGGTTACGGGCATCAGGGGCCGTTTCGCCATCATGCCCTCGGCGTTCTGAGTTCGACCAGCCGGCCGTCGACCAAACGCATTTCCCGCTCCCGAGTGCTTTCGACCAGGTTGCGGTCATGGGTGGCGATGAGGACCGTGGTGCCCAGCCGGTTCAACTCGGCAAAAAGCCGGATCAGCCGCGCCCCGATTTCGGGGTCGACATTGCCGGTGGGCTCATCGGCGATGAGAAGGTCGGGCTTGGCCACCACGGCTCTGGCGATGGCGATGCGCTGCTGCTCGCCGCCCGATAAGGTCGGGGGAATGGCATTCAGGCGGTCGCCAAGGCCCACCCAGACCAGAAGTTCTTCCACATCGCGCGCATAATCGGCCTCCCGGCGGCCTGCGATGCGCAAGGGCAGGGCAACATTGTCGAAGGCCGAGAGGTGATTGATGAGGCGGAAATCCTGGAAAACCACGCCGATGCGCCGGCGCAGCGGGGGCAGCGAGGCGCGCTTGGCGGTGGCCAGATCATGGCCGAACAGCGTTATCAGCCCGCGCGAGGGCGGATCGACCATCGAAATCAGGCGCAACAGCGTGGTCTTGCCCGCACCGGACAGGCCGGTCAGGAATGTGAAAGACCCGGCCTCCAGAACGAAGGTAACGTCCCGCAGGACTTCGGGCCCGGCGCCGTAGCGCATGCCGACATTTTCGAAGCGAACCATGGTGCCGGACCATAACGGCAGGTGACGGCGGTTACGAGACCTTCAGTCTCATGCTGTACAACGCCTTGCGGCAAGCCGTCCTTGCCGCCTATCTTCGAGCCTGGGAACGCTGGCGATGATCTTAACCTGCCCATCTTGCGTCACGCGCTACGAGGTCGATGGGACCAAGTTCCCGCCGTCCGGTCGTGATGTGCGCTGTGCCAAATGCGGCCATGTCTGGCACGCCTTGCCGAATGGCGAAGTGATTGCCGCGCCGCCCCCGGAGCCGCCGGCCCCCGAAGTTTATCAACAGCCCTATTCGCGCGACCCGGAGCCGCAGTCTCGTCCCGCGGCAGAGGAATATTACGAGGAGCGCGAAGCCGAGCCTGCTGTACCCGGCGCCGGGCCTTGGTATACGCGCAAGCCCGCTTTGATGGCAGGATGGGCCGGTTTGGCGGCGGTTGTGCTCGTGATTGGGCTTGTCGCCTCGGTCTATCGCCGCGAAGTTGTCGAGGTCTGGCCGAAGACGGCTTCGCTTTATTCCGGCCTGGGCGTCAAAATCGCACCCGCTGGCCTCAAGCTCGGCGGCACCAAGACCTTCGCGGTGCCGCAGAATGGCCAGGTCGTCTTGACGGTCACCGGCGCTGTGACCAATGTGGCGAATAGAGAATTGCCGGTACCGCAGATTAGGGTGGGATTGGTCGACCGCGACAAGCGGGAGCTTTATCACTGGACCGTAGCGCCGCAAGCCATGACGCTGAAGCCCGGTCAGTCCACGCGATTTGTTACCCGGCTTTCGAATCCGCCAGATGGGGCGGCCAACTACGAAATTCGATTTGCGAAAGCTGGAGAGTAATGCGTCGTCCCATAATCTTTTCCGAAGAACAGATTGCCGAGCGCGTCAAGGCCGTTGCCCATGAGATCGCCACCGGCCCTTTTGTGCCGCATCTGGCAACGCCCATTCTGGTCGGCGCTTACGTTTTTGCCGCCGATCTGCTTCGCGCGCTGGCCAATGAAGGGATTTCGATCCCGACAGAATTTCTCTGGCTGCGCAGCTATACCGGGCGCAGCTCCGGCAAGGCCGTCAAGGTCCTGATTCCGCCCAATGAGAATTTCCAGGGCAAGAACGTGCTTCTGATCGATGGCGTGCTCGATGGCGGCCATACCATTTCCAAGGCGCGCGAACTGGTGATGGAATACGGCGCCGCCCAGGTCACTTCGGTTGTGGTGGTGGATAAGCTGCGCGCCGACGCGCTGGAAAAGGCCAATTTCGCCTGCTTCACCGGCTGCAACGAGTTCATCGTCGGCTACGGCATGGACGATTCCGGCAACGACCGCGCCCTGCCTTACATCGCCAAGGCGCTGTAGGGCGGCGCCTGCGCGACAGCCCACAGAGTTTGGCCCGATAAATCCGTTCCCCGCCGGATCCTGATCCTTGCTCGGAATTGCGCCGGTTTTGTTGAAAAATGCGACGGTGCGCGACGCCAGGACGCCATAGCGACGCAGCCCACTTTGGTTCAGCGCTCACGCACTGGGCGCGAGCGCCGCGGCTATGCTACAAAAAGTTGTTGGCAGTGAGAGCCTGCGCGGGGGAACGATGCGACATTTGCTTTGGTCAGCAACGGCGGCTGCACTTTTCTTTTTTGTGGCCGATGCCGATGAGGTCAAACCGACCCCTGCGAACACCTTGATACGTTTCGACGAAAACGTGCAGCTCGCGGCCGATTTTACCAGCACCAGCTCCGAACATATCGAATTGCGCGCGAACAACGAGGCAGGGGTCACACCCGCGGGCCGGCTTACCTTATCCTACGATGCTTCTAGCCAAGACGTTGAAATTGTTGAGGCCTATACGCTGAAAGCCGATGGCCGCAAGCTTCCCGTCGAACCCAGCGCCATCTTTGACCAGACACCGCAAGGCGTCGGTCAGATGATTCTGAGCACGCGTGAAAAAATTGTCATTTTCCCGCAATTTGCAGTCGGCGACACGGCCGTTAGGACGGTCCGCGTCATCACCCACAAGCCGCATTTTCCCGGTCAGTTTACCTTTTCAAAAAATTTTCCGCACGGGGCGTCCTTCAACGATGTGCGGGTAAGCGTTACCGCACCGAAAGCGATGCGCCTGTACGTCGAAACCCATGACGTGGAGTTCCAAAAAAGCGATGACGGCCCTAGTACTGTCTATCGCTGGCATTACAGTGCCCCGGTGCCGACGGCGGATGATGTGGTGGCGATCTCTCCGCTTAGCCACCGGCCTCGCTTTTTCATGTCGAGCTTCAAGGATTATGGCGCCGTGGGCGCTGCCTATGCTGCCCTAACCACCGACAAAATCGTGGTAACGCCGAAAATCGCTGCATTGGCCGACGAGATAACCAAGGGCGAAGGCGGTCATCTGCAACAGGCCCAGAAAATTTACGAATGGGTGGCGAGTCACATCCGGTATGTTGGGATCGAACTTGGCCAGGGCGGGTTTGTGCCGCATGATGCCGAGGCGATCCTCGCCAACGCTTATGGAGACTGCAAGGACCACGACACTATCTTGCAGGCACTGCTCAAAGCCAAGGGCATCGCGGCGCAGAGTGTTCTGATTAACACTGGTAACGAATATACTTTGCCGACTGTGGCAATGCTTATGTTCAACCATGCCATTACTTGGCTGCCAGAATTTAAGCTGTATGTTGACAGTACCGCCGCCACAGCGCCGTTTGGTATTCTGCCCCTCAGCGAATACGGCCAGCCAGTGGTGCTGGTAGACAGGTCTAATCCGCATGCTTCCACGGTCCCGCCGTTGCAGCCCGGTGTTGAAACCGTGGTCACGAGTTTGGATGAAACGCTTGATGAAGCCGGCAATCTCACCGGAACGTCCAGCGACACCGTGACCGGGCCATCCTCGATTTCCTTGCGTAGTCTCGCGCTGCAAATTCAGCGTGTCGGATTGGATCTGGCGGCTCGCAACACATTGGCGGCGCGCAATTACAGTAATGGCACCGGCAGCTACCATGTCGAGGCACCGATGGCATTGTCACCACGCTATAGCCTTCGCAGCGAATTTCGTGCCGAAGGTTGGACGGAAGAGCTTGCTGCAGCAAAGCGTTTCAGACTGCCTACCGGGCTTGCCATCTACGAACATGCTGGTGACGGCCCGATGGGCCAATTCAAGCCGCGCTCGCTGAAAGATTCCGAACCGATTCGCTGTTATTCGGAAAATCTGTCCCAGAACATCGTCCTCCATCTTCCTCCAGGGCGGCAGCTCGCTGAATTGCCCAAGGACGTGAACGTGGAGACCGCCAATCTGACCTTCACCGCCCACTGGTCTTGGGCGGATGGCGCTGTGACGCTACATCGGTCGTTTACCAGCAATGTCGCGACGGCGCTCTGCAGCGGTCCCGTCCGCAGCGCGGCAGCCGCTGCGGTCAAGAAGATCGCGAACAGCTACGACACCGAGCTGAGCATCGTTCCAACCGCAGCCAAACCCTGACAAGCGGTGCTGGTGGATCGTTCCTGGCGCGAGGCGGATCTTCACTGCTTGAACGGGCCTGTTGCCATGCCCATCTCTGGTGGGGTGTTTGACCGTGTGAAACGGCATTTGCACTGGCGATGCAGGCTCGCGCCGCTCGCCGCGCCCCGGCTTGATTGCAGGGTTAATCTTCCGGTGAAAATCGCGTCCGTTCAAATGAATAGGGCAAAAATCGGGAACTTGAACCTCGAAATTCCTCTGCGGGGACTTTCCCCGCGCGCGCGGCATCCCTCCCCTCCCTCCAGGGCCAGGAAAGCGACAAACAATGATCAATCCATTGCGGATTCGGCCTGAGGTGCCACCAGGGCTAGATTTGCCGCGGACCAGACCTCAGAACTGCTTCAGCAGCCGGTCGATATAGTCGAGTTCTTCCTTCGGCCGCCCCTGCTGACCGGCGCGCTTGCGTAGTTCCAGCAGAATGTCGCGGGCCCGCTGCATCACGCTGGCATCGGGGATTTTGACATCGCTGCCGCCGCGGCCTTGGCTTGCGGTATTACGGCCGAGCGGATCTTGGCCTTGGGCCTGATTTTGCCCCTGGCCTTGGCCCGCGGCCTTGGCCACCGCTTCGGCGCTTTTGCGCAATTCCTCCAGCACCTCTTTCTGAGTCGCGGTGGCGCGCGGAAAGTCCGACAGGCCGAGCGCTTTGGCGGCCTCGTCCATCAGCTTTCCGGCTTTGCCGAGAGCATCCGGTGCCTTCTTGCCGAGCTTGCCGCGCAAGCTTTCCAGATCGCGGCGCAACTGGCCCTGGCTGTCGGCTAGCCCCTTGGCGCCGCCGTCTTTGGGGGCACCGGAGCCGCCACCCTGGCGGAAGGTCTTGTCGAGCAGCGCGCGCTGACGGCCCATGACATCGCCCAGCCCGCGCAAGGCATCGTTGGCGGCTTGGTCCCCACCTCCGCCATTGCCACCACCACCGCCGGCCACTTGCGCGTTTTCGAGCAGCGCCTGCAGCATGGAAAGAAGCTGCATTGCCTTTACGCGGTCACCGGCTTGTGACAGCGCCTCGATCGCTTTCATCAGCGCCGCCAGGTCCTCGGCCCCCAGAACCTTCGCATTGGGATTGGGAGCGGTTTGGCCGCCATTCTCCGGTACGTTTTGCGCCAGCGCCGCCAGATATTGCTGCATCAGCTCGTTGTAGCGCTTGAGCATGGCGTCGATGTCTTCTTGCGGCGCCCCCTGCGCCATCATTTGCAGCAGCGCCTCCTGCATGCGGCGCAGCTGCTCGGCCATGGTGAGCAGGCCGCCATGCTCCAGACCCATCGCCGTTTGCCACAACAGGTCCTCGATGCGATCGAAGTCCTGACGCGTCATCGCCCCTTGGGTGGAATGGAAAGCGGACCGCAGTGCCAGATAGGCAGTCATCTTGCCCTCAAAGAACAACTCCGGCGCATAGGTGAGAGCGTCCAGGGTCTTGGCGGTGCGGGTGCGGGCCTCCATACCTTGGGTCGCCAGATTTTGGCGCAGTTCGATCGCGGCGCGGGCCAAAGGATCGGAGAAGCTGCGCTGGGGTAGGCGATAGGTGATGGTGTTGCTGGTGGCCTTGTTGCCTGCCGCATCCATCGCTTCCAGCGTGATATCGACGTCGAGCCCGGCATAAGGGTGCTCGGTCAGATCGCGAAAGCTGGTCAGCGTCGTCGGCTTTACGGCTCGCTCCGGCACCGGCAGATCGACGACCAAGGCTTCACCGGGCCGGTTGTGCGGACGGATGATGGCACGGGCCTGTGTCACGCCGTAATCGTCGCTGGCGCTGTAGGTGAGTTTTAGGGATTGCCGTTCGGTGGTCTGCGGTTTGCCCACAAAGGCAATGGTCGGCGGCTTGTCGGCGATGACCGTAACGCGCCAGCTACCGATGGTATGTCCACCCGCGCGCACGCGGATGTGGTCCGATTCGGTGAGCTTGGCAGAGCCCGCATATTCGCCGCGGCCACTGTCGAAGGTGATCCCGTCCAGTGTGGCCGAAGGGCGATGATCGGCGCCATGAACGCGCAAATTCAAAAGCGAACCCGCGGGCACCGCGATGCGGCCCTCATGGCCCAGATAGACCGGCGACTGACCGGTATAGGCCGGTGGCTCGACCCAGGCGTCCAGCGTCGCCAGAACGCCCGGATTGGGCGTAAAAATGCTCTGAAACCGTCTCGGCCAGTCGCTGCCGGCCACCAAAAACCCGGCTACCAGCAACAGCAGCACGCCAAAGCGTAAAGCCTTGGGATCGCGCTCCGCCAAAGCCGACCGTGGCAAGCGGAGCCTAAGGCGCTGCAAGTCGGCCAGGCGCGCCCGCAAATGGGCTCGCCACAATTCTTCGGCCAGGGGATCGCCAGCGCCTGCCGCCAGCGCATCATCGGCTTCCGAGATTGGGCGATGGGCCAACGCACTGTCTTGTTCCAGCCGCCTGGCGCCATCCTCCCAGCGTGGCAAGGCAAAGTGTTCGAGTGGAAAATAAAGCGTCAGCGCGATGGCGGTGGTGAGGCAGGCCAGGATCAGCGCATGCAGCGGCCAGGGTAGCGGCGTGAAGGCATCGAACAGGGCGGCAACAAGCGTCAGTCCTGCGATACCGCTGGCCGGCCATAGCGCTGGCCAGATGCGCTCGAAGCTGAGGATTGCACGCGCGAGGATCAGATAGCGGCGGACGCGCTTATCCCAGCCAGGGCGGAATTCTGTCGGAAGCGTAAAGCGCGTCATCATCCATCCGCGGCCGCACCACGGCCCACTCTGGCCCCTTTACCAGAACTTCGGGGGCAAGGGGTCTGGCATTGTAGGCCGAAGCCATCACCGCGCCATAGGCACCTGCGGCCAAAATCGCCACCAGATCGTCGGCTTTCAGCACCGGAAGCGCGCGTTCGGAGCCGAAGATGTCCGAGGTTTCACACACCGGCCCCACCACATCATAGCGGGTCCAGGGCGCGTTCACTTGCGGTTCCGCAACCGCCACGATCTCGTGGTATGCGTCGTACATGGCGGGGCGGATCAGATCGTTCATCCCCGCATCAACGATCAGGAAATGCCGGTTCTCGCCTTCCTTAGCATAGATGACTCGTGTGACCAGAAGCCCGGCATTGGCGACGATCATCCGCCCTGGCTCGAAGATCAGGCGGGCACCGGTTTCTTTTGCCACCTCCGCGGCCAGCGCCCCATAAGCGGCGGGATCTGGCGGCGGAATATTGTCATTGCGATAAGGAACGCCGAGGCCGCCGCCGAGATCGATGCGGGAAATATCGTGACCCGCAGCGCGCAAACTCTTGCTCAGCGCCACCACGCGCTTAAAGGCTGCTGCAAAAGGTGAAAGCTCGGTGATCTGGCTGCCGATATGCACATCAATGCCGCAAACGGCGATGTTCGCCAGGGTGGCCGCCAAGGCATAGGCGTCCGTCACCCGGCTCCAAGGCACGCCGAATTTGGTTTCGGCATGGCCGGTGGAGATTTTGGCGTGGGTCAGCGCATCGACATCGGGATTGACCCGAAAAGCAATGGACGCTTTGGCGCCCAAAGAGCCCGCCACATCATTCAAGGCCAAAAGCTCAGGCTCGCTCTCGACATTGAATTGATAGATGCCGGCCTTCAGCGCTGCCGCCATCTCGGTCTTGGTCTTGCCGACGCCGGAGAAGACAATTCTCGTGGCCGGAATGCCCGCGGCTAGCGCCTTCTTCATCTCCCCGCCCGAAACCACATCGGCGCCGGCGCCCAGCGCAGCCAGGGTCTTCAAAACAGCCAAATTGCCATTGGCCTTCACCGAAAAGGCCACCAGCGACTCTTTGGGCAGCGCGTCGGCGAAGACGCGGTAATGGCGCTCCAGCGTGGCGCTCGAATAACAATAGAAAGGCGTGCCCACAGTGGCTGCAATGGCAGCCAAGCTCACCTCTTCGGCGCACAGAACACCGCCGCGATATTGAAAATGATTCATCGGCCGAGCGACGATGGCGGTTTGGAGGGGTCCTGCTCACCCTTTTTTGTGGCCTGGGCGTTCGGTTTATCAAGGTCGTCCTTAACGCCGCAGCTGGCCAATGTGAACGAAAGTGCCACCAGGGCGGCAAGCATCAGGCGTAGCTTCATTTCAGCTTCTCCCGCCAGAAGGCAATCTGCTCACGCACCCGGTCCGGCGCCGTGCCGCCATAGCTCATGCGCGCTGCAACAGAGGCTTCCACACTCAAACATTTCAGCACCGCTTCGGTGATGGCAGGTTCCACCGCTTGCATCTCTTCCAGCGGCAGCTTGTCGAGATCGACACCCAATTCTTCGGCCCGTTTGACGATGGTGCCGGTGATGTGATGGGCCTCGCGGAACGGCTTTCCCGCCTCGCGCACCAGCCAATCGGCAAGGTCGGTAGCGGTGGGATAGCCCGCATTGGCGAGCGCGCGCATTCTTTCCGTATTGACGGCAAGATCGGCAAACATGCCCGCCATCACCGCCAGCGAAATCTCCAGCGTATCGGCGGCGTCAAAGACGCGTTCCTTGTCTTCCTGCAAATCGGTGCCATAGGCGAGCACCAGTCCTTTGACGACCGTGGCCAGCGCCACGAAATCGCCGATCACCCGGCCGGTCTTGCCGCGCACCAATTCGGCGGCATCGGGATTGCGCTTTTGCGGCATGATCGAGGAGCCGGTAGTGAACTGGTCCGACAGCCGCACAAAGCCGAAGCCGGGCGAGCACCACTGCACGATCTCGCCCGCCAATTTGGACAGATGGGTCGAGGCGATGGTGCAGGCCGCCAGATATTCGAGGGCGAAATCACGCGCCGAAACACCGTCTAAGGAGTTTCGCATCGGGCGGGCAAAGCCAAGGCCCAGGGCGGTGTAGTCGCGGTCGATGTCGAAGGGCGTTCCGGCCAGCGCTGCCGAGCCCAACGGGCATTCGTTAAGCCTCTTGGCAGCATCGGCAAAGCGGCCGCGGTCACGCGCCAGCATCTCGACATAAGCCAGCAGGTGATGGGCAAAGGTCACCGGCTGGGCCGACTGCATATGGGTAAAGCCGGGCATGATGGTGGTCACATGAGCGCTGGCCTGTTTGAACAATGCCTTCTGCAGCACCTCCAAACCTTCCTCAGCGCGCTGACAGGCGGCGCGCACCCAAAGGCGAAAATCCGTCGCCACTTGGTCATTGCGCGAGCGCGCTGTGTGCAGGCGCCCCGCCGCTGGGCCCGCAAGCTCGGCCAGCCGCGATTCGATATTGAGATGGATGTCCTCGAGCGCGCGCTTGAATTCGAAGCGGCCTTCTTTCAGCTCGGTTTCAATCGTGGCCAGTCCATTGAGGATGGCATCAAGGTCGATCTTGCTGATAATGCCTTGTATTGCCAACATTTTTGCATGGATACGCGAGCCCGCCACATCCTGTGTGGCTAACCGTTGGTCGAAATCGATGGAGGGGGTAAACTCCTCCATAATCTTCGCCGGGCCGCCATCGAAGCGGCCTCCCCACATCTTGTTTGCACTCATGAGACGCCCGTGACCAAGCCACGCCTCCTCGTTCTTGCGATCCTGGCCGGCGCGGCCGTGCTGCTGCTGACCGTTCTATATGGGAAGATTGGCCCAAATGGAAAGGCGTCAGGCGCGTTTGCCGAACCACCGGCCGCAATGGCACCCTTCAAACAATCGCAAACCCGGGCTGCGGTCCCCACCGTCGCCCTGAGTGGGGCTGGCGGAGCACTCAAATCCTTGAATGAATACAAGGGCCGGGTCGTTCTCCTCAACCTCTGGGCGCCGTGGTGCGGGCCCTGTGTGAAAGAGCTTCCGGCCCTCGCTGCCCTACAAAAGGTCCTGCCTGCGGCTCAGTTTGTGGTGGTCCCGGTCGATGCCGGGCGGGAGAGCCAGGCCGAGGCCCAGGCGTTCCTGGTCTCCCATGGCGCCGGTAGTCTCAAGACTTTTGTGGATTCGAATGCTGCGGTCATGCGCGCGTTTGGCGCCGTGGGACTGCCGATGACAATTCTGATCGACAAAGATGGCAAGGAAATTGGCCGCGCCGAAGGGGCACCCGATTGGTCCTCCCCCGAAACGGTCGCCTATCTACGCGGCATGGTGGAACGCTAAAGCGCCTAGCGCGTCGGCACTGGGTGTTCGCTGCGGTAATCGTAGAAGCCGCGGCCGGTTTTGCGTCCCAGCCAGCCGGCTTCGACATATTTCACCAACAGCGGACAGGGCCGGTATTTGGAATCGGCAAGGCCTTCGTAGAGCACTTGCATCACCGCGAGGCACGTATCCAGCCCGATGAAATCGGCCAGCTGCAACGGCCCCATCGGGTGGTTGGCACCCAACCGCATAGCGGTGTCGATGGCTTCCACATTGCCCACACCTTCATAGAGCGTATAGACCGCCTCATTGATCATCGGCAGCAGAATGCGGTTGACGATGAAGGCCGGGAAATCCTCGGCATAGGCGGCGGTCTTGCCCACGCGTTTGACGATCTCGAGCGCCGCTTGATAGGTCCCATCATCCGTGGCAATGCCGCGGATTACCTCCACCAGCTGCATCACCGGTACCGGATTCATGAAATGCAGGCCGATGAAATGCTCCGGCCGGTCGGTCGAGGCTGCCAGCCGCGTCACCGAAATCGAAGAGGTATTGGTTGCGACCAGCGCCGATGGCTTCAGATGGGGGCAAAGCTCCTTGAAGATCGCCCGTTTAAGCGCTTCATCTTCCAGCGCTGCCTCAATCACCAGGTCGCAATCGCCCAGCGCAGCCAAGCCATCAACACCCTTGATGCGCGCCAGGGCCGGTTCAATCTGGCCTTCGTCGATCAGCCCGCGCGCCGCTTGGCGACCCAAATTCTTGCGTATCAAGGCCAAGGATTTGTCGATCTGCTCTGGGTTGATATCCTCCAGAAGCACGCCATACCCGGCCAGCGCCAGGACATGGGCAATCCCCGTGCCCATCTGGCCTGCGCCAATTACTCCAATGCGTTCGATCGTCATGCTAGTCCCCGTTTGGAGCGCGATCCGGCCAGAAGAAAACCGGTTACTTTGGCTTTATCCATGGCTCTATAATTTGGTCAGTTCTGCGTCCATCTCCGGCAGCGCCAGGAACAGGTCCGCAACAAGCCCGTAATCGGCTATCTGAAAGATCGGCGCTTCTTCGTCTTTGTTGATCGCAACGATGATTTTGGCGTCCTTGATCCCTGCAAGGTGCTGAATAGCCCCTGAAATTCCGACTGCGATATAAAGATCTGGCGCCACCACCTTGCCGGTCTGGCCAACTTGATGATCGTTGGAAACATAACCGGCATCGACGGCAGCCCGGCTGGCACCGATGGCGGCGTCCAGTCGGTCCGCGATCTTTTCCAAGAGCTTGAAATTCTCCGCCGATCCCATGCCGCGTCCGCCGGCAATCACCACCCGCGCCGCTGTCAGTTCCGGCCGGTCGCTCGCTGATAGGTTTTCTCCAACAAAGCGCGACAGCCCCGGATCGGGGCCTGCGGGAATGGCGACGATCAGCGCAATACCGCCCGGTTCGGCGGCTGGGAAGGCAGTCGCCCGCACCGTGATAACCTTTTTTCCTGTCGGGGCCGTAACGGTCTGCAGCACACTACCGGCATAGATTGGCCGCTCGAACGTATCCGGACTGAGGATTTTGGTGACCTCGGAAATCTGCGGCACATCGAGAATGGCGGCAACGCGCGGAGCCACGCTTTTGCCATTCGCGGTGGCGGGCGCCAAAATCGCGTCATAGCGCTCGGCCATGGAAAGAATCAAAGCGGCGACTGGTTCCGCCAGGGGCTGGGCATAGAGCGGGTCATCGGCCACGATGACGGTATCGACGCCTTGCAGCACCGCCACAGCGTCCACCACCGCATCACACCCATGTCCAGCCACCAGCACATGCACGGGGTCGCCCAAATGCAAAGCCGCCGACACCGTCTTGGCGGTGGCATCGCTCATGCTCTTGTTGTTGTGTTCGGCAAGAACCAGGGTTGGCATCTAGAGCACCCCCGCCTCTTTAAGCTTGG
>JAATGP010000071.1 GCA_015654635.1 Alphaproteobacteria bacterium | reverse complement strand
TGATCGGCAACGACGGCGCTTTCCACGACCAAACTGTCTGGGACCAGCGCCGATGGCCGAAATGTCTGCTGCTTCATGGTGATTCGCTCCACGAACCCGCAGCAGTCGAATCCCAAACTTCATCAAAATTGAGTCAGAGCCTAATTTGTCCACCAGCCCCTCGGTAACATCGTCGACGAGTGCCTCCTGATCCATCGTCTCGGTAAAGTCGAGGAAGGGAAGCACACCCACAGTCACCGGTGCTGCTGCAACCGCGATAGGCGACGGGCTGTGCGCTCGAGAGACTTGCTTATAGGCTGCAAACAGACATAGCAGCGCAATGACGATGCCACCTGCCGCCAAGAAACGGATGGTGCGGCGTGGTGCTGGAGGCGCATCCGGCAAAACGGTAACCGGTGCAATCAGACGGTAACCCTGGCGCGGCACTGTCACAATGTAAGTCGGCTGTTTGGCGTTGTCGCCTAGGAGGCGTCGCAGCGCCGTCACGGCTTGGTACACCGAATCGGGGGTTACGATGACACCCGTCCATACCCGGTCCAAAAGTTCGTCGATGCTGACCACATCTCCGGTATGCTCGGCAAGATCAAGGAGGAGCTGCATGGTGCGGGCCTCGAGGCGGATGACATCATTCCCGCGCGTGATCCGTCCGTTCACCGGATCAACCAGCCATTCCCCAACGCAAAGTTTTTTGCCCATGGGGGCGATATTAGCGGCTGCCGCGCGCAGGGGAAGCCGCATCAGAACTCTTCAGAACTTTTCAGCCCGTTTTTCAGGACCTACGGACCTTGCTGCGCTAAGGCGGTGGGGTGAACAAACCGGAAAGACCGCATGAAAACCGCATTCGCACTCTTGCTCTGCACTGTGCTTGTCGCGCCTGCTTTTGGGCAGGTTCCATGGGAACCAGACCAAATCGCGCCGGGTCGCTATGTCATCGACACGAAAGAAACTTTGGTCCGTTACGGGACAATCCATATGGGGTTCACGGAGTTCTGGGGCACGTTTCCCGGGGCAACGGGGACGCTCGAAATCGATCCCAAGAACATCTCTGCTGCATCTCTAGAGGTGAAGGTGCCGATCTCACAGGTGGAAACGACCAATCGGGAGCTAAACCACGAGCTATTCTCGGACGAATTTTTCGATGCCGAGAAATATCCCAACATGCAGTTCGTTTCGACGAAGGTGGAGCGCACGGGACCGAAATCCGCCAAAGTAACCGGCAACCTCTCCATGCATGGTGTGACCAAACCGGTGACGCTTGAGGTGACACTCACTGGCGCTGGCCCCAATGCCTTCTCGAAAGTACCGACCATCGGCTTCAAGGCCACGGGCACGGTGAAGCGGTCGGACTTCGGCGTAGGGAAATATGTGCCCATCGTCAGTGACGAGACCACCATCACCATCAGCGCCGCTTTTGAAAAGCAGTAAGGTCCACACCACTTCGAGCGGGATAAATTCTGTAATCACGGCGGGGGAGACCTATCTGCTAAAGTGCAGGGGGGATTCCCACTCCTAAACCATACCCCACGGAAGCCCAAAATCCATTACGTTGCAAACAATTCCATTGCCAAAAAATGGGCCTCGGTAATACTGGATCGATACCAATTTGGGGGACATTATGATCCGGATAGTCGCCATCGCACTCGCCGCCATCGCCTTTTGCGCAACCGCCACCGCCGCCGTCACGCCTTATCCATCGTCCTTCAAATCGCAAACTATCGCCACCAACGGCACCAAGCTGTTCGTCCGCGTCGGCGGCAAGGGGCCGGCGGTGGTGTTGCTGCATGGCTTTGGCGATACCAGCGATATGTGGGCGCCCATCGCCATCAAGCTGGCGGCGAGCCACACGGTGATTGTGCCCGATCTGCGCGGCATGGGGCTCTCGGCGCACCCGGACACGGGTTATACCAAGAAGAACCAGGCCGCCGACATTGCGGGTGTGATGGACGCGCTGCACGTCACCACAGCCGAACTCGTCACCCATGACATCGGCAATATGGTGGGATATGCGCTGGCCGCTGGCTATCCGGGGCGCATCAGCAAATGGGTGGTGATCGATGCGCCGCTGCCGGGCATCGGCACCTGGGCGGCGCAGCTTTCCAATCCCAAAACCTGGCATTTCAATTTCTACGGCCCGGATGAAGAGCGGCTGGTGGCGGGGCGCGAGCGGATTTATCTCGACCGGTTCTGGAATGAGTTGTCCGACAATCCTCAAAAAATCGATGAGGCCACGCGCGTCCATTATGCCGCTCTTTATGCGCGCCCGCATGCCATCCACGACGCCTTCGAACAGTTCAAGGCTTTCCCGCAGGATGGCATCGACAATCAGGCCCTGCTCGCCAAAGGCAAGCTTACCATCCCGGTGCTGGCGCTCGGCGGCGAGAAATCCTACGGCACGCATATGAAGACGGAACTGGAATTCGTCGCCAGCAACGTGCAGGGCGCCCTTGTGCCGAACTCCGGTCATTGGATCATGGAAGAAAATCCCGCCGCCACCACCAAGCTGGTGCTGGATTTCCTGCAGTAAGCGTCCAGCCGCAACATGACGCAAAAGATAGGAAGGTAGCCTTTGCAGGCGCCCTTTCTATCTGCTAGACCCTCGTCATGGGTAAGCCCGACGACACTGCTATGGCCTTGGCTGGCGAACTGCGCGAGGTGCTGGCGCTGATGAAGCGCCGCGTACGCGAAGAGACTCCGCCGCAAGATCTCACCTGGGGTCAACTCGGTGCTCTGGGCCAGCTTGAGCGCGGCGGGCCTGTTACCGTCAGCGAGCTTGCCCGCGCCGAAAGCATGCGGCCGCAATCGATGGGCGAAACCATCGCGGCACTGCAAAGCGCGGGCTTGGTCGCGGGCAGCCCCGATCCGCAAGATGGCCGCCGCACATTGTTGGCGCTAACCCCCATGGCGCGCGAACTCGTGCGCACCCGTCGCGCGGCACGCGAGGATTGGCTGGCCCGCAAGATCAAAGAGAAGCTTTCGATGGCCCACCAGAAAGAGCTGCTGCAGGCGTTGGCGCATTTGCGCCGCCTTATCGACCCCAGTGACGCGTAAAGGACAAATCCATGACCGTGACCACGCTTGATCCCAAAACCGCTCTCGTCGTTATCGATCTGCAGCAAGGCATCGTGGCCTTTCCCGCTGCCCATCCGGTGGAGGCTGTGGTGGCCAAAGCCGCGCATCTGGCGGAGGCGTTCCGCCGCCACGGCTTGCCGGTGGTGTTGGTCAATGTCGTCCCCGGATCGCCGCGGCGCTCCGAACAGATGCGCGCCATGCCGGTTTTGCCGCCGGGCTGGGCCGAGCTTGTGCCCGAACTGAATAAACAGCCTACGGATCATTGCATCACCAAGAAGACGTGGGGCGCCTTCACTGCCACCGGGCTCGAAGACTGGCTCAAGGCCCAGGGCATCACCCAAATCGTGCTGACGGGCGTTGCCACCTCCATCGGCGTCGAAAGCACCGCGCGCCAGGCCGTGGAAGCGGGCTTCAACGTGGCTTTCGCGATCGACGCTATGACTGACATGAGTGCCGAAGCCCACGCCAACAGCCTCACCCGCATCTTCCCCCGTGTCGGCGAAACCGGCACCACCGCCGACATTGTAAAGGTCCTCGAGCGCGCATGAGTTCCACCGCACTTCGGGGGCTAAAGGGGACATTTCGTTCGCTCGCGAACGCCAATTACCGGATCTGGGCGGCTGGCGCCTTCGTGTCGAATATCGGCACATGGATGCAGCGTATTGCTCAGGATTGGCTGGTGCTGACCGAGCTGACGCACAACAACGCCCGCGCTGTCGGCATCGTGATGTCGCTGCAATTCGTACCGCAATTGTTGCTGCTGCCCTGGAGCGGCTGGGCCGCCGACCGTTTCGAGCGTCGCCGTTTTCTCTTCGCCACACAAGGCGGGCTCGGCTTGATCGCCTTGGTGCAAGGTCTCCTGGTGGTCACCGGCGTCGTTCAGCTCTGGCACGTGTATGTGCTGGCATTTCTCTTTGGCTGTGTCGCCGCGCTCGATCTGCCCGCGCGCCAAACCTTCGTTTCCGATTTGGTGGGCGAGGCCGATATCTCCAATGCGGTGGGTCTGAATTCGACCTCCTTCAATGCCGCGCGCATGATCGGGCCGGCGGTAGCGGGCGGTATGATTGCGCTGGCCGGTACCGGCTGGGTTTTCATCGTCAATGCGCTGTCGTTTGCGGCTGTGATTGGCGCTCTCTTGTCGTTGCGCAGACAGCAGATTGCGGTGGGCAAAAAACGCTCGCGCGGCAACGGCGGTCTCGCCGAGGGCTTTCGCTATATCTTATCGCGCGCCGATCTCGTGGCGGTTCTGGTGATGAGCTTTCTCATCTGCACCTTTGGACTAAACTTTCCGATCTTCATTTCAACCATGTCGGTGCGGGAGTTTCATGCCGGGGCCGGTCAATATGGCCTCTCGGTGTCAATCATGGCGATTGGATCGGTGATTGGCGCTTTGCTGGCGGCCTCGCGGGTCAAATCCACCATGCGGCACTTGTTGGTCGGTTCGTCGGTTTTTGGCTTTGCCTGCATCTTGGCTGCTCTTGCGCCCAGTTATCTGTTGTTCGGCGCGGCGTTGATCCTGATCGGGGTCTCGGCTCAGACCTTCACCACCTCGGCCAATGGTCTGGTGCAGCTTTCCACGGCGCCGGAAATTCGCGGTCGCGTGCTGGCGATTTATCTTGCCGTGATCTTGGGTGGCACACCGCTCGGTGCGCCCTTGGTGGGCTGGGTGGCTGACATGCTGGGGCCGCGCTGGGCGCTCGGCGTCGGGGCAGCCGCCGGGATCGGGGCAGCCATAACGGCGCTTATCTATTTTGCGAGGGCCCGGCGCCGGGCTCAGCAGTTGTTGCTGTCGTCATAGCCGAGCGGCACCGGGCGATTTTGCAGGGCATTGGCCCAGGCCGAAACCGGTGTGGCTTTGCCCTTCGAGATCACCCAGATACCGGAAACATTGAGCTGCGGCGGATTGGGCTTGGTCGGGCCCGGCTGTTTGGGTACGGGCGGCACATCGAAAACCAGCTTCAGAACCGTATCGCCGGGCTTGGCGCCGTAATCGGGCCGGGCGGCGGCGCGGGTCTCCATCCACGAGGTATCCTTGTGGATGATCATCTTGCAGCTTGTCATCCGTTTGGTCAGGTTTACGCCTGCGGCTGTCGAAATGCTGTCCACGACCTTGCTGACCTCTTTCCAATCGGTGACGGGCGCGGCCATGGCGGGCAGGGTCAAAGCAGCCGTGATGAGGGCGGCGCTTGCGGATTTCAACATGGAGGTGCCTTCTGCTGGCCTGTTGCGGTCCATGGTATAGCACACGGGCCTGAACCCGAAGGCAAGCGCGGTGTTCAGCCCCGGTTCAGCATCGCGCTTCCGTCAGGGAGACCTCCATGAAAACAGCTCTTGTTCTCGCGCTTGCAGGGTTCGCGGTGGCGGCTGAGGCGGCCGACACCAAAACCACCTGCATCGATCCGAGCCACAGCTATCTCGCCCGCTCGCTCAACGATCATGACGTCTATGTCGAAAGCACGATGGGGCGGAAAAAGCCGCCGCTGCGACTGGTAACGAGCTGCCGGCATTTGGAGCCTGCCACAGCCTTCGGCCTCTCCGCGGAATTTCAATGCATCGGCCAAGGCGACACCATCGTCGCCAACCTGATCGGCGATCGTCAATCCTGCCGCATCACCAAAATCGTTCCCTACGCGCCGCAAAAAGACGATCTGCCGGGAAAGACGGAGTAGCCGCGCCGCCGTGTGAAAAATTTCTACTCTACGCTCACGCAGCGGCCGGTTTTGCGGTTGAGGACGAGAGGAGTCCAGAAGGCATCTTTGGTGCAGAAACGGGCACCTTCGGTGCCGCGGCAATCATCGCCGGGCTGGCCGGGGTGCAGTACCAGATAGTCGCCGGCGCCGAGTATCGTCAGGGTGCAGTGGCCGCCCTCGCGTCGCGCCCGCATCGCGATGCCTGCGCGGTCGGATATTTGTTTGAGATCGCGGGCGGCAAGGGCGCAGCGTTGCGGCGCCTCGTCGCCGGAGCGCACGCTGCGGCTCAGTGTCAAACCCGTCACGCGGCCTTTGGCGAGGGTCAGGTCCAAGCTGTGGCTCATCGCAGTGCCGAAGCCAACGTCCTGGCGGCGTGCCGTGCAGTGAAAATGTCCGTCGGCCGCTTTCAGGCTGTCCTTGAGCGGATCGAGGCTCAGCGCCCGCGGGCCTTGTCCGGTGGTGGGCGTCCATCTCCCAGCCCAATGGCCCTCTTTGATGCGGCCCGCCAGCGCGCCGGTGCGGGTATTGGTGCTGGCGCTATATTCCTGGATATCGAAGAAGCCGCGATGGTCGAGCTTGCCGTCAAGCCGTATCTGCTTTCCGGCCTTCAGATAGAAATACCAGCCCGAGACGGTATCGCCGTTGCGGCTCATCTCGAAGAAGACGGGTTTGGCGCCAATGCTGCCGCTGAGTGTGATCGGCTCGGCCCGAGCCCCGCCCAAACCGATCATCATGGCAATGGCAACCGGCATCAGCCTCGGCATGGCTCGGCCCTCAGCGGAAGGTCCTTCGCCCGGTCAATCCATTCCATACCACCAGCACCACGATGGCGCCGAGAATGGCGACCAGCATCGATTTGAAGCTGAAGTGGTAATAGACCGGCTCGCCCAAAAAGCCGAACAGCGCGCCACCCACCACCGCGCCGACAATCCCCAGCGCGATGTTGAGGAAGCAGCCTTGGCCATGGGCGTTGACCACCTTGGAGGCGACGAAGCCGCTAATGAGGCCGAAGAACAGCCAGCCTAGAATGGACATGAAACCTCCCGCTATTTTGCCTTGGTCCGGTTGGCAAGGTCTTCAATCATTTCGGTCTGCATGTGCTGAATTTCAAGGAGGCGCTGCCACTGATGGTGCAGAAGCTGGTCCATTTTCTCGCTTAAGACCCGAATTTCGATCTCCGCCTTCAGATTTACCTGATAATCGTTCTCCGCCCGCATGCGGTCGCGGGTCTCCTGGCGGTTCTGGCTCATCATGATGATGGGGGCCTGAATGGCGGCCAGCATGGAGAGAATCAGGTTGAAAAGAATGAAGGGCGCCGGATCGAAAGGCTTCCACAGCATCGACACGGAGTTGATCGCGATCCACAAAGCCATCACCCCGAAAAAGATGAAAATAAAGGTCCAGCTGCCGCCGAACGAGGCCACCTTGTCGGCGACCTTGGCGCCCATGGTTTGATGGGCTTCGAATTCATGATTCAAATTGTCGGCGACGATCTGATTTTGCTTGATGCTCTCGACCACCTCGGTTTCGAGCGCGCTAAGCTCGCCGCGGTCCTTCGCCACTTGGTCCATCACATACTGCGTGCGGAAATGGTTGTGACAGGTCTGGCAGATGGTGTCGTTGCTGGTCCACGCGGGATGCTGCTTGCGGATCAACATATCGATGGCGGGGCGGACAAGAATGCCGGGCATGGTCTCGCCCGCCGGTTTGTCTAAGCCGCAAACGGCGCAGTGGGCGGTATGCAGGGCAGGGTGGGCCATCGGTGTCCTCGCTGGATTCGTCGTAAAGTATGGCACAGGCCGGAACGGTTCATTCACCGTTCATCCACAATTTGTTCTCATCGCCAGGGTCTTAGGGAGATAAAACCATGAAGACCAAGATTATCCTTGCGGCAACGATCATGATAGCCGCGCTGGCAGCGCCGGCCGCCGCGGCGGATTCGTCCAACGTCTGTTTACGCCATCGCGACGTCGATGGCTGGGGTGCCCGCGACAACCATTCCATGGTGGTCAATGACCGCTTCGGACGCAAATACCTCGTCAGTCTTGCCGGAATTTGCAGCGACCTGAACTGGGCTTTCGGTGCGGGCTTCCGCGCGCCCGGTCATTTCGGCATGGAGGGAAGCTGCGTCGATCGCGGTGATCACGTGGTGATGGGCGGCGGCGGTGTCAGCCGGGTCGCAAACGGCAGCTGCTGGGTGACCAAAGTTCAGCTCTACACCAAGGACATGCAAGCCGCCGACAAATTCGCCCGCGAAAACAAACAGCCGCTGGCGGCATATTGATCTCATCGTCATGGCCGGGCTTGACCCGGCCATCCAGTCGCCGAACATTCGTGAGGCAGATGGACTCTGGTTGGCCGGGTCAAGCCTGGCCATGACGATTGTCTTTAAGGCCTATCGCGTCAGCCCATCCAATACTTCCAGGTGGCGCAGCATTTCCTCCGATGCCTTCTCCATCATTTCGATTTCCGCCTTGGCGCCCGCCACGTTACCGGCGTTGAACAGCACCGCCGCCTGCCTGCCATGGCTATGCACCAGCGCATGCGGACGGTGGAGGGCGTCGAAAGCGGGATGACTGCGGTATTTGTCGTCGGTACAGCTTTGATACCAGAGGCCGAAGCCGCAGCGGTGGTGATCGGTCATCTGTGCCGGATTAAGCTTTCCGCGGCCCGCCAGCATCCGCGTCAGGCGCTTTTTCCACGCGACATGTTCGGACTTGCCCAGTTTGATCGCCTTGCCGGGAATATCGAAGGCGGCAAGATGGCTGATCCAGTCCTCCATGCTGTTGTCGATCACGCCGATGCATTCGACGATATGCTCGATGACGGCGACATTGGCGGTGGAGTGCAGGGCAATGTCGGTGATGCCATCGGCGACGTCCTGTGCTGCCGAGGCTTGCTGGCCGAGAACCTCGGAGATCTGGCGCACATTTTCGTTCATCTCGGCGGTTTGGGCTTTGATGTCTTCCATGCCGCGCCAAGCTTTTTCGGCAGCCACTTCGCCGTCGTCCACGACGCGGCGGCTGTGTTCCATGGCGCGGGTGATTTCGTTCATCTCGTTTTGCAGGTTTTCGACCAGCGCGTCGATGTTGCGTGTGGTGTCGGTGGTCTGGGCTGACAACAACCGCACTTCGCCCGCAACGACTGCAAAGCCGCGGCCGACATCGCCGGCCCGCGCCGCTTCGATCGCCGCATTCAGTGACAGCATGTTGGTCTGCGAGGCAATGGATTTGATTGTATCGGCCATGGCCGCGATTTGCCGGGTAAATTCATTCAGCCGCTCGACACGTTCCACCGTGTTGTTGAGCACGCCGGAAATCTCGCGCATCGCGGTGCGGGAATCCTGCACGGCCAGCTCGCCTGCGCGGGTGTTTTCCTGGGATCGGTGGGTGTGGTTGGAAATCTCCAGGCTGGTGTCATTGATCTCGCGCACCGAGGCGAGCAACTCTTCGGAGGCCGCCGCCATGCTTTCGACCTTTTCGTTCACATGGCGCAGTTCGCGCACGGCCCGCGCCGATTCCACAACCGCGCGGCTGGTCTGGATCGAGACCGCCACGGCGCGATCCATGTCGTCGCTCTTGGCATGGCATAGGGTATCGACAAGATGCTTGAGGGGGCCCGCCAGTGGGTGGTCATCGGCCAAGTTGTTGGCGCTGCGTCCGTCCGCAATGTCTTCCAGGATGGTGGTGACACCGCTTACGGTAGCCTCATCATCGGCAATAAGGGCTGTAGGGCCCGTCCGTTTCAAGTTCAGCATGGGGCCCAAATCGCTGCGTGTCTGCTCCCCAGAGGTACGGATGTACAACTTACCGAGTGATTAATACCTATAGAGCTGTGACAATCGGCTAGAGCGCGATGGTTGCAAGGCCGGGCGCCGCTCGCACCTCTCCGACAATCGCGCCCACCGTGTTGACGATAGGATGGCTAGCGAGTCCTGCGTGGGGATTCAGCACGCCGAGCTTTTCGAGGACAACCGCCAGCGCCACTTCGGCGCCGCGGATCGCGCCGTCGTCGATTTTGATCGCCACGCCCAGACCAAGGGCAGGCAATATGGCGGCATAGACTCCTTCGGCGCCCACCTTCACTGCGGCGTTGCCGTTCGCCGCCCGCATCACCTGGGTGCAGAAGCGGCCCGAGCCCCCGACCAGCTCGGGATAGCTCATCATCGCCCGCAGAATCCGCGCCGCACCGGGTGTCTTCTTGCCTGCGATCTGGGCCAGGGCGCGGGCGAAGGCGGAAAGCGGAATGGCGAAATTGGGCGCCGCGCAGCCATCGGTGCCGGAGGCCGGATGGGCCACGCCGGAAAGGCGCACCAGTGTTGCCAGCACCGCCTGCTGCACCGGATGAGCGATGTTAACATAACCGGCAATGGGGGCACCCAGGTGTTTGGCGAGAGTCAGAAATCCGGCATGCTTGCCGGAGCAATTGTTGTGGAGACGCGAGGGCTTTTCCTGATTCGCTAGCATGTTACGCAAGGTCGGTTCATGGCGCGGCGCTTGCGGTCCACAGGCCAAATCGGCCTCGCTGCAGCCGATGCGGTCCAGCCATTCTTCAACCGTGCCGGTGTGAATGGCTTCCCCCGAATGGGAGGCGCAGGCGAGCGCCACCTCGTCGTCGCTTAGATGAAAAGCCTCAGCCGCGCCACTCTCGAGCAGCGGCAGTGCCTGAATCGGTTTCAGCGAGGAGCGGGTGTAGGTCAGGCTCTCGACATCGCCGAGGGCAAAGCGCAGCGCCCCCTCAGCATCCACAATAACGATGGCGCCGCGATGGACGCTCTCGACAAGATCACCGCGCGTGACTTCGACAAGGATGGGATTGGTCATAGCGGCGACTCACCTGATGTTCGGCGCCAGCAAGGCGCGCTAACCTGCATCGGACGAAATTTTCCGATTCGCGCTGCTTACGCATGCGTGGCGATCAAAACAAGGAATAATACGAAATGCGCGGTTATTTCGGCGTCGGGGTCGACGGCATTTCCAAACCGATGAATCTCGGCAATCTGTCGCGCATTGCCAATGCCTTTGACGCAAGTTTCTTCTTCAGCGTCAACGCCCAGATCAAGATGTCCGATGCCCAATCCGACACCTCGCGGGCGCAGCAGGCTTTGCCTTACTACCAGTACAGCACGATTGATGAGTTTCGTCTGCCCTTGGGCTGCAAGGTGGTGGCGGTGGAGATCACCGAGGAGTCGGTAGAACTGCCGCGTTTTCATCATCCTCTGCGGGCGGCTTATGTCTTCGGTGCCGAGCGGCTATCGCTATCTCCCGCCATGCTGGCGCGCGCCGATTACATCGTGAAGATTCCGATGAAGTTCTCCATCAATGTCGGCATGGCGGGTGCCATTGTGCTCTATGACCGGCTGATCAGCCTCGGCAATTATCCGCCGCGTCCCCTGATGCCGGGCGGACCGGCAGGCGAACCGCCGCCGCAGCACCAATGGGGCGCGCCGCTGGTCCGCGACAAACGCTAGACCACTCGTTTTACGGCAACCGATTGGCGTGCGGTCCGCTCTATCTGGCGCAGGATGATGGCGCAGGCCACGATGCCGGCACAGCACAGGCAAGGCACGATCATCGTCAACCGTACCGCATGCATGGTCAGCGCATAGACGATCAGCTCCAACACGCCGGTCCCGCTAAAGGCGACGAACATGACGATGGAAGTGGCCGATTTGGCCATATCGCCAAGGTCGCGGATGGTATGGGCGAAGATGGTGGGAAACTGAATCGCGATAAAGAAGCTGGCTCCAATGAGGCCATAGACACCCGGCAAGCCTGAGGCGAACAGCGAGGTCGCCGTGCACAACATGGCAAAGGTGCTGAAGATCCCCAGCAGCAGTAACGGCTCGATCCAGAACATCAGAACGGCACCAACAAGGCGCCCAGCGACGAAGGCCGCCATGGCCCAGATCAGCCACTCTTGGGCAATCTGGGGTGTCCAGGAGGGCATGACGGCGAAGCAGTAGCGCAGCGCGTATCCTGAGACGGTGACTTGCACAAGAAGAGCCAGCAATTGGGCCAATACGCCGAGGCGAAATCCTGGGACTTGCAGCGGCGGACGAAAGCTTGCCCAGGTTTTATCGTTTGGTGCGACGCGGGCGCTGGCCACCGCGGGAAAATTGGCGATCTCCAGGAAAAAGGCCAGCGCGATGGCAACAACGCCGACAGCCGCCATAGGCAGCAACAGGCTCTGTCCCAGCATGCTGCCGGTTTTGCCTGCGGCCTCGTGCAGGATGCGCTCACTGATGACGGCACCGACGACGAGGCCCAGGGATGAGAAAAAATGCGCGAGATTCATCCGCTGGATGGCGCCTTTTCGGGAACCAAGCGCCACCACCAGCGGCGCCACCGTGAATTCTATAATTGCTAGCCCCGAACCGATGACCGCCGCTGCCATAACAATATAGGCGACCGTCTTGTTTTCCACTGCCGGATGAAAAAGGAACATCCCGACGGCAAGTGTGCCGAGTCCGAACAGGATGCCGACCTTGTAGCCGAAATTCCGGCTGATGAAGGCCGCGGGCAGAGCCATGAGAAAATAGCCGATGACGACGGCGGCCCGGGCGATGCCGGTGCCAGCGGGCGATAAGGACAGGGCACCGGATAAGCCCGGTAACAAAGAGCTATAAATCCAATGTCCAAAGGCCCAAAACGCCAATGTTACAAACGCGAGTGCCAGCGCCAGCCGATAGGCACCCGCGGTTTCTCGGTGTTCGTCTTGCATTCCGTGTCAATCTCTATTCTTGACGTTGGGGACATTAAGGCACAGGGGTTAAGAAAAATTGCCTATTGCGGCGTGGCGGTGGTGGCTGCGCTACACCGCTTTTACGGGTGTTTGGGCATCTGCTGCGGCGGGCCCGGCAGGGCGCCAAGCGTCTTCGGCACGCTCTGCCCGTCGCATGGCGGCGGCGAAGAGAGCCGTCACAGCGAAACACACGGCCGGCAGCACCATAATGGCGTGTAGCGTTTTGGTTGTGGTCAGCAGCGCCACCAGCCCGATCAAGCCCGTGCCGCTGAAAGCCACCAGCAGCATGATCGCGGCTCCTGATTTCGCCAACTCGCCCAGGTCGCGCAGGGCATGGGCGAAAATGGTCGGTAGTTGAATGGACAGGAAAAAGCTTGCGGCAACGATGGCCCAGACGGCGAAGATGCCGGGCATAAAGATGGCCGCGACGCTGCAAAGGGCACTCGCCACGCAAAAAAACACCAGCAGCGCCATCGGATCGAGCCAGAACATCAGTACTGATCCGGCAAAACGGCCCAAGGTAAAGGTAAGAATTCCGGCGACGTACCACTCAAAGATAATGGCTGGGGTCCATGAGGGCATGGCATGCTGGCAAAAGCGTACCGCAAAGCCCGCCATGATCACCTGCGCCACGAGCGAAAAAAGCAGCGCAGCCAGCCCGAAGCGAAAACGCGCATAACGCAGTGGCGGCAGGAAACTCGCCCAGGTGCTTTCGCTTGGCGTCGAGCGGGCAATAGCCCCTGCCGGAAAATGGGCCAGTTCCAGCGCGAAGGCCAGGGCAATGGCGCCAATCCCGACGGTCGATAGCGGCAGCATCAGATTATGCCCGACGTCGCTCGCGGTCTTGCTCAGCACGTCGCTTAAGATCTTTTGGCTGAGGAACAGACCGCAGAGCGAGCCCACAGGGGTGAAGGCCTGAGCGAAGTTCATGCGCTGTATGGCGCTCTTTTTCGGGCCCAGGAAGAGGATGAGGGGCGCGGTTGTAATTTGGATGATGGCGAGCCCCGAACCGATCACGGTGGCGGCCAGAATGATGAGAAAGTAGGAATGCTGCGTCACCGCTGGGCGGAATAAGAACATCCCGACGGCAAAGATCCCGAGCCCGAACAGAACGCCGACTTTGCAACCGAAATTGCGGCTGATGAAAGCGGTGGGCAGGGCCATGACGAAATAGCCGATGGCGACCGCAGCCCGCGCCATGTCGGTCTTCTGCGGCGATAGCTGCAACGCGGTCGCCAGTTCGGGAAGCAGCGCAGCATAAAAACGGTGACCAAATCCCCACAGAGCCAGCGCCATGATGGTCAGAACCACAGCCACGCCATATTGGGCTAGGCCCGCGCATGTGTCCCTTTGCATCAGCCCGCTGATCTCAGTCGTTTGCGGTCGTAAGATAAGGGACTTGCATTAACAACAATGTGCAAACACGAGTTTGTTTCTGGGGATCGCGTTAAGAGAACTTTAAGCAGCGCGGCTCGGCGGCCAGCTTAAGCACGCCGGTGTCGCAGAACATGGCGGCCTGCACCTGGAAATTGAGCGCCATGCATTCGTTGTGTTTTCAGCCGCCGTGGGTGGGCGCAGTTTTGCAGTTTTCAAGCAGATGCAAGCCGTGTTAGGAACCCTCCAACATGACCCCCGCCCTTCGCGTTACCGACCTTCGCAAGATCTACCGCAGCGGCACTGTCGCGGTGGATGGCTTATCCTTGACTGTGGAGGAGGGCGATTTCTTCGGCTTTCTCGGTCCCAACGGGGCAGGTAAGTCCACCACCATCCATTGCATCACCGGCATTGCCACGATCACCTCGGGTTCTATCGAGATTTTTGGTGTCGATGCGGTAAAGGATTATCGCGAGGCGCGGCGGCTGGTGGGCCTCAGCCCCCAGGAATTCAATGTCGACGTCTTTGCCACGCCGGTACAGATCGTCGATTGGGTCGGTGGTTATTTCGGCATCCGCAAGCCGGAGCGCAAGCGCCGCATTGCCGAACTGATGGAGCGGTTCGAGCTGACCGATCATCTGAAGAAGCCGTTCCGGGCTTTATCGGGTGGTTTGAAGCGCCGAGTCATTCTCGCCCGCGCCCTGATCAATAAGCCCAAGCTGCTCATCCTGGACGAACCCACGGCGGGTGTCGATGTTGAGCTTCGGCTCGACCTCTGGCGCTATCTCGCTGAGCTTAATCGGGATGGCACCACCATCCTGCTCACCACCCATTATCTGGAAGAGGTGGAGCGGCTGTGCCGCAACATCGCCATCGTCAACAAGGGCAAGATCGTGCGCCAAGGCCCCAAAGAATCCTTCCTGGCCGGGGATGGGCTGGAAGCAGCCTATCTCGGTGCCACCGGCGCCAAGCCCGACCATGTTGCGGCAGGGGCAGCCTGATGAGCAGCCTTTCCGTACCGGCCAAAGTGCCCGTCAAAATGATCATCAATTGGATCGGATTGTGGACCATCATCCGGCGCGAGATTCAGCGTCTCTTACGGGTGCCGATTCAGGCCTTCTTGGCGCCGTGGATTTCGGCGCTGATGTTCATTTTTATCTTTGGCTATGTGGTGGGGCCGCGTATCGCCAGCATCGGCGGCCATAAATATCTCGAATTCGTCCTGCCCGGCATCTTGATGATGAACATCGTCAATGCCGCTTTCTTGCAGGCGACCTCGCAGGTCTATTTTCAGCGCTTCATGAAATATGTCGAAGAGGCGCTGGTGGCGCCGCTTTCCTATGCCGAGATGATCATCGGCACCTTGGCAGCTGTGGTTTTTCGCGCGCTCTCGACCGCTTTCGGCATTTTGGTGATCGCGGCGGTCTTTGGCGGCTTGCGGGTGGTGTCGATCCCCGAATTTGTCTTCTGGGTTCTGATCGTGTCCTTGATTTTCGGCCTCCTCGGTATGGCGGTGGGATTGTGGGCGAAGAATTTCGAGCAGCTCACCGTGCTCAACATCTTCTTCATCACACCGCTCAGCTTTGTCGGCGGCGTCTTCAACACCGTCAGCATGTTGCCGCCGTGGCTCAAATGGCTCGCTTGGGGAAACCCTTTCTTTTATTTCATCAACGGCCTGCGTCACTCCATGATCGGCTTCAACGAGGCGCCCGAACCTTTGGGCATGGTGCTGTCGCTGACCTTCCTGGTGATTCTGTCGGTCGCTGTGTGGCGCTTATTCGCCATTGGCTACGGTCTCAGGGAATAGGGACGCGCATAAACGCGCAAAATAGACGCAGGAATCCAAAGCTTTTGCGCTTTTCCGCAAGCGCGGCATGGACGAGCGCTGACGCCCCGCTTATTGTCCGCCGCGCTATCTGACGAGGGTTTCCCATGGCATTCGCCGCTCGATTCGTGCTGGCGCTCTCCATCGTTGCCGCTGCTTCGCCTGCCTTTGCCGCGCGCAAAGCGGCTCACACGCCTGCTCACGCTGCCGCCCCAACGCCGTCGCCCGCCGAGACGCCGACGTTGCTTGGCGTCTCCAAAGCGTGGACGGCGTACCAGGCCAACTCGCCGGACGGCAAAGTCTGCTACGCCTTGTCCAAGCCGACCAGTGTGCTTCCCCTGAAGACCGCGCGCGATCCCATCTATGTGATCATCAGCGTCTGGCCCGGCCGCAATGTGAAGGACGAACTGCAGATCGTGCCTGGCTATCTCTACAAGGAAGGCGAGCCGGTCTTCGCCCAAGTGGGCAACCGCAAAATCGAATTTTTTAGCCGCAATGACGCAACGGCCGGTTCGGCCTGGGTCAAGGATGTCAGCGATGAGGACGCGCTGGTGCGCGCCATGCGCAGCGGCTCCTCCCTGACCATCACCGGCACGGCCAAAAAAGGCACCAAGACCACCGACAGCTATTCCCTCGCCGGGATTGGCACTGCCCTGACCCGCGCCCACGACGCTTGCGGGAAGTAAAGCTTTACGCCCGCCCCCGATTGCCATCCCGGCGAGCCCGCGTCACGGGCGAGGGAAGGGGACCCAGGTGCCAGTGTTATCCACACTGGCATAAGCCGGGCAAAGTCCCTATGTCTTCCAGATCGCAATAAGCCTAAAAACCTGGGTTCCCTTCCCCTCGCAGCGCTCTCGCGCCACTTGGCCGGGAATGACAATATGAGTGCCATGACGACCGCGCCCATACCCCTGATCGGCCTGATCCCGGCTGAGCTGAAATCCGCCCTGATCGCTTCTGGCGTGCCGGAGAAGGCTGCGCCCATGCGCATGCGCCAGCTGTGGAACTGGATCTACGTCCACGGCACCCGCGACTTCGCGGGCATGACCAATCTTGCCAAGGATTTTCGTGCCCACGCCGAGGAGCACTTCTCGCTGGCGCTGCCAGAGATCGTGACGGAACAAGTCTCCACCGATGGCACCCGCAAATGGCTGCTGAAATCGGGCGGCCAGGAATTTGAAACTGTCTTCATCCCCGAGACCGAGCGCGGCACGCTCTGCATCTCCTCCCAGGTCGGCTGCACCCTCAACTGCCGTTTCTGCCATACCGGCACGCAAAAGCTGGTGCGCAATCTGACCGCGGCGGAGATCGTCGGCCAGGTAATGGTGGCGCGGGATCGCATCGGTGATTGGCCCGGCGATACGGGTAAGAATGCTGGTGAAAGCCGCCGCATCACCAATGTGGTGCTGATGGGCATGGGCGAGCCCTTGTACAATTTCGACAATGTGAAGGCCGCGGTCTCAATCATCGCCGATGGCGATGCGCTGGCCTTTTCCAAGCGTCGCGTCACGCTGTCGACTTCGGGCGTGGTGCCGATGATTCAGCGGGCAGGGGCGGAGATCGCTTCTTCGCTGGCGATTTCACTTCATGCCGTGCGCGACGGCATCCGTGATGTGCTGGTGCCGATCAACAAGAAGTATCCTATCGCCGAATTGTTGGAAGCCTGCCGCACCTATCCCGGCGTCACCAATGCCCGCCGCATCACCTTTGAGTATGTGATGCTGAAGGGCGTTAACTACAGCCTCGCCGAAGCGCGTGAGCTGGTGCAAATCATCAAAGGCATTCCTGCCAAGATCAATCTGATCCCTTTCAACGCTTGGCCCGGCAGCCCGTACGAATGTTCCGAGTGGGAGCAGATCGAAAAATTTGCCGAGATCGTCAACCGCGCCGGCTACGCCTCACCGGTGCGCACGCCCAGAGGCCGGGACATCATGGCCGCGTGCGGCCAGCTCAAAAGCGAAAGCCTGAAAGCCCGCGCCAGCGATCGCTACGCCGAAATGGCATCGGCACAGGTGGGAAAGTAAATACGTTCCTCTCGCCTTGAGAAGGGCGCGATCTCCAAGTCCTGAATCCGAGGTGACAACATGGCCGATGATTGTTCGGATAACCGCAGACTCAGGCTGTGACTGCTTTCCTCAGTGCAGAACACGAGCGGATTTCTCTCTGCTGGATGCGCAGATCCGTCCAAACCCTTGGCGAAGCGGCCTTGCGGAAAAAGCACGTTTTCGGGGACTTGAGGGGGCTCTTTGCGCTTCGCCAGCGGGCTGCCAGCGGCAATCCGTCATAAACGTCAATAAATGCCAGAATGGGTTTGACAGGTCCCGTGCCCGCCCCTATATACCCGCCCCTTGCCGACGCGCTTCGCGCACCGAAAAACCGGCGAGACGATTGAAACGAAAGAGTTTTTTGTTTTTCTCGGGGCTCTTTGAAATTGTGATTGA
>JAATGP010000003.1 GCA_015654635.1 Alphaproteobacteria bacterium | reverse complement strand
GAACAGGTCCACCACTTCGTCGGAAATGCGGTCGCTCACCTTGTCCGGGTGGCCTTCGGAAACGCTCTCGGAAGTGAACAGATAGTCGGACCGCGCCATTCGGGATTCCTTGGGTTTGGGCTTTTACTTTGGTCGCGCGGCCGGACGGAAAACCGCTTCGCACTTTTCCTGGCCGACGCTTCCGGGTGCTCCTCATACAGGGAATCGGCGGGGGGTCAAAGGGGGATATGTCAAAATCTGCATATCCCTTGCAGAACCAAGGATTCACCTGCCGGTGTTACGCTGCTATACAGCCATAAAATTACCCCCTCCGGCCTTCGCACCTGACGGTGCGACGGCCACCTCCCCCGCCAGGGGCTTCGCCCCGCAGGGGAGGCGGGCCTGGGAATGTTGAAAGAGAGCCGATGCGCACCGCCACCGTCGAACGCAAAACCCGCGAGACCGAAATCGCCGTCTCCCTCGATCTGGACGGCACGGGCGAGTGCGACATCGATACCGGCATCGGTTTCCTGGACCACATGCTGGAAGCGTTCGGCCGCCATTCCATGATCGACCTGAAAGTGCGCGCCAGCGGCGACCTGCATGTCGATTTCCACCACACCACCGAAGACACCGGCATCGTCATCGGCCAAGCGGTGAAAAAGGCGCTGGGCGATTTCGCGGGCATCACGCGCTTTGGCGCCGCCGCCATTCCCATGGACGAAGCTTTCACGCGGGTGGCGATCGACATCTCGGGCCGGCCTTATCTGGTGTGGAAGGTGAGCTTCCCCAAGCCCAAGATCGGCGAGATGGATACCGAGCTTTTCAAAGAGTGGTTCCAGGCCTTCGCGCAGAATGCCGGTATCTGCATCCACGTCGAAAACATGTATGGCGAGAACAGCCATCACATCGTCGAGACTTGCTTTAAAGGTCTCGCCAGAGCGCTGCGCCAAGCGGCCACGCCCGACGAACGGCTGGAGGGTGGCGTTGCCTCCACCAAAGGCATCTTGGGCGACGAGGATTAGCCGACCCCGTTGACCACACGTTCCTGCTCTGTTCCAATACCGTCATGGAAAACGCCAGCGATGTTGCACGCGGGGTATCCCGGCTGCTGATTCAGGAGGGATTTTCGCCCATCCTGGAATTCACGCTTGCCAATGGGCGCAGGCTGGACGTGGCGGCGCTGGGCGGTGACGGCACCATGGTCGGCGTCGAGATCAAAGTTGCGCTGGCCGATTTGCGCGGCGATCAGAAATGGCCGGAGTATCTGGAGTTCTGCGAGCTTTTCTATTTCGCCATCCCGCCCGATTTTCCCGACGAATATGTACCGACGGGTACGGGTTTGATCGTTGCCGACCGTTATGGCGGCGCCATCGTGCGGCCTTCGCCGCGGACTGCGTTGCATCCCTCTCGCCGCAAAGCGGTGACGCTCAGCTTTGCGCGAGTGGCAGCGGAGCGCTTGAGCCAAATTCTGGAAGTGACGACGGGAATTTAGAGCAGCCCTATCCTATTGAACGCTTCGCCCCTCTTGTCATGGCCCGCAAAAGCGGGCCACCCAGCTCTCGCGATACGGCAACTTCAGAAAAATGCTTGATCTAAAGCTTATAGAGCAGAGCAACCCCAACTGGATGGCCCGTTGTAACGGGCCATGACAAACAGGGTTTAGGCCAAAAGCGATAGACCCTCCCTCAAGGGGGACGAGCACGCTAAAGTGGTTCGGCGCACTGCTATTGGACGGATGACAAGGCGATCCCGCCGGAGCGTTAAGCTCGACGGCGGGTCGCTTAGACAGGAGAGTAAGGAGCGGCGGCCAGGAAATGTGGGAACCGGTTTTCCGTCAGGCCGCGCGACCAAAGAGAGGCTTAGCGGGGGGACCGCTTGGCCAGGATACGCTGCAAGGTCCGGCGATGCATGTTGAGGCGGCGTGCCGTCTCGGAGACGTTGTGGCCGCACAGCTCATAAACCCGCTGGATATGCTCCCACCGCACGCGGTCGGCGCTCATCGGATTTTCCGGCGGCTTCGGCTTGGAGCCGGGAGCGGCCAGAAGGGCAGCCGTGATGTCGTCCGCATCGGCGGGCTTGGGCAGATAATCGATGGCACCGTATTTCACGGCGGCGACGGCGGTGGCGATATTGCCAAAACCAGTCAGCACCACCACGCGGCTATCGGGGCGCACCGTATGCAGGGTCTCGACCACATCGAGGCCATTGCCGTCTTCCAACTTGAGATCCACCACGGCATAAGCCGGAGGGGTTTCCTTGGCGCGCGCCTTACCGTCGGTGACGCCTTCGGCGATCGTGACGACGAAGCCGCGGGTTTCCATCGCGCGGGCAAGACGTTCGCGCAAAGGACGGTCGTCTTCCACGATCAGAAGTGTTTTGTCTTCCATCATTCTTTTTGTTCCTTACTCGCTTCGCACATAGGCCCGGTTGCAAATGGGGTCAATCCTCCTCGCCCCGGGGCGGCGGGTTTTCGCTATCGATTTGACCGCGTTGCCAGGAGACGCTGACGCGCGCGCCGCCACCGGGAGGATTGAGGGCTTTGACGTCGCCGCCAGTTTGTTCGAGCAGCGTCTTGGCAATGAAAAAGCCAAGCCCCATGCCTTCATGTTTGCCGAGTTTTGCCGTCGGCGGGCCGATTTCGGTATCGCCGACAGCATGATCGCCGGGACGCGAGGTGATGTAAGGCTCGCCGATGCGCTCGAAAATATCGGGAGCAAAACCGGGGCCGTCATCCTCCACCGAGACCTTCAAACGCGTGGCATCCCAGGAGGCTTCGATCCGCACACGGGTACGGGCAAAATCGGCGGCGTTCTCGATAATGTTACCAAGACCGTGCAACAATTCCGGCGCCCGCCAGACTTGCGGCTGGGGCGAATCGCGATCGGCGGGCAGGGCGGTGATGACGATCTCGAGTTCCTCATCACGATAGGTATCGGCCAGATCGTCGAGCAAAGCACAAATCGGCAGCCGCGCCGTGCCACCCAGCATCGGCTCATCGGGCCGCGCCAGTTTCATCAGGATCATGCGGCAACGCTCGGCCTGAGAGCGCAAGAGACGGGCGTCCTGCGCCTCTGGCGAGCCGGACGGCAAGGCGCGCTCCAGTTCCCGGGCAACAACGGCGATGGTGCCGAGCGGGGTGCCCAGCTCATGGGCGGCCGCCGTGGCCAAGGCGCCGATGGTGGAAAGCCGTTGCTCGCGGGCCAGCGCCAGCTGCGTCGCCGCCAGACCCGCCGACATGCGCGCGCCTTCCGAGGCGATGCGCCAAGCATAAACGGAGGTAAAGCCGATCCCCAGCACCAAGGAGGCCCACATGCCGGCTTGATAAAGCGGCGGCAGGATCAAAGTGCCGTTCCACGGCAAAGGCTCGTGCGCCACCGCGATCAGCGAGGCCGAGGCCAAAGCGATGGCGCCCAGGATCATGGTGTTGCCCAGATTGAGTGTGGAGGCGGCGATCACCACCGGGGCGATGAACATCAGCGCGAATGGATTGGCGATGCCACCCGTCAGGTACAACAGCGCGGCCAGCTGCAAAACGTCGATGGCGAGATAAATCGTCGCCTCACGATTGGTCAGACGATGGCTCGGCTGGTAGCGCGTTACCAAGGCAATGTTGAGAATGGCGCTGATGGCGACGCAGGCGAGGCATTCCAAAATCGGCAGCGAATAATTGAAGCCGAAATAAACCAGAAACAGCGCCACGGTCTGCCCGAACGTGGCCATCCAGCGCAGATTGGTCAGGGTCCTTAAACGGACACGGCCGCGAATGGCGGAGGCCGGGGCTACCGGCAGCGGGCGACCGGATATAAAAGCCCGCGCCGCGCCGGGCGCGCGGGCCAGCCGGTGCGAATCTGTCTCAGCCGTCTGCGACACGGTTTGCATGTCCTTATCAGTCCGGGGTGCGACCAAGAGCGCAATACGTAATGATCCGCACCACTTAGCAGATGTTTTATGGTCTTCGCCGGGGTTGCGGTAGGCAAGAACGTATCGCAATTGACCAGACCGCGGCGGGTCTTATTGCGGCAAACGGGCAAATTTGTGTCGGGTGGTGTCATATTGCCGCAAAATGTGTGCGGCTTCTAAAAAATCTGTTACCCCACACTCACAGCGCCGGAAGCGGCAGTCCCCTCTGGCCACAAGCGGCAATCAGCGTGTTGCGCATCAGGCAGACGATGGTCATCGCCCCGACCCCACCTGGCACCGGGGTAATGTGAGCCGCACGCAAGGCCGCCTCGTCATAAGCAACATCGCCCACCAGCTTGGTCTTGCCCGCAGCGCCGGGAACCCGATTGATGCCGACATCGATCACCGTGGCACCGGGCTTGACCCAATCTCCGCGGACAAATTCCGCTTTGCCGATGGCGGCAACCAGAATATCGGCGCGGCGGGCGACCTCGGGCAAATGGGCGGTTTTGGAATGGGCCATGGTGACGGTGGCATTGGCGGCCAGCAATAGCTGGGCGGCAGGTTTGCCGAACAGCAGCGAACGGCCGATGACCAGCGCCTCCATTCCGGCAATGGCGCCCAAAGTTTCCCGGAGCAGAATCATTACCCCCATGGGGGTGCAGGAGACGAGTTTGGCCCGGCCCGCCAGCAGCAACCCGGCGTTGGCGGGGGTGAGCGCGTCGACATCCTTGGCCGGATTAAGCGCGTCCAGCACCGCTTGTTCGCGAATCTGCGGCGGCAGGGGAAGCTGGACCAGAATGCCATGCACCGTGGCATCCGCGTTCAGCGCCGCGACCAAAGCCAAGACCTCAGCCTCGCTCGCCGAAGCGGGCAGATGATGATGCACCGATTTGAAGCCTAAGCCCTCGGCGGTCTTGTTCTTGTTGCGGACATAGACTTCGCTGGCCGGGTCTTGCCCCACCAGCACGGTGGCGAGGCCGGGAATGAGGCCGTGTTCGGCCTTAAGCAGAACCGTGGCGGCCGCAATCTTGGCTTTGAGCGCCGCCGCGTGAAGCTTGCCGTCGATGATCGATGCCGTCATAGGGCCTCCAGAAGGGCGGCGATGGGAGCAAGGTTTTGGCCCGTAACTTCGATCCGTTTCAAGCGCGAAGTGGCGCCGGAGGCAAGCCGCAGGGAGGATTTGGGGATGGCCAGCGTCTTGGCGAGCAAGCTCAGCAAGGCCGCGTTGGCTTTGCCGTCTTCCGGCACGGCCCGCACCCGCGCCTTCAAATGCTCGCTGCCGCCGGAGGCAGCGGCCCAACCCTCCACCGCATCGCGACCGCCTTTGGGCGTCAAGCGGACGTGAAAGCTGAGCCCATTGCCGCCGATGCTGATACGGCCAGCCATCGGATTTTGGCTTAATACGGCAGGAAGCGCGCGTAGACGTAAACGATCAGCTTCTCCAGGAAGATGATGGCGAAGAAGACGATGATGGGCGACAGATCGATGCCACCGATGGGGGGGATGACACGGCGCACCTGGCGGAACACCGGCTCGGTCATCACCTCCAGGAAGCGGACCAGGCCGCGCACGATATTGTTGTGATAGTTCACAACATTAAAGGCGAGGAGCCAACTCATGACCACCGCTGCCAGGACGATCCAGGAATAGAGGTCGAGAACGGTGAGAAGCAGCCAGATAACAGGATTCTGCGGGACATACATGGCGGCAACGAAGCTCCGGAAGGCCAGCGGACCTAGCCTGTTTCGCTATCGGCCTGCAAGACGGCATGTGGGTGGTGGTTGCTGGCTTGTCAAGGACACGCCACGCGGACAACCCAGCGTCGCGCTCGATCCGCTTTCACTGCTGAGCCGTTACGGCGCGCCAGCCTGCCTCGCGATTTGAAAGCGAACACAGGCTTGCCAAGCCATGGCCCGCGAAACGGGCGAAGGCTGGTGGAGCTGAGCGGAATCGAACCGCTGGCCTCCTCATTGCGAACGAGGCGCTCTCCCAACTGAGCTACAGCCCCTTATCAGGGTCCGCCCGCTCTGGAATGCGAGGGGGCAGGGGCGGGTATGTAGGGAAGGTGGCTTTACCCTGTCAAGCTCCGATGGCCGAACGCGTCGTTTGAACCGCTTTTGACCGCGGGTTTTGCCTTGCCGAAGGCCTTGCGGCCCGGCGGGCAGCCGCGCCTCTTCACCACTGCTTTACCAAGACACGTTAAATGCCAAGGCAGGAGCGTCGACCTCATGCGCAAAGCCGTCCTTTTTTCGCTGCTGCCGTTCTTGGCACTCGCGGCGCTGCATCTGCCGGCCAGCCAAGCCTTCGGCGCGGAAAATAGCGCCAGCGACGAGGCCACGGACAAGAAGAAGCCTGCGGTCCACAGAATTACTCAGTCCGACAGCTATATGATGATCGAGCCGTTTTATGCCTCGATTGTGGAGGGCAGCCGCCCGCTGGGGCTTTTGATGGTGGGTATCGGCCTCGACATTCCCGACCCCGCCTTACGCGACCGCATCGAGCATGAGATGCCGCGGCTGCGCGATGCTTATGTGCGCAGCTTGATGGCGTTTGCCGCCACCAATGTTCGCGCTTGGCGCCAGCCCGATGTCGGCGCCTTGGCCGACCGTCTGCAAGGTGTCACCGACCGCTATCTGGCACGCAAAGGCGCCCGCGTCTTGCTCGCCCAGGTGATCATCCGCCTCAACAAGTAAGGCCCTGCGCCGAACCGCGAGTGGCTATTGCTGCACCGCTTCTGCCATAATGGCGGCGGCTTCCTTGGATCCAAAACCCATGACGTTTATCACGGCGGTTCTGTGCGCAGCCATCAGCGGCGCCGCCTTCTATTTTTCCTGCGGCCTCGGCGGCAATGTGAGCCCCACGCCAGGGTCTTTATGGGCTGTGGCGCTTTTCGCTCCCATTCCGGTCTTGTGGTTCGCTTTTCGTCCGGGAAAGCACTGGATCGTCTTCCTGACCGCTTTTGCGGCCATGCTGATCGGTGCGGCCAATCTTCTGCCCGTCTATGCCGGCGTGCTGCCGCTGCCGGTGCTCATCATAGCGATGGCGGCACCGGCTTTGGGCTTTGCGGGCGCCGTGATGGGCGCGCGTTTCATCGCCCGGCGTCTGGCGCCAATCTCGGGCGTGATCGCTTTCGCGGCATTGTGGACGGGGTTTGATTATCTGCTTAGCCAAGGGCCCAATGGCGCGGCGTCCTCTCCCGCTTACAGCCAACTCGAATTGCCCTGGATGATTCAAGGCGTCTCGGTCTTCGGTATTTGGATCATCACCGCGGTAATGGGTCTTTTCGCGGCGGCTATGGCGATGGGCTTGGTACGGCACAAGACCGGCTACGTGCTCTTGGCCGTGGCGGTACTGGTGTTCAATCTCGGCTATGGCCAGTGGCGCTTGGCGAGCGCCCCCCAAGGCGCGGTGGTCCATGTCGGGCTGGCAGGCGACGACGGACTTATCGGCGCCGGGCTGAAAGACGATGAAGCCAGCGCGCTGTCCGTCGCCAAGGCTTATGCCGCGGCGGGCCGGAGCTTGGCACAGCAAAACGCGGCTGTGATTGTCTTTCCCGAAAAAATCGCGGTGGTGCGCCCGGTCTGGGCAAGCGCCGTCGATACCACCTTCGAGACCCTGGCCCATAGCAGCCATGCTTTGGTTGTGGCTGGCGTCGATACGCGCGGGCCGGAGCGGCAGAACAAGGCCATGGTCTATTTCGCCGATGGCGCGGCACCGCAATCCTATAGCAAGCGGCGGCTGGTGCCGGGCCTGGAAAAGGCCTTTGCACCAGGGACGGCGAGTTTCATGCTGGCGGACCGCACCGGGCTTGCCATTTGCAAGGACATGGATTTTCCGGACATGCTGCGCGGCGATGCCATGGTGGGACCCAATCTTTATGCCGTGCCGGCGTGGGATTTTGGCGGCGATGCGGTCTGGCATGCGCGCCTTGCCATCATGCGGGGGGTGGAGAACGGCTTTGCCGTGGCGCGCGCGGCCAATAACGGGCTTCTGACGGTCAGCGATGCCTATGGCCGGGTGCTGGCGGTCAAACAAACCGCGGCAGGCGGCATGGTGACGTTGCGCGGAGATGTGCAGCGCGGGCCGGGCCAGACGCTTTATGCCGGCATCGGTGACAGCTTGGCGTATTTGTGTCTGGCTTTGTCGGTGCTGCTGCTCGGCGTGGCGGCGTTTGCCAAACCGGATGCCGCGTAATGGCTGACACGCAGATCGCTGAGCGCAGGCCGGGGATTCTCATCGCTGCCGAGCATTTGCGCTTTAGCGCCGGGCGGCTCGTCATCCTGGACGACGTTTCGCTCGCCATCCATCGCGGCGAGATCGTCACCCTGATCGGCCCCAATGGCTCGGGCAAGACGAGTCTTTTGAAAGTGCTGCTCGGCCTCTTGCGTTGCCGTGGCACCGTCACCCGCCAGAAGGGCCTTAAGATCGGTTATGTGCCGCAGCAATTTGCGCCGGACTTAAGCCTTCCCATCACCGTCAACCGCTTCCTCGATCTCTTCGCCGGCAAAGCGGCAGGGCGGGCGGCGCTGGCCCGCGTCGGCATCGATGACGCCACCGGCGAGCGCCAGCTGAGTGCGCTTTCCGGCGGTGAGATGGCGCGCGTGCTGCTTGCCCGTGCCATTGCCGCAAAGCCCGACCTGTTGGTGCTGGATGAACCTTTGGCGGGCGTCGATATTGCGGGCGAGGCCCAACTTTATCAGCTCATCGCCGAACTGCGCGACGAGCTTTCCTGCGGCATCCTTTTGGTCAGCCATGATCTGCATGTGGTGATGGGCCAGTCCGACCGCATCATCTGTCTCAACCATCATATTTGCTGCGAAGGCGATGCCAAAAGCGTGGTGAGGGATCCGGCTTTTATCGCCTTGTTCGGCAGCCGCAGCGCTCTGGCGCTGTATCCGCATCACCACGATCACACCCACGGGCTGAGCGCCGCCCAAGGGCAGCAAGATCACGATCATGAGTAGTTTTCTGTTGGACGGGTTTTTGTGGCGCGCCGCTTTGGGCGCCGGTTTGCTGGCGGCCGCATGCGGACCGGTGGGCTGTTTCATCCTCTGGCGCAGGCTCGCCTACGTCGGCGAGTCGGTGGCGCATATGGGTTTGCTCGGCGCCGCGCTGGGGCTGCTGATCGGGGTGCATGCCGTGATCGGCACGGCAGCGCTGGCGGTGGTGGCGGCGCTGGTAATGTCGCGCGCCTCGGATCGCACCATTCCCGCCGGGACCTTTGTCGGTATTATCGGTCATATGGGTCTGGCGCTTGGCTTTATCGTGCTCTCCCTGTTGGAAACGGTGCGCGCCGATCTGCTCGGCTATCTCTTCGGCGATGTGCTGGCGTTGACCACGGCCGATCTCTTCGGCATTGCGGCGATGGGCCTCGGCGTTCTCCTCGGCATGGCGTTGCTGTGGCGGCCTTTGTTGCGCAACGCCGTGGGCGGCGCCATCGCGGCGGCGGAAGGCAAAGGCAGCCCCCTCGCCCAGACCGCCTTTTTGGTCCTGACGGCGCTGTTGGTCGCGTTCGGCTTGAAAGTGGTGGGGGCGCTGTTGATCGTCGCCTTGCTTCTTATCCCCCCCGCAGCCGCGAGGCCGCTCGCCCGCACCCCGGAAGGCATGGCCCTGTGGGCGACGCTGATCGGCGCGGTTTCGGCGCCTTTGGGACTGCTGGGGGCCTATGCCGCCGATGCGCCCGCCGGGCCTTCCATGGTGCTGGCGGCAGGGGCACTGTTTGCCCTCATCCATTTGGCCGATGCGCTCCTGGCCCGGCTGCGCCCGCATTAATCTTCACACGCGAAATTCGCTTCCGCTTTGCAAAAAAAGGCGCGATAAATCAATTGGATCGGTGCGCGGGCGCCGGGGGAATTAATGATCTTTCGTGACCGACCCTTAGCTGTGTGGGGCCCTCCCCTCGTCACGCTGCTGCTTGCCCTCGTCGTGTTGGGGACGGATGCGGGCGGGCTGGCGACACATCTGCGCGGCATCCAGTTCGACGCTTATTCCAGAGCCGACCCCCGCTACTACCAGGACAGTGCCAGGCATCCGGTGCGGGTGCTCGAGCTCGATGCGGCGAGCGTGGCGCGCTTCGGCGCCTGGCCCTGGCCGCATGCAGCGCTCGCCAGTGTGGTCGATGGGCTGAAGCGCCATGGCGCCAGCGTGGTGGTGCTGGTCGGCCGGATCGAGCGGCCCGATCCCCTGGCGGGGCGCAATCTGGCCGGACTGGTTCCAGCAGGCGCAAACTTTGATGCTGCCCGCCAGACGGTGGAGGCGCTGCCTTCGCCCGATACGGCGCTGGCGACGGCGCTGTCCGGCACCAAAGCGGTGACCGGCTTTGTTTTTGGCGCGAGCGAAGCCGCCCATCCACCGCAACTCAAAACCGAGATCGCGCTGGAGGGCGCACGCAGTCCGCTGGCGCGTCTGCCGGAGGGGCAAAACGCAGCGGGCTCGCTGCCGCTGATCGAAGCGGCCAGTGCCGGGGTGGGGGCTTTGAGCCTCGCCATCGATGCCGATGGCAGGGTGCGGCGCATGCCGCTGGCGCTGCGCTATCAAGGCAAAGCGGTGCCGACTGTGGACGCCGAAGTGCTGCGGCTGATCCAGAGCGGCAGCGACAAAAAGCAGAAGGTGGTTCTGAAGAGCGACGACGGCAATAGCGGCTTTTTCGGCGGCCCGCCCGGGGTGATGGCGGTGGAGACGGAGGCTGGCTCGCTCGCCACAGCGCCGGATGGCTCGATTTGGCTCGCCTTTGCCGGGCCCAAACCGCAGCGGCTGATCGCCGCCTCTGCTCTGCTCTCCGAGGCGCTGCCGCCGAACGCGCTTGCGGGTGCCATCGTTTATATCGGCGATCCCAGCGAGCGCGTCCTGACCCCGAACGGTCTGCGCCCGGTGGCCGAGATTCATGCCGAGGCGGCAGAAAATTTGCTTCTCGGCGCCGTCTTACGCCGCCCCACAGCCGCCGAACAAGGCGAGTTGCTGTGTCTGGCGCTGGTCGGAATCGGCTGCTCGCTGCTGATTGCGCGGGCGGGCGTGCGGGCGGCGGCGGCGGGCGTTGTGGTTGTCAGCGCCGCTGTGGCCTATGGCGCCTGGCGCATTTTTGTCAGCGAGCATGTGCTGTTCGATGCGCTGGGGCTGGTGGTTGCTTTGGCGCTGGTCTGGGTTACCGGCGCGGTGGCGCGCGGCATCGAAATCTGGCGGATGCGCTCGGCCTTGAAGCGCGCTTTTACCGATGTGCTGCCCAAACGGGTGATCAATCTCATCGCCCGCCAGCCCGAGCCGATGAAGCTTGATGGCGAGACCCGCACGGTAACCTATCTTGCCTGCGGCGTGCGCGGCTTTGCGGATCTCGCTTCGTCCTTCCGCGGCGATCCGGCGGCCTTCACCCGGCTGATTCAGCGCGTGCTCGACCCTTTGATGAGCCAGGCGCTCGATCACGGCGGCGCCATCGACCGGCTGACGGCGGATGGCTTTACCGCCTTCTGGAATGCCCCCCTCGATGATCCCGAGCATGCGGTGCATGCTTGCGAGGCCGCGATGGGCATGATGGAAGCCATCGCCCAGAGCAACGATATCATCACCCATGAACGGCGTATCGATGGGGTGGCGCTGGACCCGGTGGAAATCGGGGTGGGGGTTTCGAGCGGACCGGCCATCGCCGGCGGTTTCAAGGTGCATGGCCGCACGGCTTATTCGGTCAATGGCGATTGCGCCGTGCTGGCGACGCGCATCCAGCGGCTCTCGGCCCAATATGGCCCCGCAGTGATCGTGAGCGAAGACACACGCAAAGCGGCCGAGCGCGGCTTTGCCTTTCTGGAAGTCGATTATATCGCCCCGGAGCAGCACGAAGACCCGGTCAAGCTTTATGCCATGCTGGGCAATCCGGTGATGCGGGCGAGCCCCAAATTCCGCGCGCTGGCGACCTTCCACGATCACATCTTCCAGTCGCTGCGCGACCGCCAATGGCACAAGGCGCGCGAGCTGATCGCCCAATGCCGCAAGCTCTCCGGCGCCAGCCAGAAGCTTTACGATATGCATCTGGCCCGCATCGCCTATTTCCAGGAAAACCCGCCCAGCCCCGACTGGGACGGCGCCTTCCGGCAGATTTTGCAATAAGCGCCGCCGCAGGCTCGGCCAATCGTGCTGCCGGATCAGCGGCGGGGGGCGGAGGATTTGCCCTTTGGAGCAAAAGCGCCGCGCGAGAAAGGCCGTGCGGCTTCGTTGCGGGGCAGGACGCGCTGGGTTATAGCTGCCTGCCGCGCCGCACCCGTAGCTCAGCTGGATAGAGCGCTGCCCTCCGAAGGCAGAGGTCACAGGTTCGAATCCTGTCGGGTGCACCAGTAAAATCAAAAGCTTAACGT
>JAATGP010000061.1 GCA_015654635.1 Alphaproteobacteria bacterium | reverse complement strand
CCGGCTCGACGGCGCGACCGAAGGCAATCTGTGCCTGGCCGATAGCTGGCCGGGGCAGATGCGCACCGTGTTCGGCGACCACGCCCGGTTCGTCCAGACCTATTTCAGCACGTTCAAGGGGCTGTACTTCACCGGCGACGGGGCCCGTCGGGACGCCGACGGCTATTACTGGATCACCGGCCGGGTCGATGACGTGATCAATGTGGCAGGCCATCGCCTGGGCACCGCCGAAGTCGAATCCGCGCTGGTCGAGAACAGCAAAGTTGCCGAAGCCGCGGTGGTGGCCTATCCGCACGATGTCAAAGGCCAGGCGATCTACGCTTACGTCACCTTGAAGGCCGGACAGCCGGTAACACCGACGCTGAGTGACGAATTGAAGAAATTCGTCGCCGACCATCTGTCGCCGATCGCCAGGCCCGATGTGATCCTGTTCACGCCGTCCCTGCCCAAGACGCGCTCCGGCAAAATCATGCGCCGCATCTTGCGTAAGATTGCCGAAGGAGACACCGCCAATTTGGGCGATACTTCCACCCTGGCCGATCCTTCGGTGGTCAATGATTTGATCGAAAGGGCAAAACGCAGCACGTAAAACATTGCGGAATCCCAATCATCTGTGGCTTACGTGCGTCAGGTGTTCACAATAGTGACACGCGCGTCCCCTAGCGATGATCGCAGCAGTCTTTGAGGGGGTTTCCTATGCCGATCCGTTTTCACACGGTGTCGCTTGCCGTTCTGGCGGCCGCCATTATGCCGACGGCCGCATTGGCCGATACAGTTGCGGACTCCACGTTTACCGAATCCGTCACGGTTACAGCGCAAAAGCGTGCTCAGAACCCCATCGATGTACCGATGGCCTTGACCGCCTATTCCGGGGACTTCCTTGCCAAGCTCGACGTACAGGAATTCGACAAGCTCTCGCTCTACACGCCCGGCTTCATCGTGCAGAACCAATCGCCCAACAACCCGGGCCTGGTGTTGCGCGGCCTAACCCTCGATTCGGGCGATGCCACGCAGGAACCGCGCGTTTCGGTGTTCGAGGATGACGTTTCGATCTCCACCACCCGCGCCACCTATATCGAACTCTTCGACATCGACCGCGTTGAAATCGCCCGTGGTCCGCAGACCACCCTGTTCGGCCGCGCCGCGCTGATGGGCGGGGTCAATGTCATCCAGAACAAAGCCGATCTGTCGGGCGAGTATTTCTCGCTGGGCGCCGAGGCCGGCGATTACGGCTACAACATGGTCGAGGGCATGGCGAACATCCAGCTCTCGGACGATGTGGCCGTGCGCTTCGCCGCCCGCATCAAGAACCGCCAAGGGTATGTCGACAATCTTTCCGGCGATGCCGATTACGATTCCGTCAATACCGAAGCGGCACGCCTTTCCTTCGCCTGGAAGCCGACACAGGCCTTCTCGGCCGATGTGATCTTCAATTACGAATTCGACCGCCCCACCGGCACCTCGTTCAAATCCGGCACCTTCGCGCCGATGGACCCCAATACCGGCACCATCATCGGCAACCTCGATCACAATTCGGGGATGTCGCTCAACACCACGGTGGCGGGTTTTGAGAACAACAAAAAGCTTGGGCTGAACCGCAAGGTGTGGGACGGCAAAGCCCTCCTCTCCTATAGTCTCAGCGACGCCGTGAAGCTGACCTCGGTCACCGCCTATCGCCGCTTCGATAGCGAGGAAGTGTTCGATCCCGATGGCTTCGCCCAGCCTTTGCTGGAATCGGCCGAAGACGAGCGCGGCGATCAGTTCAGCCACGAATTCCGCATCAATTACGATGACGGCGGACGCCTCAACGCCTTTGCCGGCGTCGACTACTTCTACTCCAATGTCTCCCAGCGCGTGCCACTGCAATTCGACGAACGCATGTCGCTTTCGCTGCTGGCAGGCCAAGATGCGTTGCTGCAGAACCAGCCCAGTTCCTTCTTCAGCTCGGCGACCTTCGTGCAGGGCTATGCCCCTGCCATCATCCAAGGGCTGGCACAGGGGCTTTATTACAAGAACTTTGGCGTCGTCTATAATATGCCGGCCGCCACCGCGCTCGGCATCGCCAAGAACCTGAAAGCGAACCATTGGGAACAGGCGGAAAACTTCGGCAAGACCAAATCGGTCGATCTTTACGGTGACGTAACCTTCAAGGTCACCGAAAAATTCGAGCTTGAGGGCGGCGCGCGCTACACCAATGATGACAAGCTCAGTTCCTATGCCGGGAGCACAGCCGACCGTTCGGTGCTTGGCGGCCTGATCGGCGCCATGGGCCTTGCGGCCCCCTATCGCGATGCCGTGCTAGGCGGCTTGGCGACTGCCGGTGCGGGCTCGCTCACCGCTATTCCGGCAAGCGTGCTGCCAGCCTTCGCCCTGTTCTATCAACCAACCGCCAACAACGGCGACAAGATCGCCAAGAGCTTCAACGACGACGGACTCAGCTGGCGTTTTACGGCTCGCTACGCCTTCGACAAGGACCTTAGCGTCTATGCCAACTATGCCCGCGGCCGCCGCCCCGAAGTGCTGACCGCCAATTCGCCGTCCACACCGTTTGGCACACCGGACTTTACACCGGTCGCCGCCGAAGAGGTGGATTCCTACGAAATGGGCGCCAAGACCCTGGCGTTCGATGGCAAGCTGCGTGCCGACGTCGCTGTCTATACCTACCAATATACCAACTTCCAGACTTCGGTGCTGGTCAACAACATGCCGACCACGACCAACGCCGGTAAGGCCAACGCCTGGGGCATCGAATCCAGCGTCGATTGGGTCATTACTGACTGGGCTGATTTCTTCGGCACCTATTCCTATAACCGCGCCCGCTTCGGCGGAACGAGCATTTATAAAGGAAACAAGTTCCGCTTGAATCCGGACCACAAACTTTCCGCGGGTTTGGCGCTGCATCAGAACATTGGCGGCGGCACTCTCACCCTGCTGCCGACCTATACCTGGCAGTCGAAAATCTACTTCGACGACGACAACGACATCGCAGCCCTGCAAAGTTCGCATCTGTTGCCCGATACCAAGCAGGACGAACTGCAGAAGCAGTATGGTCTCTTCAACGCGCGATTGAGTTACGCACCGGATGGCGCGCAATGGACGGCGTCGATTTTCGCCAACAATCTGCTCAACCAAAAATATATAAAGGACGCCGGAAACACCGGCGACGATTTGGGCATCCCGACCTTCATCGCCGGCGAGCCGCGCTTCTTTGGCGCCGGCATTACGATCAAAACCCACTGAATTTAGCATTCCAAAGGAAATTCCGGCCCGTCACCTTTGTGGCGGGCCGCTTTGCTTTGCGAACACTGTTAGCCCATGATTGCCTGCAAATTGAAGGATTTTTGGTGCCTGTTTTGGCCTGCACAAGCCCGGTAGACTTTGGTCGGCATCGCTGAAACGGCCCCCATACAATTGGCGCCTGCGCGCTTTGCCTCTTGCGCATCTCGGGAAATGCGACGTGACCACAACCTTTGCTTTTGTTTGTCTACCAACTTGCCCATTTCGGCGCCGTGCAATTGCTCTAGCCACCACAAGTATTTGATAACCGTTGCGGATACTACCGATTGGAATTTGTGTGAACCTTCTGTAAACATTGTTGCGTCGCATAAAAAACGATAGTCGCAATAAAAGGACCTACGACAATGGCGACCATTGATGTTCAGGGCAGGAATGCATCTTTAGAAACATGGATCATGGAACACGGCGCGGTAGCCGCACTTTCAGGCTGCATCGTTTTTTGGCTTACAGTAGGGATCGCTATCTACTTCGCACTATGATCGGGATGTCGACTGGCGAAGGCCTCCATCGCTTTCGCCATTTCGATATCCACAGCAGTCACCCCGCCCGCATCATGGGTTGAGAGCGTGACGTCTACTTTGTTGTAGCTATTCGACCAATCGGGATGGTGGTCCAGTTTCTCCGCCAACAACGCCACCTGGGTCATGAAGGCGAAAGCCTCGCGAAAATCCTGGAATTGAAACCGCCGCGCGATCGCATCACGATCCGTAAGAAGCTGCCACTCGCGATTCTCGCTGAGGAAGCCATCGCGGCTGGCGCTATCGGGTTTGGGCATCGGTCGCTTGCTCCACGCAATCGCGCTATGCTTCCGGTGAAGGAGCCGAAATGATGCGCGAGCCAAGCGACTATAGCGGAATGCTGGCCCCTACACTCGACGATCTTGAAGCCATTGCCGCAACGGCTTTCGCCGCCTTGCCCGAAAGATTCCGCCACCTCTGCGGAGAGATACCCATCGTGATCCAGGATTTTCCGGAGGAGGATGTCTTGGTCGAGATGGATCTGGAGAGCCCGTTCGATATCCTTGGCCTCTTTCAAGGGCCAGACTTGGCCATGAGCGATACCGGCAGCGCGCCTTACACCACCATGATCTTCCTCTATCGCCGCCCCATCTTGGATTATTGGGCCGAGCATGAGGAGCGCTTGGGTGACGTTATACGCCATGTGCTGGTGCATGAGATCGGCCACCATTTCGGTCTTTCCGACGGCGACATGGAGCGGATCGAGGCGGAGACTTAAACCACCCTGAGCGCGTATTCGCGCTCGATGCGATAGATGCTGCCGTCGCTGGTGAGCTTGCTCGAATAGAGGCAAAAGCTTTTGACCGGGAAAGTGGGGCTCAGATAAAGCGCTTGATCGGTCAGGTAGTCGGCCACGAGGCCGCCCGCCGCTGCTTTCAGGCGTGCCAGCGTCACATGGGGGACAAATTTTCGCCCATCCGGCTCTAAGCCGATGCGCTGCAGGGCGCTTTCGATTTTGCGCTGCAAATGGTTCAGCGATTCGCTGGGCGTGACCCCGGCCCAGAGATCGCGTGGGGTCTTGCCGCCGAAACTGCCCACCGCTTTCAGCGCCAAAGAAAAGCTGGGGACGGAAATGGCCGCCAACGCATCGTCGATGGCCTCAGCCTCGATCTCATCCACTTCGCCGATAAAACGCAAGGTCAGGTGCAGCTGCTCGCGTTTTTGCCAGCGGGCACCGGGCACACCCGCTTGGATTGGCCAAAGCGTTTGCGCCACCGCATCCGGAATCTCCAAGGCCGTGAACAGCCGCATGGTCAACGCCCCAAGGATAGACGGCGGCGGAAGACCAGCACCGCCACGCCATAACCTGCGGCGCCCAAAACCGTGGCGAGGCCGAGGCTGGCGATATCGCGCCACATGCCGTGAAAATGGATGGGGAGAAGCGGATGCTCGATCAACAACACGCCGCCCAGCGCCCCGGCCCCGGCCAATAACGCTGCCAGCAGGATCGGCAGCAGCGCCCGGCGCAAGATCGGCTGAATGGTCAGATGCCCGGCCCGTTTGCTGAACCACACCAGCATGCCGACATTGACCCAGGCACCCAAGGCGGTGCCGAGCGCGATGCCGCCGATACCCCAGCCCAGCCCCAGCACCAGCCCGCATTTGATGGCGATATTGGCCGTGATCGCGGTGACGGTGGCGCGCGCGGGTGTGCCGGTATCGTGACGGGCATAGAAGCTCGCCGCGGTGATTCGCACCAACACCATGGCCGGGAGCCCGACGCCATAAGCCGCCAGCGCCACCGCAGCTTGGGCGGCTGCCTGCCGGTCAAAAGCACCATGAGCGAAAATCGCCCGCATGATGGTCTCGGGGATGAGCAGAAAGACCAAAACGAAGGGCAAAGTCAGTAGCAGCGCCAAACTCGCGGCCCGATTCTGTGCCGCATTGGAGCCGGTGACATCCCCTTGGGCGAGGCGCGTCGACATCTCGGGCAAGAGCACGGTGCCAAGCGTAATGCCGAGGACGCCGAGCGGCAGCTGGTTGATGCGGTCGCCGTAATAGAGCGCCGTCAAGCTGCCGGAGGGCAGAAAGCTGGCAATGATGGTATCGACGAAAGGCAGAATGGTGATGGAGGCCGTGCCGAAGGTGACAGCGCCCACCGCCCAGAAGAATTCTTTGATCTGTGGCGTCCAGCGCGGCAGACGCAGGCGCAGCCAGACACCATCGCGCGACGCCGCCCACAGCATAAAGACGAGCTGCAAGACACCGCCCAGCGTCACGCCCCAGGCCGCGGCAAAAGCAGCATTAGGGAACCACGCGGCCATCAAGAGCGTGGCGATCATGGCAAGGTTGAGGAAATTGGACCACGCCGCCGCCGCCCAGAATTTCTGGACGGCATTCAGCATGGCCGAGAGCTGCACCACCACCACTGTCAGAATGAGATAAGGAAAGGTGATGCGCGACAGCGTGGTGGCGAGTTCCACCTGCCCCGGATGGCCGATGAAACCGGGCGCGGTGAAGCGCACGATCCAGGGCATGGCGGCGAGTGCGCCAACCAGCAGCACAGCTTGGGTCAAAATCTGCCAGGAATAGACTTCATCGCCGAAACGGGCGGCCGCCTCATGCTCGCCCTTGGCATGAAGCGCGGCATAACGCGGCAAAAAGGCGGGATTGATCGTGCCCTCGCCGAAAATGGCGCGAAACCAGTTGGGAAAGCGAAAAGCGACCAGAAAAGCATCCGACAGCGCGCCGCGGCCGAGAATGGCGGCCATCAGCACATCACGTAGAAAACCGGTGAGCCGGGACAAAAGCGTAAAACCGCCAACGGATAGGAGCTTTCTAAACATGAATTCCCGGTAAGGAAGCTTTGCGCCAGCAACTACTTACCCCGATTGGGCTTAGAGGTCGATGCGTGCGGCCTTGAACATCGGCGTGCCAAATCCGATATTAGGAGAGTGTTACGGCTCCCGGCGCATTCGCCTAGCCGATAAGGAAGGACTTCCATGGCGGACTTTGATTCCAATCGACTCTATCGCAGCCCGACGGCTGTGGCCGGCGCCATCGATGCCGGTCTGCGCAAGTACATGCTGCGCGTCTACAACTACATGACCCTGGCGCTGGTGGTGACCGGGCTGGCGGCCTATGGCGTCTACTCGGCGTCGGTGACGGCAGACCCCTCTCAAGCCGTTGCCACCTTCCACGGGATCGGGCTGACCCAGCTCGGCGTCACGCTGTTCACCTCGCCTTTGCGCTGGGTCTTCATTCTCGCCCCGCTCGCCATGGTGCTGTTCATCAATTTCCGGCTCAATCGCATGAGTCTCGGCGGTGCCCAGGCGGCGTTCTGGGTTTTCGCGGGGCTGATCGGCGTTTCGATGGCATCGATCTTCCTGATCTATGCCACGGCCTCGGTGGCGCAGGTGTTCTTCATCACGGCAGCGGCCTTCGGCGGGCTCAGCCTCTATGGCTACACCACCAAAACCGACCTTTCCGCCATCGGCTCCTTCCTCATCATGGGGGTGTGGGGACTCATCATCGCCGGTTTGGTGAACATGTTCTTTCACTCCCCGATGGTGATGTGGATCATGAGCATTGCCGGCATCGGCATCTTTGCCGGGCTCACCGCCTATGACACGCAGCGCATCAAAGAGATGTATTATGACGGCGATAGCGATGCCATCTCGGGCAAGAAAGCCATCATGGGCGCGCTGGCGCTCTATCTCGATTTCATCAACATGTTCCAGTTTCTGCTCTATCTGATGGGCAATCGCCGCTGATCACGGACCGTTGATCTGACAAAGGGCCCCGGTTTCCGCCGGGGCCCTTTCGTTTGCACCGCATACCAACTCCCGACGAACAACTTGCCGCACCCCTTTGTCATCACGCCTTCAAATGGTCATGTTTGGACCAAAACCGTGCCTTGATGGGGGGAGATAAGACTGGGTGTCGGTTGGTTGGAAAGCGGTGTTGCTTTCGTGACTTTCAAGCCCCCCAGCCCCCCAGTCCGGGGTGACCTGTGACCAGCCAGCCGACCTCTCTCCCTATCTGAACTTGGCAAGCGCGGCGTCCGCCGCGCGGCCCTCTTTCCCGAAATTTAAACGAATGAGCGCGGCTGCTGGCTTACAAACCAAGCTTACGCAAAATCGCGCCCATTTGCCCGAAAAAGCCGCCGACGGCACCTGTGCCAATACCGATAAGGGTTACCGTGGTCACCGCCGTGGCATCCGAATCACCAAGCAAAACCGAAACGGCCAGCGCCGGGACCACGCACAGCCCGCCAGCGATGGCCCCGCCCAGCGCGCCACGCCCGTAGCCCTGGCCAAGGATCAACCCGTACAGATAACCGGCCGAGGCAGACAGCATCATCCGCGCAAACAGCACCAGATTGCCCGCAATCCAGGGAAAACAATGTCCGACAGCAGCGAGCGCCAGCTGTGCTAGGGTGCCAACCAGAGCGCTGCGCATGACAAGTCTGGCATCGAGAATCATAGTCGGATTTCCATCGCGATAGCCCTAAGATAGGGGGTATGTCACATTCGTAACCTCTCGAGGGTTGCGAGAGAATGGTGATTTCTCTAAGGAATTTTGCCCGTCGGAATTGTCGCAATTTGCATGATTGAGATCGAAGGACTGACCAAGCGCTTCGGGCCGGTGACGGCCGTTGCAGGTTTGAGTCTCAGCGTCGCCAAAGGCGAAGTGCTGGGCTTTCTGGGCCCCAATGGTGCTGGCAAATCCACCACCATGAAGATGATCACCGGCTTTCTCACGCCAGATGCCGGGCGGGCTTCGATTTGCGGCCATGACATCGAGACCGACACCACTGCCGCGCAGGCTCTGATCGGCTATCTGCCGGAAGGCGCGCCCGCTTACGGCGATATGACGGTGCGCCAATTCCTCGCCTTCATCGCCGAGGTGCGCGGCTTTTCGGGGGCAGAGGCCAAGGCGCGCGTCACCGCGGTGGTCGAAAAAACCGATCTTGGCCCCGTCTTGGAACAGCCGATCGAAACCCTCTCCAAAGGCTTCAAGCGCCGCGTCGGCTTGGCTCAGGCCATCCTGCACGATCCGCCGGTCTTGATCATGGATGAGCCGACGGATGGGCTCGATCCCAACCAGAAACATTCCGTACGCGGATTGATACAGGCGATGGCGGCGGAAAAAGCCATCATCATCTCGACCCATTTGCTCGAAGAAGTGGACGCGATCTGCACCCGCGCCGTCATCATCGACCGCGGCGGTGTGGTGGCCGACGGCACCCCTGCCGAACTTCTCGCCCGCTCGCGCTATCATAACGCCGTGACCCTTACCCTCGCAGAAAACGACGCCGAGGGCGTCGTTGCCAAGCTGAAGGCTTTGGGCGGCGTTGCCCAGGTTGAGCGCAAGCTGATCGGTAACGCCGTGCGGCTGACTGCCTTTCCCAAAAGCGGCTCCCTCCTGATTGAGCAAGTCAGTCAGCTTGCGAGCCGCGAAAATTGGACGCTGAAGGAGCTTTACGCCGAACCCGGCCGGCTCGATGAAGTGTTCCGCGCCATCACCACTTCCGACGCCGCCCGCGCCAAGGCGGCCCGGGCATGAACGCAGTCATGAACAAAGTTGTCACCAACGCCAAATACGTCCTGCCGATTTTCAAGCGGGAATTCGCCAGCTATTTCGCCACGCCCTTGGCCTATGTCTTTATCGTGATTTTCCTGCTCACGATGGGCGCCTTTACCTTTTATGTCGGACATTTTTACGAGAACGGCATCGCCGATCTTTCGGTTTTCTTTGCCTATCATCCTTGGCTTTATCTTTTCCTGGTGCCGGCGATTTCGATGCGGCTGTGGGCCGACGAGCGCCGCACGGGCACCATGGAACTGCTCCTCACCCTGCCCATTCCGCTCTGGGCCACGGTGCTGGGAAAATATCTCGCCGCCTGGGCTTTTACCGGCATCGCCCTAGCACTGACCTTCCCCATCTGGCTGACGGTCAATTATCTGGGCGAGCCCGATAACGGCGTCATCTTTGCCAGCTATATCGGAAGCTTTTTGGTGGCGGGCGGCTATCTGGCCATCGGCGCCTGCATCTCCGCCTCCACCAGCAATCAAGTGATCGCATTTGTGGTCAGTGTGGCGGTGTGTTTTCTTTTCACCGTCTCCGGCGCGCCGCTGGTGCTGGATGTCTTCCAAGCCTGGGCCCCGATGGCGCTTACCGATGCGGTCGCTTCCCTAAGCGTGGTGACGCATTTCAATGCTATCACCCAGGGCGTGCTCGATTTGCGCGACATTGTTTTTTTCCTGTCGCTAATTGCGCTTTTCCTGGCCGCGAATATCGTCGTGGTCGATCTGAAGAAGGGCGGTTGAGATGAAATCCCTCTCCCGCCGCCATTATGCGATTGCCGCCGTCGTGCTGGCCGTGGCCCTGTTCCTGGCCTTCAACATCGCCATCGATTCCGCCATCACCAACGCCAAGCTCGACCTCACCGAGAATGGCCGCTTCACGCTTGCGCAGGGCACGCGCAACATCATCACCAATTTGCGCGAGCCGGTAACGCTACGCTTCTTCTTCTCCAAGAAAGCGGCCAGCGAATACGCCCAGACCCGCACCTATGCCGGGCATGTGCGCGATCTCTTGCATGCTTATGCGGCGCGCAGCCATGGCAAGATCATCTTGGAAGAGGTCGATCCCGAGCCCTTCACGCCCTCTGAGGACGAAGCCACAGGCGCGGGTATTTCGGGCGTGCCGACCGAAACGGGTGATACGGTCTATTTCGGTCTCACCGGCAACAATCGTATCGACGGGCGCGAAGTCATCCCCTATTTCAGCCCCGACCGCGAGGGCCTGCTGGAGTACGATATCTCGGCGCTGATTTACCGGCTATCGGCGCCCAAGAAGAGCAAGATTGCGATCCTGTCGGGCCTGCCACTCGACACCGGCATGGGCGGCCCGCAAGCGATGATGCAGGGTCAATCGCGGCCCTTCGCGATCTATGCCGAGCTTGCCCAAGCTTATCAAACCGAGATGCTGGCACCGGACTTCACCGCCATTCCCGCCGATGCGGATGTGTTGATGATCGTCCATCCCGGCACGCTCAGCGATGCGCAAACCTATGCTATCGATCAATACGTTCTGAAGGGCGGGCGGGCGCTGGTCTTTGTCGATCCCAATTCGGAGATCGCCCAGAGCGGCGGCATGGAGCCGGGTTCACCCGCCTCCTTCTCCACCTTGCCCCGGCTCTTCCAGGCTTGGGGCATCGCTTTTAATACCAACAAGGAGATCGCCGATCTGAAGTTGGCCCAGCGCGTGCAGTTGACGCGCGAAGGGCCGCCGCTCAGCTATCCGATCTGGCTGCATCTCGTCGACGACAATCTCTCCGATGACGATCCGGTCACGGCGAATCTGAAAGTTCTCAATCTGGCGAGCGCAGGCTCGTTGCGCCCGCTGAAGAGCGCCACCACCAAATTCGCTTCGCTGGTGGGCTCTTCCAATCAAGCAGCGCTTGTGGATGTGACGGAGATGCGGACCCAGACAATGACCGCTCCCGATAGTATCGCGGGCATGGTTGCGCCAAGCGGCCAGGAATACATTATCGCCGCCCGCCTGACCGGCCCGGCCAAAACCGCCTACCCCGCTGGCGCCCCCACAGGCGTTGCCGGCACGCCGGTCAAAGAGGCCAAAAACATCAACGTCATCGTAATGGCCGACAGCGATATTTTCGACGACCGCTTCTGGGTTCACATTGAAACCATGTTCGGCAAACAGGTTGCGGCCCCCTTCGCCAACAACGACGCCTTCGTCATCAATGCGGTGGAAAATCTGACGGGATCCTCCGACCTCATCTCCCTGCGCACGCGCGCCACCAACGACCGGCCCTTTATCCGCGTCAAAGAAATCCAGGCCGATGCCGAGCGGCAATTCAAGCAGCAGGAAGATGCACTGAAAGCCCGCCTTGCCGAAACCGAAGCCCGGCTCAAGAATCTACAGACCGGGCAAGCCGGCGGCAAATCGGTCGGCATCACGCCGCAACAGCAAATCGCCATCGATACCTTCAGGCGCCAGCTTGCCGAAATCCGCACCCAGCTGCGCCAGGTTCAGCACGATCTGCGTCAGGACGTGGATGCGCTGGGCGGCCTGCTTGCCTTCCTCAACATCGTTGTTGTGCCGCTGTTTGTCGCCATTTTCGCGATAGTTCTGGCCTGGCTGCGCCGCCGCCGCCGTGCCCGCGCCATCCCACTGTGAGACGGCGATGAGTTTGCGCGAATTTTTCTATACCAGCCGTAACCGCAATCTGGCGGCGCTGGCGGTTGCTGCCGCAGCGACGGTGCTGCTCGCCTTCCTCGCCTTGCATCATCGCGAAGCCATGCTGGCACCAAAATACAGCGCCAAAGTTTTCCTGCCGGGTCTCGCCCAAGCGTTGAACGCCGGTGACGTCACCCATATCCGCATCGTGTCGAAAAAGGGCGCTTTCGATATTGCCTTCATCCCGGCAAAAGGCTGGGTGTTGACGGATCGCAGCAATTACCCGGCCTCGTTCGACATGGTGAAACAGACGCTGATCGCCTTGTCGGCTTTGGAGACCGTCGAGCCCAAGACCGACAGCCCCGAGCTCTATCGCTATGTCGGTCTCGATGCTCCGCCCCAAGGTGCCGGCGTGGCCGTGACGCTGAGCGGCGACAAAGGCAAAGTCCTGGCCAATGTGGTTCTGGGCAAGGAAGTGCCGCGCGGCGATGATGCTATCGGCCTTTTCGTGCGCAAGGCGGGCGACAGGCAAAGCTGGCTGGTGAAAAGTCCGGCCGAAATCAAAACCAATGCCGCCGATTGGATGGACAAGACGGTGGTGGCCATCGACCGGGCGCGCGTGGCCGAAGTCACTGTCGAACCCGCGAGCGGACCTGCCTATACGGTGAAGAGAGACACCCCCAAAGACGAGAGCTTCACGGTGACCCCGTTACCCATGGGGCGAGAACTTTCCTATGCGGGAGCGGGCGACAGCGCCGCCACCATGCTCAGCGATTTTGCCTTCGACGATATCAAACCAGCGCTCTCCGTGGATTTCGCCAACGCCGCCCACATGACGATTCATAGCTTCGATGGGCTCACCGTCACGCTCGACATTGCGGCGGAAGGCACCGATCACTGGGTGCGCCTGATGGCCAGCTCCGACCCGGGCAATCAAGCTGCGGCCAAAGAGGCGCTCGCCATCAACACCCATGCCAGCGCCTGGGCCTTCAAACTGCCGCCCTATAAAGGCAGCCTGTTTGCCCAACCGCTGGAAGCCCTGCTCAAGCCGAAGGCGTAACCATCGCGGCAGCAGCCTTGGCGAGGAGATCTTCCAGCGCCGGATTGGTGCCGCGAAGCCCTTCCGCAACCGCCAGCGCCCACACCACGTAATCGGCGATCCGCGCCGCGTCCCAATCGGCGGGCGGGCTTTTCTTGAGCGAGCGCAGATTGGCGGTCTTGTCCGCAAGCTTAATGATTTTGGCGCCGGGGGTGAGATGCGGGGCATGTTCGATTTGCAGACGCTTGCGTTCGGCTTTGGGCAGCGCCTTGTCATCGGAGACCTCCAGCACCATCCCCGCCACGCGGGCGCCAAAGCCCTCCACCAGCTCTTCACAGGTTGTCGGCGTGTCCTCCAAAACGTCGTGCAGCACCGCCGCGATCACAACGTCCACGTCGCAGCCGCCAGTGGCCGTTGCCACCAAGTCTGCAACCTCGGTCAGATGATTGATATAAGGCTCCCCCGCCTTGCCCTTCCGTTTTTGGCTGAGGTGGCGGACGGCAGCGAAGTGGTAGGCCCGGGCAAGATCGGAAATGGCGCTCATGGGCCCTTTCTAACGGCAATGGCCGGGTACTGCGAGCGGCACCCACAACATATTGCCCTCAAAGGGTTGCGCCGGGGGGGCGTTGGCTTTAGACGGTCCCCTTAACCTGCATTTTCGCCGGATTGGGCGCGGCTTTTGCTGCGCCTCTAGACGCGCGCACGAGACGAATCCCATGCCCAAACGCGACGACATCCATACCGTTCTGATCATCGGCGCGGGACCTATCGTTATCGGCCAGGCTTGCGAATTCGATTATTCCGGCGCCCAGGCCTGTAAAGCCTTGCGGGCAGAGGGTTTTCGGGTGGTGCTGGTAAATTCCAACCCCGCCACCATCATGACCGACCCCGGTTTGGCGGATGCCACCTATATCGAGCCGATCACGGCAACCTTCCTCGAAATGATCATCAAGCGGGAGCGGCCCAAGGTCCCCGAAGGCAAGGTCTTTGCCCTGCTGCCCACCATGGGCGGCCAGACGGCGCTCAATGCGGCCCTGACTTTGCGCAAGCGCGGCATTCTCGAAAAATACAATGTGGAGCTGATCGGCGCCTCGGCGGCGGCTATCGACAAGGCCGAAGACCGCGAGCAATTCCGCCAAGCCATGCTGAAAATCGGCCTCGACGTGCCGCGCGGCATGACCTTGAAAGGCTATCTGCGCCACAAGAAAGATTCTGGCGGCAACTTCCTCTACGACGAACAGAACAATCCCATCATGGAGTTGTCCCCGGAGGCCTTCACCCATGCCCTGGAGGCGCTGGATCTGGTCGGCCTACCCGCGGTTATCCGGCCCTCCTTCACTATGGGCGGCACCGGCGGCGGTATTGCTTATAACCGTGAGGAATTCTTCGAGATCGTGGAATCGGGGCTCGACGCCTCCCCGGTCAATGAAGTTCTGATCGAACAATCCGTGCTCGGCTGGAAAGAGTTCGAGATGGAGGTGGTGCGCGACAAGGCCGACAACGCCATCATCGTCTGCTCCATCGAGAATCTCGATCCCATGGGCGTGCATACCGGCGATAGCATTACGGTTGCCCCTGCCCTGACGCTGACCGACAAGGAATTCCAGCGCATGCGCTCGGCCTCCATCGCCGTGCTGCGCGAGATCGG